>JAEWVF010000016.1 GCA_023459215.1 Chloroflexota bacterium
AACCAAGGGCTGTGCCGAGAGAGTTTCCAAAATCTGTTTGGCAAAGGGCATATACACCATATCAGTATCTATGCTTTTGTGTTTCACCCAGCGCCTCAAGCGCATTTCAGTGCTTTTGTCCTTGGCTTTGGTCGCTGTCTCGGCACTCACGGCTGATAATTGCGCTTTCCGGCTGATCACAATCCCGGCAATCAACATGGCCAAGGTCAAAACGTGACCCGGATGGGACAAGCTCAACATTTCTTTCAGCACTTTCAAAACTTTTGTGTATACTTTGTAGCGGTCAGTCATTTGTCTCCACTTTTTTGGTTTGGTCGCCGCAAAAGTGTACCTTATGACTGACCCTTTATTTCAAATGTACGGTAGCAAAACCAATCCCAGAATTCACCTACAAATCATCAATGTAGGAAATGACGAGCGGGTTTTGGCCATAATTTTAGAGCGCAAAAATGGATTGATTGCCAAAGGCTTCGAAATTATTGGCTTACGCGATATGTATTCCAGCGCCTACAAGAGAAGAACGCATCAAATAGATCCCCAAGTGACACAAGAATTTTTAGATACAACTCAAAAAATCATCAGCAAATACAGCAACCCTGATGAAATTTCTTTTTTCTACGCTGTCATGGAGTTAGAAGCTTGGCTATTAGGTTTAGATAACTTACGTCTTAAACTCGATTCGCTCCTAACTGTTGAGTTTATTCAAGAACGGTTGGGATATGATCTTGCTATTCTTGATCCAGAAACAGCTTTTTTTCATCCTGCAGCAATTTTAGATGAGATTTTGACATTGGTTGGCCAGCGTTATTCTAAGTCAAAAGATCAGATGGAAAGAATTCTGGCATTGGTAGAAGCTGAAGATTTCCTCCAATTGGCCGAGAGTGGAAAATGCGCCAGTTTCAAGGTGCTTTTCGAGAAAATTAGCCAGCTTTGCTGAAAGTTTTTTACAACCCAAAAACGCGCCCGCCCCGGCGCGTTTTTGATTCTGCGCACCCCCAACCTTTTTTCGCTTGCTGTTGTATGATAAGTGAGAGCGCTCATTGCTTTGGAGAAGTCCATGGATGATTTGCAAGCCATTCGCCGCCTGAAAAGCGGCGATATCGGCGGGCTGGAAATTCTGGTAGCCCGCTACCAACACAAAGCCGTACAAACGGCTTTCCTCATCACACACGACGAACAAGTGGCCGACGATGTCGTTCAGGAAACCTTCGTGCGCCTGTATCAACGCATCCGGCAATTTGACGAGGCGCGCCCCTTTGAGCCTTACCTGCTGCGCAGCGTGTCGAATGCCGCGCTCAATGCTGCCAAGAAGACCCGGCGCTGGGTGCAAATCGGGGATGGCAGCCAGGTTGAAGGTTTGGCCGAGCTGCTGACCGAGGCCACCAGCGTTGAAGACCAGGCCGAATACGCTCGCCTGCGCGAACAGATTTTCAAGGCGCTGGCAAGCCTGTCGCCTCGTGAGCGCGCTGCCATTGTCCAGCGTTATTACCTGGGCATGAGCGAAAAAGAAATGGCTGAGAACTTCTCGGCCGCGCCCGGAACTGTCAAATGGCTGTTGAACACCGCTCGCGAACGCCTGCGCAGCCTGCTCCGCCCCGAAAGGAGCGCAGAATGACCCCAATTCGAGACCACGCCCGTGTGTTGGATGATACCTCCCGGGAGCGCCTGCCTCAGGACAAGAATCTCCTGCCGGGCATCCTGGACAAAATCGAAAAAGGACACACACCGATGAAATCCGCTACCAAACTGCGCTTTGCGGCCCTGCTGCTGGCGCTGACCCTGACCCTGGCTTTCTTTACTTTGCCGGGTGTTGCTACCGCCCTGAAACGTCTTCTTGGCTATGTGCCCGGGGTTGGCCCGGTGGATGCCAGCTCCAGTCTGCGCGTGCTGGCCGAACCTTTCACAGAAACCCGTGATGGATTTACCATTACCGTCGAAAGCGCCCTACTCGATTCGAGCCAGACGGTTCTCCAGTACAGCATCGTCGGGCCGTTTCCTGGCCTGGAAGCTGGCGGCCCCGGCTCCAACCTGTGCCAGGAATCGCCCATCCTGCGCCTGGCTGATGGCACGCAGTTGGCATACCCGGCCAGCGAATACGGCGGCATTGGCAGCAAAATGAGCTATAAAGATACGTTTGGGGCTTTGCCGCCGGATCAGAACCAGGCCACGCTCATCCTGCCCTGTCTCAGGAATCAATTAATCGCTGAAAAACCGCTCGATTGGGAAATCCCCCTGCGCTTTGCCCCGGCCCCGGCGGACATGCCCGTTTACCCGGTGGTGGAGCTGCCAACGCCGACCCCGCTCCCATCCGGGCAGGCCGGTTTTGAAAACGGATTCCGCCTGGAGATGGAGCAGATGGCCGAAGTCCCTGACGGGTTTTACCTGAAAGGTCGCCTGTCCTGGCAGACAGACCCGGCTTTTTCCGATGTGGAGTTTTTGTCCGATGCTGTGCGGGTGGTGGATAGCGCCGGGCAGACGGTCTTATTTTTGGAAATGCCCACTGCTGAAACTTCTGTCGACCAATCCATTTCCCTGTCCATGAAAGTGGAAGCGCCCAGGAACCCTGGCCCGGTGCAAGTGGTGATCGATTATGTCGGGCTGGAAATCATTTCCGAAGCGACGAGCAGTATCAGCATCGATGTTGGCGACAATCCTCAGCCGGGCCAGGTCTGGCCGCTTAACCAGGATTTGCTGATCAGCGGTTATCCGCTGCGGGTTATTTCGGCCGAATATCTTCAGGAGGCGGCCAATGCTTCCCCGATTCTCAAGTTAAACCTGCAAGCCGGGCCGGAAGTACTCTTTGCCTCTTTTCTGGACGATAATGGCTATGAGACACGTTATGACAGTTCTTCAAATGAGTATCTGGAATCGAAAATATCCGGCACAGGCGGTTCTCAGAACCTTGCTGATGGCAAACCCTTCGTGTTTGCTCTGTACTATAAAGAATTCCCGCGCGGCAAGATCAGCCTATCCAACTCGTTCATCACGGTTCGGCGCGACGGCCCCTGGATGGCAACCTGGAATCCGCCCACGGTGGACCCCAACACACCTGCCCGCCAGCTTGCCGGCCCGATCACGGATACCCGCGATGGGTTTACCATCACCGTCAAAAACGTCTCCCTGACCGCTGCCGGAACCACAGTGACCTACCTGATTGAGGCCCCCTATCCCTTTGACTCGCGCACCGGGCTGGTAACGGACGCCTGTTTCCAGACCACCACCTTGCGCCTGGCAGATGGACGCGAAAAGACCACCGAAATTCGGGAAGGCTTTGGCGACGATGACGAAATGGAATATACCGAAAATTATCCCGCCTTGTCCTTGTCGGAGACCCCGGTCAGCCTGGTGTTCTCCTGTATTACCGGCACCCTGGTTAACCAGGGCCCGCAGGATTGGGAGATTCCGCTGGCGAACTTTGTTGCCGCCCCGCCCGCTGAGCCTGTCGAAGCGCCGTCCTCAACCGCAACCCTGCCGCCGGGCAAAGCCTGCGTTGACCAGTCCGCTGTTGTATCCGCATTGGGCAGCTCGCAAGTGTCCATTCCGGGCGGACTGGGCGGCAAAATGGCCTTCTGGCAGGGCGATGGAGATCTGGGCGAGATGACTATTTCCAACCTGGATGGCAGCGAGCGCATTGTCCTTGGGTCGGGGCTTTTCCCGTCCATCTCTCCGGACGGCAGGACGGTGGTTTACCGCGGATCAGACAACGGCTTGCATATCCGCGACCTGGCCAGCGGGGCTGATTCGGTAGTTTCGGGGACCGCGGCGCCAAAAGTTTACAACAATAATCCCGCCTGGTCGCCTGATGGCCGGCAGATCGTTTTTAGCCGCTTCGCAGACGATAATTCGGATATTTACCTGGTCAACGCGGACGGTTCCGATTTGCGCGCCATCGTTACCGGCCCCGAGCAGCAGAGTTTCCTGGGCTGGGCTCCCGATTCCCAATCCATTTCTTACAGTACCTATGAAGATGAAACCCACCGCTTCTTTATCTTGAGCCTGCAAACCGGGGAGTCTCGCGAAATTGAAACCTGGCCGTCAAAAGTTGGCACGCTCAGTATTTCGCAGGATGGAAAACGCCTGGTATACGGCACTGACCAGGGAATGTTTATCACCGATACGGTCGATTTTGCCCCGCGCCTGCTCTTTGGCAACTCGCTTCAGTTGGGCTATCCGCTGGTCTGGAGCCCGGACAGTCAATGGCTGGGCCTTGGCTATTGGGGCGCGGATGGCAATGGCCCCGTTCGGCTGGCCCTGCTGAACCCCGAAACCTGCCAGCTCATTATTTTGCCGGAAACAAGAGGCTTTTTATCCTCGTGGGTGCCGTAGTTTTCAACAATTAACCTAAACCTGACAGGTTTCCACGCTATCCTGCCGGCCCGGTCTGCTTGCTGCGCAAGTGTTCTGGCCTGGCAGAGCCTGCTGGAACCTGTCAGGTTTTTAATATCGCTACTTCAGCCCAAACGAAGCGCTGACTTCGGCCCGCACCGAGATCTGCCCAACGCTGATTGGGCCTGCATCGCTCAGGGCGCCTTCCGCGCCGGTGGGCGGGGCAGCGTTCTGGACGGCGTTCTGCGTCCACAGGTCGCGCGAGCTGCTGTTGCCGCCGCCATACCAGCCCCAGCCGTTGAAATAGGACCAACTGTTCTCATTGATGTTGAGCACGCAGCCCACATCCGAACCGGCGGCGCGGGCCAGATCGGTGGCCTTTTCGCGGGCGGCTTTCATCGCCATTTCGCGGGCCTGGTCGCGGTAGCTGCGCAGGTCGCTCAGGTAGAACTCGGTGTTGAGCACCTGGTTGGCTCCGTTCTCCAGCGCCGCCGCCAGCACCTTGTTGACCTTGTTCACATCCCGCAGGGTGATGGCGACCACGTTGTCGATGCGATAGCCCTTGATGTTCAGGTCGCTGTAATCCTTGTAAATCGGCTCAATGATGTAACGGTCGGTGACGATATCCTTTTGCTCCACGCCCAGCTTTTTCAGGGCGGCCACGATGCGCTGGATGGTTTTGCTGTTGGCGGCTTCGGCTTTGGCCGCGTTGGAACCGTTCGACTGCACCCCGAGTTGGATCAAGACCCGGTCGGGGGTGACGTTGATGACCGCCGTTCCGCTGACCTGGATGCTGCGGCTGGAGTCGCAGACCGGGGCCGGGGGCGGAACCTCGGTCACAATCGCTTGCGGGGCGGGTTCGGTGGGTGTTTGCGGCGTGCCGGTCTGGGCGCTGGCGTTCGACAGGTTGATCGCTGCGACGAGCAGCACCAGCACGGCGGTCACGGTCAGGCTAAAAAGGTTATTGGGGGTTGTTTTCATTGCAATCTCTCCTTTGAATTTTTTCATCAGACTTATCGGCAGGAACGATGTCATTGCATTCCGGTCGGGGCAGCTTGCGGAAACTTACAGCGCTAGGGGGCTTTCAGCGCCGGATTACCTTTTTCGTCCAGGACAAAGACGGCCTGCGCCGGGCTGTAGCCGTTCGGATTGGCCAGCGCGGCCAAATCCGGCTGCCTGGGGAAATCCAGATACTGGACAACCTCGCCCCCGGTGACAAAAACGAACAGCACGATCCCATCGTTCTCGGCAATGTCGGTTTTGATGGAGGCGGCATCCACCCCGGTAACGGCCTGGATCTGCTGGCTGGTGGAGTATGGACGAAATAGATACAGTTTTTCCCAGGCGAAGGGCGTGATTGCGGCCAGTTCAACGGCTGCCAGTTCGCCGTTTCGTTGGGCCGCAAACTGTTGGCTCAAAACGGCGGATAGTTCCTGGCGCTGCCTTTGCCCGGCGTAGCCGGATCGGGATAACTGCCAGGCGGCAGCCGAGAGGATCGCCAGCGCTGCAACGACGGCGACGAGGACAAGTTTGTTTTTGCTCGTATTCATTTTGATTGGGTCTCCTGTTTGCCCATCATAGTCCCCATGCGGGTCAGGAGTGTGTCAGCTTGTGGTCAATATCTCGACTTTGCTCGACCACCATCAAAGTACAGTTGGCAGCCAGAAGGTGATGGTCGTGCCCTGACCGCTGCGGCTTTCGGCGGCCACCCGTCCACCCTGGGCCAGCACCAGCGCGCGCACGATCGCCAGTCCCAGCCCGGTCCCGCCGGTCTGGCGATTGCGCGAGGCGTCGGCCCGGTAGAAACGGTCAAAGATGAAGGCCAGGTGCTGCGGCGCAATCCCACTGCCCTGGTCGCACACGGCACAGCGCACCTCGCGGCCTTCTTCTTCAATCAGGATGGAAATCGAGGCGTTTTCCGGCGAATGGCGGATGGCGTTGTCGAGCAGGTTGTCGAGCACCTGGGCCAGCCGGTCGGAATCGCCGCGCACCGGGGCCGGGTTGACCGTTTCGACGGTTAACTCAATCCCGCGCCGGGCGGCCAGGCGCGCCAGTCCTTCGCAGCGTGTCCGCGCCAGTTCGGCCAGGTCGAGCGGACGCAAGTCGAGTTGCAGCGCGCCGGCATCGGCGCGGGTCAACACCAAAAGCTCGTTGACCATGCGAATCAGGCGTTCCGTTTCGCGCTGCATTGCGCCCAGCAGCGGGCCGCGGCCTTCGGTATCGTCGAGCGCGCCATCTTCGAGGGTTTCGATGGTGCCTTTGATGACCGTCAACGGGGTGCGCAGTTCGTGAGTCACATTGGCGATAAACACGTTCTTGGTTTCGTCGGCTTTTTGCAGGCTGGCGGTCATCTGGTTGAACGATTCTCCCAGGCTGTGCAGTTCGCGGATGTCTTTATCCACCGGAACCTGCTCAGACAAATTCCCGGCTGCGACCGAACGCGCTGCCCCGGCCAATTGTTCCAGCGGACGGGCAATCCGCCGCGAGAGCAGCGTCCCGGCGGCGAACGCCAGTAGAATGGCCGCCAGCAGCGCCCCGAGCAGTTGCAGGATCACGCTCAGCGGCAATCCGCTTGGGGCCAGCGGCGAGGCGATGTAGACGATTCCGCTAACCTCGCCGTTTCCGCCGTAGATGGGGGCGGCAGCATACAACACCCGCCGGCCCTCGACGCGATGGATGGCGGTCGCCGGAATCCCTTGCAGGGCCGAGTCGATTTCAGAACGGGTATACAGGTTTTCGGCGTAGCTGTCCCGATATTCGAGCGAAGGAACCCGCAACGAGGCGGCATCCCCGGCCTGCGGCGGGGGCAAAATAATCGCATCCTGTTCCGTCAGCAGGTGAGTGTGGATACCGGGCAGGGCGTTTGTTGTCTGGGTGTAGGGCTGCTCACTGGCAGGCAGGGGTTGTCCTTGCAGGGCGGCGGCGCTCAGGCGGGCTTGGGTCAACAGGTTCTCGCGCTGGGTGTCGAGGAAAAGGCGCTCAACCGCTAGCCAGGACAAGGCAGCCGCCAACCCCATCCCAATCAACAGGACGGCCAGGGTGGTCAGGGTCAGGCGGGTGCGGATTCGGGTTTGCATGGTTGAGTATGTATCCGAAAATTAAGAGAGGCTTGTCATGTCGAGTGGAGCGAGACATCTTTTCCCGTTGGGAAAGACCTCTCAGTCGCTGAAAAGCGCTCCTTCGAGGTGACATGACCAGTAACGGAATCTCACGGGGTTTTCTTGGGCGGGCTTGTGGCCGTAAGGAGCCGTCTAAAAATACTTCGGCAGGCTCAGTACATCGCCTGTCAGGTTTCATTTCAGGCGATATCCAACCCCGCGCACCGCTTCCAGGCTGTCGGCTTCGGGCGAAGCGCTGCGCAGTTTGGCGCGCAGGCGTTTAATGGCGCTGTCCACGGCGCGCGTGTCGCCAACATAATCGTAGCCCCAGGCTTGTTCGAGCAGGCGTTCGCGGGTCAGCACACGCCCGGTATTGAGCAGGAACAGGTGCAGCAGGTCGAATTCCAGGCGGGTCAGTTCGAGCGGATTCCCGGCAACGGTCACGCTGCGCGCTTCGGGGTCGAGCAGCAATCCGCCTGGGCCGCGCAGGCGGGAATCGGTCTTGGGCGGCGGATCGCTTTCAGTTTTCCCGGCTTGGGTGCGGCGCAGGACGGTTTTGATGCGCGCCAGCAGTTCGCGCACGCTGAAAGGTTTGGTGACGTAATCGTCCGCGCCGAGTTCGAGGCCCACCACCCGGTCGGTTTCCTCGCCCAAGGCGGTAATCATGATGATGGGCTGGTCGCCGGTTTTGCGCAGTTCGCGGCAGACATCCAGCCCGTCCATGCCCGGCAGCATCAGGTCGAGCAGCACCAGGTCGGGGCGCGCAGCGCGCGCAAGGCGCACAGCCTCCAGGCCATCGGCGGCGGTCAGCACTTCGTAGTGCGACTTGCGCAGGTTATAGGCCAGCAGGTCGCTGACGGCAGGTTCATCGTCGACAATCAGGATGGTGGGCGACATATTCCAAGGATAACATGCAATTGTGGCAGGACGGTGTCAGGGCCGCGATAATTCGGCTCAGGAAACCTGGCGGATGCGCCGGATGACGCTCTGGTAATCGCCGGGCAGGGCCAGGTCGATGCCGCTGCGCATCCAGGCCAGCCCGGAGCGGAAGCCCTCGCAGCCCTCGACGCTGTACAGGGCGTTCGGCTCCAGTCCGCGCAGATAGAGCGGCGGTTGGAATTCGAGATGCGGGACGAGCGGCTGGTGGCTGCGGAAGGCGAACAGCACCGCCTCTTTTTTATCCTTGCTGACGTATTGCAGGGCCGAAAAGGAATGCTCCTGCGGCGAGCGCAGCCGGTACAGGTCGCCGAACTGAATCAGCGCGCGAATCTCCTTGTAAAGCGCAATCCAGCGGGCAGCTTCGGCCCGTTTTTCGGCTCCCCAGCGGACGAGGTGTCCGCCGATGCCCAGCGCGCCACACATGCTGACATGCATCCGGAATTCGAGCGGGATGTATTCCGGGCCCATGTCGGTGACCCAGGCCTCCATCGCGCAGGCCGGGTAGGCCTGGCTGTAGCCGTGCTGGATGTTCAAACGGGCAGCCGGTTCGGTGTTGTCGCTGATCCAGGCCTGGTCGGCCAGGCGCAGGATGCCGAGATCGATGCGTCCGCCGCCGCCGGAGCAGGTCTGCCAGGTGACTTGCGGATGGCGCTCGCGCAGTTTGCCCCAGACCCGGTACAAGCCCTGCACATAGCGCACCCACAGTTCGCGCGGATCGCCGGGAGCCGAGTCCCAGCCCGGCTCGCTGGCGTTGCGGTTCATGTCCCATTTGATGAAACGGATGTTGTTTTCGGCCAGGATGCGGTCGAGTTTTTCAAAAATGTACTCCTGCACATCTTCGCGGGCGAAATTCAGGATGAACTGGTTGCGGGCCTCGCTGCGCGCGCGGCCGGGGAAGTGGATGACCCAATCGGGGTGGCTGCGATACAGGTCGCTATCCGGGTTGACCATTTCCGGCTCGACCCACAGGCCAAAATCCATGCCCAGGCTGTTAACGCGCTCGATTAGCGGTTTCAAGCCGTTGGGGAATTTCTGCTCGTCCGGCCACCAGTCTCCCAGGCCGGCCCGGTCATGGTTGCGCCCGTGGAACCAGCCATCGTCCATGACGAACAATTCCACGCCCATTTCGGCCGCCAGTTCGGCCAGGGCCGCCTGTGAGCCTTCATCGACGCGGAAGTCGGTTGCTTCCCAAGAATTGTAGAGCACCTTGCGCAGGGTCTGGCCGTTCGGCAAAACCTGCTCGCGGGTGTAACTGTGCAAATTACGGCTGGCTTGACCGAATCCGTTTGGCGTGTAGCCAATAAGCGCCGAAGGCGTGCAGAATTTCTCGCCGGGGCACAGTTGCCAGGCAAAATCCCAATCGTTCAGTCCCAGGCTCAGGCGGGTGGCCGCAAATTCGTTTGTTTCGGCGATAAATTTCCAATTGCCGCTCCAGGCCAGCGCGCCAAACCATACTTCACCGTGGTCTTCGTCGGCCTGGCCGCCATCGACAGCAAACCAGGGGTTGGCGTGATGGCTGGTGGTGATGCGCCGGCTTTCAAGGATTTTTGTGCCGATGTGCAGCGTTTCACGGCGCAGGTTCCACTCGTCGGCCCAACGCCCATACAGGTGACTCAGGCGGTAGCTCCCGGCGCGCGGCAGGTGCATTTGCGCTGACAGGATGCGTTCAATGCGGATTTCGGCCTGGCTTTCGTTGCAAGCCTCGGCCCAACGTTCGATCAGGTCGTAGGCGCTGTGCAGGCGATAGCTCAGGATAACGAGCAGGTTTTGCAGCGGGTCGCGCAGGCGCAGGCTCAATTCCTCGCCGGTTTGTTCGGCGCTTTCGAATTGCAGCAGTGTATCGCGCTGTCCGCCGGCATAACTGGCTTTGAAGCATGGCTCGATGTATTTCAGCCCGGTTTCCGCCGGGTATTCCTCGCGGGCCAGTTGGCCGGCGTCATTGAAGGAGGCCCAGCCGGCCGGGAAGCCGGGGCGCGGATAATCGTCCGGCTTCAGCAGGCGTTCGCCCCAATAGCAGTTCACCAGCCGGCCTTCGGCATCCAGGCCGAAGGCGTAGGCGCTGTGGTCGGTTTCGAGAATCCAGTAGTCGGGTGTAGCGTGGATGGGCATGGGAGGTTCCTAATCGTTTGTTTTATTCTGCCGGGCCTGGATCGTTTCTTCGATCAACTGGATCAGTTCCCAGGCGCGTTTTTCTTCATTGCCAAGGGTGGACAGCCAGCGGTCGGAGGCCATATAAACATCTTCGTCCGGCTGCGGGGTGTCGAGCGCCTGGCGCAGGTTGTTGGTTTCGCCGCGTTCGAGGCGGGTTAACATGCGCAGGATTGCCATCAGGCTGTATCCGGCTCGCGCCAACATGCGGATGACCCTCAAGCGGCTGATTTCTTCCGGCCCGTATAGGCGATAACCGTTCCCAGGCTGGCGCGGCACATCGAGCAGGCCGTTGCGCTCCCAGTTGCGCAGGATGTCGTTGCTCAGGTCAAGCAGTTCGGCGACTTCGCCAATCCGCAGGCTTTTTCCGCCGGTTTCAGCGGATGCGCCCCGCGCCCAGCGTTCCAGCAAGGTGGCCGCGGCATTGGCCTGGGCCTGCTCGGCCTGGACGAAAGCCAGGTGTTTGTAGGCCAGTTCGAGCGCCCCGCCCCAATCGTCCGCTACCGCAAGCTGGGTCACCTGCCAGGCCGAATGGCGGATCGGGCGTCCAGGATATTCCGCGCCGTATACTGCGCGCGCCAGTCGCAGGCAGTCGAGATGCTTTCGGGTAAAGCGGCGATAGCCCGCCGGGCTGCGTTCGACGGGCGGCAGCAGGCCCCAATCAACATAGCGGCGGACGGTGTTGGGGTGAATCCCCACTGCTTTGGCCAGGTCGGAAGTGCGCAGGGTTTCCATGGACATTAGGGCAGGCTTGTGCTGAACTTTTTCCCATCGGCGGCGCAGAGCAGTTGGATGACGCTCTTTCCCGAAGCGGCGGCCAGCGGCACACTGCCGCCTGGTTCGACCCATTGACCGGCCATATAGAAATTTTTCAGTCCGGGCAGGGTTTTGGCAACACCGCTGATCAACATCGGCATGGTTTCCTTGGTCATCAGCCAGCCACAGGTTGAACCGAGCCAGTTCCCGGTGTAACGTTCGTAGCTGAGCGGGGTGGCTTCATCGACTACTTCAACCTGGGCGTTGATGCCGGGGTGCCAGCGTTCGAGATGCTCACGGATGATGCCTGAAACCTGCCGCTGCTCCTCGTCGTAGGGCCGGCGTCCGTAAATGCGCTGCCAGTAGGCATAGTTTGTGCGGATGATCAGCTCGACGACCGATTTGCCCGCCGGGGCCAGCGAGGCGTCGAAGCAGTAGTGCTTGACCCCAATTTCGGAGCGCGGCTCACCCGCGACCAGCACCGGTTCATCGAGCAGATGCGTCACCCAGTGCGGCTCCGCCGACATATCCCGGTTGACGCCCAGCGAAACCTGCATCATGCTGTGAATGGACAGGTGACCATCGTACATGCGCCGGATGCGGCGATCGATGAACTCGCCGCCGAGCATGTCGAAAATCGTCCCGCGCCCATCGCAGGCCGAAATAACCACATCCCCGCGATGGACTTCATCGTTATACAGGCGCACCCCAACCGCTTGACCGTTCTCGACCAGGATTTTTTCGACCTGGGCCTTGTAGCGGATTTCCCCGCCTAACTCGATGAAGCGTTTTTCGATGGCGCGGGCAAATTCGAGCGAGCCGCCGGTCGGGAACCCGGCATTTTGGGTGTGCATGTACGCCAGCAGCGACATGCCCATCATGACCGGGGCTTCCTCCCACGAGAACATCTGTCCGATGGCGCGCCGCAGGAAGGGGTGCTTGAAGCGCGCGGCGAACTCTCCCGCGGAAACGGTCGCCCATTGCAGCATTGGCAAAAGGTAGGGCATCATCGTCATGCCGAACTCGCGCCAGTCGAGGGCGTTCATCAGCGCTTTGGGCTTGCGGTACATGGCCGACATGTCGAAGCGGGTGAACTGGCGAATCCCATCGCAGAATTGGCGGATCAGCCGTTCGTCCGCCGGGGAAATTTCGCTCATGTGCGCCTGGAGTTGGTCCGGGTTACTGTAAACGATCAGGGTTTGCTTGCCGTCGGTGATGTGCTGGTATTCGCTGTGGTTAATCATCGGGCGGTTCTGGACTGCGCCCAGTTCCTGCCACATTGGGTGGAACGGCTGACCCTCGCCCGACCCGAACAGGTAATGGAGGCAGCCATCGAAAACATAACCTTTGCGTTCCCAGGCGGTGCATAATCCGCCGGGCAGATTGTGCAATTCGAAGAGAGTGGCTTTGTAGCCATTCATGCGGGCGTAACAGCCTGCTGCCAGGCCGGCAATCCCGGCCCCGATGATGAGAACGTGTTTTTCCATGATTTTTTTTTTACTGGCAACTAAATCCAGCCGAGGATGCCGGCGAAAACAACCATCATCAGCACATCGATCCCGGCGACTGCGCCGATAAAGATTGCCTGGGTTTTGGGCTTCCAGTCGTAGCAGTAGAAAGCGGCCAGGAAGAAGGGGATGTAAACGGTGATGAAAACCGGCAGCGCTCCCCACCAAGGGTAAACCCAGGCAAAGGCCGGGGTCTGGGCCAGGAAAATCTCAACGAACGAGAAAAAGGCCGCGTTGCCGATGGCAAAAAGCAGGCGATTGTTGATGCCCCAGATTTTGAGCTTGGGGTCGGCGGGCAGGAGTTTGCTCATCACCAGCCCGGCGATGGAGAACATGAAGCTGAGTTCGATGCCGACCCCGACCAGCAGCAGGAAGGCGGTCCCGCTTGGGACGGTCCACAGCGCATGGCCGCTGAAGTGCTGGATGAGGGCGTTCAGGATTTCAAAGAACCAATGCACTGAGTACAGCGCCAGACCGGCGGCAACACCTTTCCAGTTCTTGTTGGCGATTTCATTGAAATAAACGTAGACCACCAGCGCCAGGAAAGCGATTACATACCATTGGAAATTGTCGCCTTTGCGCAGGATGTCGAGGGCCATTTGAGTGACTTCTGGGTTGTTCATGCGGATTCTCCTTGGGGGTTGTCAAGTATTATTGTATACGAAAACCAGCGAATGTTTGCCTTGCCTGTCAATAACGCGTTAAAATTGGTTTATGCAGCCAAACGAGCAAACCCCCATCCGTGTTGGCGACCGGGTTCAGATATTCCTGAGTGCGGCCACTTTTGGCCAGGAAGGCTGGTTTGGCGGGGTTGTGACACGCATCGACCCCTATTCGGCCCACCGCAGCTTTCACTGGGTCGAACTGGATGCTGAATCGCAGGCCCTCCTGGGCGGCGGCCTGCGACTGGTTTCGGTTTTTAATCCCAAAAACATCCGAAAGGTTTGAGCGATGCCCAAGGAATATTCACGCACTGTCTGGTCATCTGAAGCTGGCGACCAGCGCAAGGAAGATGCCCGGCCTGTCTTGCAGAAATCCCTGCCACCCGGCGAACAAACCGTGTTCCTGCACCGCGAGTCGAAGGGCCGCGGCGGCAAAGGCGTAACCCTGTTGCGCGGACTGGCGCTCAACGAGGCGGACTTGTCTGCGCTGGCCAAGAGCCTCAAGCAATCCCTGGGAGTGGGCGGTACGCTCAAGGAGGGCGTGATCGAAATCCAGAGTCAGGAGCGCGAAAAGATTGCGGACTTGCTAAAGAAGCGCGGCTTCAAGGTCAAACTGGCGGGTGGTTAGCCTTTTCGGGTTTGTGCGCCAGCGGTCATCTTCTTTGCAGGAAAAATCATATTCATATTGGGGGATGAAGGCTAAGATAGGGTTGCATGAAAGGAAAACGCATGAAAACAACCCATTTTCCACCTATCCAAAATCTTGCCTGGTTGACAGGCGCCTCCGTTCTGATTGCTGCTTTGATGAGCGCGGCCTCCTTGTCCGGGATATTCTTTGCCGAGGCGCTTTATCCTGGCGCTGACTTGCGCCGCTCTTTTCTCTCCAACGATGTGGTTAATCTTGGCCTTGGGCTGCCGATTTTGCTCGGTTCCGTGTTCCTGGCGCGTAAGGGCAACTGGTTCGGAGGGTTATTCTGGCCGGGCGCTTTGCTGTATGTGGCCTACAACTATATTGCCTATGCGGTTGCGATGCCTTTTACCTGGCAATTTTTTCTTTACCTGATCCTGGCTCTCTTGAGCGTGCTGACGGTTTACCGGCTGCTCAAGAGCCTGGATGTGGAGACAATTCGCCAGGGTTTGCGGGGCCAGGTAGCGGAGCGTTTTTGTGCAGGTGTGCTGGTTGGGTTTGGCCTGCTGTTCTTCGTGATGCGCCTCGGCATTCTTTTCCAACAACAGGCCGGCCCCGAAACGGCGGTTGCCGTGGCCGACCTGTTGACGATGCCGCTCTGGGTGGCGGGCGGGATTTTACTTTGGCACAAGCAGGCGTTTGGTTATGCCTGTGGGGCGAGCCTGCTCTTCCAGGCCAGTATGTTGTTCATTGGCCTGTTGGTTTTCTTTGCCTTGCAGCCGCTGCTGGCCGGCATCCCTTTCCCGTTGGATGATTTTGTTGTCATTGCTGCCATGGGAGCGCTTTGTTTCGTCCCGTTTGGCCTGTTCGTGCGCGGGATATTGCGCCTCCAGCGCTCCTGAGGCCGGGATGCTTATTCCAGCCAGTTCAGATTGTAGATTTTCTGGTAGGAATCGGCTAGATTGCCGATAAACAGGAAGCTGGCTTCGGCTGGCAGGTTTTCTGCGCTGACAAAACAGGGCTGGATGCAGGCGTACCCCGCCCAGCGCTGGATCGCCGTTTCGTTGGCCTGTTTTGAGCTATGGGTGGGAATGATCATGCGCGGCTTTAACTGTTCCATCAGGTTAAAACCCTTCATGTTTTGCATGTTCATATTGCTGAACGAATTGACGAACTGGGTCATGGCAATATCCACCTGGCCCAGCGTTTCGAGCTGTTCGGGGGTCAATTCATCCTGGCCGATATCGCCAAAGTGCGCCAGGCGCAGTCCGGCAACCTCGATGAGAAAGATGTAATTGGTGCCGTCCTTGGGCTGGAAGTTCTGGCCGGCATTATGGGCTGCCGCTATACCGCGGATGGTGACGCCGGGCAGTTCGATCAAGCCTTCTTCGACGATGAGTTTTTGTCCAGGGAAGGTATCGATGAATTCGCGGTTGAAGTGGTCATCGTGGCTGTGGGTCACCAGCAGGATATCCTGCTCGGTGGGTGGGCTGGTCAGCTTTGATGCGCTGGCCACATCGATCAGGATACGCCAGCCAGCCGGTGTGCCGATTTCGAACTGGGCGGTATCGACAAAATGCAGGCTGACGCCTTCGGGCGGCTCTGGCGTGGCGGTTGCTGCCGGGGTGCTGGTCGCCGGAACCGGTGTGGGCGTTGCGGCAGGCGTCGGCGCGGTGCAGGCGCTCAGAACCAGCAAGGTTAGAAAGGCAAGTGTTGGAGCTAGTTTGTTGTGCATGATGTTCTCCGTTGGGGGCAATAGGGTCAAACTTCCACCTGGATTCCGCTGCCGCTCTCGTAGCGGCGCAAACCGGTTTGGAACACGAAAATAGCCAGTCCGAGGAAGGCCAGCGAGCCAACGAACATCTGGGCCAGCACTTCCCAGGTAAAGGAACGGGCAAAGCTGGCTGGCAGGGCGCCCATCAGCGCAGCCGGGACCAGGGTGAACAGGATCAGCTTGGCGGTGTTGTCGAACAGGGTGATCGGGTAAATGGCGAAGGTGATCATCGCGTTGACCGCCATCATGCTCAGGTTGCTGGCGTTGCCGATCCAGAAAGCCAGGCTTTGCACCAGAATCAGGAAGGCGGCGAAAACTGTCGCCGAGAGCAGGATTGCCAGCACGAAACGCAGGAAACTTTCGGCGGTCATCAAGCCGGAGGCGGCAAAGCTCAGAAAGCCATACAGGAAATCGCCCATCCCGCTCGAGATGGTGCGGCTGGCCAGGGCGTGCAACAGAACCGGTTTGGGCAGGGAAAGGTAGTAATCCAGTCGTCCGCGGGTGATGATGTCGCCCAGGTTGAAGGCGTTGCCAAATAAAATGGAAACCAGGCCAAAGGCGCTGGCAGTGATTCCGAACGTCACATACATATCGGTCACGCCCCAGCCGCGCACATTCTGGAAGCGGTCGAAGAAAATCACCCAGACCAGGAAGTAGATGCCGTTGTTGAGCATCATGCCAAACATCTGGGTTAAAAAGGAAACGCGATATTCCATCGCCGATTGCAGGTTGGCTTTCCAGACTGCCAGCAGGAATTTCAGGTTGTTCTTCATATTAACCACCGTTCACAGTCAGGTGCGCCAGGCTGCGGCGATAGAAAAACACCAGCAGCAGCGAAAGCCCGGCGATCCAGGCCAGTTGCATGCCGAAGGTGGCCGCAAAGGCGGATAGCGACGGCTCGATGAACAGGCGCGCCGGGCCGTAAACCATGGCCGAAAAGGGCAGGGCGCGCGCGATGGTTTGCAGCCACTCCGGGTAGAAATCGAGCGGGATGAGCAGTCCGCCCAGGATGAAGGCGAATTTCTGGTAAATCCACTGGAAAGCCGAGATGTCTTCGACCACGAAAGCGGAAAGCCCGATCATGGCGGCGATGCAAAAATTCAGCGTCCAGGCCCCGAAGATGGTGACGGCAACCAGCGGCCAGCCGAAGGCCTGGGGCGGTGGTCCAACCAGCAGCCAGACCAGTGTCCCGCCCAGCAGGGCGTTCAGTACTGCCCGGAAAACGGTTTCGCCCATCGAACTGCTGTAATGGTAGAGCAGGAAATCGTACGGTTTGCTCAGGATGTAGGCAATCGAGCCGTCTTTGACCGCATCCGAAATCGTGTTGCCCAGGCGCGGGCGGCTCAGTTCGATGGTTTCAGCCAGCATCAGGTACCACAGGGTCGTGGCAACTGTCAGCCCGTTGATTTCGTCGGTTCCGGCGGCGGCAAAAGTCACCTGCCAGAGTTGGTGGAAAATCCACATGAAGGGCAGGATGATCAGCGAACGGCCCAGCAGTTCACCGGGGTAGGCCAGGCTGTTGATTAGCGTGGCGCGAAAAATGGCGAAATATTTTTGCATGGCGTCACTTGGCTCGTTCGTAAATCATGGCGATGACTTCCTCCAGCGGCGGGTCGGCGATGGTGATGTCGACCAGCGTCCCGGCGGCTGATAAGCGCGGCAGAACCACGTCCGCCGGGGTGCTGCGGGTATCGAAAGCCAGTTTGACGCCGTAACGACCAACCTTGAGCGTTTCCATCCCTTCGATTTGAAAATCGCCGCTGACCTCTTCTGCATAGCGCACCTCGACCGTTTTGCGGGTCAGGAATTTGCGTTTCAGGTTCGAAACCTTGTCGCGGTAAACAATCTGGCCGTGGTTGATGATAATTACCCGGTGACACAGCGCCTCCAGGTCGCTGGCGTCGTGCGAGGTCAATAACACACCGACGTTTTCCTCCGCGCTCATGGTGCGGATGGCGTCGCGGATGTGCTGCTTGGCGACCACGTCCAGGCCGATGGAGGGTTCGTCGAGCAGGAGCAGTTTGGGCTTGTGCAGCAGCGAGGCGGCCACTTCACAGCGCATGCGTTGCCCAAGCGAGAGTTTGCGCACCGGCGTTTCGAGCAGTTCCTTCAAATCGAAGGCCTCGCTCAGGAACCCGATCCGCTTCTGGATGAAGGCGTCTTCCAACTCGTAGATTTTGCCGAAGAGGCTGAACGTATCGATGGCCGGCAGGTGATACCACAACTGCGGACGCTGACCGAAGACTGTTCCGATCTGGAAGGCCAGTTTTTGGCGTTCCTTCCAGGGCACATATCCGAGCACCTGGGCTTCGCCGCCGCTGGGGTGCAGGATGCCGGTCAGGATTTTGATTGTGGTTGACTTGCCCGCGCCATTCGGGCCGATAAAGCCAAGCAGTTCGCCGTTTTCCATCTCGAACGACAGGTCGC
>JAEWVF010000017.1 GCA_023459215.1 Chloroflexota bacterium
GTCTCCTTTTGGTTGGTTGCACGCCTTCCAGTAGTGCTCATCATACCCAACATTCTCATCTACTTTTCACCGTATAACCTTTTACTCTACTCACTGCCAGAGGCAGTGGTTTTGCACTCTAATCAAAAAGGCCACGGGATTGCCCATGACCCAAATTGGAGTCGCCTGCCGGGAAGGAGACAAACAAAAAGGCCACGGGCGAGTGCACCGTGGCCAGATTCTCAATACATTGCGTATAAATTATCTGCAAACAGGCGCACTCCGAGGAGGTAGGCTCACGCCACCCGCCAGTGCGCTCAGCAGGAAAAAGGCTGCTTGCAAAGAATAAATCGCTCGTTCTTTCATAGTCAAAAGTTTATCATGTGTCCAGCAGGAACGTCAACCCTTTTTCGGCAGGATTTCCGCAAATATGTGGTTAAACAAAAAATTGCTCCGAACAACATACGAAGCAATCTTCCATGCACGGCAACGCATTCGTCGGTATCGCACCTTCTACAGCGTTTTTTGCCTTGGGTATGGCAGGTTCCGTGTCTTGGCGGGGAGGGCGGGATTCGAACCCGCGGCGGAGTTTAACGCCCCGCACTCACTTAGCAGGCGAGCCCATTCAGCCACTCTGGCACCTCCCCAGTATAAAATTGTAAAGCTGCATTCCAGGTCGAACCCCCGGTGAACCTTCTACCTGAAACTCCCAGCGGAGGGAGTGGGATTCGAACCCACGTAGGTGTTACCCTAACCCATTTTCAAGACGGGCGCTTTCAGCCGCTCAGCCATCCCTCCGAGCGGAACGATTTTACCACAATCTCCCCTATTCGCAACCGCAAAATACGCAGGCGCGGGTATAATCTTGGCGCGATGGAAAAACTCTCCCTTGACGCCCTGCGCCTCTTCAACATCCAGCTAACGCCGCGCCAGTTGGCAATGCTAACGGCCTACGAGCAGCAATTAATCGAATGGAACGAAAAATTTAACCTGACTGCCATTCGGGATGTGGAGGGCATCCGCGCCAAGCATTTCCTCGATTCCTTGTCCTGTTCGCTGGCCTGGAAAGATCGTCCGCCCCGCCGCCTGATCGATGTGGGAACGGGCGCGGGCTTCCCCGGATTGGCGCTCAAAATCCTGTACCCTGCCATGAAATTGACCCTGGTCGAATCAGTTGGCAAAAAAGCGAATTTCTGCCGCCATATCGCCGATACGCTCGGGCTGGAAAATGTCGAGGTGCTGACCGCCCGCGCCGAGGATGTAGGACGTTTAGCCCATCATCGTGAAAAATACGATTGGGCAGTCGCCCGTGCAGTGGCGCAACTGCCTGTCTTAAGCGAGTACTTGCTGCCGCTAGTAAAAGTCGGCGGGGCGATGCTGGCTCAAAAGGGAGAGAGCGGTCCGCCAGAAGCGCAATCCGCAGAAAGGGCGCTGAAAATCCTGGGGGGAAATCTCCGCCAGTTGGTTCATGTCACCTTGCCAGGGGTAGTCGACGAGCGTTACTTGATCATCGTGGATAAGGTTGCGGCAACTCCGCCCGCCTATCCGCGCAAAGCCGGGACACCGGGGAAGAGTCCGCTATAAAAATGGCGCGAGATAATTCTCGCGCCAGGCAAACAACTATTTTTTCAGGATGTACTTTGGGCGGCGCTTGACTTCCTGGAAGATATACCCCACATAGACCCCGATAAAGCCAAGCAAAATCATCACAATCCCGCTGGCGATGAGCATCACCGCCATCAACGAACTCCAGCCGGGAGCAATATAAACGTTCTCAGGCTTGGTGATGAAAATGAACAACACATACAGGATTTGGGCCAGGGCCAGCAGCAGGAAGGCTCCTCCCACGCTCAAGCCAATATAAAGCGGCATCAACGAAAAGGAAAAAATCGCATCGGAGGCCAGGCGGAACATCTTGCCAATGGAGTATTTCGACTTCCCGGCCATCCGCTTTTGTTCCTGATAAGGCAAAATTACACTTTTGAACCCCATCCAGGCAATCATGCCGCGCAGAAAACGGTGGTACTCAGGCATTGCCTTGAGCGCATCCAGCGCCTGGCGCGAGAGCGCGCGAAAGTCGGCTGCCCCCGGCTGGATACGCGTGCCGCTGATTTTGTTAATAAGCCAGTAAAAACCCTCGGAGGTGACTTTTTTGAACGAAAAGCCGCCCACTTCCTCGATACGTTGGGCCTGAACGATATCGTATCCCTGACGCACAAGGTCGATCATCTCAGGAAGCATCTCCGGCGGGTGCTGACCATCGCCATCGAGCGAGATGATTACATCGCCTTCGGCGTGATCCAGCCCGGCGGTCAGGGCGGCCTGGTGACCGAAATTACGGCTCAGGCTGAGAACGGTCACGCGCTCATCTTGCGCGGCGAGGGCCGCCAGCGAGGCATCCGTACCGTCGGCAGAACCGTCATCCACATAATAAATCCGGAATTGATAGGGCAGGGTGTCGATCACAGCCGCGATTTTGGCGTGGGTGGTTTCAATCACACCGGATTCGTTGAAAACGGGGATAACGAGGGCAATTTTCAAGGGGTCAGACATATTTGCTCCAATGGCGTCAAAAGTCTCCCGACTTTTGATTTCCAACGACTGGGGTCGTTAGACTCCATAATTTACCTTTTGGCGTAATTTTTCTCCAGCCAGGCAGCGTAGCCATCCTGCCCGAGCACCGACTTGACCCACCCGGCATTGTCGAGGTACCACTGCACCGTGGCGCGCATCCCGCTTTCGATGTCGTGACGCGGCATCCAGCCCAATTCGGCGCGGATTTTGGTGATATCCATTGCATAGCGGCGGTCGTGGCCGGGACGATCCTGCACGTGGGTCATCAGGTTGGCGTGCGGCGCGCCGGATGGATGCAATTCATCCAAAATGGCGCAAATTTCCTTCACCAAGTCGATATTATAAGGCTGGTTTCCACCGCCTACATTGTAAGTCTCGCCGAGTTTGCCATTTTTGACAACCAGATAAATCGCCTCGCAGTGATCTTCCACATACAACCAGTCGCGTACCTGCTTGCCGTCACCGTAAATCGGCAGCGCTTTGCCCTGCACAGCGTTTAGCACCATCAACGGGATCAGTTTTTCGGGAAATTGGAACGGCCCGTAGTTGTTCGAGCAGTTCGTCATCGTCACCGGCAGGCCGTAAGTGTAAAAATAAGCCCGCACAAGATGATCAGACGAGGCTTTACTGGCCGAATATGGGGAGCGTGGATCGTAGGGTGTTGTCTCGCTGAAAGCTGTATCCGTGGGACTTAACGACCCGAAAACTTCATCGGTGGAGACGTGATGGAATCTACGCCCGGAGAAGCCGCCGGTCTCACTCCAAACGGCTTTGGCCGAGTCGAGCAGTGTAAACGTGCCCATGATATTGGTCTGGACAAAAGCCGCCGGGGCATGAATCGACCGGTCGACATGCGACTCAGCCGCGAAATGCACAATCGTGTCGACGGCATGTTCCCGCAACAGGCGCAGCACCAGTTCCCCATCACAAATATCACCCTGGATGAAAGTGTGTCGCTTTTCGTCAGGCAAATCCTTGAGATTTTCGCGCGACCCGGCATAGGTCAGCGCATCGAGGTTGTAGACGTGCGCTGCGGGTTCAGCTTTGAGCAAATAACGAACAAAATTGGCGCCGATAAAGCCCGCGCCGCCGGTGACGAGGATGTTTTTCATCAAGAATTCTCCCTTTTTGGGTTTTCGGAGTCAAAAGCCTCCCGACTTTTGACTCTCCAACGTCTGGAGACGTTGGACTCCTTAAAATTTGAACGCCAGAATCGCTTCGATGACCTGTTCCTGTTCGGAGCCAGTAAGCACGTTATGGAATGGCAGCCGCACAAGGCGGTCGCTGGCGCTTTCAGTGACAGGGCAATCGCCGGGTTGACCGCCAAATTCGCGGCCCATGTCCGAGAGATGCAGGGGTAGGTAGTGGAAAACGGTATAGATGCCCTGTTCGCGCAGGGTCATGATAAAACGCTGGCGCGTCTCAAGGTCAGGCATCAGGATGTAGTACATGTGATAGGCCTGCTCGGTGTGCGCCGGAATAGTCGGCAAGGTGACGCCATTTTTTGCGGCCCAATCCTTGAGCGCCAGATCGTAAGTGTGCCAGAGCGCCTTGCGATGCTCCTGGATTCTGACACGCTGCTCGAACTGCCCGTAGAGAAAAGCCGAAAGAATATCGGATGGCAAATAGGATGAGCCAATATCGACCCAGGTGTACTTATCCACCTGCCCACGGAAAAAGCGCGCGCGATTGGTGCCCTTCTCGCGGATGATCTCAGCCCGTTCGGCCAGTTTCTCATCATTGATCAGGATCGCCCCACCCTCGCCACTGGTAAAGTTTTTCGTTTCATGAAAACTCTGCGAGGCCATTTTGCCAAACGTGCCGAGGAATTTACCCTTATATTTGCCAAACAACCCGTGCGCATTATCCTCCACGACAGCAACGTTGTGACGATCCGCAATGTCCATGATCGCATCCATCTCACAGCCCACCCCGGCATAGTGCACCGGGATGATGGCCTTCGTTTTGGGCGTGATCAGGGCTTCGAGTTTGGTTTCGTCGAGATTCAACGTATCGGGGCGAATATCGATGAAAACCGGCGTGGCCCCGCGCAACACAAAAGCATTCACGGTGGAGACAAACGTAAAATCAGGCAGGATGACTTCGTCGCCGGGCTGGATATCGAGCAGGATCGCCATCATTTCGAGAGCATGGGTGCAATTGGTGGTCAGCAGCGCCTTTTTAACACCAAGCTCCCGCTCGAGCAGCGCATGGCATTTCTTGGTGAACGGGCCATCCCCGGAGATGTGCCCACTCTGAATGGCTTCAGCAATATACTCAAGTTCCCGACCCACCGGGGCGGGACGATTAAAGTCAACGCGCAGGGTTGGGGAGGCCATATTAATCCTTGCGAACGAGGATGGTGAAATCGTACAGTTTATAGTCGTGCAACAGGGCAACGTTTTTCGAGAAATTGCGCTTGCAATAATCGAAGAAAAACAACGGGTCGGCGTAATACAAATCGGGGCGCATCCGATCTGCATCGGAATACTTGGTCAGCATATTGAACGAAAAACCTTTCGATGTATGCGTATCCATTTGGTGTAAAGCTTCGATAACGATTTTCGTCCAGGCATCAAAATCGGCGTCGAGCTTCATATTGAAAGTGCCGCTGACAACCGCATAGTCAAGTATTGGAACTTCGTCGATATTGGCCGTGAACCAGCAATCGGGATTGTTGGGGTGAAGTTCACGCCCTTTTAGCACCATCAGCTCGGCAATATCGTAACCTACATAATGCACTTTGTGCCCGATGCGCAGCAGATAATCATACATGCCGCCATAACCTGAACCAAAATCGAGCAGGGAATATTTCTGGCTGGCATCGATCACCTTGATAAGCTGCTCGAAGCGCAGTTCCTGTGACTCGGTCGAGTTGTAGTCCACGCCTTTGTGGGTGGCCCCATGCATTTCGAGTTTTTCGGTGAAATAACCTTTGACTTTTTCGAGTTCCTGCGGGTCACTCATTGTTTGGTTTCCTCGGAGCCGGTAATATATGAAAGAGCCTGATTCCCAACCATGAACAAAAGGTCGAGAATGGTGACGTAGGGATCATAGGGCGGATAAAGCTGCAGGTACTCAGGGTAATCGTAGCGCATATATTCAAGCGTGATACCAGCCTCATCAAACTTATCAGATTCGATGTAATCACGGGCGGAGGGGCCGCTGATATAGTGTTTTGCGCCTACGTTGGTCAGAATTTGAATCAAGCGATCAGTTTTTTCGCCACTGATACCGGGAATTTCGGATGAACGCATGAAACGGGTGTGCGCAATGCCCATTTCGCGGGCCAATGCCACGGTTAAGTCGATAGTGAAATCAGCCAGGTGGGTATCCGTCCGCTGATAAAACGGTTCCAATAGCGAGGCGTAACGGCGAAAATAAGGCGCTTTAGCGTAGGCAAAGCTCAGGGCCTTCCAGTGGTTTTTGGCCCAAGGCTTGGCCCAATCCATTTTTGCATCCTTAATTAAAAGACCTTCGGTAGCCCCGGCGCTATGGACTGGGATGGTCAGCCATTGCTTGCCCTGTGCGGTTTTGATCTGGTTGCGGTTGCGCCAGCCATGCTTATCATACTGTACATCATCATAGAAAATGTACAGATCAGCGCGACGAATCTGGTCGAACGCCCCACGCCAGGGAATATAAGATGGCTGAAGAATGACAACGTTCATGCTTCTTCCGTCCGATGCGCAACGACATAAGTGGGACGATCCATCGAGCGGTCGAACATGCGCGCCAGGTATTCGCCAAAAATACCCAAAATAAGCATTTGCGTGCCACTAAACAGGGAAATGATCGAGGCCAGGAAGGGAAACCCTGGCAGGCTGCCCAGGCTGAAGTAAACCACCAGCACGTAGGCGAACACCCCCACCCCAAACAAGGTCATGATAAAGCCCGCCAAACTAGCCAAACGAAGCGGCGCGGTGCTGTAGCCGGTGAGAATCAGCATGGCAGCCTTAACCAGCGCCGGGAAATTGTAGTTGGAGCGTTCAGCGGGCGGAATATCGACCGTGACCGAGGTAAAACGGCTGGTTCCCCAGGAAAGCAGAACATCGATGGTCAAGGTTGGGCTTTGAAAGTTGGTAAAGGCCTGACGCAGCTCAGTGCGAAAAGCGCGAAATGCGGAGATATTGCGCACGGAGGGCACGCCCATCACACTGGCAAGCATGGTTTTCATGGTACTGGTCATCCAGTTGCGTAGCCAACCCTGCGGCAGCTTGCGCGGCGCGCCGTAGACAACGTCGAAGCCTTTTTCGAGTTCGGCGAATAGAATCGGCAGATCTTCGGGGGGATGCTGGAGATCCTGATCCATTGTCACAGTGATTTCGTATTGGGCTTCACGCACCCCGCAAAGGGTGGCATTGTGCTGCCCATAATTGCGCATCAGGCGAATGCCGCGCACCCAGGGGTAACGCGCGGCCAACTGCTCGATGAGCGCCCAACTGTTATCGGGGCTGCCATCATTGACCAGGAGCACTTCAAAATTCTCTGCAATGCCAGGTAAAACCGATGAAATGCGATCAATCAGATGAGCAAGAAATTTCTCGCCACGATAAACAGGAATAACAATTGAAACATTCATAGGCAGGGTTTTGATATCCAACAATACTTGTGTGTAAATTAGCTAAAGATAAATTGCGCGCGAATTGTACCATTTTCCACACGAGGCTGACACCGGGCCAGCGTTTATAATACAACATCGCCAAAAACAGGAGGTTGTCTCATGGATTTCGATTTAAGCAACGAACAGCGGTTGTGGCAAAAAAGCGTTCATGAGTTTGTGGCAGGAGAAGTTCAACCCAAAGCCCGTGAAGTGGACGAAACATCCACATTCAACTGGCAGGCTGTACGCAAAATGGGGCCGTTGGGGCTGCTTGGTCTCTCCATCCCTGAAGAATTCGGGGGCACCGGGATGGACGCACTCAGCGCTGTTATCGCAATTGAAGAGTTGGGCTGGGGATGCGGTTCCACCGCGCTTTCAATCGCTGCGCACAACGGCCTGGGAACTGCTCCCCTGGCAATTTTTGGGGCGAATGAACTCAAGAGAAAGTGGCTGCCAATCGTTGCCAGCGGGCGAGGCAAATTGGGCGCGTTGGCGCTGACCGAGCCAGGAGCAGGTTCAGACCTGCAAGGCGGGGTGACCACAAAAGCCGAAAAAATCGGCAATGAATGGGTTATCAACGGCGCAAAGATGTGGTGTACTAATGCTTCAATCGCAGAATACATCATCACACTGGTGCGCACAAACCCCAAAGGCGGTTCCCGCTCTTTGAGCATGATCCTGGTTCCAACGGATGCGCCCGGGTTGTTCATCCATCCGGCAGAAAAAAAGATGGGGCTGAAAGGCTCACCAACCCATGCCATCTCATTTGAAGATGTGCGCGTGCCGCTCGATAATTTGATCGGCGAGCAGGATATGGGACTGCAACAAACCCTGGCCACGCTCGACGGAGGCCGCATCAGCATTGGCGCTTTGTCGGTTGGCCTGGCGCAGGCCGCCTTTGAAGCTGCCCGCGATTACGCCAGGCAACGCCAGGCTTTTGGGAAAGCGATTGCCGAACACCAGGCCATCCAATTTATGCTGGCGGATGCGGCAACAGAAATCGAAATAGCCCGCTTGATGGTATACCGGGCCGCCTGGCTAAAAGAAAATAGCCGCCCCTACAGCAAGGAAGCGGCGATGGCCAAACTCTTCGCAACGGAAACAGGGGAACGGGTGGCGCGCAACGCAATCCAAATCCACGGCGGACTGGGTTACAGCAGCAACTATCCGGTTGAAAGGATTTACCGTGATGCCCGCCTGATGACCATCGGGGAAGGCACCAGCGAAATCAATCGTCTGGTGATTGCCAGACAAGTATTGAGCAACCATTAGGAGCACAGGCGCAGCAGCTAATCTTTCGTCAAATGCCAAACGGCCAACTCATGGTCATGGAACAAGGTGACATCATGGCCGGAATTCCTGAGCAACGTTTCCAAAAAATCGTGCGAGTGGTCGTGCAAACTGACCAATAAAGCAGTTCGAGCACCCTGGTCAATACGCGGGTCTTTCATGTCTTGGTAGGCCAGGGTGTAGTTTCGTAAAACGGTGTCGGTATTGCGACACTCGGTAAAATTAACCAGGTAACGGTTGATGCCCTCTTGTTTGCCAAGCGTGTGGGCTTCGATAAAATACTGTATCACCAACAAGCGATTGATAATGCCCGTGGCTTTAAGAACAATATATTTTCTGTCATTGGAAACACTGACATTATGATTCATGGCCGTTCTCCCGGTTTTTCTGCAATAATCCAGGCGGTGTAATCTTGGACTACGGTTGTTGTTTGCGCGTCTGACGGCAGCATGAATGAAATTTCAAGCGGCGTCAGGAAGTGGCTGCGCATCAGGGCCAGTTTTTCAGCAACTGCAATCAGCTTGACCGGGAAGGTGCGGATGTCAGGTTCCTCGATGACCAAGCGGCCGCCCGGCTTTAGCACCCGGTACAGTTCCCGGATCGTTTCATTTTGATGGATGACATGGTGGAGGGCATCCACTATGAGAACACGGTCAAATGTATCGGCAGAGAACGATAAGTGTTCCGTTTCAGCATTCAGAGCGATCAAGCCTTTGGCATGAGCTTGCGCCAACATTCCGGTGGAAACGTCGGCAACAATCACCCGATCGATATGGGCGCGTAGCGCAGCGGCGATCCGCCCGGTGCCGCCGCCCGCGTCCAACAGCCAGCCATCACCGGGCAAAGCCAGGATTTCCAGCATTTTTTCGAGCCGCGCAAACGGGATGGCGCGGTCATAAAACGGGGCCACCCAGTCGAAATGATGGTTCATGGCGTGGCAACAGGACTAACATCGCCAACTGTCACCAGGGGCCGTAATCGCTCCAGGGTGGCAGGACCAATGCCGGGGACTTTGAGCAAATCATCGACAATCTGGTAGGGGCCATTCGTTTCGCGAAAGTCAATAATGCGCTGGGCGGTCGTGGGGCCAACGCCAGGGAGCGTATCGAGCAAGGCCAGATCGGCGGTATTGATATTAACGGGGTCGCCAAAGACCGGCGTGGGAGTTTCGAAGAGGCCGCCAGCGCCGATGACAAAGACCGGGGTTGGCAATTCGCCCTCGCCGGGAATTTCCAGCTTTTGCCCGTCCGACAGGCGCTGGGCAACGTTGACTTCATCCAGCCGGGCAAACTCGGAAAAACCGCCCGCCGCCTGAACGGCATCCAACACGCGGGCATCCGGTGGAAGGGTATAAACCCCCGGCTGCTGGACCGCGCCCAAAACATAGACAATAATCGGCTGGGGTGAGACGGTCGGCAAGAGTTGGATGGCCTGTCCCTCCGGTTCACGCGCAGAAATAAACAGAATTGCAGCGGCAGCCAAACCCACCAATATTCCAGCAATAATATCGACCATGCGTTTCATGCAGGCTTCTCCTCAACCCCCAGCCCCATCACCAACAGCCTGCTTTTCGAAAGCGCCAGGAAGAAGTTGGCCAGTCGGCTCAGGCGGCGATAGTAGGATGGCATTTCGGCCAACTTCAGATCGCGGAAACCAAATTTTTGGTAAAAATCGCGCAGCTCCGCACGGCAGGTAAGGTAAATGGGACGGTCAGGCTCATCTGAGAGCAGCCGATTGATAATCAAGCTGGCAACGCCCTGGTCACGATAATCACTGCTCACAGCAATGGAAGCCAATTCGAGCATCCCTTCAGAATAAGGCTTGATTTGCCCGCAACCGGCAAAATCTGCCTGTCCTGTTTCGGCAATAATAAAGCGCCGCCAATTCAAACCGGTCGGGTTTAATCGCGATTCGCGGATTAACTGGCGAATGGCGGGAAAGTCGGCTTCGGTCGCGCGTCGCAAGGAAAAATCAGCCAAAAAAGCCTCCGGCTAGCAGGGTTACGAGGGTGAAAATATACCAGTGAATCAGGAATGGGTACAGGAAAGAGCGGGTTTTCCAGGCCACCCAGCCGAAGGCGAATCCGCCAAAAATGGTGGAAAGCGTCTCGATTTCCGGTTTGCTGATATGGGCCAGGGCGAAGGGAACTGCTTGCAGCCAGAGCGCTTCCGGGCCAAATTTCCGCTCGTAGCCGAATAAAATCCAACCGCGGAAAATAAATTCCCAGCCAAGAAGTTCCAGAAACGTATATAACGGCAAAGGCAGCGGGCCGTCCAACAAGGGCGAGTAGTAGCCTTGCATCGAAGCATCCCCTTGTAAAAGCCACCACAAAATTGGAGTCATAAGACCGGCTGCGCCGAGGGTGATCAACAGGCCCATTTTCCAGTCGCCGAGGCGAAAGCCATACGATGCGGGCGATTCGCGAAAAACGAGCCAGATAATCGCCAGGGGGATGACCAAATAAAGCAGTGTGCGGTCATAAACTTTCAGAGGGGTCAAGCGGTGATAATAATCCACCATCAGGAGAAGGGTGGAGACCACGGTGATCGTAACGATTTTCCAATCGAATTTTGGGAAAAGGGCTGTTCTGCTCATAGGGTGAATATATCATGATTCGAATATTATTTTCCCAAATTTTACCCGCAAGAGAGTGGCTGAAAAACTTCGATTTTGTGATATATTAATTTTGTTGTTTCTCGTCTTTCTCATCGCGCAGGGTTTTTATGTTCCCTTTTGCAGCAGCACCCGAAGCACCAAAGCGCGTTTCACAGGGTCAGTTACAAGCCTTGTTGTCCATCTACCAGCAAGATTCATTGACGGGGATGGTACATCTGGCAACCGACCACGGTAAGGGGGATTTCTCTGTCCTGCTCTATGTAGCCGGGCAAAATATCGGTGTTTACCAACATAAAAATGACAGCTATATCCGGCACGAGGTAAGAGACCGGAATATGGCCCTGCCCAAGGGAGATTTGGAATTAGCCTCCTATCAATTCTCCGCCCGGTTTATTCGTCCGCTGCAAGCCATGTTCGAAAAAGCCGGCAGCAAACCAGCAGGACAAGTCAAAACCGCAACAGTTGCCGAAACCATCAAAAAGCTTGAACAAAGCCCCGAGCCTTTGCTGGCCCACCTTCACTGGCCAGGGGCGGACGGGCTTTTGTTTATTCCAGGACTGGGATTTTCGTCACGACAGTTGTTATTCTGGTCGCCAGACCACGCTTCCGGCATCCCGAATTTTGCGCGCTGGCCCGAACCGGAATGCGCTTTGACCCTCTACAGCGGGAGCATGGAGAGCAGAGCCTGGCGCGAAAACTACCTGATGCTCGGGTTCGACTTTCTCTGGGAACAGATATTTCGCCGCTATAACGACCTGGTTGGTTCAGGCATGGTCACCCGCCTGGAAGAAAATATGAATTCCATGGCCCGCGTTCAGGGATGGCAAATCTCCTTTTCTGGTCGCACACTCGATGATACGCACATCTTCACGACCCTCAGCGATATGAGAATCGCCTACCGTACCCTTTACATGGCCGGACAGCGCCATATCGCCTCGGTGGTTGGCGAGAAGTTATTTGAAGAATCGGCCCGCGCCGCGCTTGTCGCCTTGCCGACTGTGCTAAAAACAACCCTCGAAACCGAAAACATTCTCAGCTATCAAATTAAATAACTATGATGATGCAACGTCGACCTCATAACCTGGTTTGGTTTTTCGCTCTCGTTTCCGTACTGATTGTAGGAGTTTATATTTACTTCTACCAGTTCTCTGGGCTGCCATCGGAACAAAACGATCTGATCCTGAACCTGATCAGTTTAATCGCGCCGCTCTCCAGCGCAATCTTTGCCACGCTGGTTTTTTCAACCTTTGAGCGCGGCGACAAACCCCGCGAAGTGTGGAAGTTTATGACCATCTTTATCTGGTTATGGACAACCGCGGAGGTGATTTGGGTCGTGTACCTGCTGCAAAGCGACGATGTGCCTCTCCCCTCCTGGGCGGATGTTTTCTGGCTGATGGGCTTCGTCTTTCTGACCATCGCTTTGCGCAAACAATATCAGATTGTGGCTCTAAAAACCGTCGAGTTGTGGAAAATCCTGATCATCTGGGTGGCCGTGGCGCTCCTGACGGGGCTGGTCACTTTTGTCTCGAATATCGAGTTTAGCCTGGGGCATTACCTCGAATATTTCTATGCAGTGGCAGATTTCGCCGCCGGGATCGCTGCGATCCGCATCTTCCTGGCTTTTCGCGGCGGACTGATGTCCCGGCCCTGGATCGGGTTATTCGTGCTCGGTTTGGCAGATGCGCTGTATGCCTGGTTGATTGCCAGCAACATGTATGCCATGTCGATTGGGCAAGGCGACCCAATCAGCATGATTGCGGATACAACCTATATGGCCGCTTACCTGGTATTGGCCACTGGCTTCTATGCCGCTTACCTGACAATCCGCCATGGGCCAAATACAACCATTGAACCTGTTCAAAAGTAGTCTTGAACTTACAACACAAAAAGGGTTGGCGAAAACAAAAGCCAACCCTTTTTGTTATCCTGGCCTGGGCAACGATAACTCTATTTGAACAAGCTCGCGCCGGCAAACAAGGCCGCATAAACCAGGGCCAATTGCGCGGTATAAGCCAGGGCTACATTTAAGGCAGCGCCGCGAGCTTTTTGCAGCAACCGGTACAGATGCCAACCTTGCGGCAGGGTCAGCCAGGTTAGCAGAATCCAATAAGAAAGTAACCCAGAGACCGCCATCAACAAAGGCACAAGATAAGCCCCGAGCAAGCAAAGCAGGTATTCGATCTCCATGGCGCGCGCGCCCCAAATAACCGCCAGGGTGCGTTTGTTGGCCGCTTGATCGGTAGAGACATCCCTGAGATTGTTGACCACCAAAATATTGACAATTAACAACCCCATCGGGATGGAAGCCAGCCAAACCGTCAGGGTTACTTCGCCAGCCTGGACAAAGTAAGTCCCGGCGACCGCGGCCAGGCCAAAGAAGATAAAAACGAACACATCGCCCAGGGCATGATAGCCATACGGAAACGGCCCGCCGGTATAAGCCAGCGCCGCCAGGATGGCTGCAAGCCCAATCGCCAGGACAGGCCAGCCTTTATCCAGAAAGAGAACCAGGCCCAGCAGGGCCGCCAGGCCAAAGATAACGCCCATCCCAACGCGCATTTCGGTGGGTGTGATCCAGCCTTGCGCAGTAGCGCGGGCCGGACCAAGCCGGTCTGGCGTATCGGTGCCGCGTTCATGGTCGAACAAATCGTTGGCCAGGTTGGCGCCAATCTGCAACAGGATGGCAACGAAAAACGCTGCGGCCGCATTGAGGGCGTCAAACTGACCATCGCGCAGCGCCAGGCCCGTGCCGACCAGAACCGGCGCAACCGCAGCCGGCAGTGTGCGCGGACGGGAGGCCAAAACCCAGGCGCTCAACTTGTTGGCAGGTGCATTCATCCGCCAATTACCTCCCTAGGAAACGTGGATACCAATACCATAAGAAATCGGCTGTGGTTTTGCCGCGCACAGAACTGGACTTGTCCATCAGCGATACGGGCGGGTAATAGCCGCGCGAAACAAAGCCGCTAACCCACTCACGCTGCTCGATAACCAACAGCATAGACTGGTATAAATCGGCCTGGCCCTGCAAATCTATCGGCACCGACTGGATTTCGGGGTAAACCGGGTTGAGGGCCGACCAATCGAGACAGCCGCCACCCACCGGGACACAGCCCAACGAAGCGCCGCGCGCCGAAGGATAATCGATGGCTATCACCACAGGCTTCTTGGCGGCAGTCAGGAAGGGGTACAACTCCTGATCCATACGCCGTGCAGCCTCGGTCGTCATCGCGTCCAGGGTTTGGCCGTTGCCCGCCAGGGGCGCCGACCAGAGCAGGTAAAAGGCGTCGAACTGGTCGATAAAGGCCGGGGCGGCGGGCAGTGTGCCGCGATACGGATGCGCCCAGAGCAACTGTCCCTTGAAACGCGAGCGGACTTCGGAAATCAGGCTGCGCCAGCGGGTTTCAGCGTCCGCCGGTACGCCCGAGGCTTCGCCATTTATCAGGGTGCCACCCGATAAAGCCGGGACAACCGTCTCCCCGCCCAAAATCAAGGCCTGGGCGCCGCCCTGGGCAGCCAGATCGGCATGGTAAAGGGCAAAAGCCCGGTAGCGGCTGAACCAATCGTCCCACCAGGCGGAGGTGCGCGGCGCTTTCAGCCAGAAATCAGGCCCACTGGGCTGCAAAACAGGCGTCGGGTAGAGCGCCACGTTCAGATTCGCGGCGCGAGCCAGTTGAATCGTCTGCAAATTATCGTCCCAAAGCGCATCCTGACCAGGCGTTGGGGCAAAAATCAGGGGTTGGTTGTATTTCGCTGTCCAGGTCGGGGTCAACACAACCACTCCGGCACCCAAGCCTTTGACATTGTTGAAAGCCCACGAATAAAGCGGCTGCCAGGAGGGGTGATAGTCGGCGACAAACTCGATTCCGGCCCAGAAACCAGCCGAACGGGGTTTGATCGGCACCGCGACCACCGTCGCCGGGTCGCTTTCGGGCAGCCACTTCCAGGCCCGCACGGTATCCTGACGGTTCTCGGAGGTCAGGCTGGTCGAAACCCGGCGGCTTTGGTCGGCGGCGGCGGTGTCGACATCATCCGCCGCGCCGCACTGATCGTTGCGGCAATAGCGATAGCCAAAACTGCCGAGCATGTTAAGCGGACTGTAAAGCCGGTATACCCAGCGATTGTTGCCAAGCGGCCACATCGGGATGGGTTCGGTCCAACCGTAAGGGTTGAATTGAATGGAGATGGTATCGCCAACCGGGGTATTGGCCGGGACGGTAACGTTGAACAGGATCGGGGCAGACGGGCCGGCCTGCCAGGTATGCACAGTATCGCTGACAATCGTATCGCTTTCAGGCACAATCAACTGGCGCAGCACAAACTTCCCGTCCGGGTCGTGCTCGGCGTTCCAAAAACCATCGCCGAGGCTGTATTTATAGCGGATGTCGGCCCCGGCGGGTAAGCGCAGGGTCAGCGTAAAACGCCCGGACGGGCCGGGAGCCAGGGTCGGCATGCGCGAGGCGACCGCACTGATGCCGCCGCTCAAATCCCCATAGGTATTGCCAAGCTGGGACAAATTCCCGGCGATGCGGATGGGCGCACCGGAGACCGTATCGGTCGGCACCGCCAGACTGAAAGTGACCTGAACGAGTTTATTCGGCTGTAAAGAAATGGAGGCCGGGGTGGAAGCATCCGGCAAAACAGCAGCCCCCTGCTGGAAGGAAGCATACATGCCGTCGAGCGCATAAGCGCTGAGCAGGTGCGTTCCGGGCACTACGCCCTGAAGAACATATTGGCCGAGAGAATCAGTCAATGTTGCAACCCCGCCAGCGCTGACCAGGATATTCGGAATCGGCTGGCCGTTGGATGCGTTGGTAATGATCCCCTTGATGCGGCCACTCTGACCGTTATAGGGCTGATCGCTCCAGGAAGCCAGGATGTCGTTCACCTCGCCCGGCCCGCTGGCATGATAGACGCGGTAACGCACCAATTCGCCGTAAGCGGTGTCTTCCTGGGCCGTCAGAGACCCCTTGCGGACATAACGGTATTTGATGACCGACCCCAGGGTGAATGGCAGTTTGACTGCATAGGTTTGGGCATCGCCCTGCTGCATAGCATAGAGCAGCGGGTTAAGCGACAGTCCGGTCACTTCGTCGAGCACGGCCAGGTAAATCGTCTCGCCGGGCATGAGTGGCGCGGGCAAGCTCAACTTAAATGTAATTTCCACCAACGGGGTCGGCGTCGGTGTGGACCCCGTTCCCGGAACCGGGGTGGATGGGTCAAAAAACGACAAGTCGATCAGCGAAAATTGACAAGCCAGGCTGGGAAGTGCAAGAACCAGGACTATCATCGCCAGCCAGCGGTGGGTGGTTTGGCGTTTCATCGGCGTTTTCTCCTCGGCCCCGTTTTTCGGCGTGATTTTTACAGGGCGCTTTCTCTATGTTATCGCAGTTTTTAGCGAGATGGAATGTCAATTTGCTGACTGGGAAAGATGACCCACGCGTCAGTGGCGCTGTTCCACCGATTTCAGGCCAGGGATCGAGCAGCATTTTGGTTTCTGCAAGGGGTATAATTTGGACAACATATATCCTATTCAAAAAGGGTTCGATATGAAAAATTCATTTTTGGCTGGTATGTTGTTGATGTTGCTCGTCATCTCGGCCTGCGCACCGGCTGTCACAAATAGCGAATTACCCGCGCCAAACGTTTTCCTGCGCGGAATTGAGGCTGTTGGCGGGGTGCGCTACGCTGCGACGTTCATCAAGCCTTCAGACGGGATCGAGATGCGCAACGTGCAGGTGGAGATCAGCCTGCCAGCCAGGACGATCCTGACCGGGATCGGCGTTCCGCGCCAGGTTGGCGTGGCCGAAGTCCGCGAAAACGGCGCTACCCGCACCCTGGCCTGGAACATCCCGGTCGTCAGCGCCAGCCAACAAATGGATGTGCTTTCTTTCAGCGTTCCCGTAAAAATTTCAGGGCCAATTACATTTTTCATGCGCTGGCAGGATGCAGCCGGCGTGGAGCATAGCGAGCATTTTGATGATGTTCCGCCGGTAATCGAGGCCAGCGAAAACGAAGCGCAGCGGGTGGTGACGGAAAGCGGTTATCAGGCGATGGGTAAAAGCGGGGTGATGGTTTCCGCGCCGGTCACAGAGCCGCCGCTGACATTGAGCGTGCGCGTTTTACCCGTATCGTTTAATCCACCTGCCGAATTTGGCGCGTTCTGGTGGTGTTCGCTGGCCGAGATGAGCGGGGTTCCCGCCGGTGAAAGCGTGGATGTGGTCGTGCCGTTGCGGCGACCGATTGCGCCGTTTACCAAACTGGCGCTGTTCCAGCGAAACGCAGATGGTTCCTGGTCGCTTCTGCCTGAAGCGGGCACTGTAACTGCTGACGGGCTGTCGGTGGCCTATGCGCACCCGGGCGGATTGGTTGCCAGCGGCGGCGAACAGGAATTGCAGCCAGCGCAAGTCGAACTGGAAGAAGCGAGCGATGGGACAAGCAACACAATTGCTTTTGCTGAAGTCCCCAGTCAGCCAGATAACGTTGCCCCGGTTGAGGGGAACGATGGCGCCAGCAACACCATTATCATCAGTGAGCCGACCCCTGAGCCGCCGCCGGTAAACGATGGAAACAGCAATACCATCGTCTTTGGCGAAGCAACTCCCGCGCCCACCACACTTGCCCCAACCGCAGAGGTCGAGGATGGCTCCAGCAACACCATTCTCATTGGTGAAGTCACTTCCACGCCCGCGCTCCTGCCAACCACAGATGTCGTAGATGGCTCCAGCAATACTATTCTTATCGGTGAAGTCACTGCTATGCCCACACTCTCCCCCACAACAGGCGCAGCGGACGGCGACAGCAACACCATCATCATTGGCGAGGTGACACTTACCCCAACCGCCGCCCAGAGCACGAACACACCCAAACCTGACTTGACCCTGACGTTTACCCCATCCCCGGTGTTGGATGTGTTCACCAACACACCTGAACCCGACCTGACCTTGACATTTACCCCCTCCCCGACATTGGATGGTTTCACTAACACCCCGGAAGCCGAAACGCCGACCATCGCCGCAACCCAAACATTTGCCCCTTCCCCGACCGGCGAGGCAGCCGCTAGCGAACCGGACGATAGAGCCAGCCCCACACCACGCCCAACCCAGGTGATTCGGATTGTGACTGCAACGCCCCTGCCGGAAATTACGGCTACGGCAGCGGCCACCCGCACCCCGGCCCCCACGCTGGCCTTGCCCATCGTGGCGTTTAATCCGCCAGACTATTTGGAAAGCGGATATGCACAGGAAAACAGCGCCATCCGTGTTGTGATTGTTCAACAAAAGGCAGGATTCTGGCAATGTCAGTCCGGCGGCCTGATTTGCGCCCCACTCAACCGCACGCCGGCGTATTAAAACAAAACGGGGCGAGCCGATGGCTCGCCCCTACTTCATTTAGAACAACCCAACCACCTTGCCGGTTTCCATATCCAAATCAACATCATAAAAGACCGGGCGGGTGGGCAGACCGGGCATAGTGCGCATTTCGCCCAGCAGGGGATAAAGGAATCCCGCCCCCACACTGGCGCGGATATCGCGCACCGGCACACGGAATCCGCTGGGCGCACCCTTCAGGCTGGCATCCGTGCTGAAAGAAAGATGGGTCTTGGCCATACACAGCGGCAGTTTGTCGAAGCCCAGGCGGGTATAAAGCGCAATCTTCTCTTCGGCTTCGGGCAGGTAATCAACCCCCTCTGCGCCATAGATTTCCTTGCAGATAATTTCGATTTTTTCCTTGATCGAGATTTCCAAGGGGTACAGGAATTTGAAATTGCTCGGCTGTTCTGCGGCCTTGATTACCGCCTCGGCCAGGGCAAGCGCACCCGCGCCGCCATCCATCCAATGAGTCGAGACAACCGCAGCCAGCGCGCCCGCGTCCAGCGCCGCCTGGCGAACCAATTCCACTTCGGCGGGGGTATCGGTGGCAAATGAATTTACCGCCACGACGACATTCACCCCAAATTTCAGCGCATTGTGGATATGGCGCTCCATGTTCGGCAGGCCCTTGCGCAGCAAATCGAGATTTTCGTCAACATACTCGGAAGCCAGCGGTTTTCCGGCGACAACCTTGGGGCCGCCACCATGCATCTTAAGCGCCCGGACAGTCGCCACCAGCACGACAACATGCGGCACCAACCCCGAATAGCGGCACTTAATATCGAAGAATTTTTCCATGCCGATGTCAGCGCCAAAACCGGACTCGGTAATAACATAATCGGCCAGTTTCAAGGCGATTCTGTCGGCAATAATCGAAGATTGACCATGAGCAATATTGGCGAACGGCCCGGCATGAACCAGCGCCGGGGTGCCTTCCAGGGTTTGCATCAGGTTCGGTTTGATGGCATCCTTCATCAGCACAGTCAACGCTCCGGCCACGCCCAGGTCTTCGGCAGTGACCGCTTCCCCGGCGCGGCTGGTGCCAATCACCATTGCGCCCAACCGTTCGCGCATATCAGCCAGCGAGGTGGTCAGGGCCAGGATGGCCATGATCTCGCTGGCGACGGTGATGTCGTACCCCGTGCGGCGGGTGCGACCCTTCTCTTCCGGGCCCAACCCAACTTCGATCTCGCGCAAAAAGCGATCATTGGTATCGACAACCCGCCGCCAGGTGATGCTGTCCGGGTCAATATCGAGCCGGGCAAAACGGGCGCGCTCCTCTGGGGTCAGATCATTAGGATTGGTTTTCTCGATGCCGAGCTTCTTCAAACGGCGAAGCATCGATGGGGAAAAACGACGCTCGCCCTTTTTATCCAACGGGCACAGGGCATTGAAAAGTTTCTCATCATCCTGATCGACCTCGTGGAAAATACGCGCATCAATCGCCGCCGCCAGCAGGTTGTTGGCCGCGGTAATGGCATGGATATCCCCCGTCAAGTGCAGGTTAAAATCCTCCATCGGAATAACTTGCGAATAACCGCCACCGGCAGCCCCGCCTTTAATGCCAAAAGTTGGCCCCTGCGAAGGCTGGCGGATGGCAGTAAAAACCCGTTTGCCAAGGTGCGCCCCCAGGGCCTGGCTCAAGCCCACAGTAGTGGTGGTTTTGCCCTCGCCCAGCGGAGTGGGCGTGATGGCGGTTACATCGATATATTTGCCATCCGGCACGTTTTTCAGACGGTCCAGGATTTCAAGCTTTACCTTGGCCTTATAAGGCCCGTACAGTTCGAGTTCTTCAGGCAGGATGCCAAGCTCCTCAGCCACCACGGAGATGGGCTTGATATCTGATTCCTGGGCAATTTCAATATCGGAAGGCACCGGGCGGCGAAGTTTAAGCGGGATGGGGGTGAAAGTTCTGGTCATGTCTACTCCTTTTGTGTAGATTCGCACATCACTCTACATTATGTGAAGGAGAGCACAATCTTGCAATTGCCTTACGTCATGTATTTGTCAGACAAGTTTCCTCATCCGCGAGAGAATTCGCGATTGCGCCGCCTATCGGCAAGGGTTATAATAAGATTTAGATTATCCGAATAAATTGGTAATCGTAAAAACATTGATCAATAAAGGAGGAAATGATGAGAAAAGGTGTGCAAGTTTTTGTTTCTTGTATCATAGCGATTACGCTGGTATTTCTTACGGTTATACCGGCATTCGCATCCGGTCCACGCTATCTGACCCTTGTGGACATCCAACACTGGGCTGGAAAAGGTCTCGTTCTCAAATTTGAGGTTGTTAACGGAGAATATACCAGGCAAGAGCTAAAAGGCAGCTACGCTTTGATCGGCGACAAGGAATTTGGCATTGATTGCAATATTGACGACAATGGAAAGGTGGTATGTGTCGTCGGTGATGCAATTGCCCAGTTCACTGGCCGTGTTGCAACAGTCGTTGTTGACGGGCAAGGTTTCTACATCACTGTGCCCGTAAGGAAAGAATTGCAATTCGCCTACTGTTACAACATCTACGGTTTGATGACTGATGATTTTGAAGGCTTCGTAGATGCAATGGAAGGTTTTCCCAAGAATCCTGAAGCAAATGCCGTTATCGAAGAACCGGATCCCTTTGATATCATATTCTCCTACTGGTATCCAGCTACAGTAGGACGAGAATGTTCTGCAACCCGGCCAACAGCAGGGGATATTCTTAATTTCGACCATCCTTATGAGGCTGAGTTGAGAGAATTGTTTGGCGAAGATTTTTTTGAACAACCTTTCTTTGGAGAAGAAGACATGACAACGGCCATCTTTATGGATGAACTCTCATGGGAGACTGCTCCAGAAGAAATATTTGCCTGTTTATATCAAGGTGCCCCTGCTTATTATGCCTGGTTATACTTGATGTTGGGAATCATACTTTGTGAAGGGCCCATTCCAACCTAAATAAAAATAGTTTGATTTTGTTTCAAAAACGTCTCAAAGATTGAGGCGTTTTTTTATTGCCTGACAATCGTTCCAAGATGTTCCTGGGCCAAAACTCTTCGTAAATGCTCCGGCGTTTCCCCGGAAAAGATTTGCGCCTGCAAACCCGGGATTTTCTGCACCAAATCAAGCATCTGGCGGACTTTTGATTCCATGCCCCCGGTCACATCTGCGCCATGCGAGCCGCCCACATTGGCCCGCAAAGCCTCGAACGAGGCCGGGGTAATGGTTTCGATGCGTTGGGTATTGGCCGGGTAATCAGCCCAGACCGCCTCTTCCAGGCCAGCCAACAAGATGCGCTGCGGCTCAAGCTGCACCGCCAGGTATTCGAATAAATCCTCGGTCGATAAAATTGTGCCCCCGCGAACCTCGTCAAAAATTACATCGCCATAAACCACCGGAATCAACCCGGCGCCCAAGGCAGCTTTGAGCGGAGCCAAGTCCCAGTGCGCAACCCGGCCATCCCTGGCGGTCACCGCCGAAACGGGAGCCAACGCCAGCGCAGCCACCCCGGCCTCGGTCAGGGATTGCATCACATGGCGGTTGAGCTGCGAGGCTTGCCACCAAACCTCACAAAAACCACGCCAGCCGTCCGCGCTGGAAACACCCTGGCGGGTGCCGTGCTTTTTGGCAGCGGTATGACCAAAAGAGCCGGAGCCGTGTCCCAAAACGATATCCACATCCGGGGCAGCCTGCCGCGCAGATTTGATCTCAGTCGCCAGGCGTTTGAGCACATCCAGGCGAGGCGTGTAGGGTCGGGTCTTGTCGGTAATCAGCGATCCGCCCAATTTGATAAAAATTAATTCGCGCATGGGTCGATTATAAAGTGCAAATTCGAGATGTGGCGGGTATAATTTCAGCGATGAATATCGATATCCGCTCCGGATTGCAAACAGCCATTTTATTGGCAGGGTTGGGGGCGCTGTTCCTGTTCGTGGGGGGCATTCGCTCCATTCGACAGGGATACAAGGTAATGTATTTTCGCTTACGCCAGGAGCGCGTTGCGAGCGGCTGGCGGAATATTGGGCTATCTCTCGTTTTCGGCGGACTGGCATTCATCCTGGCGATGTGGGGCGAACCGGTCGCTTACACCTACTTTCCGCCTTCGCCAACCACCACGCTTTCGCCGACGCCCAGCTTAAGCCCGACCATCACCCTCAGCCCGACAATTACACTCAGCCCGACCATCACCTTCACACCGGCGATTTCGGACACGCCTACCATCACACCCACCCCGTTCATCCCAGCGGCGATAGAAGCCAGTTTCATTGCCGAAGTAACCCCCAATCCCGATTCCATCTTCAGCCCGCTGGTTTTTGGGCGCGGCATTGACAACGATTACCAGCCGGTTAACCCGGGGGCCATTTTCAGCAACCCCATCCGCCGGATTATCGCCGTTTATAGCTATGACAAGATGCAAACGGGGGTACAGTGGAGCGTTCTCTGGTACAGGGATGGGGAATTGCTCTATTACGAAACCACTCCCTGGGAAGGCAGCACCGGCGGCTACGGGGTGGTTGAATGGAATCCGGGCGAAGCGGCCTGGCTGCCCGGCGAATACGAGGTGCAAATCTTTGTCGGATTGGAATGGAAAGCTGTCGGACGATTTGTGGTGGAGGGCGAACCCAACACTGCCACGCCTTCACCGGCGCCATCGGCGACCAACCCGCCGACCGCCACGCTGATCCCCTCCCCGACCCGGCTGCCCTCGGCCACGCCACAGCCGACGCTGACCCGCGCCCCATCGCGCACACCCGCGCCGACGACAACCAAAGTGCCAACCCGCACGCCGCTGCCGACCGATACACTCTGGCCGACCATCACCCCGGCATCGCCTTAACGTGAAGTCACATTTCAGCGCGCAGTTGTTTGCAAAGTTGCAGGTATTCCGGGCTGTTTCGATAACCGGGCTGTCCGACAGCGGGGTTTTCAAAAACCAGCGGTTCACGGTTGGGAGGCTGCCGAAGAAGCAGGATTTTCCGCCCCAGGGTGGCGGCTTCTTCAATGGCATGGGTAATGGTGATCAGGGTTAAATCCTGTTCAGCACACAATTCAAGCGTCAGGTTTTGTAAATCTTCGCGGGTGGGGGCATCGAGCGCGGAAAAAGGTTCATCCATCAACAATAAATCGGGCTGGAGGGCCAAGGTGCGGGCAATCGCTGTCCGCTGGCGCTGGCCGCCGGAGAGTTGGGCCGGATATTTGTCGGCCACTGCGCCCAGGCCGAGGCGTTCCAGCCAGAACGCTGCCGATTTAGCGGCCGGCAGGTGACGGGGAGCGTGAATCCCATCAGCCCCATAAAAGGAACGAATCTCCAGCCCCAACTCGGCATTTTGGCGGACAGTGGCCCAGGGCAGGAGTCCAAAATCCTGCAAAATCAGGCCGGTCTGCGGGCGAGGCCGGCGAAGGATTTGGGTATTGATCTCGATCTGCCCGCGCTGAGGCAGGCGCAGACCGGCCAAAAGATAGAGCAGGGTCGTTTTGCCGCAACCGGAAGGGCCAAGCACCGTCCAGGTTTCAGCGCGCTGCACCTGCCAGTTGAAATTCTCAAAAATGGCGGTACTGCCGTATTGGAAATGAAGGTTTTGAATGGTAATCATAAAGAAAGGGTGAAGGCGATTATAGCCTCTGGCGGGCTTGCTGTTGAAAAATAATCGCCTTCAAACCCGGATGCGTTATTGCATGATTATTTTGGGCAGGTACTGGTCGGTGACCGACTCAGCGTAAGGTAAATCTTTGTCGAGCAAGCCTTTGGCCTTGGCCCAACGTAAAATATCACTCCATTCCGCTTCGGAGGGAACCCCCATCTGCGGGAAGGGCGGGATCACATAGCTTTCGAGCAGAGGCTGCGGGACAAGCTGTTTTTCAGCCAGCAGGTTGGTATATTTCTCGGGCTGGTCGTTGATCATATTCACCGCTTCCTCGATGGCGCTCAGGAAAGCCTCGACCGCCCGCGGATTGGCGTCGATGAATTCCTTGCGAAAGGAGATTGTGGAGGCGCCATACAGCGGATACTGGGTGTCATCCAGAACGATGGCCGCTCCCTGCTGGACGGCAAGCGCGGCCAGGGGATCGGGCATGACCGCGGCGCTGAGTTCGCCCGAGCCAAGCAGAGCCATCCGATCCGGGATTTTGGGAACGGAAACGGTTTTGACTTGGCTGACCATCAGACCGTTCCGCTCAAGGAGGCGGTCAGTCACATATTCGATAATGGTTCCCTGCGAAATGCCGATTTCAACATCTTTCAGGCCGGCAACATCACTGATGCCGCTCTGCTTCGAGGCCAGGATAAAGAAATGACCGGCATCGGGGGCTGCCATATGCCCATAACGGACAACCTGCATTTGAACTTTGTCCTTGTTGAAGAACATGACCGACAGAGCTTCATTGAGTGTGCCGTCGGCCTGCCCGGCAGCCAGCACCTGGTCGCGCTCCGGGGCCGAGGCAACCGGGATAAACTCCACTTTGAGGCCGTAGTTGGTATACAGGTCTTCGGCTTCGGCCACATACATCGGCAAGGTGTCAATCACCGGGATGACAGCCAAACGGATGGTGACAGGTTCGGCCTGTGCGATCGGTTGTTCCTGAACTTCGACTGGCGCTGCGGCTGGTTGTTCGACACAGGCCGCAAGCAACAGGCTCAAGACAAATAACAGGGCAAATAATTTACGCATTGTTCATTCACTCCTTATCGTTTTGAAAATTCTTTCATCACTGACGCCAATCGAACGCAACAGAAAAACCCGCAGGGCGGGCAATTTCTCCTGTAAATCGGTTTCTTCGCTGTAAATCCAGTGGATGACGATTTCGTTGAGCGCCCCCACCCAGGCGCGGGCGGCAACATCGGCCTGCAAGGGAGCAATCGAGCCATCCTGCACAGCGCGTTCCAGCCTGGATTGAATGATGACCGCAAAACGGTTGTTAATCGCGCGGCGGCGCTCTTCAAAAATCGAACCCAGTCCAACAGCCTGCACCAGGACAATTTTGGCCATGCCGCGATATTGCTGGAACAGTTTCAGGCTCGATTGCAGCGCCAGGTCCAACTGTTGCAGGCCGTGCTCTTCATGGGCAATGCTTTCTTGCAGGCGAGACTCGAGCAAAGCGGTAAACATCTCGATGAGAGCCAGGAAAATCTTCTCTTTGCTGGGAAAGTGGAAGTAAACCGAGCCTTTGGAAGAACCGGACTGAGCGACAATGTCATCGACGCGGGTATCGTGATAGCCCTTCTGGGCGAACACAAGCGCGGCGGCCTCCAGGATGCGGGTGCGGGTCTCGTTCGGATCGGTCATCTCGTCAACTCTCCAGGTAAATCACTAAACCGACTGGTCAGTCTAGTAAAGCGGCGCAATGATACTATAAAAAGAAAAAAGGCGAAAGAAGCCTTGCTTCCTTCGCCTTTGCATCCAAAAGTAACTTTTAGCCAGCAACCATCAAGCGTAACAGCTCATAAATCGTCATGCCCCCACCCGCAATCAGGGCCGAAAAATAGATGATCGTGGCCAGGTTGGAAACATGCCCAAGCAGAATACTGCCGCCATCCTTTTGAATCAGCCCAACCGCAAAAAAGATCAGCGCAACCGCCGGGAGCGTATTGCTGAATGGGATAAAGCTGAATGGGACCATGAGCAGCAACGCCGCCAGGATAAAAGACAATTTATTGATCAAATCCCCGGCGCGGCTATCGACCAGCCAGGCAAGGCGGTGCGGCCGGCTGATTTTCTCCAAACGGTTGAACCAGACCATGGCGCGGTTCAAACCAGACGCCAAGCTCTCGGTGGAAAGCAAGCGATTGGCTATTCTTTTCGGCAGCCAGAGTTTACGCTGGAACAAGCGGGTAATGCCAATCAGCAAAATGGCGCTGCCAAAAACCGTGCTCACGCCCGGAATGGAAACCGGGACAAGAAAAACGAGCGACAGGAAAATCGTCACCAACATCAAGCTGTCATTGCCGATGATTTCCAAAATCTCGATCAGGGTCACGCCTTTGGGCGGCAGGTTTTCGATGACCAATTTCAGTTTTTCGCCGAGGGAATTGGTCTGCAATGCTTCTTCTGTTTGATTTAATTCCAAATGACTCACAGCTTTTTTCCTTTACTTACATTTTAAAATCTATTCCGTTTTGGTCATAAGCATGTTTCAAAACAGAGCCTGCTGCCAGGCAAGTTCAAGATTATACCCTATCGTTCCTCAATGATTACCGTAATCAAACGGTCACCGGCGGGAACATCCTGGCCAGGCAGAGCATCGCGCGCAGCCAATTTTTCGGCAACTTCGAAACCGCTGACCACCTCGCCAAAGATGGTATAACCGCCATCCAGATGCGGTGCAGGCCCGAGCGTAATAAAGAACTGGCTGCCGGTCGTATCTGGCCCGGTATTCGCCATCCCAAGCAATCCTGCCCGGTCAAACTTCAAACCGGATGCGGTTTCGTTGATAATGAAGTAACCCGGGTTGCCCGCGCCAGTGCCAGACGGATCGCCGGTCTGGGCCATAAAACCCGGGATCACGCGGTGAAAAGTAATATCATCATACCAACCGTTTTGCGCCAGGAAAACAAAACTATTAACCGTTACCGGAGCAAGGTCGGCATATAAACGCAAGACAATATCACCTTTTTCGGTTTTCAGGGTGGCATAATAGCGTTTGGCCGGGTCGATAACCATTTCAGGGCAGGTGGCAAACTGGTGTTGCCCCAGGACAATCATGCCAACGATGAACTTCAAACTGCCATAATTGATCGGGCCAGTGTAAATCTGGCCATTAATCAACAGGAGGGGCGAACCGGGCAGTCCGATCTCAAGACCAGACGAAAACGCCCTTTCGGGAGTATCGGCAACAGCGGCGGAGTTGATATCCGCCTCAAATTGGGCCGAATCCAGTCCAAGTTGCCCGGCCAGGCTGGCAAAGTAGCGCCCCAAAACCGGTTCGGCCAGTTCCGTCCAGGCAGCCTGATCCTGAAACAGGGCATTGTGCATTTCCCAAAATTTTCCCTGCAACCCGGCCGCTTCCACCGCCCGAACCGCCGCGCCCGAATTGGGGTAGGCCGTCAGGATGGGAAAATGGCGAAACACCAGGCGCAAATCGTCAGGATATTCATCCGCCAGGCGATTCAGGATTTCGGCCAAGGGTGCGCAGTTCGGGCAGGCAAAGTCTGAGTAAACGATGATGGTAGCAGGCGCTGTCTGCGGTCCGCGCAGGTGGTCGTACTCGCCCTGACCGGGTTTGGCGAACAAGGACGGTGCGTCAGAATCCGGGGTGGGCTGGGCAAGCACCGCCTGACAGCCCGATAAATCGACCTGGGTTGGCGGAAAAGTGGGCAGTTCGAGAACTGCCTGGGGCGTTTCAGTCGGCAACACTTTTGGCACCGCAGGGGCACAAGCCGACAGGAATAACACGAAAGACAAAACAAAGGTTGGTAAACGCATGACCCTCTATTCCAAAGCAGCCTGGAGTTCGGCGAAAGAACTCATCCGGCCAATCTGATCGAGAAAATCTTTTAGGTTGGCGCTGCGGGCGCGCAGTTCGCGAACTGCCGGGCCGACCGGGTCTTCCCCGGCAGCGCCGCCAGCTACATCGGCATACGCGCCATAAAAAGCAAAATAGGCCTGGTTCAACTTGCGGATGGCGTAGCCGCGCGCCCAAAAAACCTGCCGGCGCGATTCAAGGTAGGATTCGGCCTCGTCAATTTTCCCCTCCGCCAGCAGTTCGTCAGCGCGGACACGCGTCTCGTGCATTTCGGCGCGAAAGTCGAAGGGTGGCGGGAAGCTACCGGGGCCAATCGGGCCAGAATCAACGGCAGCCAGTTGACGGGTGGAATCGTAGCGGTGAATAAATTCGGGATAGTAACGTTCCATCACCATCCGGCCAATCTCGTTGCCCGCAATTGAGGCCGTGGTTTCATTCATCGTGCGAACTTCCGGGCTGGTTTCATAATTCCAACCCAGAGGCTGGTAAGCCAGGTAAATGTGAATCCACTCGTGCGCGATGGTATCCGAAAGCCAACCCAGGGCCGTGGTACGCATGACCATGGTCGGGTAGAGCGCAATCCCGCCCACCGGCACTACCAGGGAGGAAACGTTCATCTTCTCATCCACAGCCGATTCGACCGATTCGGCCTGCTCGGTGGTCAGATCGGGATCAAGCAAGTAGCTGGTTTTCTGTTCGATGCGTTCGCGCGGAGAAACAACCAGGTTCTGGGGCAAAGGCGTGATGTGGTAGAGCACCCAGGGAATCGGCTGGCCGCCAAGAGTCAAGCCTTGCTCGCGCAGGATTTCAGTCACCTGGGTTTCCAGGGTGGCCTCAGCCAGGGGAGCCACCGCATCGTACTGACGGCTCAAATCGGCCAGCAAGGCGCGTTCACTGGCTGAGACGGCGCGGGCATCGCTGATGTTTGGATCGGCATAGATGATGCGAATATCGTTCTCGACCTGTTGAATTTGTTCAACCAGGCGCAGGTATTCACGAACCGTCCCCACCTGGCTGGCCGGGTCGAGGTAGCGCGGACTGCCCAACGCAGCCTGGCCCAGTTTTACCCAAAGCGCTTTTATCGTCCAGGTTGTGTAGTCAAAGGAATTATCCCAGGCCAGCAGGTGAACCTGCTGCTGGGGCGTTGAAATCTGGGGAGTGCCTGAAGCCAGTAAAAGGAGCAAAACCAGGGGGAAGAGTAAATTCGCGATTCGTTCAAGCCAATGCATAAGGCCGATTATAATCGCACAGGAAGCAAGTTATAATAAAGGAAGGATTGCGCAACACTACGCCGAAAACTACTGCGCAACCCCATTGGAGACATAGGAAATGCCGCTCCCGATCAAATCGGGGGAGGTCTTGCGTGATCGCTACACCATCCGCGAGCGTATCGGTCAGGGAGGCATGGGCAACATCTACCTCGCTGACGACCGCGTTCTCGCCGGAAGGCGCTGTGCGCTTAAGGAAGTTGAACACGACCGCAACCTCCCTAAAAAAATCCTGAGCGAAGCCCGCGAACAGTTCCTGCGCGAGGCGACTGTCCTTGCGCGCCTGGATCACCCCAACCTGCCTAAAGTCTCCGATTTCTTCTCGATCCAGGAGCGCGATTACCTGGTGATGGATTATGTCCCTGGCAAAGATTTGCGCGCCCTGATGCTTGAGGCGCGCCAAAAGAGCACTTTCCTGGACGAAAGCGATGTGATGGATTGGACAGCCCAACTCTGCGACGCCCTGACCTATCTTCACCGCCAGGACCCGCCACTTGTCCACCGCGATATCAAACCTTCCAACCTGAAAATCACGCCCGACGGCCTGCTCAAGCTGGTCGATTTTGGGCTGGTCAAAGTGCTCTCCCCTGATGAAGAAACCATCACCATCATCCAGGGCCAGGGGACGGTTCTGTACACGCCGCTGGAGCAATATGGCGGCTCCGAAAGCCACACCGACATCCGCTCGGATATTTACGCTTTTGGGGCAACCCTCTATCACCTGTTGACCGGCCAACCGCCAGTGGATGCGCGCCAGCGCTTCCTTAACCCGGATGTATTAACGCCGCCGCGCCAGATCAACCCGCAAATTTCCATGCGCACCGAACGGGCGATCCTGTGGGCAATGGAACTTCACCCGGCCCAGCGCCCGGAAACAATCGAAACCTTCCGGCAGTTTTTGTTCGGCACCAAAGAACTACCTCCGCGCCCAATGCTGCGCGCACGGCGCGCAACTACGCTTGATGCGCTGCTGGCTCCGCCCGAAAGCATCCTGCTCGGGATTACGGCGGTGCTGTTGTTAATCAGCCTGATTGCCACACTCGGGCGTTAACCCTCCCCTTCTCAGTTATAAAATGCCCGTGGTCACAAATTACGCGGTTATGCTCTTATAAACCGCGCAATTTGTGACCGGGACGGGTATAATCGAAAAGCTTGATAACCAACTGCCTTCCGGGTGGGATGGCAAATTTATAGCGCCAGAATGGTAAAAAATGAATCAGCCTTTTCTCTCACTTGCTCAAATTGACGAAGTAGCCGGTGCAATTCGCGCCCGCACAACCCAAAAGCCGCGCGTCGGCATGATTTTGGGTTCGGGACTTGGCGACCTGGCCAATTCCATCCAAAACCCCGATATTATTCCTTATAGTGAACTGCCCCACTGGCCCACCTCGACTGTTTTTGGCCACGCTGGCCGGCTGGTGATTGGCACACTCGAAAACCAGCCAATCCTGGTGATGCAGGGACGCATTCATTTCTATGAAGGAATCTCGATGTCGCAAGTCACCTTGCCGGTGCGCGTAATGCAGCGATTGGGAATCGAGATTATGGTGGTGACGAATGCCGCCGGAGCAATCCACCCGGATTTTGTTCCCGGCGACTTGATGTTGATCACTGACCACCTGAACTTTGTCGGCATGGCGGGTTTCAACCCGCTGATTGGCCCCAACATGGCTGAATTCGGACAGCGCTTCCCCGACATGAGCCAGGCCTATGACCGCGCCCTGAACGATTTGGCGCGCAAGGCCGCCCAAGAAAGCGGCATCCAACTCAGGGAAGGCGTATATGTCGGCCTGAGCGGTCCATCCTTCGAAACCCCTGCCGACTTGCGCTTCCTGCGCATCGCCGGGGCTGATGCGGTTGGCATGTCCACCGTCCCGGAAGTAACCATTGCCCGACATGGTAACACCCGCGTCCTGGGAATTTCCGGCATCAGCAACAAGGCCAACCTGGATGGCAATACGCTGACTACCCACGAAGAAGTACTCGAAGCCGGCAAAGTGATTGCCCCCAAACTGGAAAAAATCATTCGCTCGGTTTTACGCTCGCTGTAATCCCATCCGGCGCAGAAATTTGCTTTTATGGATGCCCTTTTTCGCTACCTGGTAAAGTACGAAATCCCCATCTACATCCTGCTTGGGCTGGGTGCGCTCTGGGCTTTGCAAAAAGTCTGGCAAGCCTGGGACGAATGGCGCAAAGCCGTTTTTGGCCTGGAGAAAGAAATCGCTTACCAACGCTTGCGCTCATCCAGCGCGGTGGCCATTCTTTTGCTGATGCTTGCGCTCAGCCAATTTTGCCTGGTCTCCTTCGTTGTGCCCTACCTGCCATCGATCACCTTCACCTTTACCGCCACCCCCGACCTGCTCAACTCGGTCGGCACCGATGCGATTACCCAGTCCACGCCAGAGGCAGGGGTTTTGTCCGTGCCGGTAGAAAACACAGGCTGCATCCCCGGCCAAAGCGAGATCACCTCCCCCACAGCGGGTCAGGAAGTCAGCGGAAGGGTGGCCCTGATCGGCACTGCAAAAGGGGATGCTTTCGCTTTTTACAAATATGAATACAGCCAGCAAAGCGCCGAAAATTGGGTCACAATTGCCGCCGGAAGGGAAATCGTGGAAAATGGAGAATTAGGCTCCTGGGATACCAGCGGCCTGCCGCCCGGAGATTACCAAATCCGACTGGTCATTGTCGATGGCGCGAACAACAACCTGCCTGCCTGTACCATTCCTGTAAGAATTGTCGAACCCTGATAGACAACCATGACAGAATTACAAATCCGCAATACCATTTCGACCGACCTGGCGCGCTTAAGCGCCATCGACCACTCAATCCAGACCGAGTACGTCTGGCAACTGGATTTAAGGCGCGAATCGGCCCAGGTGGATGCCATTTTCCGCGAAGTCCGTCTCCCGCGTCCGGTGCGCATCGACCATCCCCGCCCGGCAGCGGAACTGGCCGATATCTGGCACCTGACCCCGATGCTCAGCGCCATGCTCGATAATGAAGCGATTGCCTATATCCGCTTTACAGACAAGATGATTCCGCACGCGGTTTGGATTACAGACGTGGTCGTCGCCCGCGAGATGCGCATGAAAGGAATCGCCCGCAAACTGATCTCGGCGGTGGAATCCTGGGGTGCGCAGAAAGGCCTGCGGCGGGCGCTCATCGAAACCCAATCCAAAAACCATCCGGCAATCCGCATGATTCACAAACTTGGCTTTGAATTCTGCGGGTATAATGACATTTATTATCCAAGTCGTGATGTAGCCATTTTCTTCTCTCGCGCCATCTAACTTATTTGAAGTTTTGCAAGTAAATTCATCGGTATTTGGAAGGTAAGGCATGTTTAGCGGTTGGCCTGATAGCATCCTGGCGGGGATCACAACACTCAACCAAATTCTGACAGCCGGTATCGCCATCACGGCTTTTTCGCTTTTAATTTATGCGCTAACCTTCAACCTGCGCGACCGTGTTGCGCGCTCTTTCGCCGTCATCATGGCCTCGGTGGTGGTGATTTTTACATCCGAGGCCATCCAAAGCTCGGTGGATACGCTCGACATGGTCGAGTTGTTCCTGCGCCTGCAATGGATTGGGATTATCTTCCTGCCCCCGGCCTACCTGCACCTGTCCGATGCCCTGCTCGTCACGGCTGGACGCCCCTCGCGCTGGCGCAGACGTTGGGCGGTGCGGGCCATGTACCTCGTATCGGTCGGATTTATCGTCATCTGGGCGATGGGCTGGCTGGTTGGCGAACTGGTCGCATCATCCACGCTTCCCGCCCCGCACCTGGCCCGCACCGGCTGGACGGAAGTTTTCACCGTTTATTACCTGTTAATCATGCTGCTGGCCGGGGTCAATTTTATCCGCGCCTATCAGCGTATGTTGACGCGCTCGGGCCGACGGCGCATGATTTACCTGATGGCCGGCGCAACCGCCCCGGCCCTGGGTTCCTACCCCTACTTGTTGTTCGGCTCCAGCATCGCAACCGACCACCAACTTCTGTTCTGGGTGGTATCGACGGGCATCAACCTGGTCGTTGGCGCGCTGATTATCAGCATGGCGTATGCAGTCGCCTTCTTCGGCGTTTCCTGGCCAGACCGGGTCGTCAAGAGTCGCCTGTTTAAGTGGATCATGCGCGGGCCGGTTACCGCCTCGGTCACCCTGACCGTAATGACCCTCGTCCGCCGCGCCGGTGAAACGTTTGGGGTTGAGTACAATGCCGGTGTCCCGGTCTTGACGGTAGCCACCATCCTGCTGCTCGAACACCTGATTACCGTGGTGGCCCCGCTCTGGGAGCGGATGCTCTTCTTCGGGCGTGACCGGGCCGAACTCACCCTGCTGCAAAATATCGAAGAACGCCTGTTAACCCAGAGCGACCTGCGTCAATTTCTCGACGCCGTCCTGGCGGCAGTCCGCGACCATATGCAATCCCCCTCGGCCTTCATCGCCGCCCTGGACGGCGGCCAGCTTTCCCTGCTGATCAGCGCGGGCCGGCCCTTCGCCGAACGCGATAATCTTTCCCAGGCGCTTGAAGCGCTCGAAAATGAGAGCGGACGCCGCGAATACCTGTGGAACGATACCTGGGTACTGCCCCTGCGCCAACGCCGCAGCGCCGAACTGGACCTCGACGAGGATCCGCCGCTGCTCGGGCTGCTGGGAGTTGTTCGCACCCCCGGAAAAACACTCGAATCCGACCAACTCAAAGCGCTCTGGCTGCTGGCCGAGCGCGCTGCCCTGGCGCTCGAAGACCGCCAACTGCAACAGCGCGTTTTCCGCAGCCTGGAAGATCTCGAACCCCAGGCCGAACTGCTGCAACGCATCCGCGCTGCCAGCCGTTACGACTCGAAAGCCAACCTGCTCTCCGAGGACATCCCCGTCGACGCCGATATGGCCGAGTGGGTGCGCGAAGCCCTTAACCATTACTGGGGCGGCCCCAAGCTGACCGATTCACCGTTGATGCGCCTGCGGGTTGTTCAGGAAACTGCCAAAGAAGAACACGAAGGCAACATGCCCAATGCCCTGCGCGCCATCCTGAAACGGGCGGTCGAACAGGTGCGGCCTGAGGGCGAGCGCCGCTTCACCACCGAATGGATCCTGTACAACATCCTTGACCTGAAATTCATTGAAGGGCGCAAAGTGCGCGAAGTTGCCGCCCGCCTGGCAATGTCTGAAGCAGACCTATACCGCAAACAGCGTGTCGCTGTTGAAGCGGTTGCAAAATCCATACTTGAGATGGAAAACCAATCAGAAACAAAGTAAAGGGAAGGGAAGGAGGTTCTCAAAGTTAATGGTAGTCGCTACGCGCAACATTCGGCAGGAAGAACTGATAACGGCCCCCGATGAAGGTTGGTGGGAATCGGTGCTGGCAGACGAGGAACGGTTTACACCCGTTCGCATGGCGCATCCACGCGGCGAACCGAGCGCACCGGCTCCGGCAGCCTCCAGCGTGACTGCCCAGGTTGAGGCAGAAGAGTCGCAGCCCCAGCCCGATTGGGAATACGCCATGAGTATTTATAAACAGGACCAGATTATCGCTTTAATGGTTAACGGCTACAACCGGGGCGGACTACTGGTCGCAGGCGACCGGCTGCATGGGTTTGTGCCCTACTCGCACCTGGTTGAAATGACCTGCGAAGTGGAACCCCAGCGCGAATCTTTCCTGGCAAAATTTGTCGGCACCGAAATCCGGCTCAAGGTGATCGAATGCGTCCCCGAAGAAGGTCGGATTGTTTTCTCTGAACGCGCTGCCCGCGCGGATGCCGGCAAACGCACCCAGATTTTTACCAGCCTGCAACCCGGTCAGATTGTCAGCGGCGAAGTCACCAACGTCACCGATTTTGGCGTCTTCATCGACCTGGGCGGGGTTGAAGGCCTGATTCACATCTCCGAACTTTCCTGGGGGCGTGTCATCCACCCATCCCACATTCTCCAGCTTGGCCAGACCGTCAAAGTCCAGGTAATCGACATCATGCCCGAGCGCTGCCGCATCGCCCTCAGCCTGAAACGGCTGCAATCCAATCCCTGGGCGACCGCCAAACAGCGTTTTGCGGTCAACGACATCCTGCCGGCAACTGTGACCAGCGTCGTCTCCTTTGGCATCTTTGCCCGCATCGAAGAAGGGCTGGAAGGCCTCGTCCATGCATCCGAGATTGATCTGCCCGAAGGCGCTCTGATCCGCAACACGTTCCATGAAGGCCAGAATGTCCATGTGCGCATCTTGCACATCGACCCTGAGCACCAGCGTCTCGGTCTCAGCATGCAACTGGATGCCAATTAATGCCTCGCGCGCAAAAACCTGAAACGCCGCCCCCACAGCAAAGGGATTTCCTTGATTGGCTGCAAGGGGTTCAGTCCCATTTTGGCCGCTACGCCGCCGATATTGGGGGCGTCATCCTGCTCACCCTGGCCGTCCTGACCTTGCTCGGGCTACTCGAAGTCACCAAAGGGGTCTCCATCGATGTGGTGGCCAATACCCTGCGGCGCTGGATGGGCTATGGCAGCGGGATTGTCGTCCTGACCCTGGCAGTCGCGGGCATCATGCTCCTGCGTACGCGCCAGGAAATACAACCACGCCTGCGCTGGGGCCGGATTATCCTGCTCGAGTTGGCTGCCTTTTTTGGCCTGGCCTTGTTATCCATGCTCGGCGGCTACAACATCCAACGCGCAACCCTTGGGCTGGATGGCGGCTACATCGGCTGGGCAATCGCAGAAATCCTGCGCATGTTGGTCGGCGATCTACTGGTGCGCGACACCCTGATCGTAATCGGATTCCTGACCAGCGCCTTCCTGGGCTTCGGCCTGCTTGAACGCCTGGAAACCATCTTGTGGAAAGTTGCTGGCGAATTGCCCGACTCCCCGCCGGACGATTTCCGGGCCATCCCGGCCAACGCCTCCGCCGAAACAGCGGAGGCGGACTCCCCTCGGCCTGCCCCGCCGCAAAAGAAGCCGACCCCAGCCCTGCCGGCCCAATTCCGCAAGAACTTCAAAGTTCCCGAAACACAAGACGAAAAACCGGCTGAGCCGCTGCCGCGCAGCGATGAATTGCCGCCATTAAACCTGCTCTTCGGTGAACAAACCAACCGCCCCGATGAGCGCCACATCAACCAAACTGCCGGTTTGATCGAAAAAACCCTCGATGAATTCGGCATCCCGGCCAAAGTGATCGGTTTTCGCATCGGCCCGACCATCACCCAATTCGCCGTCCAGCCCGGGTTTATCAAAAAGCCCGGTTCGACAGAAGACGACCCACAACTGCTCAAAGTCCGCGTCGCCCAGATTGCCGCCCTGCAAAAAGACCTGGCCCTGGCGCTCTCTGCCCAGCGCCTGCGCATCGAAGCTCCGGTACCTGGCAAATCCTATGTGGGCATTGAAGTGCCCAACTCGCGCTCTTCGACCGTGCGCCTGCGCTCCATCCTCGAAAGCGAACAATTCAACAAAGTCGGCCCGCCGCTCGGCCTGGCCCTGGGACGGGACGTTTCCGGCCAGCCGATGGTCGCTGACCTGGGCCGCATGCCGCACCTGCTCATCGCCGGGGCAACCGGGACGGGTAAATCGGTTTGCGTTACCTCGCTGGCGGCCTGCCTGGCGATGAACAACTCTCCCGCCGACCTGCGCATCGTCATGGTCGACGCCAAAATGGTGGAATTGATCCGCTTCAACGGGCTGCCGCACCTGTATGGCAAGGTCGAAACAAACGTTGAACGCATCATGGGCGTTTTGCGCTGGGTGGTGGTTGAAATGGAACACCGCTATCGCCTGCTCGAAGGCGCGCATGTCCGCGATTTGAGCGCCTACAACCGCAAGATGCAAGCCCGCAAAGATGGCGGACAGCCCCTGCCGCGCATCGTGGTTTTTGTTGATGAACTGGCCGACCTGATGATGTCGGCCCCCGACCAGACAGAGCACAACCTTGTCCGCCTGGCGCAAATGGCGCGCGCCACCGGCATCCACCTGGTTGTCGCCACCCAGCGCCCCAGCACCGATGTCGTTACCGGGTTGATCAAAGCCAACTTCCCAGCCCGCCTGGCCTTCTCGGTAGCATCCGGCGTTGACAGCCGCGTCATCCTCGATAGTCCGGGAGCAGAAACCCTGCTCGGACGCGGCGACATGCTCTTTCTTAATCCCGAAGTCGGTAATCCAATCCGCGCCCAGGGCGTTTATGTGACCGATCAGGAAATCGAGCGCATCATCGCCTTCTGGCAAAAAATGGCCGGCCCCGCGCCGGATTCGCCTCCGTGGGAAAGCATCCTGCAAGAGCCGGATGAAGACAGCAACGATGCCCTGATCAACCAGGCCATCGAAATCGTGCGTCAATCGCAACATGCCAGCGCCTCGCTCATCCAGCGCCGCCTGCGCATCGGCTATCCGCGCGCAGCCCGCCTGCTTGACCAACTGGAGGAAATGGGGATTGTCGGCCCCTCGCAAGGTGGCGGCAAGGAACGCGAAGTGCTGGTCGACCGCGAAGAAGGCGACGAAGATGACGAAGATGATGAAGTTTAATTCTATGGTAAAGTTACATTGAACCGCCCACAAAGGATAATTCAATGTCGAAAATCATTTATACCGTCTTGACCCTGCTTGTTTTGATTCCACTGATTCTTTTGGTTTCGGTGCTCATTACCGGAAGGGTCAAGCGCGCCTACGCGGTGCTCGATAGCGCCCAGGAAATCCAAATTAGTAATCAGACGGCTCCGGTGGCTAATTTTGCTGATGCCTATCGCCCAATTATGTACAAACAGGCGCAGGTAAGCACGCCTCCCATCCTCTGGGTTTGGTATAACGTCGTTGACCAGGGAGACAAGGTTGATTTCATCTACTACAACGTTTGGGAAAACGAGATTAACCCCAACCCCCTCATCCACAAATACTATTCTTTTTTCAGGGCGTTTTACTACGGCTATCCGCTTTATGATATTGAGTATGTTCAGGTAACTGTAGCAAAGATTGATGGGCGCGTGGAAGCGGTTATGTTCGAAACCGGCCCATCGGATAATTACCATTCCATTTTTAACGAGCACATCGTATTGCGCGCCAAACTCATAGATGGTGTCAATTATGATGTTCGCTTGACCAACCGGGATACGCTCGAAGAACTGAACACATACACCACCCCATTAGAATTTAACAACACCAATATAAAACTGGCTGTGCAAACCTGGAATCACCTTTCGGCGCTTCTGACACCTGAGAAAAAGGCAACCTACACAGAAGAAGTCAAATATAACAAGCTGGTTGAACTATCGAATCAAGATTACGCCAACTATAAATTTGTGCGCAAAAGTCAGGCAGATCATGTTACCCGAGAAAATAAACTTCCCATCTTTGTTTCGGCAATTGCGATTTTTGTTTTTGTTAGCCTGCCAGCAATGCTTCTCGCCCGCATGAAAAAGAAATAGGTGGTGATTATGCAAGCAATTGAGCTGTGCTGCCCATATTGCGGCAAAAAGTTCGAAGTTGAACCGCCATCAGAAAAAGAATACGAACAACCACCTCACCAGGTTTATTGCCTGCCATATACGCGTGATATTGGTAAATTTGATCCCAAACCCGAAGAAGGGGTACTTTCTGCCGCCTGCTGGTCTGAAAAAAGAATAGGCAAAGATTATCTTTCGTTCATTAACTTCGAACGGTTTGGCATCCTGCGAATTACGGAAAAAGGCATCAATATCAAATATCGCGTCCAGAGGTGTATTGATTGTCAGAGCCTGTTCGATGTTTTTGCAAATTACACTCCCGGTAAAACCTTTGAACAAATCTGGCCACATCTTTTCTCGCCCGATCCGCTTACTGGCGGCATCAAATTGTATAAAGGTGAGAATCTAAGTGTACGTCTGGTCCGATCACTGGGCAAGCGATTAAATTCAAACTTTGTCGGCGCATTTATCTTTAGCCTGGTCATCTTTTTGACGGGCTGGTTACCCTATTTCTTTTTATCCTCATCAGGGATGCTTAACTTTCGCCTGTCCAAATTCATGGACACTCTCCTCGGCGCTCCTTCAGCCATAAACCCTCTCATTTCTGACCTTAATCTGTACGAGAAAACAAATATCCTGACCACCAGCACGTTTATCCTGTATTTTGCCATCTCGGCTGGCATCATGCTATTGTTGCTTTATTTTGAAAATTATCTGTCTTACCTGCAAACATCATCTGATTTCGATGAACTCTTCACCTTAAAAGAATCAAAAATCGGATTAAATTTCTGGAAAAATTACATCTCATCCCGTTTTGTGGGTGTCCAGTTACACAAAGGGTTCCTGCCTAAGCCAAGCCAATCGGATATTTTCGCTGGCGGTATCTCGCTTGGGTTGGCGTTAATCTCCTGGTTCGCAACCCAATCAGAAAAGCTCTTCGAAAGCATTGCCAGCGGAAATTTCTATCTTGTCGTTTTCTTTATTTCTGAGCTATTTGTCTGGTTGTTTATCATCTACTTCCTGTCGATTGCAATTTTCCTCTCTTTGAGCCTGAGTTCATATGTGCTCAACGGCATCCGAAAAATCCCGATGAACATCACACCCTATGATAACTTTTCGTTATCCAAACCGTTAAGGGTACTGGAATCCTATTCGGTTAACATCTTGTTGGTTAGCTTTATCATCATCCTACTCATCCTTTCAATGTCACAGATGATCATTGAAATTCGCTGGGTTCTGGTTTGGTTCGAACTTGCCCTGGCCTTGTTATTTATCGCGGTCGGATTGGGTTCAAGCCGCAATGAATATATCGTGGGAGCTATCCTCTACCTTCTGATCCTATACGGGCTGGAAAATGCCACCAGGGATATTGCCTCGCTCGGTATGCAGATTGAAAAGGGCGTGATCAGCACCAGCCTGCAAATTCCTATTGTTGATTTACGAATTCTGGTCTTGGGATTTTTCCTGACAAGCGCTTTGGCTTTTCAACTATACTCGGCTGACCAATACGTTAATAACCTGCTGGTGAAGGCAAAAAAATCAGCAATCAGGATTCAAAGAAAACAGTTGGAAATTTTGCAGGAAAATCTTGACTTACTGAACAGCAGCATTACCCAACTCAATGACAAGATCCATAAACAAACATCAAACACAGTAACAAACAAGCTGATCAATGAGTATCAGTCACAAAGATTTTCCGTATTATCCAGCATCGATGCCGCCATCAAAGTGATCGATCATCTAGAGAAAATCGATGTCAAAAAGAACCCTTTTAGCAATATCACAAAGGTGTTAACCCCGCTGGCAACATCCATGTTTTTTGCAATTATAGAAAAAGCTGTTTTTGATTTCATTTTTCCATCAAAAACAATTTAAGAAATTAATTTAATTAGGAGACATTCGTTATGCCGAAAGTAGTTTGCATCGGGAATCCGGTTTATGATTTAATCTCAACCCCTTCGGTAAAGCCATCAGATCGCGTTTTATCGGGTTGTTCCACCAACGCTTGCCTGGCTTTCTCGAAACTGGGATTAGAGGGATTTCTTGTCGGAAATGTTGGGGACGATTTTTCCACCCGTCTTAAAGATGATCTGGCCAAACGCGGGGTTGAATTCAAGCTGTATCGTTCCGCCCAAACCGGCGGGTTTCAGTTGGAGTACTACGACGATCAGGGCAACCGGCACCTTTCGATTCTGGGCGCAGCCGGGGATATCAGCTTTGAGTTCGTGCCAGAGATGAAAGATGCCAGCCTTATCCTGTTAGGCCCGATTCTGGGCGAGATTTCTGGCGACTTTGGCCGCCAGCTTCGGGAGAACAGTCCTGCGCCGCTTTTCCTCGACCCGCAAGGCACATTGAGAAAATCACGGGACGGCAAAATCATCCACGAAATCACCGATGATTTCAAAGAGTTGGCGCGCCTGTCCAAGGTGCTCAAAGCCAACGAATTGGAAACAGAAACGGTAACAGGAATCGCGCCGCGCAGCAATCCCCGCAAAGCGGTTGAAGCCTTGCATAAATACGGCGCTGAAATTTCAATCCTGACCCTGGCAGAAGCCGGATCAATCATCTTTGACGGGAGAAATTTCTTTGAAATCCCGCCTTATACCACCAACGCCATCGATCCAACCGGCGCAGGAGATACTTACGCCGCCGGATTCTGCTACCAGTTTTTGCGCGACCCGTCCGATTTAAAGAGAGCCGGCTGCTTCGGCTCCGCAGTCGCTTCCGTTATGGTGGAAAATACCGGCCCCGACTTTCCTCTCACCCTGGAAGAGGCCGAGCGCAGGGCAAAAATCTTGTTGGAAGGCCCGGGTAAGCTGAAACTATAAATCCGCTGGAGAAACAAAATAAATGCTAGCAAAACTTAGACCATTATATAACTTGTTTGTAGAACCGCTTGGGAAATTAAGTGTTTCTTTGGGATTAACCCCCGACACCTGGACAATATTCAGCCTGTTGGCGTCCATCGCCGCTGGTGTGCTCCTCTACCAAGGCAGTTTCTGGTGGGGGCTGGTATTGAGCATCATTATGTTCCTGGCAGATATGATGGATGGCGCTACCGCTCGCGCCAGGGGAACACCTTCCAAATTCGGAACCGTTTTCGATCATGTCATCGACCGATATGCAGAGTTTTTTGTGTATGGCGGGCTGGCGGTCGGCGGTTGGATCTCGCCCCTGACCGCGATGTTTACCGCTTCAGGCGTTGTCATGGCTTCCTATGTGCGCGCCAAAGCTGAATCGACCGGCCTCGTAAAGGATTGCGCGGTTGGAATCGCTGGCCGGGCTGAGAAATTGATCCTGACCTACGGTGCGGTTGTCCTGCTTGGGCTGAACATCCACAATTGGGCCGAATATATGCTCATCGCGGTTGGAGTCATCTCGCACATTACCGCAGTCCAAAGGCTTCTGTACTCAAGGACAGCCATAGCTCAAGCCAGCTAATGGAGCAAAGATGGAATTCACACGCGAAGGCATCAAACTAGGTTTCCTGTTTGTACACTTTTACGGCATCATTATCATGAGCGGTGTCGTACTGGCGAGTTTTCTCGCTTACCGGGAAGCCAAACGCAAAGGACTCGATCCTGAACTGGTTTGGGATCTGTTAATCTGGCTGATTATCGGCGGTGTGGTTGGGGGAAGGGTGTGGCATATCTTCACCCCCACCCAATCGGCCATCGAAAGCGGACTAACGACCCAGTACTATCTGACCCATCCCTTGGACGCAATCGCCATATGGAACGGCGGCATGGGAATTGTAGGCGGGGTGATTGGCGGGGCAATCGCAATGTATTTCTTTGCCCGCAAATACAAGCTATCTTTCCCTGAATGGGCAGATATCGCCTCCGCTCCCCTGGCGCTGGGACAAGCCATCGGGCGTTGGGGCAATTTTGTCAACCAGGAACTTTATGGCGCGCCAACCGACCTGCCCTGGGCTGTTACCATTGACCCGGAGAAGCGTGTCAGCGGGTTTGAACAATTCAGCACCTATCACCCTCTTTTCTTGTACGAATCGCTCTGGAATTTGGGAAATATGCTGGTGCTGCTCTGGATTTCCAGGCAATTTGCGGAAAAGCTCAAACCCGGAGACCTGTTCCTAACCTATTTGATTATTTACCCAATCGGGCGCTTCCTGCTCGATTTTCTACGCCTGGATACATCCCTGTTGGGCGGCATCAATGCCAACCAAAGCCTTATGGCTGTGGTCGCCATCCTGGCGGCCATCGCCCTGACATGGCGACATCGAAAGTAGTTCGTTCCCGGTTCATCATGCAAGAATTAAAGGTGAGCAATGATCGAGTGTGAAGACCTGACCAAACATTTTGATAGCTTCAAAGCGGTCGAGGGCATTAACCTGAGCGTACCGCCCGGAAAAGTGCTGGCCCTGCTCGGCCAGAATGGAGCGGGGAAAACCACCACCGTGCGCATGTTAACCTCCATCCTGACGCCGACACGCGGCTGGGCGCGCATCTCAGGCTACGATGTGGTTGAAAAACCCGCCCAAGTGCGCGCTTCGGTCGGCGTGTTGACTGAGATGCACGGACTATATACACGTATGACAGCCCTGGAGTATCTCCAATTTTTCGGGGAAGTATATGGACTGGACACGGCCCGGCGGCAGAAGCGCATCGATGACCTGCTGAACTATTTCGGACTTGCCGTGGCCGCCAAACGTCGCACCGGCGAATATTCAAAGGGCATGCGTCAAAAGCTGGCCCTGGCTCGGGCTTTGATTCACGAACCACCGGTTTTACTGCTCGATGAACCAACCTCGGCGATGGATCCCGAATCGGCACAATTGGTGCGTGATGAAATTGGCAGGCTGAAATCGTCGCAGCGCTCGATCATCATCTGCACCCATAACCTGGTTGAAGCTGAAATGCTGGCGGATAGCATTGCCATCATCTATCACGGACGGATTCTGCTGCAAGGCACCCTTGAAGAATTGCGCCGCCAGTTACTGGGCGCGCCAGAATACGAGGTCAGGCTCTCGGGAAAATGGACGCCCAATGGCCTGGAATCCATCAACGGGTTGCGCGTTACCCAAATCCACGAGAACGGTTTCCGCTACGAGACAGAAAATCCCGAATTAACCAATCCCCTCCTGGTCAAAGACCTGATCGAACAAAATGCGCCGGTGGTCACTGTGCAACAGGTTTCGCGCAGTTTGGAACAGGTTTATTTGAAAGCAATGAACATGGCAGCAGCAGGTGCCCTATGAGCCGAGAAGACCTTCGTTTGGCCTGGCTGGTAGCCCGGCGCGAGTTGATTGACCAGATGCGCGACTGGCGCATCCTGGTTCCGATGCTGATTTTGATTCTGTTTTTCCCTTACCTGATGAACTTTGCTGCCTTCCAATCGGTTGAGTTCATTAATCAGTACGGAGCCGAGCTGGTTGCAGAGCGGATTGTGCCGTTTTTCCTGATGGTAGTAGGTTTTTTCCCGGTAACTGTCTCGCTGATTGTTGCATTAGAGGCTTTTGTCGGCGAAAAAGAACGCGGCACAATCGAACCGATGCTCTCCAGCCCACTGGCTGACTGGCACATGTATATCGGTAAACTCATGGCCGGGTCGCTTGTGCCGCTGGCAGCCAGTTACATCAGTATGGGGTTGTACCTGATTGGACTCATACTCCAATCCATGCCTTTCCCGCCATTGGATGTTTTGATTCAAATGCTTTTGTTGACAGCGGTGCAAGCTGTTCTGATGGTCAGTGCGGCAATTGTGATTTCAACCCAATCCACATCCGTGCGCGCTGCCAACCTGCTGGCATCGTTCATTGTTATCCCGGTCGGCCTGCTAATTCAGGGTGAAAGCGCATTGATTTTCTGGGGAGATAATGAAGTGCTTTGGCTGGCCATTCTGGGCGTGGTTTTGATTACAATCCTGATTGTGCGTTTGGGGCTGGCTCATTTTCAGCGCGAAGCCCTGATCGGGCGTGAAATCGACATGCTTAACCTGCGCTGGATGGCCGGGTATTTCTGGCAAATTTTCAGCGGCACACAGCAAGCCCCGGCAATGTTGCGCTGGTTAACTTCGGGACAGGCGCGCCAGGAATTCAACATCGGACAAGCACTGGTAGCCGATCTGCGTGGCATCCTGATCTGGTATGGCACCCAGGTTTTCCCGTTACTGAAGAAGATGCGCACAGCCATCCTGATTACTGTTATTCTGGGCTTGCTGGCCAGTGGGGGAACATTCACCTATGTTCTTACAAACTTCCAGGAAGTTCAAATTAACGATGAAACCGCCAAGGTGGCAGCCACGGAAATTAGGGATTTGATGCTGGACGGGCAAACCCCGCTAAACATCACCAGTTCCGGCTTGTTCTTCAACAACCTGCGCGCCGAAGTCTTAATGCTACTGATTGGCATGGTTTCTTTCGGTGTTGGCGGAATTCTGGTATACGGGATCAACTTCGCGCTGATTGGCGGCGTGCTGGCTTTTGTCGAGCAGCTTGGCTTTTCTGCCTGGGGAATCGCCCTGTATGGGGTGCTGCCCCACGGCATCTTCGAATTGCCATCAATCATCCTGGCAAGTTCGGCCGTTCTATACATGGGCGTGCGGTTGGTAACCCCCAATCCCAGCGAATCGATCGGACATGTTTTTATTCAAACCCTGGCGGAGTGGATGAAAATAGGCATCGGGCTGGCCTTTCCCTTGTTGCTGATTGCCGCACTCATCGAGGCGAACATCACGCCCCTGTTGTTATACCAGTTTCTCGAACAAACCTTTCTCGCAGGGAGTTAATGGCCAAACTAACGATTCTGGGATCTTCCAATGCAATTCCCAGCCTGGAGCATGAAAATACGCACATGGTTCTGGTCAGCAAAAGCCACACAATCATGGTTGACTGCGCCAGTAACCCGATTGTGCGCCTGCAACAGGCGGGAATCAACTTTCAGAAGATTACCGATATCATCCTGACCCATTTCCATCCCGACCACGTTGGCGGACTGCCTCTTTTACTAATGGACATGTGGCTGCTTGGCCGTCGCGCTCCGCTTAACATCTATGGATTGCATTACACGATTGACCGCGCCGAAACCATGATGGGACTATTTTCCTGGGGCGACTGGCCAAATTTTTTCCCGGTGAACTTTTGCCGCATCCCCGCCGATCCATTGGCTACCGTCATGGACAACGATGAGTTGAGAATATATGCTTCACCGGTCAAACACTTTATTCCCAATATCGGCTTGCGCTTTGAGTTAAAACAGGAAAATAAAAGCCTGGCTTATTCCTGCGACACAGAACCCTGTTCGACAGTTTTCGCGCTTGCAAAGAATGTGGATTACCTGCTCCACGAGGCCTCCGGCGATTTTATCGGCCACTCATCGGCAGCCCAGGCCGGGGATGTAGCCCGCACAGCCGGCGTTAAAGAGCTGATTCTGATCCACTACCCAACCGGAACCTTATCCTCTGGAAATCTGGTCAATGAAGCCACCCAAAAATTTTCAGGCCAGATTCGCCTGGCCAAAGATTTTATGGTCATTGACCTTTAAAAACCAATCCAACTTCACAGGAGCTTTATCATATGCCCAGCAAAAAACAAATTTCAAAACGGCAAGCTGTCAAGTCCGAAATGAACGCCAAGGCCGTTCAAATTGCGGCTGTGGCCGTATTCGTGTTGATTCTGGCTGTCATCACCTGGATCGGCTTCAGCCCGCGTGAAAATCAGCAGGAAAGCGCTGCCCAGCCAGAAAGCAGCGCAAATACTGCAAGCCTTAAACAATACAGCGCGCCGCCCGAAATGACCGTCGATCCGGCCAAAAGCTACCTGGCAACCTTCAAACTGGCGAAAGGCGGCGAATTCGTTGTCGAGCTTTACCCCGACAAAGCCCCGATCACCGTCAACAGCTTTGTCTTTCTGGCGCGCGAGGGTTTCTATAATGGGACCACTTTCCACCGCGTCCTGGAAGGGTTTATGGCCCAGGGCGGCGACCCGACCGGTACCGGCGGCGGCGGACCCGGCTATCAGTTTGTCAACGAAGACAGCGACCTGACCTTCGACAAGGCCGGTGTGGTTGCCATGGCCAACGCCGGACGCGATACCAATGGCAGCCAATTCTTTATTACTTTTGGCCCGCATGAATTCCTTAACGGCGGCTATACCATCTTTGGACAGGTGATCGAAGGCCTCGATGTAGTGCTCAGCATCCGCTTGCGCGACCCGGAGCAGTTCCCGGATTACGAAGGGGATGTGCTCGAAAGCGTAACAATCACAGAACAATAGCCGTTTAATTCTTGCTATTTGACCAATCTTGGGTATCATCAAAGGTACGAGGCAACGCTATGACCGATGAAAACAACCTTTCACAAGATTTCCCGGTGCTGGTTGCCCAGCATGGCCCGCTGGATGGCGGCCGCTGGTCCTTGGATCGTACCTTAATGCTGGGCCGCGACCCAGGCTGCGATATTGTCATCCCTGACCGCCAGGTTTCGCGCTATCACGCCCGCCTGACAACCAATACCGGCGGCGTTGTACTCGAAGACCTGGGCAGCAAGAATGGCACCAGCCACAACAACGGCCCGTTGCTCGCGCCAGTGGTTCTACAGGATGGCGACATCATCAAAATCGCCGTTGCCCAGGAATTCATGTTCCTGAGTTCAGACGCCACCATGCCGCTCGAGGCCGCCACAAGCCGCAATGACCGCTTGGTGCTTGACATGCGCTCCCGTCAGGTCTGGGTGTTGGGACGACAACTCACCCCACCGCTTTCAGCCTCGCAGTTTCACCTGCTCTGGAAGTTGTATGAAAACAACGGCAGCGTCATCACCCGCCAGGAACTCGTCAACGCCGTTTGGGGTGATGAGCAATCAGCCGGGGTCAGCGACCAAGCCCTCGACGCCCTCATCCGCCGCTTGCGCGACCGACTGGCCGAAATCGACCCGGCTCACGCTTACATTGTGACCGTCCGCGGTCACGGTATGCGCCTCGACATCCCCAAGGAGTAGGCATGGAAACCCGGCTGGCCGGTCAATTGGCGCAACTCATCCGAGACAGCCGACAGGCGTCACTGGCAACCCTGCATAACAGTTCGCCCTCCGTTTCGATGGTTCTCATTGCACCGTCCGCGGATCTTTGCAACTATTACATGCACATCAGCCGCCTGGCCCAGCACACGCGCGACATTGATGCAGATGCACGCGTAGGCATCATGTTCATGGAAAAGGATACGGGCATAGCCGACCCGCAGCAATTGGCCCGTGTATCACTGCTTGGCCGCGCCTTTGAGCTTTCAACCGGCGACACGGACTACGCTCACGCCTGCAACCTTTATCTTGAACGCTACCCGGCCTCGACCACCTACTTCACCATGGCCGATTTTCGCCTGTTCCGCATCAAAATCGACAGCGGCCGCTTCGTAGCCGGGTTTGCAAAAGCCTTCAACCTAAGCCTGGAAGATTTGAAACAAGCCAGCCAGGCTTAGCCAAACAAACCATCAAAACAAAAAGAGCGAGACCAATACACCGGTCTCGCTCTTCCTTTATTCAGGAAAACCTACTTGCCCATATTTTTCTTCATCTGAAATTTCAGCACAACCCCGTAAACTGTCTCAAGCCGCTTGAGCAGCGCCGCAGCCTCGGGATTTTCGGCCTGCTGTTGTTCCATCTGCCCCATCAGCGAGCCAATCATACCGCCCAATTCATCGCTGAGCATGGCTTCGTTCGCCGCCAGGAGTTGTTCCATGGCGGCCTCGTTGGGCGCATCTACCAGCGCCTGGATCAGTTCCAATTCGGGCGGGGTACTCGCCTGCTGCAAGGCCATAACGATTTGCTGAATTTTCTGCAAGCGGGCGTTATCCTGTTTCTGGCTGGCCTCGCGCATTTTAGTTTCGAGCACCTGGGCAATCACCTCGTTATTGAACTGTTCCACGTTCTGGGCAACCACCTGGCTGATGTCCGGCGCGGCCAGGATTTGCTCGATAAACTCATCGGCGGCTTTCATCTGGGCTTCGAGCGCCTTGTCCATCTGGTTGGTGAAATCGAGCAGCTTTTCGCGCAGGGCCTCCAGGCTGGCGCGTTCAGCAGCGGAAGCCTTCTCAATGCGCTCGCTCAGCACCTGGAAGAACGAATAATCCAAGCCGTTGCGCGTCAGACTGACCAGGGCTTTCAGACGGGCTTCCGTTGGCGCAGCAATGAAAATTTCGAGCAGTTTTTCACGGGTCAAACCCTGGCCGACTTCCTGCAAGGTCTTGACTGCCGCCTGGATTTCCTCGAACTGGCTCTTTAGCTGACGGCCATACTCGGAACCATCGAGCAGTTCTTCCTGCAAGGCGCTCATCGCCTGGGCAGTCGGCTGCTGGCCAGATTGGATGGCGGCCTCGATCAGGCGGTTGAACATCCCGAAGAAAGCCTCATCGAGCAGCGCGGCATTTTCCTTGATCATCTCGGCGCGCACATCAGGCGTTGTCACCTGCAACAGGCGCTGGATCAGGTTAATGCGTTTCTGCTGTTCATCGAGCATATCCTTGGTGACCCCGTCCGCTTCGAGAATGCGTTCAATCATGCTCTGGTAGGTTAGGAAACTCTGCGGGCGCAGGAGGTAGCCTTTGCGCTTCTCGGTCGGCAGGCGGTTCATCACCTGGGTAATCAGCGGCCCAACCAGCTTTTCCTGCTCGTTGACCGGCAGCCCCAACTCGGAAGGGAAAAAGGTGAGCAGCAATTCCTTGTCGTTGTCGTGATAAACAATCGGCGTAGAGAGCGGACCTTCAAAACCGCAAAACGGGCAGCGGGCATAGTTCGAAACACGCCCCAGCAAACGCTGTTTGGCGGCAGGTTCAGCAGTAACATCAAAAAGTTGTTCAACCTGCGCCGGAATCATTTGGCGACAGCGTGGGCATGAAATTTGGGATTGTGGCATGTTTTATCAGTTCCGATTTCTTGTGGTTTGGGCCGAAAATCCTTCTCCCCGGCCAAAGAAGACTTATTGTACCACCCGTCAACGCGGCAAGGAGAAACAAATCCGCGCGCCCTGGTCGGGCTGGGGATCGACCCAAATGCGCCCGCCGTGCGCCTCAACGATGGCCCGCGCCAGATACAGGCCCAGGCCTGCGCCCTTGGTATGGCGGACAGCCTTATCGGCGCGATAGAAGCGGTCGAAGATGTGCGGCAAATCGCGCGGATCGATGCCCGCGCCCTGGTCGCTGACCGTGACAATCACCTGCTCCGGACGGACTTCGCCGCTGATGCGAATTTCGCCGCCAGGGGAATATTTGATGGCATTCGAAATCAGGTTCGACAAAATCTGTTCCACGCGGGTCTCGTCGGCCAGGATGATCGGGAACGGCTTCGGGAAGTCCACGCTCAGGGTGTGCGATTTGGTCTGGGTCTGGAAGCGCTCCGCCAGCCGGGCGGCAATCGCCGCCAGTGAAATATCCGTGCGGTTGAGCGAAAGCCCCCCCGCCTGGAGCCGCGAAGCGTCCAGCAGGTCTTCGATCATGCGCGTCAGGCGGTCAGCTTCCTCCTCGATCACTGTAAGCGAATCCTGGATGATGTGTTTATCCCAGCGAGCATCGTCGCGGCGCAAAGTGGAGGCATAGCCCTTGATCAAGGCCACCGGTGTTTTGAGTTCATGGCTGACCACCGATACAAAGGTGGCTTTGATTTGCTCCGCTGTGCGGAAATGGGTAATATCGCGCACGGTGACGATAATGTTGCGCAGCTTGCCATCATCTGTCAACAAAGGCGCATACGTGATTCCGACCGGGATCGGCAGGGGAAAGTTGCGCACCAAATCACCTTCGATGTACAGGTGGGCATTGCGCGTTAGCGGCCAGCCGTCAGCCTCGGCCTCCTCCAGGGTTTGCCCCTGCAATTTGTGCGCCCAGCGGATAACTTCCTCATGCTTGTGGCCGCGGATTTCAGCATCCGTTTTGCCGTAGATGCTTTCAAAGGCATCGTTGACGCGTTCGATGGTATGGTCGGCGTTCAGAATCAGGATGCCGTCCGCAGCGGAATCGATCAGGGCATCGAGGCGCTGTTTCTCGTAGGAAACCTGTCCGTAAAGCTGGGCGTTATAGACAGCAATCGCCGCCTGGTCGGCAAACGATTGCAAAAGCTGCTGGTCGTTGCTCGAAAAAAGATCGGGGTAGGAACGAAAGATGAAGATTACCCCAATCACCCGGCCATGGGCATTCAGTGGCAGGCCGGTGCCGTTGAGCAGGCCCATACTGGCCGTGTAGGTTAACTCCTTCAACATGCGATTCAGCTCTTCAACATTCAACTCAGCAGCGCGTTCCTCGGCCAGGAGCGGTTCGAGGTAACGCAAAAAAGCCGGCGGGATGCCGTGCGCGGTGGCTACACGCCAACCATCAGCGGAGAGGTCGCGCAGGGCAATCAAACCGGCCTGGCCGGCCAGCATCTCAATCGCAATTTTCAAGATGCGCGCCAGCAGCTTCTTCTGATCCAGTTCCTGGGTCAGGGCGCGGGCAATTTCAAGCAGGTAGTCGCGTTGGCGTACACGGAAATCTGGCAGCATAAGAAAAGTTCAATCTTTCGATAAGAGGGGAAGTAATGATTTATTTTATCACCCGCCCGCTGGCAAAATGTTAGAGCGATGTTGGAGGAAGGTTAATGAAAAAGGCCTTCCAGCTTTTGCCGGAAGGCCCATCGCTACAATTCAGGCAAACTACATGCCCAGCGCTTTTTCAGCCAGCGAAACCGACTCTTCGAAAATCTTCAAGCCTTCATCCATCTCGGCTTTGGACATCGAAAGCGGCGGGGCGATGCGGATGACCGATTTGGCGCAGCCCAACAGCAGCAAGCCACGCTCGAAGGCATGGTGAACAACCGCATCGCGCAACTTGTCAGCAGGCTCCTTGCTGACCTTATCGCTGACAAATTCAACGCCAATCATCATGCCGATGCCGCGCACCTCGCCAATCGATGGGTGGCGGGCAGCAATCTCAGCCAGGGCGTCCAGGGCGTACTGGCCGACATCAGCGGCATTTTGCATGTATTCGCGCTCGAGCAGTTCAATTGTCTTGAGCGCCGCCGCGCAGGCCAGTGGATTGCCGCCATAGGTATTGCCGTGTGTGCCGCGTTCCCAGGTCATCACGCTCTTGCGGGCTACACACGCGCCCAGCGGAACGCCGGAGGCAATCCCCTTGGCCGAGGTGAAAATATCCGGTTCGACGCCAAAATTCTCAATCGCCCACCACTTGCCGGTGCGGCCCATGCCCGATTGGACTTCGTCTGCAATCAGCAGGATGCCGTATTTGTCGCACAAAGCCCGCAGGGCCGGGAAGAAGCCCGCTGGCGGGACGATATAGCCGCCCTCACCCTGGATCGGCTCGACCAGGATGCCGGCAACTTCCTCCGCCGGGACAATCTGCCGGAAAAGCTGTTCTTCGATATAGCGGACTACCGCCTCGCCATAATCCTCCCCCGTTTTGCGCTCCAAAATTGGGCGATAAGGATTGGGGAACGGCGCATGCAGCACACCGTTCATCAGCGGGTAAAAACCGCGATGATACAGCGACTTGGAGGCAGTCATCGTCACCGCGCCCATCGTCCGGCCATGAAAACCGCCGGTAAAGCCAATGAAATTGGTGCGCCCGGTGCGGAAACGGGCCAGCTTGAGCGCAGTTTCAATCGCTTCAGTGCCCGAGTTGGTCATGAATGTGACCGCAGCCTCCTGCATCGGGGCGATTTCATCCAGCTTTTCGCCCAGGCTGACCATGCCGTGGTGGTAAAAATCGGAAGAAATGTGCAGGAATTTTTCAGCCTGCTCCTGGATCGCCTTGACCACTTCCGGGTGTGCATGCCCGGTGGAATTGACCGCAATACCTGCCATAAAGTCGAGGAAGCGATTGCCGTCCACATCCCACAACCACGAGCCTTTGCCATAATCCATGACGAAGGGATAATCTCGCGGGTAAGAAGGCGAAATCACTGCCGAATCTCGCTTCAGCATTGCGCGGGCCTTTGGGCCAGGGAGTTTCATCGGTTGCATGGGTCTCCTTATTAAGTTGAATGGATCAAAAAGGGTTCAAATATGCCCAGGGAAAGAACCAAGGCTGCAATCGTTCTCCAGTGTTGTCTTTCGAGACCTGGGAGAATCAGGCCGATCTCAATGGTCAGGGACAGCCAGGGCCGCCAAAGCCTGGGCACCCAGCAAGCCGGCATCATCGCCCAGGGCCGCGCGGGCAAAAGTCAGGTTGACCAGGTAGGTAGCGTCGAAAATGTTCTCGCGCAGGCTGGCGTGGAAGGGGTCGAACAAGGCCGGGCCGCTGTTGGAAGCGCCGCCGCCGAAAATCACAATCGAAGGGTCGAAAGCGGCCAGGAAGTTGGCCACCGCCACCCCCAGGTAACGGCCCGCGCGCGAAAGGGTTTCAATCGCCAACAAATCGCCAGCCGCCGCCGCATCGGATACATCGCGCGAGGTGATTGTGGCGTGCCCAGCCAGCAACGAAGGCCGCCCGGCCTCCACCTGCTCGCGCGCATAACGCGCAATCGCCGTGCCGGAAGAAATCGCCTCGATATGGCCGTGTTTGCCGCAGCCGCATAAGGGGCCGTCCGGCCAGACGGTGGTATGACCCAATTCGCCTGCCAGGCCATGATAGCCCTGCACCAAGCGTCCATTCGAAACCACCCCGCCGCCAATACCGGTGCTGATGGTCAGGTAAAGCACATCCTGGTGGCCCTGGCCAGCGCCGAACTTCCACTCACCCAGGCAGGCCAAGTTAGCGTCATTATCGAGCACAACCGGCACACCAAAACGAGCCTTGAGTTTCTCAGTCAACGGGAAATTGCGCCACTCTTTAATGTTGGGCGTGGCGATGATGACCCCGGTATGCGGATCAAGCGGGCCGGGGGAAGCGATCCCAATCGCATCCACCGCCCCATCGCTCGGCCAGATCGAAGCCACCAGCGCTTCCAGCCGGTCATACACCCCTGGTTTGCTGGCTTCGGTGCGGGTACGTTCCGAGCGCACCGGTTTCAACGAACCCCGTTCGAACAAAGCAGCGCGGATTTGTGTTCCGCCAATATCAACAGCAAGAATTAGTCCCATAATGGCCCATTATATCGTAACGCGCCCCGCGCCGGACGTGACGAAAAGCACATCAAGGCGCGAGGGTTATCCCGACCCTTCTGCCAGCAGGAACAGAGTCTCATACGGGGCCAGATTCATGTCACTTGCGCTAACAGTCCGGTCGCGCAGCAAATCGCGGAACCCGTATCCCAGGCCATAGACGCGCAGCAGGTTCTCGGCCAGAGTCTGCTCGCGTTCGCTGAAATTGGCGAAGACCAGGATTCTCTGCCCACAGGACTGGCGGACATAACCCAAAACGCTCTCGCTGCCGGTGGGGATGACCTCGGTCGCGCCCTCCCCGAAGCCCGGATTCCGTTTACGGAGTTGGATCAACGCCCGCAGTCCGCCATAGATACGCCCCTCGACCGTGGCCGGATTGTAACGGCTGGACATTTTCTGCCAATCTGTGGCCGGGCGATGCGCCCAGCGGCTGTCACCGGATTTGGCAGCATCCTGGCTGTAACCGTAATCGTTGAGCGTACCCACCTCGTCGCCAAGGTAAAGCAAGGGAATCCCGCCGACAGTCAGGATCACGGCATGAATCAGCAAAATACGGCGGATGGCGAGTTCCACCTCGGCTTCGGTCTCTTCGCGCAAGGCCTTTTCCAGCCCGGCCAGCGAAGCGCAAGTGCCCGAAATGCGGCAATCTCCGGTTCTCGGGTTCTCCTGGAAGGGCAGTCCGCGCGCAAACGAGCCAGGGAAACGCCCAGTATAGAATGCGTTCAGAAAACGGCGGTGGTCGTTGCCATTAATCCAAAGGCGGGCGGCATCTTCATCCGAAAACGTCCAGCCGATGTCATCGTGACAGCGAACGTAGTTGACCCAGGCGCAATCCGGGCGGATGGCAAAACGTTCGCGCAAGGCCTGCTCAAGCAAGTTGACCTGGCGGGTGGCAAGCGTATTCCAGAGCAAGGCCATGGTCAGTGGATTATATGAAAGCTGGCACTCCTCAGGCGCGATGTATTTAACAACATCATCCGGGTGAACAATTGCTTCGGATTTAAACAACAGCCCCGGCGCGGCAATCCGCGCAACGGCGTTAAAAGCCTGGATGAGCAAATGGGCTTCGGGCAGGTTCTCGCAATTGGTGCCGAGCCGCTTCCAGATAAAGGCAACCGCATCCAGGCGCAGGGCGTCGACGCCGAGGTTGGCCAGGGTCAGCATCTCGCCACTCATGCGGGTAAAAACCGCCGGGTTGGCGTAGTTCAAATCCCATTGGTAGGTGTGGAAGGTGGTCCAGACCCAACCCCCGGCCCCCACCCCCGGCCCCTCCCCCAAATTCCCAAGGGCAGAATTTGGGGGAGGGGGGAGCGGAGAGAACGCGCCGGGGTGCTCATCGGGGAAGATTTCGCGCAGGGTGCGTTCGTAGGCGTCCGGCA
>JAEWVF010000018.1 GCA_023459215.1 Chloroflexota bacterium
TCCGATGCTGATTTGGATCGCCCTGTACGTTGTCCTGCGCCGTCCCAACGCTTTTGACCGTTTCTGGTCCTTCATCCTGGCTCCGGCCATGCTTTGGGCGGCTGTGGGCTGGATCAGCGTTGTACACAGCTTGAAACTGGGACGAGTTTATTGGCATCAGGTTATTGCGATTCTTTCTGTGTTTGTTCTGGGTTGGGTCACTTTGCTTTCATTGCCAAACATTCAGCAGAATTGGAATAAGTTGAGTAATGTTGAAGCGATGGCCATTGAACTTAAAAAGGGCTTACAGCCTGATGATATGGTTTTGGTGGGATACCCGAACGATGCTTCCTCCTGGTATTACCTGGCGCGTCTCGGCGTCGATGATAATGCCTGGAAAGTTCGTTCGAATTTTGATCGCGCTTTTGTTGTAATTTCAACTTACTATGAACAATCTCCTGAGCAGGTGATCAAGGATAATAAACTAGACCCTGCCCTTTTTGATTTGGCAGGCGCAACAGAACTGGGCAGGATCGGTTTTCTCGAAGCGTACCTGATTATGCCCGCTCCTTGATGGTTACGGGCAGCGAGATTCCGGTCTGTTTTGGGTCGGCTCACCAAACGCTTCCAGGACTGGAATCCCATCCCATTCTTCTGGCAGGGGAAATTTCAAGGCCCAGGCGGTTGTGGCGGATGTATCCATGGTTGCGATTGGGATTCGCAGTTCAACCGGCACTATCCCCGGGCCATTTGCAATCCAGGGGATGGTCATATCTTCGGGGCGGCTGGAACCATGCGTCTGGTCGTGCCCGCCGTGGTCGGCAGTGATTATGAACAGGGTTTCCTCGCGCAGGCCGCTTTCTTCCAGGGCGGTCAACAGGTTGCCCAGGGCTTCGTCGGCGCGGCGCAGAACGCTGAATTGTTCGGGCGATAACCAGCCATATTCGTGTCCCATCCAATCGGCAGTGGGGAAGTGGATGAAGGCCAAATCGAAGCCCTTTTGTAGTTCAGGGATGATTTCGGCGGTGATGACCAGGTCGCGGTCGTTGATGTAGCGGTAAACATCGGTGTTTTCGGGGGGAGTGATCTGGCGCAGCTTTTCTTTGCCAACAAACATGATTGTGCGCAGCCCGGCATCTTTTGCCAGGCTGAAAATGGTCGGCCCGTTTGCGTAGCCATAATCGGGAATGTAATCGTTCCAGTACAGGCCGTGTTTGTCGGGGCATTGTCCGCTCAGCATGGAGGTGTGGGCGGGCAGGGTGGCGCTGGGGAAGGTGGTTTGGGCGTTGAGTGAGTAGGCTCCGGTTTGCATCAGTTCAAGCAGGTTGGGCATGGGAGCCAGGGCAATTGCATTGGGGCGCAATCCGTCGATGCTCAGAATCAGAACACGGCGCGGACGAGGAATCTCGGTGGGAGTCGCTGTCGGTGTGGCACTCGGCTGGGGAGTTGGGCTGGGCGTGGAGGTTGGGGTTGCTGTCGCAGTGGGAACAGGCGTTGGTGAGAGCGTAGCGGTGGCCGGCCAAAGGGCGAGTCCTGGCCAGGGCGCGGGAGAAAGGCTGCAGCCGGTCAGCAGGCTCAGCGCGATCCACGCCCGTAAAAGCGATAAAAAAGTTTTTGACATTCCCTATTTTCATCCTGCACTAAAAAATCCACTTTTATTCCGGTGGAAATAAATTGCGGTTAATTATGCGCTGCCCCAAGTTTTGCCGGGGTAGCGCTAGAGGCCGCATGACGAGAAAGCTGTTTATTTTAACCTGTTTGTGGGAAGATTCTACGGCAGGTGAATGGCGAAACGGCAGCGCTCATCGCCTTTCAACACCGACTCGAGCACATCCACCTCGATTTTCTGGCCGAGCGCAGCCTCCCAGGGTTTTTTATGGAATCCGGCGCTGCAATTGCAAAAAATCGGGGCGACTTTTTCGCCGCTCTTGACGGCCTCGCGCGCCCAGGGGCAGTGACAATAGTAGTAGCGCTTCAGCACCGGGTCGCTCTCGGCCAGGTATTCACTGGTTAGGAAGGGAATTTTGGTTTCGTAGACGATATTGCCCGCCCGCACCCCGCCGCCCATCTCCGGTTCGCGGCGGATAAAATCCAGCACTTCATCGGTTACTTCCTGGGCAAAGAACAGGCGGCCTTCGCGCTGGCAGGCTTCCATCTGCGCCATGAATTTCTGTTTCTTTTTGACCAGGTACTCGTCCACGCTGGCGCAGGATTGGTAGATGTCGCGCTCTGCGGCGTAATCGGGCAGGTCGCGCAGGCTGTCGCTGAGCAGGGCGCGGCAGGCTTTGGGGCCGAGAGCTGTTTCGAGCCGTTCGATGACCGGCTGCATGTAACGCGGCTTTTCGGGGGTAGGCAGGCCGAAGGGGGCAACACCGACCCCAGCAAAGATTTCATCGCGGAAGGCTTCGCCGTATTTTTCGGCCATCCGTTTGTAGAGATTTTCTTGCGCTTCGCCACCATCCAGCGATTCAAGAAAAGCGATGAAAACAGGATCATTTTGGGTGAACAGGCCGTAACGGGCCAGGGTGATGAAGTTTTCCTCGCTGTTTTGCCCCTCGGCGATGAGCAGGTTCGAGAAAGCCCAGGCAGTTTCGGTTGAGAATCCGTTTTGCCGGGCGGCGAACTTCTCGAAGCGTTCAGCCAGCGCCAGGGCGGAATCCAGTTTTTCGGCGGGCACTTTGCGCCCTTCGAGCATGATGCGAAAACCTTGTTTATCCATTTTCCGCTCCTTTGAGCAGAACTTTATTCTATAGCTGTTTGGTCATGTGGTAGCGGGTGTGACCAGGCGGGAAATTGGGAAGTTCGCCAAAGACCTGGTAGCCATGCTGTTTGTAAAATTCGGGAGCCTGGAAGCTGAAGGTGTCGAAAAAGGCATTGGTTGCGCCTTGTTGATGCGCCTGCTGCTCGGCCTGGGTCAGCAACTGGTGGCTGTATCCCTGTCCGCGCAAATCTTCCCGAAGAAAGAGCAGGTTGATGTAAAACCAGCCCCAGTAGATTTCGCCGATCAGGCCGCCAACGACCTTGCCTTCGGCATCATACAGCGCCAGACAGAGATGCCGGAAACCCTCCGGACCGCCATGCTGGGTGTTGTATTGGCCGATACCGCCACCGATGACTTCCCACATCTCGTCGGTCGGCTTTTCAGCAGATTCAATATGATATTCTGCGGGCATGTTTTCTCTCCTTGGGATTAACCCTGGCCGAATTCTTTTCGCCAGTGACCCTTCAGTCAATCTGCGCCGTCCTTTTTGGCGGCAACAGTGTCACAAAAATATTATACAGCCCGTTTTTCCGTTATGCCCAACAGGTATCCCCCGGACGGATTTCACTGCTCCCAGAACCAAACCGGGTAATCGGGTTCGGCGCTGAAGCCGAGTTTGCCTGCCAGCATCGTGGATGCATCGTTTTCCCAAAAGCACTCCCAATTAGGCTGCAGGCCGCGCGCCAGGCAGGCTTCGATAAAGGCCGATGCTACCAGCGTCGCGAAACCCCGCTTTTGGTATTTTTCCTCGGTATGCACATCGATTTCAAAACGTTCGCGGCTGGCAAAAACGCTGTGGCAGGTGCTGGCAATTTCGTCACCGTTTAATAGGGCAAACCCCAGGCCGTTCGCCAGAAAATCGTCAACCGAAGCCCAACTGGCCTGCACACCAATCCTTTCTGCCAGGGTTGCATCCACCTGTTGCAGGTGAAACCCGCCCGGGATGCGTTCACGCCAATTTTCCCGGGCTGCAAATTGATCCCGGTTAAATTGGAACGGGCGGCGGTAGATCTCGATGACTTCCCGGCCTGGCAACAGCGCGGGTAGATGTTCCTTCCAACCAGGGTGAGACGGGATCAGGATAAAGCCGGTCTCGCCGCCAGCCTGCGAGGCGGGGATAAAGATGTCCGTCAACACCCGAGAAATCTCGGCTAGGTCTCCGGTCCTGGCTGGGTCGCCGGCCAGGAAGTAATATCCCACCGGCGACCAGAGCAGGGCAAGCTGTGGGTTTTCCCGCCGGTCAACGAAAACGCGACCGGGATTAAGGCCTTCACAAATGGCTTGGGGAAGCACTTTCTGCCGGATTCCAGCCAAAAGGGGCAAAACGCGGATAAAGTCTGCGGCAGCGAGTTCGAGCATTAGATTTCTCCACACAGGGTCAAGGCAAGAAGGCCACCGGTTGCTGTCGCGGCAAAGCCGATCAGGCCAAGCAGAAAATTAACCGGCAGCAAACCAACGGCCATCAAAAACGGGATTCCCAATCCGGCCAGGAACAGGCCGCCCGAAACAAGCATACAGCGGCGAGGCAGTAAAGCCTCGATAGTTTGATCCACTTTTCTGGCAATGGTCAGCCGCAAGGTATGCGGTGGATGGTAAGTGTAAGCGAGTGTAGCCATAACAACCTCCAGCAGAGCGCCTAGAATCAAAAGGGCCATCCAACAAGAAGAACCTTCCTGGACAGCCCATCTCAAGAGGAGAAACAAGTATGCGTGGGCTTGTTTCTTTGGTTTTATGATACAAAAAACCAATCGGCAGGAAACGACCCAAGAGATGGTTTTTGCGCGACACTGAAGATGCGGCTGGCCATCCCTCTGCGGAGGGATGCTTAACTACCCCGGCGAACGATGCCTTTCTGCCAGGCATAAACAGCGGCCTGGGTCCGGTCTGCAAGGTGCAGCTTGCTCAAGATATTGCTGACGTGACCCTTGACCGTATTCTCGCTGATCACCAGCGTTTCCGCAATCTGACTGTTGCTCAGGCCGTTGGCAATCAGCTTGAGCACATCCAATTCGCGTTCGGTCAGATCGGCGTAGAAGGCATCTTCGTTACTTTCGCCACGCAAGTTGCGCAAAACCCGCGCTGCCACCAGGGGATGCAGGGTGATTTCATTGCGCACAGCGCGCTGGATGGCATCGGCCAGCTTTTCCATTTTCATATCCTTGAGAATATAAGAAATTGCCCCGGCTTTGAGCGCCGGGAAAATATGTTCATCCTCATGATAGGAAGTTAACACCACAACCTGGGTGCGCGGGGAAATTTTGCGAATTTCGCGGGTGGTCTCGATCCCATCCAGGCCGGGCATGATCAGGTCCATCAAGACAACATCAGGGATTAAATCCCCAACCATCCGAATAGCATCCGCCCCGGAAGCGGCTTCGCCCACCACGGTAAACTGCGGCAGGGTTTCGAGATAGGAACGGACCCCGTTACGCACAATTTCGTGGTCATCCACGATCAGGATACTAATGGGTGTGGTCATCATGAACTCCTTTGCGAGGCTCGCGCGAGCAGCCGGGCATTTATAACAAAATCACAATTTCGAGGCGAGTGCCTTTGCCCGGCGCACTCTCGATGTATATGCGGCCATTGACACTCTCGGCCCGCTCCCGAATGGAACGCAGCCCAACTCCTTTGGGCCTTTGGGTAACATCAAAACCCTGTCCGTTATCGGTGATGTTCAGGGTAATTTGGGCCGTTGTGTAAACCAGGCTGATTTCGACCATGTTTGCGCGGCTGTGACGAGCCACATTTGCCAGGGCTTCCTGGGTAATGCGGTAGATGGCTTGCTCCATGTTTAACGGCAGGCGGGTTTCATTTTCCACATTGACGCTCACGCGAACGTCGGTGCGATTCTCCCATTCGAAAACGTATTCGCGCAGGGTGGTAGCCAATCCCTTTTCCTGCAAAGCAAGCGGGTACATCTCCTGGATAAGAAAAGCCAGTTCCTGAATAACATCATGAACCAGGTTTTCAGCCTCGCGAACGTGGGTGCGCGCAGCGTCCGGGTTGCGCTGGATCAGCCCATTTGCGGTGCCAAGTTGGGCCAGGGCGGCAAAGGCTTTTTGCTTGGCGCTATCATGGAGTTCGCGCGCCAGGCGGTTGCGCTCCTCGATAATTGCCAGTTCTTTGGTTTGTTCAAACAGCTTCTCTATCTCTTGCGTACGCTCTGTCACCTGGCGTTCCAATTCCTGTTTCTGATGCAGGACAGCGCGCACACGCAGGCGGTAACCGGTGTAAACCATACCCAGCAGGAAAAAGGCCAGTGCGCCCAGAAACCAGCCTGTTTGCCAGAAAGGAGGAACAATGGTGATGGTCAAGGGTTCGAAGCGCTCGCTGATCGTCCCGTTTTCGTTGGCTGATTTCAGGCGCAGGGTATAGGTTCCGCCGGGCAGGTTGGTATAGCGGCCATCGCGTTTCTGGCCGAGTGCGTTCCAATCCTTGTCAAAGTTGTCAAGGCGATAGGCATATTCTGTCCGCTCGGGCTGGGAAAATCCCAATGCGGCGAACTCGAACTCAAAGCTGTTCTGCGGCCACTGGATGTTGACCTGGCGAGTTCCGGGGAGTATTTCCAGCGGCGAGCCGTTGACAGATAACGAGGTCAACACCAGGGGCGGACGGTAGTCGTTGGCGGTCAACGCTCGAGGGTTGAAAACTGTCAGTCCGCCAATCCCGCCGAAAAAGACCAGACCGTCCGGTGAAATCGCAAAGGCATTCATGTTGAATTCGTTGCTTTGCAGACCATCGCGAACGGTATAGTTCTTGCAGGTGTGGTTATCAGGAGAAAAACGTGAGATGCCAAAATTTGTGCTTAGCCAAAGCGCGCCATCTCCCGGTTCGGCAATGCCGTAGACCACATCGCTGGGCAGACAATCGCGTTCAGTGTAAGCCGTGAAAGAGTCCAGAGCCGGCTGGTACAGGTTCAGGCCTCCGCCCGCGGTAGCCACCCACAGGCGCTTTTGGATGTCGATATGTAACGCGAGCACTGAGTCGTTACTCAGGCTGGTGGGGTTCTGTTCGGAATGAACGTAGTGCGACAGTTCCTTGCTCTGCGGATCAAGCCTGTACAGGCCTTCATCGAAGGTTGCCAGCCAAAGGTTGCCTGTTTCATCTTCGATCATGTCGATAATGGCGTTCATGCCAGGGATAGGTTTGCCTTCGTTGTAATAAATAAATTTCCCCGTCGTGTGATCGTAACGGTTAAGACCCCGCCCGGTGCCAATCCACAGATTTCCGGCCCGATCTTCATAAATGGCAAAAACGGCAGAGCCAGTGAGACTGTCGGGATTTTTGCTGTCCGAGCGGTAATGCTGGAACTTGCCCGGCGCTGTCATCTTCTCCAGGCCGCCCTCGGTGCCGACCCATAAGACCCCTTTGCTGTCGCGAAAAATGCTCCAGATGTTGTCATTTGCCAGGCTTTCAGGATCAGACTCATCGTGCCGATATGCAATCGCTTCACCGCTGGTCATGTCGAGACGGTTGAGGCCGCCGCCAAACGTGCCCACCCAAACAGTCCCATCTGCTTCGGGGTAAACGCTGAAAACGCTCGACTCATTCAGGCTGGTTGGATATTGGTTCGGATCGCGCTGATAGACGCCAAATTGATTCTTGCGCTGGTCATATTTGTTAACACCACCGCCCCAGGTTCCCACCCACAAAATTCCCTCGCGATCCTGATAAAGGGCGCGTATGCTATCAGAACTTAAGCTGCCATCAACCGTAACATCGCTAAAAAAATGCCGGAATTTCCCGGTTGCCGGGTCGAGACGTTCGAGGCTAACGCCTGTCCCGGCCCAAACGATGCCGTTCGCATCCACCAGGACTCTGCGAATGGCATTGAAACCCAGGCTGGCCGGGTCTTTGGGGTCATGAACATAGCGGGTGAATTTCTGGCCGACAGGTTCGTAACGATTCAGGCCCTCGCCAGTGCCAATCCACAAGTTCCCGTAAGAATCTTCAGCCAGCGCCAGAATCGTGCTGTTGCTCAGCGAGTTTTCATTTTCAGGATCGTGGCGGTAATGCTGAAACAGCCCGGTTTGTGGGTCAAAAAAATCAAGCCCTTCAGATGTGCCCACCCAAAGCCCCTGCGGCTGGGCAGGGAATAAGGCCAGCACCATATTGTCAGCCAGACTGGCCGGGCCTTCGGAGTCATTCAGGAAACGGGTGAAACGCCCATCCGATTCGAGCCGGTTCAGGCCTTCTTCGGTGGCAACCCACAAACGGCCCTGGCTATCCTGAGTGATGTCGGTAACGCTTCCAGCGGTAATGCTGGCCAGGTCATCGGGATCATGCCGGTATTGGGTAAAGGTTCCAGTATCCGGGTCGTAGCGATTCAAACCGCCCAAACGCGTGCCAATCCACAGATGGGCGTCACCATCTTCGTACAAAACATTAATCCAGCGGTCACTGAGGCTGTTCGGGTTGTCGGGGTTTGGCTTGAAGATGGTGAATGTATAACCGTTATAGCGATTAAGCCCATCTTCAGTGCCAAACCACAGGTAGCCCTGCCGGTCATGCAAGATGGAGATCACCACACTCTGCGAGAGGCCATCCTCGATATTGATATTCTCGAAGCGAATGGCCGCACCGGGGAACAAATCTGCGGCTGGGGCAGCCAGGGCTGGAGCAGACTCTTCCTGCGCAAAGACAGGCTCCGATGGTGCGGTCGGGGCTGCGCAGGCAGGCAGGAAAATTAGGGCCAGGATAACGCTGATGAGGGTGAGATGCTTCATTGAATGGATTCCATCTTGATTATACATTTTCAGTATAGATGTGGGTCAAATGTTGCGCCAGCAGAATGGGATGATTTTGTACCCCTCTGCAGAGGGATATTCTTCGCGGCAGAAACCATTCAGGCGTAGGTGCTGGAACCCATTCCCGGATTGATGCCCGCCGTGCGACAAATCTGTATAGTGCGAGGAGAGATTCAATCCCTTTTGTTTTCCAGGAGGTGCCTTTTCGCTTATGTCAATCCCCTTTCATCCCATCCCCTACCAAAATCCAATCATAAGGAGAAAGAAATGACCAGGAGAATTTTCCAGTCCCTGAGCCTGTTCGTTGTTTTTGGCATATTGCTCGCCGCCTGTGGACAGGCAGCCCCCACCGAGCAACCGGTCGAACAAGCAACCGAGCCTGAGGCCCCGGCAGCAACGGATATTCCGGCAGCCGAACAACCTACCGCTGAAGAACCGGCCACACCTGTCACACCAGCCACCACGCGCAAAGGCGCATGGCTCGATGAAATCGTGTTTTCGGTTGTCGATGGCGGCTCAGCCGTAACACAGTTGCAAGCCGGGGCAATCGACATTTACGGCGATTCGCTGGCCGCAGATGTTTTCCCGTCCATCCAGGAAGCCGGGATGAATTATGCCAAGGCGAACGGGTTGTTTTATGAAATCACCTACAACCCGGTTGGCCCGGTCTTCGAATCGACCGGCAAACTCAACCCCTTCGCGGTGCCCGCCATCCGCGAAGCGACCAACTGGCTGTTCGACCGCGAATACCTGAACCAGGAAGTTTACGCGGGCGGCTCACTGGCCAAATACCTGCCCATCACTACCCAGTTCCCCGATTACGCCGACCTGGCTGATGTAGCCCGCAAGCTGGAGGCCAAGTACGCCTACAATCCCCAGAAGGCGGATGAAATCATCAGCGCAGAAATGGAGAAACTCGGGGCAAGCAAGGTTGATGGCAAGTGGACCTATAACAACGAACTTGTCAACCTGATTTTTGTCATTCGCAACGATAGCGATGGCACCCGTGTCCCGCTGGGCGATTATGTTGCCAACCAATTCGAGAGTATTGGTTTTACCGTCGAGCGTCAGTATAAAACATCTTCTGAAGCCTCACCGATTTGGATTCAGGGCGATCCCGCCGATGGGCTGTGGAACCTGTATACCGGGGCCTGGAGCGCCAACATCATCGATCGCGACCAGGGCGACAACCTTCAGTTCTATTTCACCCCAGCCAGCCAGTACGCCTTCTCACCCCTGTGGCAAGCCTACACCCCGGTCGAGGAACTGTCCACGCTAGCTGATGACCTGGCCTATAACCGCTTCAACAACCTGGAACAGCGCCGGGCCGCCTTTGCGCGCGCCATCGAGCTTTCACTCGAAGACTCGGTGCGCGTCTGGCTGATCGACGGCAAGAGCTTCTCGCCCTACAAACCGGATGTGTCGGTCAGCTATGATCTGGCTGCCGGCGTGGATGGGGCCCAGGTCTGGCCCTACACCCTGCGCTTTGACGGCAAAGAAGGCGGCCTGATGAAATGGGCCGGTTCTGACCTGTTCGTCGATCCGTGGAACCCGGTCGCCGGCTCCAACTGGGCATTCGATGCCGCCCCACAGCGCGCCACGCAGAGCGGAGCGACGATGGCAGACCCATACACCGGCCTGTACCTGCCCTTCAACGCAGAAAAAGCTGAAGTCACCGTAGTGGAAGGCCTGCCCGTAGGCGTGACTCTGCCCTGGGTCGAACTCAGTTTCGCGCCCGAGATTGAAGTCCCGGCGGATGCCTGGGTCGATTGGGATGCAGAAAATGGCAAGTTCATCACCGCAGCCGAAAAATTCCCCGATGGTCTCACGGCCCAGAGTAAAACTGTTGTCTACTATCCGGCCGACCTGTACGAACGTGTCAAGTGGCATGATGGCAGCCCGCTCTCTCCCGCCGATTTCGTGATGAATTTGATCATGAACTTCGACACCGGCAAAGAAGGCAGCCCCATCTATGATGAATCACGTGTCGCCAATCTTGAAGCTTTCATGTCCATTTACAAAGGCTCACGCATCATTTCCACCGATCCGCTGGTGATTGAATACTACAGCGATGCCTATTCTCTCGATGCCGAAGTCAGCGTTGGTCTGCCTGCCTATGCCACCATGTGGCCGCAATATGGTTATGGCGAGGCTGGCTGGCACCAGATTGCCATTGGCAATCTCTCCGAGCAGAACGAAGAGCTGGCTTACTCCGCCGATAAAGCGGATGCCCTCGAAATCGAGTGGTTGTCCTTCGTCGGCGGCCCCAGCCTCGAAATTCTCGCCAAGTACCTCGATCAGGCCGAAGCTGAAAGCTATATCCCCTACCCGGACGTGCTTGGCCAATACATTACTGCCGAAGAAGCCGCTGCGCGCTATGCCAACCTGAAAGCCTGGTATGGTGACCATGGCCACTTCTGGCTCGGCACTGGCCCCTATTTCCTCGACAAGGTCTTCCTGACCGAGAAAACCCTCAGCGTCAAGGTCAATCCCGATTATCCCGACCTGGCCGACCGCTGGTCCGGCTTTGGTCAACCGAAAATCGCTGAGGTCAAGATTGATGGCGCTGGGCAGGTCATGATCGGCGAGGAAGCCACCTTCGACATCTTCGTCAGTTTTCATGGCGAACCCTATCCCAGTGACGAAATCAAACAGGTTATGGTTTTGCTCTACAACGCCAATGGCGAGATCATCTTCACCGGTCAGGCAGAATCGGTTGCCCCCGGACAGTACCAGGTGCTCTTAAGCGCTGAAGATACCGCCAAGTTTGAGTCTGGATCCAACAAGATCGAAGTTGCGGTGGTCCCGCTGCCCGTCAGCATCCCAACTTTCACCTCGATTGAGTTCATCACCCTGGCTCCGTAACCCCTTCAACCCACATCCCCGTGGCAGGGGCAGGTTACCTGCCCCTGCCATCTTCTCACTTTAATGAGGCTGATATGAGTTCTGAAAGCATGCCCATAGCCCCAAAAATACCTTCGAAAGGCGCTGAAGTTCTTGCCACCTTCGGGCGTCTGCTCAGGTACAGCCTGGTTCGCCTGGTCAGCCTGTTTGCCACGGTTGTTGTCGGCGTATTCCTGACAATTATGATTGCCAACATGGGCGGCTATGTCGATGAGATCATGCGCGCCCAGATCCGTGAAAATGTGACGATTGCCGTTGCCAGCAATCCGGCAAACCAGACTCTCGATCCAGATGTCCGCAGGCAACTGGTGCTGGAGCGGATTGCCCAGGAGGAAAGACGCCTCGGCCTCGACCAGCCGCTCATCCTGCGCAGCCTGAAATACCTGGTTAACGCCCTGACGCTTGATCTGGGACGTGCCCAAAACATGACCAGCGATACCGGTTCCAAGCAGGTACGCGAAATCATCTTGAACCGCCTGCCTTCCACATTATTGCTGATGGGTTCAGCCAACCTGGTCCTGTTTATCAGCAGCATCTTGATTGCGCTCAACCTCTCCCGACATTACGGCAGCTTTTGGGACAAACTGGTCATCGCCCTCTCGCCCACATCGTCAGCCCCTCCCTGGTTTTATGGGATTTTTCTGATTTTGATTTTCGCCGCTGTGTTTAAAGTTCTGCCCTTTGGCGGAATGGTTTCCGCTCCGCCGCCGGAGAACAGGTTTGAATATGGGTTGAGCGTGCTTAAGCATCTGATCCTGCCGGCTTCATCCCTCATCATCAGCGCTCTATTCCTCAGTATCTACAACTACCGAACTTTCTTCCTGATTTACTCCAGCGAAGATTACGTGGAAATGGCCAAGGCCAAAGGTTTACCAGCGCGCGATATCGAACGCAACTACATCCTGCGCCCCACCTTACCCACCATCATCACCAATTTCGCCTTGCTGCTGATTGGCCTGTGGACAGGCGCAATCATCACCGAAACGGTTTTCCTGTGGCCGGGGCTGGGGCGCACACTGTTCAAGGCCATTGGCCTGTATGACACCCCGGTCATCGTTGCCTCCACCATCATCTTCGCCTACCTGCTGGCGATTACGGTTTTCTTGCTCGACTTTATTTATGCAATGGTCGATCCGCGCGTCAAGATTGGGAGTGGAAACTAATTATGGAATCGCTCAAACGCTCCTTCAAGCAAATCCGGCTTTACCCGACTGCCCTGGCAGGCATCGTGTCGATCCTGTTGATGTTCATTGTTGCCATATACACGATCATCACAATTCCGTACGAAGAGGCAATTGCCCTTTGGCGCGGCGGCGAGGACATTTGGTACCGCAATCCGCGCAATGCTGCACCAGCCTGGTTCAATTATTTCTCAAGCAAAAAACAACCTGTCACCTTTACCCTAAACAGCGCAAACGGGGAAGCTGAGAAAACCATCGAAGACCGGTCGGATGGCACGCGCCGCATCCACCTCACATACACCTTCGATTTCAACTACGACAATTTTCCACAGGAGATGATCCTGTACTTTGCAACAAAATTTGATGAAAAACAGCCTTTTGTTTCACTGACCTGGTTTACCCCCGATGGGCGCGAAATCCGCGTAGCTGATTTTGGCGTTGGACTCGAACAGACCTATCGCTTTTCACAAGATGAAAAGCTGATGTTCAGATTGAAAACAGATCACCCGCAAAAGGCGCTCTTCATCCTGCCCGAAGGAGATCCCACCCAGCCGGTCAAAGGAACCTACAAACTGGTGATTGCGGGTGTTCTCTTCGAGCCAGGGGATATCGACGCAGAACTCGTCGTCCATGGCACCCTGTACGGGATCGCCGGGACGGACCATTTGCGGCGCGACTTGTCCCTCCCCCTGCTTTGGGGGACCCCGGTGGCGCTGATTTTTGGGCTGGCCGCATCCCTCGGCACATCCATCCTGACAATGATCATAGCCGCTATCGGAGCCTGGCACGGAGGCTGGGTCGACGGCATTATCCAGCGCATTACTGAAGTCAACCTTGTGCTGCCCTTCCTTTCGATCCTGATCATGATTGGCACATTCTATAGCCGCAGCATCTGGGTAATTCTGGGTGCAACCATCCTGTTGAATATTTTTACCGGCAGCATCAAAGGCTATCGCGCCATTTTCATGCAGGTCAAAGAAGCCAGCTACATCGAAGCCGCTCGCGCTTATGGTGCCAGCGATCTGCGAATCATCTTGCGCTACCTGATTCCTCGCATGATACCAACCCTGATTCCCGGCCTGGTATCCTCCATTCCGGCTTTCGTGTTCCTCGAGGCCTCGCTGGCGGTACTCGGCCTGGGCGATCCCGTCCTGCCGACCTGGGGCAAGATCATCAACGATGCACAGGTTAATGACGCACTCTATAAAGGTTTTTATTACTGGATTTTGGAACCGGCGGTATTGCTGATGATCACCGGCCTGGGCTTTGCCATGCTTGGCTTTGCCCTCGACCGCATCTTCAACCCGCGTCTGAGGGAGATGTAGCCGTGACCCAGGAATCCTTGCTCACCGTTGAAAACCTGAAACTGCACTTTCGCACCAGCCAGGGTGTTGTCCAGGCGGTGGATGGCGTTGATTTTTCGCTGGTCCACCATCGGGCTGTGGTCGTCTTGGGAGAATCGGGTTGCGGCAAAAGTTCACTCGCCAAAGCCATCCTGCGGCTCCTGCCTCGCAACGTTCACCAATATTCAGGCAAGATTTACTTGAACCAAACCAACATCATGGAATTGGATGATGATTCTTATCGCCGCAATGTGCGCTGGGTGCAAATGTCCCTTGTCCCACAAGCTGCGATGAATGCCCTCAATCCGGTTCTCAAAGTCGGACGGCAGGTGGCCGAACCGGCCATCCTCCACCTGCAGGTTAACAACAATGAAGCCTGGGAGATGGCCCGTCAGATGTTCCAGCGGGTTGGCGTCCCGGTGGACTTCGCCAATCGCTATGCGTTCGAGTTAAGCGGCGGCATGCGCCAGCGCGTGGCGATTGCCATGGCGTTGATTACCTCGCCCAGTCTCGTTATTCTTGACGAACCCACCTCGGCGCTCGATGTTCTCACCCAGGCAAATATTTTTAACGTGCTGAAACGCATCAAAAAAGAGCTGGGAGTGAGTTTCATGCTCATTACGCACGATATAGCTACATCCAGCGAACTTGCTGACGATGTAGCGGTCATGTATGCCGGCCAGATTGTCGAGACAGGCGATGCGCGCCGTTTCTTTAGTGAGCCGTTGCATCCGTACTCGCAAAAACTGATGGCCAGTGTACCGCGTCTGAAACGGGCTGCCAGGCTGGAATTTATCACCGGCCAGCCGCCAAGCCTGATCGACCTGCCCCAAGGCTGTCGCTTTGCCGCGCGATGCCCGATGCGGATCGAGAAATGTGAACAGGATCCGCCAACCGTTCAAAAAGACACCCGCACTGTCAAGTGCTGGCTGCACACATAGAGGGTTTATGCACACTTCATCGTCTCCCCTTATCTCCATCCAGAACCTGAGGGTATGGTTCGAACTGCGCCGTTTCGGGTTTAGCCGCGCAGGTTATGTCCGCGCTGTGGATGGGGTCAGTTTCGACCTGGCGCATGGCGAAGCGATTGCGGTCGTCGGCGAAAGCGGCTGCGGCAAATCCAGTCTGATGAAAACCCTGCTGGGGCTGCATCCGGCCCGCGAAGGCAAGGTTGTTTTCGATGGTGTGGACATTTACACCCTGGAAAAACACAACCTGCGCTCGTACCGTGCCCGGATCGGGTACGTTCAGCAGGATCCATTTGGGGCGCTGCCCCCGTTCATGAGTGTCCGCGAAATCCTGGAGGAACCGCTCATTATCGCCGGCATGAAGTCAAAAGCCGACCGTATGCAGAGCATCCACAAGGTGATGCAGGAAGTGAAACTCAGCCCAGTGGAAGATTTCCTGCCCAAGTTCCCGCACATGCTCAGCGGAGGGCAACAGCAACGCGTCGTTATTGCCCGCGCCATGATTCGTGAACCCAAATTGATTGTGGCAGACGAACCAGTTTCCATGCTGGATGCCTCTGTGCGGGTGGAAATCCTGAACTTGCTGCGCGAGTTGCAGAAAGAACACCATCTCTCGGTAATCTATATTACTCACGACCTATCGACTGTCAGTTATTTCTCCGAGCGCATCTTCGTTATGTATGCGGGGCAAATCGTGGAGAAGGCGTTGGTGCAAGACCTGCTCCAAAATGCGCTCCATCCATATACCCAGGCCCTCCTGGCCGCCACCTCCGACCCGGACGCTGACAACGCCTTGAGCTACAAGGAAATCCCCCAGGGAGAGCCGCCCAGCCTGGTCCACCCGCCGCAGGGCTGTCGATTCCATCCCCGGTGTCCATACGCGATTCCGGGAACTTGCGACACACACGAACCCCCTGAATTCGAACCGGAACCATTCCATCAGGTCGCTTGCTGGCTGCACAAGGAATAGGCAACCAAGGGCCTAAAAGCCCGCTGTTGCTGGTCAACATCTGAAGCATTGCCGCTCGTTGGTGCAAAAAATCGGAGAACTGGCTGGCTTTTGTTCGCCTGGCTTGTTCTCAAATCTTGCTCAACATAATTTCTGGATGGGTTTTAAACGCGCTTCATCCCCATAAAAGCGACAAAAAAAGTTCTTGACATTTTTTATTTTCCTCCTACACTTTAAAAAATCCACTTTCATTCCGGAGGAAACCATGCCTGCATTAAATCGTGTTCAGTTAATGGGCTACCTGGGCAAAGACCCGGAGAGTCGCTATACGCCACACGGCAAGAAAGTTGCTCATTTCAGCCTGGCAGTAACCCAGCGCTGGAAAACCGGGGGAGAAACGAAAGAGTATACTGAATGGGTCAATATCGAAGCCTGGGGTGGTTTGGGAGAGATTTGTGAAAAATACCTGCACAAAGGCTCGCTGGTTTATCTTGAAGGCCGCCTGAAAACCGATAAATATGAGGAAAAAGGCGAGACAAAGTATTTCACCAAGGTGGTGGCTCTGCAAATGCAAATGCTCGACCGCAAACCCGCCGACGAGCCGGTGATGGAAGTCGATGATGCAGCCGGGGAGTATGAAGCTTAAGGCGTTGCAGCTTGTGTGATGGAAAAGAAAGACGAAAGAAGAAAGATTGATCCATTTCTTCTTTCGTCTTTTCGGTTAATTGTTTTGCCTGTCAGGGCAGTTTTTACAGCTTTTACAGCTTTTACAGCTTTTCCAACTCGTCCACCATGCCGGCCAGGACATCGAAACCGCCCTGCCAGAAAGCTGCGCTGCGGATGTCGATGCCGGATTCTTGCAGGATTTTCTCGGGGGCTTCGGATCCGCCGGCGGCGAGCAGTTTCATATACTTGGGCTTGAACGATTCGCCCTCGGCTTTGAACTGTTTGTAGAGCGCCAGCACCAGCAGTTGGCCGAAGGCGTAAGCGTAAACATAGAAGGGGGTGTGGAAGATGTGCGGGATGCTGACCCATTCCCATTTGAATTCGTCGCTGACTTCGACTGCATCGCCGAACTGGATTTTGAGATTTTCGAGATAGGCGGCAGCCAGTTCGTCCACCGAGGCATTGTTCTGCACCATTTCGTGGGCCTGTTTTTCGAACAGGGCAAAGAAGGATTGGCGCATGATGGTTGCGTAGTTGTCATCGATCTGGCGGAAGAGCATGTCGCGGCGCACGGACAGGTCTTTCTCTTCGGCCATCAAGCGGTCGATCAGCATCATTTCGCCAAAAGTGGAGGCGGTTTCGGCCAGCGGCAGGCAGGAATGCTGGGTGAAGGCGCTGTGCTGTTCGGCCATCATCGAGTGGATGGCGTGACCAAGCTCATGGGCCAGGGTGGCAACATCGTCGCCTTTGCCCTGGTAGTTAACCAGCACCCAGGGGGTTAGGGCGGGTTCAACCGTCCAGCAGAAGGCGCCGCCGCGCTTGCCCTTGCGGACTTCGCTGTCGAGATGGTTATCGTCAAATACTCGCTTGGCCTGCTTGCCAAAATCGGGGTGGAAATCGGAGAAGGACTCGAGCACCATCTGGGCTGCTTTTTCAAAGGGATATTCCTTACTCGATTTGCTGACCGGAGCATATACATCATAACGGCGCAGTTTCTCCATTCCGAGCAGGCGGGCTTTAATTTTGAAGAAGCGCTGGAAGACGGCCGCGTTCTTCTGGGCGACACTCAGCAAGGCTTCAACGGCCTCATTCGGGATGTCGTTGCCCAGGTTGCGGGCGGCGATGGGGCTGGCGTGCTTGCGCAGGGTCACGTTTTCGTTGCGCCAGTCGCGGACGAGGGTCTGGTACATCTGACCAAGGATCGAACCATCGTCGCCGTAAACGCGGTACAGTTCCTGGTAGGCGCGTTTACGCAGGTCGGGATCGGCCTGACGGACGTAGGACATCAATTCGCCACGGGTCAGCTCCTTGGTTTCGCCATCCACTTCGAGCTTGAAGGTGTAACGGTTGGTGATCGAATCGTACAGATTGGTCAATGCCCCAGCCCCGGTAACGTTTTTCAGGTTGACAATTTTTTCTTCCGGTTCGCTCAGGGTATGCGGTTTTTGCAGGCGCAGGGCCTCGAGGTAGTAGCGATAATCGCCGGAAACATCAAAGAAGCGCTTGGCGCTGGCATCGTCGAGTTCTTTCCACCACAGGCTGAAGAACAGGCTGCGGTTCTCCAACTCGGCGAAAAACTGCTGGACGCGGCCCATCAGGGCCATTGCGGCCTGATCCTGGGTGTTGGCAGAGAACATCAGACCGGCAAAACCATAAACGCGGTAGGCCAGGCGGGATGTCTTCTCGGAGTGTTCGAGGATTTCCATGAAGTGTTCCACATCCATGGCTGGGGCCAGGTCGGAACGATATTTTTCAAATTCCGTCACCCGTTGTTGTAATTCAGCGAAGGCAGATTCCAGTTCAGGTGCATCTGTGGCCGGGAATAAATCTTTAAGGCTCCAGGGGGCTTGCGTAAAAGTCATTGAAAACTCTCCCGTAAAATTGAGTTAGACGTTGACCTAATTGTATCAGGGAACCGCCAAAAAGTGGTTTTTTAGGGTGTAGTGGATGTAATTCTGCCAGAGCGGGACAATTTCGTTGTAGCGGTAATCGTGATTGGAGAAGGTTTGCAGGATGACCCGGCCTTCGTAGCAGGTCGCCAGCACGCCATAATCTGATTTTTGCTTTTGGAAAGTGCCCGCCAGCAGGGTCGCATCGCTGCCTGGGGAGAGTTTGATCAGGTCTCCGGCCTGGGTCCACCAGTAGCGGCTGTAGTGGATCAGGGCCACGGTGCCGTTCGGCTCGCTAAAAACCGGATGGTCCGATTGCAGCCAGTAAATCGATTCGGCCAAATCCCAATCCCGCTGGAATTTCACCCCGCAGCCGGTCAACAGCGATTTGATGCGTCCCTCGCCCAGCCGGTCGAGATACCAGACTTCGGCGATCAGCGCGGTTTGGTGCTGGGTGACGTGCTCATGGATGACATCCCAGAACTCGCCCTGGACGCTGCTTTTGGATTCCGCTCCGACGATAATCAAATCCCAGCGGGTCGATGAATTCAGTTGGCTCATAAAATTGCCGATTCCGTCACCAACGTGGGTATATTTCAACCCCAGGCCATCCAGCGCATCGCTGATCCACAGGCCAATGTCCTGGGTATCCTCGTAAACCAGGATTTTGGCGCTTTTTAGACGTTCTTCAATATCAGGGGTGGCGGTCGGCAGCGCCTCAGCGGGCTGGACCGGAGCCGGGCTGGGGCTTTGTTCTGGCGGCTGGGTCGCTGCCGGAGCAGGTTCTTGCGCCGGCGGATTGGCTGATTGGGTCAATTGTTCAGCCATGAGTGTTGACTGAATTTCAAGGGCAATTTTGGTTGTATCCAACTCCGGCGCGGCGCTTGGCGCTTCCGGCTTGGCAGGTGAGATGGTTACATTGGGAAGCGTACAGGCGAGCATAACCGTCAGCAGCATGAACAAGGCAAGAAAACTTTTTGGGCCAGGCATTTTTCCTCCTTTTTGCAAACCCGGTTTTGAATTCATGTCTACTTCCTATTTTGCGCTTTTTTACTCCGGTTTTCAATGACAAAAGAGAAAACCGGAGCAGGCTTGCCCCGGTTTTCGAGAACATGGGTGGTTGAAAGTTGCTCAATTTTCAACCATCAGGATGCGCAACTTTATGCCGCGATGGTCACCTGCGGCAGGTCTTTCATTGCTTCGGCGACCGCTTCTGCCGGATATTCGTAATCTTCCAGGCCATTGCTCAGGTACTTTTCATAGGAAACCATGTCAAAATGCCCGTGACCCGAAAGGTTGAACAGGATGACGCGTTTCTCGCCTTTGGCCTTCGCATCCAGGGCTTCGTCGATGGCGGCGCGCACGGCGTGGGCCGATTCGGGAGCCGGGATGATGCCCTCGGCGCGGGTGAACTGGAGCGCGGCTTCAAAGGTGGCGCGCTGCTTGACCGCAATCGCGTCGATCAGGCCCGCATCGACCAGCGAGGACAGGGTGGGGGCCATGCCGTGGTAGCGCAATCCGCCAGCATGGATTCCGGGCGGCATGAAGGTGTGTCCGAGGGTGTGCATTTTGACCACCGGGGCCATCTTGGCGGTATCGCCGTAGTCGAAGGTGTATTTACCCTTGGTCAGGGAGGGCGTGGCTGTCGGTTCGACCGCCACCAGCCGGGTGCGCTGTCCATTTTTCAGGTTTTCGCGCAGGAAGGGGAACGCGATCCCCGCGAAATTGGAGCCGCCGCCCACGCAGCCGATAACCACATCCGGGTATTCCCCGGCCATATCCATCTGCTTGAGCGATTCCTCGCCGATGACCGTCTGGTGCAGCAAAACATGATTCAGGACGGAACCCAGGCCATACTTCTTCGTCCCGCCCGACATGGCCGCCACTTCGACCGCTTCCGAGATGGCGATGCCCAGCGAACCGCTGTTTTCGGGGTTTTCGGCCAACAGGCTGCGTCCGTAATTGGTGCGGTTGGTCGGGCTGGCAAAAACCTGCGCGCCAAACGTTTCCATATAAATGCGGCGGTACGGTTTCTGATTGTAAGAAACCTTGACCATGTACACTTCCAAAGCCATATCGAAGAAGTTACAGGCCATTGCCAGCGAAGTGCCCCACTGCCCGGCCCCGGTTTCGGTGGTCATGGCATGCGTCCCGGCGATTTTGTTGTAATAGGCCTGGGCGATGGCGGTGTTCGGCTTGTGCGAACCGACCGGCGAAGCGCCTTCATATTTGAAGTAGATATGGGCCGGGGTGCCCAGTTCCTTTTCCAGGCGCACGGCGCGCACCAGTGGGGTGGGCCGCCAGAGTTTGTAAATCTCACGCACTTCCTCGGGAATTTCGATGAAGCGTTCCGTGCTGATTTCCTGCAAGATCAAGTCCATCGGGAACAGCACCGACAGGAAATCCGGCGTGACCGGCTCCAGCGTGCCGGGATGCAGTACCGGTGCGGGTGCAACACCGCTGTCGGCGTTGATGTTGTACCAAAATTTCGGCAGGTCGTTCTGGGATAAATTGAAACGGGTGTCACTCATGATAATTTCTCCTTTTGATGGGTTGGCTTGTAGGGGCGACCTTTTAAGGTTTTCAAAGGCTTGCTGTTGTTCTGGGCGGGTCGCCCCTGCAAAAATTATTTTTTATGGGATAAAGGCGTAGGCCTGCGAATCGGCGTCGGCGCGGATATCGGCCACGATTTGCTCGATGGCTGCTTCCTCGGCGGATGCGGACGCCCCCAGGCCGGCTTCCTGCATCATCGGCTCGGGCAACTCTGACGAGACCTGGCCGGGGTTTGCTGAAAAAGTTGTCTTGTTCATCATTCTCTCCTTCTCAAATAAAAAACAGCGTTCATCCCAAACATGGGACGAACGCTGTTTGTACAGTCAGTTCGCGGTGCCACCCAACTTAGGCCGCTATTCTTTAACAAAAATCCCCTGATGAAGCACTCAGGGGAGAAAGCCAGCCTCACTCATTAATCAGCTCGTTTAACAACGAAGTGATTCTGCGCGGATAACGGGTGCAGTCTCCCGGAGCGGGCTACTCACGCCTGGGCGTTTTCTCCCTTTCAACTCAAAGGTCCATTCGGCGTTCTCGTCTCGGGCAGGACTTTCACCAAAAACCGCCTGCTCTCTGTGCCGTCGTCAAACGCGTACTCGTCCTTATCAACGTTTTTCGATATTGGCGCGATTATACGCCCGGAATGCAATTTGTCAAGAAATGAAATTTCAAAATTCAGCAACTGAATATTGACAAAACCGCCCAACAGCCCTATACTTAATCAAGTCACAGGAACAAAGTCTATAGTATTTATAGACTTTCGCCAAAAACAAGGATAACGCATGCGACTCTCAAAACGTGGTGAATATGGCCTGCGGGCCATGATCTTGCTGGCTGAACCGGACGAAAACGGTCAGCCACGCAAGATGCAGATTAAAGAATTTGTCGCCCGTGAGAAGATTCCGGCAAAATTCCTTGAACAGATTTTGTTGGCGCTCAAAAACGCCGGGATTTTGCATAGCAAAATGGGCGTGGGCGGCGGCTATTACCTGGCCCGTCCCGCCGACAAAATCACCCTCGGACAGGTTATCCGCGTGCTCGATGGGCCGATTGCCCCGGTCAAGTGCGTCAGCCAGGTGGCTTATGAGCCTTGCGACTGTCCTGATGAGGAAACCTGCGGCCTGCGCATGGTCATGTTCGATGTGCGCGCCGCCATTTCCAATGTTTTAGACAAAACCACCCTGGCCGATGTCCAGCGCCGGGTGGAGGTCGCTCACTCACTTCGCACAGCGGAATAAAGCCAGGGCCCGGCAAAATTCCAACGGTTGCGAGTGAATATTTTTTAGTCCAAAAGTATACTATCTCCGTAGACTTTATAGGAGATAGCATTCACAGGAGATACCATGAAAACTCAAAAAACTTATTTGGCGCTGGTTGTCCTGGTGCTGATGTCTTTGCTGCTCTCGGCCTGCGGTGCACCGAGCAACCCTTCTGCTGAAGGCGAACTTTCCGGCACCATCACCATTTCCGGTGCATTTGCCCTGTATCCGATGATGACCCGCTGGGCGGAAGAGTTCCAGAAACTTCACCCGGATGTCCAGTTTGACATTTCGGCGGGCGGGGCGGGCAAAGGCATGACCGATGCCGTTTCCGGCGCAGTCGATATCGGTATGGTTTCGCGCGGGATCAAACCCGAAGAAGAAGCTCAGGGCGCCTATGGCGTGGCCGTTACCAAGGATGCCGTTTTCCCGGTGGTGAATGCCAACAATCCCGTTGCTGCCGAGATTTTGGCGCAGGGTATCAGCCAGGAAACCTTCATCAAGATTTACATCACCGGCGAAATCACCACCTGGGGACAGGTGGTCGGCAACCCCGAAATCACCGATGAAATTCACGTTTATACCCGCTCCGATGCGGCTGGCGCGCCCGAGATGTGGGCCAAGTTTACCGGCGACAAGAAGCAGGAAGACCTGTTGGGCATCGGCGTCAACGCTGACCCCGGCCTGCTCGAGGCGGTTTTGAAAGACCCGCTTGGGATTGGCTACAACAACCTGGGTTATGCCTTCGAACTGGCTTCCGGCAATCCGGTCGCCGGGGCGCTGATTGTTCCGATTGACTTGAACAACGACGGCAAGGCGGATGACGATGAGCGCATCGAAACCATGCCCGAAGCCATCCAGGCGGTGGCGACCGGCAAATACCCCTCGCCCCCGGCCCGGCCCCTGAACGTTGTCACGAAAGAGAAGCCCGCTGGTTTGGTGCAGGCCTTCATCCTGTGGATTTTGACCGATGGACAGGCTTTTGTTGGCGAAGCGGGTTATGTCCAGTTGACTCCCGAACAACTGGCCGAATCGCTCGAACGAGTGAAATAATCGCACCCAGCCACAGGAAAGCAGGCTTTCCTGTGGCTAGCTTTTGTTTCCATACTGCTCACGATTGAAGGAGGTTTATGACCGATTTTGCACCCATCCTGGCAAAACGACAACAACTGGAACAACGCTCGCGGCGAACTATTTTCTTGATATCGTTCATCCCGCTGGCGTTGATTTTGGTTATTACCCTGGCGCTGATCGCCCGCTCCTGGCCGATCCTTGAGCAATATTCGCTCTGGGAATTGCTCTCCGGCACGGTTTGGCGGCCCATGAAAGGTCAGTTTGGTTTCCTGCCCTTCATCGTGGGCACTTTTTGGGTTACAGCCGTTGGCGTATTGTTGGCCGTGCCGCCCTGCATCCTGACCGCGATTTACCTGTCAGAGTATGCCCGGCCCTCCACTCGGGCCATCCTGAAGCCATTGCTGGATGTCCTGGCGGCGATTCCCTCCGTTGTTTATGGCGTTTGGGGCGTGATTGTGATTGTGCCGTTTGTGGGGGATGTCTTGCGACCGGTCTTGAGCGCCCAATTGGGCTGGATTCCGCTTTTCGCCGCGAACCAGCCGACCGGTTATAGCATTCTCTCGGGTGGGATTGTCCTGGCGGTGATGATTGCGCCCTTTATTATCGCTGTGACCTACGAAGTGCTGATGACGGCCCCGCAGGATTGGCGGCTTGGCTCGTTGGGCATCGGCGCGACCCGTTGGCAAACTGTGCGCTACATCATTTTTCGCCAAACCCTGCCGGGGATGATCGCCGGCGTGGTGCTCGGCACCTCGCGCGCCTTTGGTGAGACGATGGCCGTCCTGATGGTGGTCGGCAATGTCCCCAACCTGCCCGGCTCCATTTTTGACCCGGCCTACCCGCTCCCGGCGCTGATTGCCAACAACTATGGCGAGATGATGTCGATTCCGCTTTATGATGCGGCCCTGTTGGGCGCGGCCTTGATCCTGTTGGTGATTGTCCTGGCGTTCAACATCGCCTCAACCCTGGTTTTGCAGCGCATGTTGGGGAGGAACTGGGTATGAAATTCCGCTGGCAGCGACGACACATTGGCGAGTTGATCGCCAAAATCCTGATGTACTCTTCCTTTGTGCTGGTCATCGGCAGCCTGGGCCTAATCCTGTGGACGGTGCTCTCCAAAGGCTTGCCGGCCCTGACCTGGGAGATGGTCAGCCAGACTCCCAAGGGTGGTTTTTACCTGGGCAAGGAAGGCGGCATCCTGAACGCCATTATCGGTTCGCTTTACATGGCCGGCGGCGGGACGCTGATTGCGCTCATTTTTAGCCTGCCGCTGGCGCTCTACCTCGAAACGTACCTGAACGGCTCGCGCTGGGGAGACTGGGTGCGGCTTTCGCTGGACGTTTTGTGGGGTATCCCCTCCATCGTTTATGGCGCGTTTGGATTTACCTTGATGCTGGCCCTGGGCATGCGCGCTTCGCTCCTGGGCGGCATCATCGTTTTGGCCCTGCTTGAACTGCCGATTATGACCCGCGCCATGGACGAAGTCATTCGCCGTATGCCGCGCGATTTGGAACACGCTGCCCTGGCGCTGGGTTCCACCAAACTGGAGGTTGCCACCCGGATTGTCATCCGTCAGATGATGCCCGGCATCGTCAGCGCTGTGCTGCTGGCCTTCGGTCGCGGGATCGGCGACGCGGCCTCGGTCCTGTTTACCGCCGGGTACACCGATCGCATCCCCTCCTCGCTGATGAGTCCCGCCGCTTCGCTGCCCCTGGCGGTTTTCTTCCAGTTGGGCACACCTTTCCCCGAAGTGCAGCAACGCGCCTACGCGTCTGCCTTGATCCTGACCCTGATTGTCCTGGCCATCAGCCTGGGTTCGCGCTGGCTTTCGGGCCGCGTTGGACGCTATACCATCAAATAATCTGTACACAGGAAAAACTTATGACCCCTCATATTCAGGTACGCAATCTCAACGCATGGTACAACGGCCAGAAAGCGCTCAAAGAAATCAATATTGAAATCCCGCGCAAACAAATTACGGTCATCATGGGCCCTTCGGGCTGCGGCAAGACCACCCTGCTCAAAACCTTCAATCGTTTCTTCGAGCTAACCGACAACACCCGTCTGGAAGGCGAAGTGTTGGTCGATGGGGAAAATATCTATGCCAGCGATGTCGACGAAACCGAAGTGCGCAAACGGGTTGGGCTGCTCTCCCAACGCCCGACCCCGCTGCCGATGTCGATTTATGACAATGTTGCTTATGGTATGTACATCCACCAGATGAAAAAGGATACCCGCGCCTACAAGGATGCCGTCCGCCATTATCTCGAGCTGGCCGGTTTATGGGACGAGGTTGGCAAGCGCCTGCACGATCCGGCGACAGCGCTCTCGATTGGCCAGCAGCAGCGCCTGTGCCTGGCGCGCGGACTGGCGGTGGAGCCGGAAATCATCCTGGGCGATGAACCGACTTCGGCCCTCGACCCAATCTCATCCCAACATATTGAAAAGAAGCTGCTCGAATTAAAAACGCAGTACACAACGGTGGTTGTTACCCATACTCTGCGCCAGGCCAAACGCCTGGCCGACCACGTGATTTTCATGTATCTGGGCGAGGTGGTCGAAGCCGGACCGGCGAGCGAAGTGTTCAACCATCCGCAGCAGGAACGGACAAAGCAATACCTGGAGGGACTGTTTTAATCGGCTACCAAATCCCTGGGAACAGGCGATATTTTGTCCTTTGGGCAAATTCCTTGTAACCGGGCAGTTCCTCCTGCAAGGTTTGATCCTCCAGCGCGGTGCGGATGACCAAAACGACCACCAGCCCGATGGCCGGAATCAGCCCCCAGAGCGAACCGAAATAAAGCGGGATGGCGAGATACATCCACAGCGCACCGGCATAACCGGGATGACGCACCAGCCGGTAAGGCCCGCTGTCGATAACGTGATGTCCGCGTTCGGTTTGGATGCGCACCACCCCGGAGAAAAACTTATTTTCCAGGAAAGCCCAGGTGCCCAAAATCAGCCCCAGGCAGAGAACGGCCAGCGTAGCCGGTCCAAGCCAGCCGGGTAGGGCCGGGCTCCAGCCCAGGCGCACATCCAGCCCCGAAACGAGCAAAATCAGGGTCGGCCCAAGCATGCCGACCAGCGGCATCAGCTTCTTATCCCATTCTTTGGCGTCACTGGCTTGTAACGATTTTGCCCGCTCGGCAAGAATGCCGGGATTTTTGCGCGCCGCCAGGATACGGCTGCCGATGGTTGAAACCAGGGTCAATCCGGCGTACACCCAGCCCGGAACCCAGTCCCAGCGGCCAACGATCAGCAGGGGCAGGAAAGAATAAAAAGAAGAGATGACCAGGAAGGCGAACAGGGCGCCAAGTGAAACTTTTGCAGGTGGATTCATGGGGGAACTCCTTTCGATGGCAGTTTGAGCGAACATCCAATTTTATTTTACATCGGATGAGCGCGATGGGTTTCACATCAGCCGGAACTTAGGATTGGTTAATAAGCGTCATTTTTGCCAGGCAACCGGTTTATAATCATTTACGGAGTAGCCCATGAAAAAGATTGCTTTTCTTCTTGTCATGCTTGCGGCCTTGTTCGGGTTCCTGCAACCCGGGCTGGCCCAATCGGATGCCCCGCTGGTGCTGGTGATGGAAGCCAAGGGTGTCGTTGCCCCGGCCATGAAGGAATACATCCTGCGCGGGATCAAAACGGCGGAACAGCGGGAAGCGGAATTATTGGTAATCAAGCTCAATACGCCCGGTGGTCTGGTCAGCGAAATGGAAGTGATTGTCCAGGCCATTCGCGCCAGCCAGGTGCCGGTGGTGGTGTACGTCAGTCCGCGCGGCGGGACGGCCGGCAGCGCCGGGGCGGTGATTACCATCGCTGGGCACGCTTCGGCCATGGCTCCCGAAACGATTATCGGTGCGGCCAGCCCGATTAGCGCTGATGGCCAGGATATGGCCGAAACGCTTGAGCGCAAACAAAAGGAGGCCCTGCGCGCCCAGGTTCGCGCCCTGGCCGAAGCGCGCAGCCCTGAAGCAATTTCCCTGGCCGAAGATATGATCGAGATTGCCAAGGCGGTTTCGGCCAAGGAAGCGATTGAAGTGGGTCTGGTGGATTTCATTGCCAGCGACCTGGACGATTTGCTCGCCCAACTCGATGGTTTCGAAGTTCAACTGGCCGATGCTTCCCGGACGCTTAACACCGAAAACGCGCGTACCCAGGATTTGGGCATGTCGTTTATTGAGCAACTGCTCGACATCCTGGTCAACCCCAATATCACCTTCCTGCTGGTGACGATTGGCGTGCAGGCCATCCTGATTGAGATTTCCAGCCCTGGCGGCTGGGTGGCCGGATTTATCGGCGCGGTTTGCCTGGCGCTGGCGGCTTACGGGTTAGGCGTGTTGCCCGTCAACTGGTTCGGGGTGATTTTCCTGGTGTTGGCCTTTATTTTATTTATCCTGGAGGTCAAAACAGCCTCTTTTGGCGCATTGACGGCGGCCGGGGTCGGCTCTTTCATTGTGGGCGGCCTGGTGCTGTTCAACTCGCCGGGTGTGCCGCAGTTCCAGCAGGTTTCAATTCCGCTGGTGGTTGGGATGGGCATCTTTACCGGTGTCCTGTTTGCGATTATCGTCGGGTTTGCCATTCGCGCGCAGCACATCCCGCAGCGCACGGGGCGGGAAGCGCTGCCCGGCGCCAGCGGGACAGCCCTGAGTGCGATCGATCCGCGCGGCCAGGTTCAGGTACACAGCGAACAATGGAGCGCGGAACTGGCCGAGGGCGAGGCGCCCATCCAAAAAGGCCAGCCGGTTGAAGTCGTTGAATTGCAGGGTTTGCGCCTAAAAGTGCGCGTCAAGCGCTAAGACTGCGCTACACGCTTGACGAGCCATTTTGCCCAAGATAGAATGAGTGTGCGAGGTGAATATGGAAAAAGCCCAACAACCACAGGACGATTTCGGCGCGTTTTTGTCAAGCATCAACCGCGCCATGAAATCTGAGAAGAATAGCAGTACCAGTGAAACGTCGATTCGGATTGTGCGTTACCTGGCCCATAACAATGAGGCGCGTATCGAAACCATCATGGTGAACGTGCGTTCATCCTTTTCCGATTTTTCGGAAGGGCTGCGCGAGCTGACTGATGCCGGATTGGTCAGAGTGGATGACGATGAGTCGGGCAGCGTGATCGAATTGACCGATGAAGGTCTGCGCTGGGCGCAAACCATGGTCGATTATGATGACGATGGGGAGGAACTGTGAACATCCTTTGGTACGAATGGCTGACCGTCGCCGGATTGGGTGCGCTGATTGGGATTACCGACATTATTTCACGCTACCGCGATGAGCCGGATAACGCCCTGGGTACTTTGCCCAGCGCTTTTTATCTATTCGTCAACGCCCTGGCTTCTGCGCTGACCCTGGCCAGTGTGCGCGCCTTTGACTGGAATTTTGGCCTGCAAGGCCAGCAGGCGGCCTGGACCCAGGTGCTGGTCGCCGGATTTGGCGCGATGGCCATCCTGCGCACCTCATTATGGAATGTCCAGGTTGGCGACCAGACGGTTCCGATTGGGCTGAAGAGTTTTCTCGATACCATTTTGGGCACGGTGGATCGGGCGGTGGATCGCAAGCGGGCCCAGCAGCGCGCGACTTCGGTCAGCACCATTATGAAGGATGTCGATTTCGAGAAATCGGCCCAGGCCCTGCCGTCTTATTGCTTTGGCTTGTTGCAGAACCTTGCCCCCGATGAACAGGATAAATTTGCCCGCAAAGTGGCTTTGTTGACCGCTGCGCCGATGAACAATCGCGTTAAGGCGCTCCTGTTGGGCCTTTCCCTGATGAACCTGGTCGGTGAAAAAGTACTCGAAACTGCGGTTGCAAACCTGGGTGCAGATATTCGCGTCAGCCCGCCGCCTGCAAAACCCACCATCGGTGAGGCTGTTGGCGAGTAGTGAAGAAGCTTTTCTTCTCCTTTTCCTCATGGATTGCCCGAACCCTGCCCCTGCCGCTCAAGCAGGGGCTGTATCGCTTTCCGCCCCTGGCGCGCTTTATTCGGGGTTCGATCAACGCCTCGGTTGCGGACGGTTTGAGCGAGGTCGAGATTGCGGCGGGCGATTTGATGGGTTATAAAATCTTGCTCAATTTGAAGGCCGAGAAAAGCCGCTGGCTGGGCACCTATGAGCCGGAACTGGCCGAGGCGGTGCGCGAATTCGTCCAACCCGGCAACATTGTCTATGATGTGGGCGCGAACATTAGTTACGTTTCGCTGCTCCTGGCCCATGCGGCTGGCCCTGCCGGGCGGGTGTATGCTTTCGAAGCCCTGCCTGCCAACGCGGAGCGCATCCGCCGCAACATTGCCCTGAACGGTTTTGAGCAGCGCATTCACCTTGTCCCGCAGGCTGTGGCCGACAAAAGCGGTGAATTGACTTTCTACGTACACGCCTCGGTGGGTATGGGCAAGCTGGCTGGGTCAGCCGGTCGGCGCGAGGAACAATATCAGGCCGAAATCACTGTCCCGACCCTTGCGCTGGATGAATTTGTCTACCAGCAGGGCAACCTGCCTCCGCAGGTTGTCAAAATGGATATTGAAGGCGGCGAAGTTCTGGCCTTGCCGGGTATGAAACGCATCCTGGCTGAACATCATCCGCTTCTATTGCTTGAACTGCATGGCCCCGAATCGGAAAAGGTGGCCTGGGAAACCCTGACCGCTGCCGGCTATCGTCTGCACGAGATGGCAAACGGCTATCCGCCCATTGAAAGTCCCGAAAAGCTGGGCTGGAAAGCTTATGTGATTGCAAAACCATAAGCAGAAACGCTCTTGGGCAGCGGCATGAAATTTTTAAAATAACAAGAGTTATTATTTGGAGGAAGCGTTGGACGGACTTTTATCATTTCTCAAGAGATTAGCCGGCTTGATTGGCTTTGAAAGCCTGGATTTTGCGAGTGTCCTGTTTTCGCTATTCCTGGCAATTGCCGTGGCGTTCGTCATTTCGCAAATTTACAAATATACCCATCGCGGCTTGAATTATGAGTTGGCGTTCATGTCAACCCTGGTGCTTTTGGCTCCGATTATTTCGGTGGTGATGTTATTTATTCGCGGCGACCTGGTGCTTTCCCTGGGGTTAATTGGCTCACTTTCAATTATCCGTTTCAGAACCCCGATCAAGGATACGCGCGACATGGTTTTCCTGTTTTGGGTGATTGCGGTGGGCTTGGGCTGTGGCACCTATAACTGGAATGTTGTAATTATCTCTACAATTGTAATCAGTATCGTCATGTTCATCTTGTATTTTGTCCGCTATGGCCAATCTAATGCGACAGACTATGTTTTGGTTGTGACCGGCAAACTTGCCTTGAACAACCGCGAGATTGGGCAGGTGTTGAAACGCTATGCCAGGGAGAGTCGCATCCGCTCTCAGGAAGTGGATGATGAGTTTTGGGAGATTATCTTTGAAGTGCGTTTAATCGATTTGGGCGAAGAGAGAACCGGGGCACTGTTTAATGAACTGAAGGCTATTGAAGGGGTTGACAAGGTTTCCCTGCTTGCACCGCAAATCGCCCTGCCGGTGTAGTGGACGATATAATGTTCCCGGTCCTTCGAAAAATTGTGCAGGATTTTCAAACGAATTGGCTGTCATCTAATTCAGCGGTAGATGCGGACAGCCGTTTCGAGTTGAAATACCGGCTTACCTATTTCCAATACCTGAAGATTCGAAATGCCATCCGGCCCTACATGGTGACGGACACGTACACGCGGGGGGCACCAAATTCCCGTTATCTGGTGCGTAGTCTCTATTTTGACACGGACGATTATCAAGCCTATGAACAAAAGATGAGTGGGGACTGTGACCGGGTCAAGTTCAGGTTGCGGACTTACGGAATTGAAAATACCGAAAAAAATCCAGTCCGGGTGGAGCTTAAGTTGCGCCAGGGCAACCGGATGGTCAAGAAGAGTGTCTTTGTTCCGGGCGATGAGTACCGTTATTTTATGCGGCGCCGACATTGGCGCGATTTGCATGATCCGGTTACGACAGAGTTTGAGCGTCAGACCCTGACAAAGGGGCTAAGTCCGGTGGTATTGATTGAATATGAACGCGAGGGCTATCAGACCAGGTTAAACAGCGGCGTTCGAGTCACTTTTGACCACGATGTACGCAGCGCACATGCCAGAACCCTGTTCCCGGAGCGCCCCTTCTTTCAAGTTTTAATGCCAAAGAGCGTTATTTTGGAGATTAAGTTCAAGAATGAACTGCCCGGTTGGCTGAACGGGATGGTTCGTAGCCAGGGTTTAAAAGTGATTGCCAACAGCAAATACACGCAGGGTCTTCAGGTTGCCCGACATGATCTTCACCATCCCGAAAAAGTGATTTTGGTCAGGTAATTTAAGCTATGGAACAGATTGTGACCTGGAAATCGCCAGGGAAACATCTCTTTTTCCTGTCCTGCCTGATTCTTTTAGGTGGATTGTTGCTTTTGGCGAACCTGGTTGACCCGGTTGTGGCCTTCGCTGACCCAAACCTTGAATTGGCGATTCGGGAGAAGCTTGAGCAGCCTTCCGCTCCGCTGACCCGTTTGGATGTGTTGGCCATCACCGAATTGGATGCTTCCAATCGCGACATCAAGCGTTTGGAAGGCATTGAATCGCTGCGCCGCCTGTCTATACTCAACCTGGAGGGCAATGCGGTTGAAGACATCTCACCCTTGGCTGGCCTGGGGATGTTGACCGAACTGAATTTACGAAATAACCAGATAGCCAATCTGGATGATGTTAATTTTAGAAAAATTACCCATTTACGGCTTCGTTCTTTGAATTTGGAAAATGATATTGATGATGAACTGGGCGGGCTGGCAGATGTTCGCTTGGTGGGAGAATTTTCACAATTGGAAATTCTCAATTTACGAGGCAACAGAATCACGGAAATTAACACTTTTCGCAGCCTTATAAGGCTTGTGGAGCTTGATTTACGCGGGAATCTTGTCAGCGATATTGAGCCTTTACGAGAACTGTATGCACTCAAAGAACTGAATCTTCGGGATAATAATATTCGCAACATAGAGCCGCTTAATGACCTTACCAATTTAACTTACCTGAATCTTCATTCCAACCCAATTGAAACAGGCCTTGGAGCATTATCCAACCTGAAAGCGCTGAAAACCTTAATCATACGCAATGTTTTCATTGGTGATGATTATCATTTTTTGGCGAATTTGCAAAACCTGCAAAAATTGAATATTCGCAATACAGGTATTACCGATGTATCAGTTCTTGGTGACCTGATGAGCGGCGGCGCTTTGCAGGATGATCCTGGACAGGGTATTTCTGCGTCAGTTGATTTGCTTGAACTTGATCTCGCTCGTAACAATGCTGACCCCTATTTTGGGCTAAGGCGATATTGGGATAATATTTCATCCCGCTATCCTATTACTCTGCCTTACTACCCTGGCTCGGTGGAACCGCCAATTTTTTCGCACCTGGGCGGGTTTTATCAACAAGGTTTTTTCCTGGTATTAACAACCCCTGCACAGGGAAGACCGATATTTTATACGCTAGATGGCGCAGAGCCATTGCTAACGCCAAGTTTTGAGCCGATGGGGTCAACCCAACGTTACACTGAGCCGATTTGGATCGATAGCAGGCTCGGTGAGCCGAATTTATTGTCGAATATCGAAACTTCCATAGGGATTGAATATCGACCTCCGGGCGAGGTATTTAAGGCCAGCGTGGTTCGTGCTGTTTCCCTTAACGAGGCAGGGAATCGCAGCAATATAAAAACGCAAACATATTTTGTCGATGAACGAATAGCTACTCGTTACACCTTTCCCCTTGTATCCATCATTACGAATAATCGCAATTTATTTGACGATGAAATTGGAATTTATGTCCCCGGAAACCTGTTTAAGGGGAAAACAACGGAAGATTTTTGGTGGTATCCCGCCAATTTTACTCAGCGAGGCCCTGGATGGGAGCGTCCGGTATTCTTTCAGGTATTCAATCCCGGCGGTGAATTGATTCTAGAACAAAATGTGGGTATGCGTATTCATGGCAGTGCTACAAGGTATTTTAATCCAAAGTCTTTCAGGTTATATGCCAGTAAAGAGTATGATGAAAAAGGCTTGATTGATTATGCTTTCCCTTCCGATCTGAACAAGAATTCTCTGAAAAATAACATAAATACATATGAAACATTGATTTTCAGAAACGGTGGCAACGATGAATTACGCGCTTTGTTCAGGGATGTTCTGGCCCAGAACTTGTTGAGTAATACCGGTCTCGACATACAAGAGTATCAACCTGTCATCGTTTTTATAAATGGCGAGTATTGGGGAATCCATAATATTCGCACAAGATATGATGAACATTATTTTCAAGCTCGTTATGGCATTGCGCCAAGTGACTTGATCGTCCTGGAGAACGGGTCGGAAAGTGTTCGTTTCGGCAACGCTAAAGATATAACTCAGTACTCAAGCCTGTTTTCTTTGATTGATGAGAATTACGTAAAAAACCACTACCATACCGTCGACACATTATCTGACGATAAAGCTTATCAGCAAATATCCACCAGAGTCGATATTGATAACTTTATTGCTTATCATGTTGCTCAAATCTATTTTGATAACGGGGATTGGCCACAGAATAACATTTTGCTATGGGCAAAACGGACATCCCCTAAATCCGATGCAAACTATGGCCACGATGGAAAATGGCGCTGGATGGTTTTGGATGCGGACTACACTTTCCGATATCCCGATTCTGATCGCTTGTCAAAATTAGCCCTTGAGCTTAATCAAGAACCATCAACGTATCTATTCCGTTCCCTGCTTGAAAATGAAGAATTTCGTTATCGTTTCATCAATAAATTTGCCGATTCTCTAAACACTATCTTCCACGAAGATGTAGTTGCCGCTGCTGTTAATCGCATGGAACTTTTATACTCCCCGGAAATCGAGGAACATATTCATCGTTGGGGCAATCTGGGTGGGTCGTTTGCTTCTTGGTCGCAGAATGTTAACGAAATACGGGAATTTGCCCTTAAGAGACCATCTTTTCAAAGAGACCATATTATCCGGCATTTCGGTTTATCAGGTTCTGTCAATCTAACCCTGCGGGCAGACCCAACAGCAGGTTATATTCGCATCAACACAATCGATATTCGGGAAGGAACTGTTGGCGTGGATGAGCCGGCCAACTGGACCGGGGTTTACTTTAAAGATGTGCCTGTAAAAATTGCAGCAATACCTGCTCCTGGTTATCGTTTTGTGCGCTGGCAGGAAACCGGCTCAGTCGATGCCGAACTTACCTTGGTTCCAACTGAAGACATCACCTTAACCGCCGAATTCGAAAAAGAAGATTAAAGCATAGATGGACTTTTTCCCCGGCCGTCTCGGTCTCATCCAGCGCGTTGTTCCCTCCTATCGCGCCCCCTTTTTTGACGCCCTGGCCGCTGCCAGCGCGGGCGGACTGTCCGTTTTTGCCGGGCAACCCCTGGCGGTTGAAACCATCGCCAGCGCCAGTCGTTTGCAAACCGGCCAACTTGTTCCCGCCCAAAACATCCACATTTTCAACCCCCAGCACCCGCTCTATTTTTGCTACCAGCGCGGACTGAACGCCTGGCTTACAGCCTGGAATCCCGATGCGCTGATTATCGAAGCCAATTTTCGCTATCTTTCCAGCCCGGCCGCTATACGCTGGATGAAAAAACGCAACCGGCCAGTCATCGGCTGGGGGCTGGGCGCGCCACGCAGCCGGGGGGCGCTTTCCAGCCTGCGGGCAAATTTTCTGTTCCAGTTCGATGCCCTGGTGGCCTACAGCGCGCGCGGTGCGGAAGAATACGCGGGCCTGGGATTTCCGCCAGGGCGGATTTTCGTTGCCCCCAACGCCGTTGCCCCCAAACCGGTTCATCCTATGCCCGCCCGCGCGGACCGCTTCGACCCGCAGCCGGTTGTGCTGTTCGTCGGGCGGTTGCAAGCCCGCAAGCGGATTCCGTCCCTGCTCAAAGCCTGCGCCGAACTACCGGAGCAACTCAAACCGCGTTTGATCATCGTCGGCGATGGGCCGGAGCGAAAAAACCTGGAGGGCCTCGCCGCCCAAATCCATCCCGCGGCTGAATTTGCCGGGGCAGTTCACGGGCCGGAACTGCGCCCCTATTTTGAAGCCGCCGACCTGTTCGTCCTGCCCGGCACCGGCGGACTGGCCGTCCAGGAAGCCATGACGTACGGCCTGCCGGTCATCGTTGCCCAGGGAGACGGCACCCAGGATGATCTCGTCCGGCCTGACAACGGCTGGCAGATTGCGCCCGAGGACGATTTTGCCCTGCTCTTCGCGCTACAGGAAGCCTTGAGCGATGCCGCGCGTTTGCGGCGCATGGGCGCAGAATCCTACCGCATCGTGGCGCAGGAAATCAATTTGGAAAAGATGGTGGGGGTATTCCTGGAGGCGCTTCAGGCCGTGCGGTAGTAACCGACATCCACGGAGTAGACCCGTCCGCGTTTGACCACTTGTTTGACCAGGTTTGTCCCGTAGCGGTAGCCCAGGTGACGGTAATCGGGCACGGACAGGATCAACACATCGGCCTGTTTGCCGACTTCGAGCGAGCCAACCCGGTCGGCGCGGCGGATGGCGTGGGCGGAGTTGACGGTCGAGGCGGCAATGGCCTCGGCGGGGGTCAGTTTCATCGCGCGACAGGCCAGCGCAATCACAAATTGCATCGATTCGTTCCAGGTGGTGCCGGGGTTGCAGTCGGTGGCCAGGGCCAAAATGCCGCCCGCGTTGATGATTTTTCGCGCTGGGGTGTAATGACACTCGGCCAGGCCAAACGGCGTACACGGCAGCGAAACGGCGACCGTCTCTGAGCGTGCCAATGCCGCGATGTCCACATCCGAAGTAACGACCAGGTGATCTGCTGAGGCCGCGCCCAACTCAACGGCCAGGCTTGCCCCGCCCAGGTTGTCGAATTCGTCGGCGTGGATTTTGAGCGGGAAACCGAGTTCTTTGGCTTTGGTCAGAACCTGGCGCGATTGGGTCAGGTCGAAAGCCTTGTTTTCGCAGAAAACATCCACAAACGGCAGGGCCTGGCCGGGCGCATGAGTTTCCCACCATTGGCGGACGATGGGCAGCATGGTGTCGCAGACCAGGTCGGTGTAGCCCTGCGGGTTGTCTTTGTATTCGGGGGCGATGGCGTGTGCGCCCATAAAGGTGATGGCAATATCGACGCGGTTCTCATCCTCGAGGGCCAGCAGGGCCTTGAGCAGGCGCAGTTCGGTGGCGGTTTGCAGGCCGTAACCGGTTTTGGCCTCGACGGTGGTGGTGCCGTGGGCAAACATGCGCAGCAAGCGCGGACGGGCCTGGGCGACCAGCGATTCGATGGAAGCGGTACGGGTGGCGCGCACGGTCGAGAGGATGCCGCCGCCCGCCGCCAGGATGTCGAGGTAGGGTGTGCCGGCCATTTTGAGTTCGAATTCGGCGGCCCGGTCGCCGCCCCAGATCAGGTGGGTGTGCGGGTCGACAAATCCTGGCATGACGACACAACCCGAAGCGTCCAGCGTTGGGTCGTGGGGGTAAGCAGCGCGGATTTCGGCGGTTTTGCCAACAGCGACGATTTTCTCATCGCGGATGACGAGTGCGCCATCTTCGATAATACCGAGCTGGCCCAGGCGGCTGCCACGCTGTGGTCCGCCTTGCAGGGTGAGCAATTGGGATGCCGAGTGAATGATCATGGCTGTTTCCTAAATTTTTTGCCGTTTGCGGTAGATGAATTCGTGCAAGGCTGACCCGATCAGCACCAGGGCGGTGATGACGGCGATGGTCGTCAGGATTTCCTGCTGGTATTGGGGTGTAACCGGCGAATCGGTCAACAACTCACCGACATAAAGCGCGTACAGGGCCACAAACAGGCCGCCTTCCCAGCGATAAATCATGTGCCCGCCGGTGAAGAAAATCGGCAGGGTAATCAGCGCCACGGCCACCATGACCGGGATGTCGAAGGTCAGGGCTGTTGGCGGGATGGGAATGCCTCCCGGCGCGATCAGGCCGGTCAGGCCGAGCACGGCCATCAGGTTGAAGATGTTGCTGCCGACCACGTTGCCAACGGCAATATCGCGTTCCTTGCGGATGGCGGCCACGATGGAGGTTGCCAGTTCGGGCAGGGAAGTGCCGATGGCGACAATGGTCAGGCCGATAACCAGGTCGCTGACGTTGAACAGTTTGGCCAGCCGGACGGCTCCATCCACCAACCAGTCTGAGCCGAAGACCAATAGCACTAATCCGCCGACCAGCATACCCAGGTTGAGCAGGACATGGCTGGGGGTATGTTCTACCTTCTTATCGGCAAATTCTTTCTCGTATTCTTCCTTGACTTCACTGCTGGTTTCCTTGCGACTCTGCCAAACGTTAAAGGCGGTATAGCCAATCAGCCCCAGGAAGAGAATTGCGCCGTCCAGGAAACCGATATTGCCGTCTGCGGCCATGAACCAGGCCAGCAGGGTCACGGCAATCATGATTGGCACATCCTGGCGCACCAGTTGCTGATTAACAACCAGCGGGATGATCAGGGCTGACAGCCCCAGGATGACCAGGACGTTCATGATGTTGCTGCCGACGACATTTCCCAGGGCTATGTTGGCCTGGCCGTTGAAGGCCGATTGCAGGTTGATGGCCAGTTCGGGCGCGCTGGTGCCAAAGGCGACCACCGTCAGACCGATTACCAGCGGCGAAATGCCAACCGCTGCCGCCAGGCGTGAAGCGCCGCGCACCAAAATTTCAGCGCCGAGTAAAAGTGTGACAAACCCGCCCAGCAGCAAACCCAGTATCATCCAATCCATCGGTTTCTCCTCTATCCCTTATTTCGCTTTAAATCCATCGTCTGCGCCGCCCATGTCGCCGCCGAGACTATCGGCCAGGTCTGGGATGGCTTTTTCGATTTCTTCGGGCGATTGGCCGGCTTCGAGGCGGTCAACGACATCGCCAAATTCGGGCGGCAGGTCTTCGCCCAGTTCGCTGCCCATTTTGCGCATCATCCGCCCGAGGGCGACCGGGTCATCGTCGATGCCATCCAGCATGGACGGGTCGCCCAGGGCTTCGAGGCGTTGTTCGTCCGATTTCAGGACGCGCACGCGCGGCACGCGCCGTTTCACGTTGGTCCCGCCGCAGTGGGCGCAGGCGACTGGGTTAACGCCATATTCGCTGTAAGTCATGAAAATATCGAAGCGTTTGCGACAGTCGAGGCAGACAAAATCATAAGTCGGCATGGTTCAAGGTTCTCCGCTTTTATTGAAAGAGTTATAGGTTGAACAAATTATAAAGATCTTGCCCAGTCTAGGTTTCGTCCAATAAGCAACTCTGTCATTTTGATGTTGTGTGTATTTTTCATAGCAATAATGTGAGTATCAAAGTTGTATTGGCTTGCCAACTCCCTAACCCCTTCTGCATTATCGTAGGTCATCAAAAAATCACCAACGATTTGGCTTGCCAATTCGAATAATTCATTATGATTCACTTCTGAATAACGATAAAGCCGCGTTCCTGCCTTTTTACCAGCAACGGTATAGGGCGGGTCAATAAAAAACAAGGCATCTTTCACTTCAATGTTTTGCCTGATAACATCAAACCCATCTCCTTGGATAAAAGTGATTCTTTTGCCCATTTTGATAATATCCAGGATGCGATTTTTTAAGGTCTGTGGATACCAACGAGATTTCATTCCTTTGCCGTTTTCCCCATGCTTTAAACGTCCAGCGCCGTTTGCCAGAATACCACCATGATTTACCCGATTTTTCAAGATGGTCTGGAAGGCTCTTTCTTGTAATGATGGCGGCTCGTGCCCAAGGATAAAATCCACTGTATTTTCATTAATTTCAAACTTGACAATCCTGTCTGCCAGCCATTCGCCATGCTCACCGAAAATAGTTTGCCACACAGAGGCTACATCTTCATCAAGTTCCACCATCGTAACGTGATTTGAAAGTTGTTCAGCCGCTACAGTCAGGCTGACAATACCACCCCCGGCAAAAGGCTCAAAAAAATGTTTGATGGGGCGGGTCTCTTGTGAACCAATCCAGCGACGAATATATGGAACCAGCCAGGTTTTCCCCCCAGGGTAGCGAAACGGGCTTCGATGTGGCACGGAGGCCACATTGACGATTTTCCTTACAACTGTTTCGTCAAACAAAGATGGCTGTAACATAAATTACGGCTCATCTGAAATAACATCAAGCAGGGTTGGCGCGTCTGGATTGTTTTCATTCCCTAGTTTTTCATCCAGTTTTCCTTGCAAGTGATCGATAAAATTTTCAAGCGGCCCTGGTTCTGGTGTAGTAATTTTCTCCAGGGCTGGTTGAAAATCTGTGTAAACGGTTTTGGTTAACGTAAGGTTGTAGCGATTCTGGGGAATATCGTGTTGCAAATCGTAAACAAACCAGGCCAAATTAGCTTTTTCAGGCGCAACTTCGGGTAATTTTGGCAGGGTCTTATAAAAACTGCTGTGAAGCGCTACGGCGATTTTTTTGTTCCAGTAATTTAGTATTCCGCCTTTGTAGATTAATTGCGGTGCAAGGCGTTTTCGAGACGATGAAAGATAATCCGGGTTGGGATAGCCGACCTTGCCGCTCCAATCCATGCCACTTCGTTCTCGCGGGTTTTCCATGTAATGGTCAAACGGGCGGCGGATATTGCCTGAAATATAAACTGCCTGAACTTCCAATGCCCCAAAATCTGTGATGCGGCCTTTCTCATCGTAAGATACAAGCACAATATCAATATTCCCGGCTGATTGGCTGTCCTTATCGTCAAGGCGAATCTCAACCAGGGTTGTCCAAGGTGTCCCTTTTGGGAAGAAGAACTTTGCCGCATCCTGCACAATCAGCCAGTTTTGGCGGAAACGCACAGGGCAGATGATAGCCAATTCGCCAGAGTCAAAGAGGCTGCAAACGCCAAGCGGATCATTGGCCCTGACTTTGGTGCAGGATGGAACTTTGTTGTTATAGGGACAAAGTTTGGCTGCCCGAAAATTTTCAGCTTCGGGTGAAAGATTGTCGACAGGAAATCCGAATACTTCGGCAAGGGGTTGTTTTGGCATAGCAAAGATTATACCTATTTTCTTTGGACGATGCGTAGCGCGGGGTGTTATCCCGCGAGGCGGGTTGCTACACTGCATCGGCGGGATAGCATCCCGTCCCACATTATTCTTTCATCATCTCATAGACCACGTCGAAAATCGTTTCGGCGTTGGGCTTGGACCAGTAATCGCCGTCCGAGCCGTAGGCGGGACGGTGGGGCTGGGCCGAAAGCGTGCGCGGGGCGGCATCCAGGTGGTAATAGCCGCCTTGTTTTTCGATGACTTGCTGGAGCATGTAGGCGGTTGTGCCGCCGGGTACGTCTTCGTCGAGGAACAGGATGCGGTTGGTCTTTTTGAGCGATTCGAGAATCATGCCGTGCAAGTCGAAGGGCAGCAGGCTTTGCACATCGATGACTTCGATTTCGATGCCCGCTTTGGCGAGTTTCTCGGCGGCATCCAGGGCGATGCGGCAGCACGAGCCATAGGTGACCACTGTTACATCCGTGCCGGGGCGCAGGATTTCAGGCACACCCAGCGGGACGGTCATTTCGGCCAGGTTGTCGGGCAGGCGCTCTTTCAGGCGGTAGCCATTCAGCGGCTCGACCACCAGTCCCGGCTCTTCGGCACTCAGCAGGGTATTGTAGAATCCGCCAGCCTGGGTCAGGTTGCGCGGGACGAGCACATGGATTCCGCGCACGAGGTTGATGATTCCGGCCATCGGCGAACCGCTGTGCCAGATACCCTCCAGCCGGTGGCCGCGGGTGCGGATGATGACCGGGGCTTTTTGTCCGCCGGCAGTGCGCCAGAGCAGGTTGGCGAGATCATCGGACATCAATTGCAGGGCGTACAGCAAATAATCAAGGTACTGGATTTCGCAAATCGGGCGCAGGCCGCGCATGGCCAGGCCGATGGCTTGCCCCAAAATCGTCACTTCGCGGATGCCGGTATCCATCACGCGCAGGAATCCGTATTTTTCCTGCAAGCCGCGGAAACCCTGGTTGACATCGCCGAGTTTGCCGACATCTTCGCCAAAAGCAATCGTGCGCGGGTCGCGGGCAAAAGCGGCATCGAAGAAGGCGTTGACGACTTCGAACCCGGTCTGGGAGGGAGAAGAGGCCGAGTAAACGGGTTTCACTTCGGGGACGCGGGTTGCGGCGTCGGTCCAGGGGCTGTGCAGGTGGCTGGAAATCGTCTCAGCGGCGGCGGCGTTTTCAGCCTTGTACCAGGCCCCTAGTTTTTGCAGGGCAGGCGTCGGGTGGTCGCGTTCCGCGCGTAGAATTTCATGGGCGGCGGCAAAAACGTCTCGTTTGGTAAAAACCGGCAGGTTGGATAAGGCTTCCTTTATCCCACTGGCGGATGGAATCTGGCCGAAAAGTTCGACGGCTTCGCGGCGGATTTTCAACAGGGGGGCGTTATACGCTTCCCAGGCGGCCTTGCGGGACTCTTCGACCCGCTGTCTGTCTTCGGTTTCGTAGGCGTTTAACTCGTCCTTGCTGGCCAGGCCGTTTTCGATCATCCAGGCGCGCATTTTGAGCAGGCAGTCGTGTTCGGCCTCCCATTGCAATCTCTCGGCGGTCTTATAGCGTTCATGGCTGCCGCTGGTGCTGTGACCCAGCGGCTGGGTGACTTCGGTGACATGCACGATGGCCGGGATGTGATATTCGCGGGCGATTTCGGCGGCGGCGGCGTAGGTTTCGAGCAGGGCGGGGTAATCCCAGGCGCGGACGGTGTATAGGTCGTAGCCGATGTCGGTGCTGCGCGGCGGGTTGGGGTCGCGCTCGAAGCCTTTCAGTATGGCGCCGATGTTTTCCTTGACCATCTGGAACTGGTTGGGGACCGAGATGCCAAACCCATCGTCGTAAATGGTGATGACGGCCGGGGCTTGCAGCACGCCGATGGCGTTGACGCTTTCCCAGAACATGCCTTCGGCGGTGGAGGCGTTGCCAATGGTGCCCCAGGCGACTTCGTCTCCATTGCGCGAGAACTGGCTGAAGGGTTTTAGTTCGGGCAGTTGGCGGTAGAGGGTCGAGGCGAAGGCCAGCCCAACCAGGCGCGGCATCTGCGAGGCGGTCGGCGAAACATCGGCGGCGATGTTGTAGGAATCGACCTGGTTGACCCAGGAGCCGTCCGGGTTGATGTAGCGCGAGGCGAAATGGCCGTTCATGGCGCGCCCGGCGGTGGCGGGTTCGTGCTTGACGTCGGCATGGGCGTAGAGCTGCGCAAAAAAAGCCTGGATGTCGATCACCCCGAGGGCGAACATCCAGGTTTGGTCGCGGTAGTAGCCGGAGCGCCAATCGCCTTTCTGGAAGGCGCGCGCAATGGCAAGCTGGGCGACTTCCTTGCCGTCGCCGAAGATGCCGAATTTGGCCTTGCCGCTGAGCACTTCGCGGCGGCCAATGATGGAAGCCTGGCGGCTGCGATAGGCCAGGCGGTAGTCGTTGATGATTTGATCTGAATCGAGGGGGAGTTGGGGCTGGTTGCCGTTGGGCATGTTCTCTCCGTACTGGCTGGTTTGGTCGAACACGGTGATTTCGGGCAATTACGGTCTGATTATACCCCGGCGCGAAGATGATGTAGTTTCAGCGGGCAAAAGCAATAGAACGCGGATGTTGCGAATTGGACGGATTGACACGGAAAATCGAACGAAAAATCCGCGCGCCGAAGGCGTCCGCCGAATCAGCGTCATCTGTGTTCTATTTTTATTCCATTGGAGACTTGCGAGTCTGAAAATTAGCCCATCAGCCAGCCGGGTTTGTGCTGTTTTTTGTCGAAGGGCATACCGAGCAGGATGATGGTGATGTTGTCGTGGCCGCCGCGCTGGTTGGCCAGGTCAGTCAGCGCCAGGGCGGTCTGGTTGAGGGTTTTGCCCTGCAAGGTTTGGGCTATTTCGCTGTCGTTGACCAGGTCGGTCAGGCCGTCGGTGCAGAGCAGGATGACATCTCCTGGCTGGAGCATTAATCCCTGGTTGGCTTTGGCTTTGTTGTCGGTCTCATTGGGGGATAGGAACAGGCGCAGGTCGGGTTCGGGCGGTGTTTCCGAACCGAGATAGCGGCGGATGACATGCAGGTTGGGGTGGGTTTTGATCTGCGAACTGCTCAGGACGCCTTTTTCAACGGCTTCCTGTACCCAGGTGTGGTCGCGGCTGACCTGGCGGATTTTGCCTTCGCGCAGCAGGTAAATGCGCGAATCGCCGGCATAGGCGATGTAGAGCACGTCCCCAATCACCCAGGCGCAGGAGAGGGTCGCTCCCATGCCTTTGCGGGTGCCATCCAGTTCAGCCTGTTTGAAGATTTCTTCGCTGATCTTGTAAAAACTTTCCTGGAAAAGCGCCAGCGGGTTGCCGCCGGTCGAGGCGAGCGCCATTTCGCTGAAACTGTTGACCGCAATCGCGGAGGCTACCTCGCCCGCGCGGTGTCCGCCGATCCCATCCGAGACAACCGCCACAACAACCGGCATCGGGTTGTGCTGGCTGAGGGTATAGGCCGATACGGCAAAGTTATCTTCGTTATTCTTGCCAGATTGGCCGGGATGGGTTTGGGCTGCGACAAAAAGATGCGCGCGGTTGGAGCGGATCATTCTGGTTTGATGGGAATTGATTTCGGCTTTTGGTTGGCAGGCGGCTTGCCCAGGACAAACCGGTAGGTTAATTTGCCAAAGTTTACCACATCGCCATGCGCCAGGATACGACCCTCCTGGGGGATAAGCTCATAGTTGACCCACGTCCCAGCCACCGAACGGCTGTCGGTCAGCAGGAAATTCCCCTCCGGGGTGCGCTGCAAACGGGCGTGCAGCGGCGAGAGTGACGGGTCACCGAGCACATTGGTGGCCTGGGTCGGGTCAGCGCCGATGGTCAGTTCGGGTGCGGCCAGGGCAATCGGATCGCCGCCGGGGGCTGGCTGCCCATCTGAAGTCAACTTGACCAGGTAGGCGGGCGGCGGAGGCGCTTTGCGTCGAATCCAGGGGAAGGGGTTTTTGGTAGGCGGCAGCGGCTTGGATGGCGGCTCAAACTTGGCCTGCAAGGGCTGTGTGACCGGGTCCAGTTGGCGGGCGCGGATGCGGCGTTGCTCTGCGATGCGGCTGAATGTTTTGCGTCCGCTGAAGAAGATGATTAACAACAGGATGAAACCGGCAAAAACTACTGCCGTGGTGACGATGGCCACGTTGTTGCGCAGGATCAGCCCTGCCAATCCGCCGGGCGGCTGGACCACAACCACATCCACGCTGAAGGTGGCGCTCGAACTGCTCAACCCAAGCGTGTCGACTGCTTCGATCCGCAGGGTATGCGGCCCGCTGGCGAGGTAGCTGCGCAGGTCCCAACTGAATTGCTCGAACGGCGCAACCACATTTTCCTGCACGGCAACTTCATCCACATATAGGATGGTGCGGGCCAGCGGGCGTGGGTGCCCATCCGGGAATTCGATCAGGATTTCGAGCGGCTGGTTGGTCGGCAGGCTGTTTTCCAGGTCGAACGGGTCTTCGAGATTTTGGCGGGCAACCTGGGTTGGCGGCGAGAGCAGGATCGGATTGGGCGGCAGCACAACCAACTCGAGCGGTACCTGGTTGGAGGTGAGCGAGCCCCCCTCCTCGGTTGAGATCAAGGCGCTGAGTTGGTACTGTCCGCTGGCGCGGGTGCCGGATTGGTATTCGAACTCGTACACCCAGCGCAGGTTCTTAAGCCATTCTTCCGGGTCGAGCAGGGTTTCCACGCCGGTAAAGTCGAGGCTTGCCCCGCCGGTGGCGGCGGCCATCTGGCGCAGGGCCTCCGAGCCGGGATGGATCAGGAAATCCTTCGAATCGATGATCCAGACGTAGACGCGAATCCCGGCTTGGGTGGCGCGAGCGGTCAGGTCGCTCAAGGCGGCGATATTCTGGTTTTCGATGTGGTTGCTGATGAACAGGATGGCGCGTTTGCCGCCGGGGGTCAGCGGGGTGTCCAGGGCCGCGTCCAGGGCGTAAGACAGGGCCGCCAGACTGGGGGTTGAATTACGAAGTTGCGGGTCGAAAACGTTCAGGCGGTTGCGCCAGGTCAGGGGCGTAACGCGCGAACTGATGATGCCGCCATTCCAGGTCAGGCTGAACAGGTCTTCGTTCCCGGCGGGACGGCTTGCGGCCCAATTTTCCAGCACAGCGACAGCTTTGTCGTAGCGTGAAATCCCCTGGCCGTCGCGCACTGCCAGGGCCGAACTTGAGTTGACCGCAACCACCACTTGCAAGGGAACGGATTTTTCCGAAATTCGTTGCGGGGTAATGGTTTTGCCATCTTCCAGCAGGGTGATGTTGCTGGCATTCAACCCGCGCACGAATTGGCCCTGTCCGGTATATACATCCAACAGACCGGAGATGGCCGGGAAGGTCTCGCTGTTGACCTGGTACAGAACGGCAGAAGCCTGGCTTTGCGCAAAGGACATTTGCGGCAAGGCCAGGCTGATGATGCAAATAATCAGTATCAGGCGGAAAGTCTGCGTTCTAATAGGCGTCCAACGTTTCAGGCTGGGCCGGCTGGAGCGACGGTTTATCCGACAGCCGTGAGAAGGTTAACGTCCAGGCGGTCCAGACATAGGTGCGCAGGATGCCGCCCAGGACAATCAATACCGGCATATATACCACAAAACACAGGCCCGAGATGATCAAGGTTGTGCGGATGCTATCGCCCGAGCCGATGAACAGGCCAAACAGGGCCGGGAGCGCCACCAGCAGGATGGGCAGCGAAATAATCAATCCCAGGGCGAATTGGAGGATGAAAAGAATCAACGCCATGAGGATGTAGCTGCCGATATTGGCGCGGACGAGTTCCCAGGCGCGCTGCAGCGCATCCATGACCCCGCGTTCTTCCTTGATAATGGCGATGGTGGCCTGTTCAAAAACCAGGTTGAGCAGCCATAGGAGCGGAATCAACAAGCACAGCAGCGGAAGCAAACATGCTACCAGCAGGCCCATCGTCAGGACTGCCCCGGCGGCAATGATGAGCATTAATATCACCGCTACAATGAAACTTGCCAGCCACAGAATCAACCATAAGCTAATCACTTGCCAGAAATGCCGCCCGCTTTCCTGCCACAGTTCCCCGAAGGAAATCAATTCGGCTTCGCGGTCGGCGAGCAAAGCGCCCTTGATCAGGCCGATGCGGCCCATTGTGCCGAGCGCAACGGCAGCCAGCCATAACACGCACAGCACCATCAGGATGACGGCAATCAAGCCGACATATTGCTCGGGCTGTCTTTCGAAGTTTTCGAAATAACGAACCGCTTCCTGAATCCAGCTTTCAAAGGGCAGGCCCAGGTCTTCGCCGTTGAACCGGGAGCCATCCACGCCGCTGCCGCCGCCCCCGCCACCGCCACCGCCACCGTTGCCGCCGCCGCTCCCCTCGACGCAACTGGCCAGGATGCCAAAAATCCACAGGATTTTATATTTCCAGGTAATTTGCCATGCTTTTGTCAAAATATCGCCGATATTCATTGCCTACTCCTTTCAAGGGCAGAACCATTGATTGGGTATACGCCTGGCAGCCCGTTCAGTTGTTATTCGTCCTGGTTGCTGCCTGGCAGGCGCGGTCGGCTGACGGCCTCGTCGACGATACGATTGTTGCCGCGATCCGGCAATTTGACCCAGCGGCTGACCCCGGCCCAGGCCAGCAGCGGCAGGCCGACCGCCGTCCCGGCCACCGGATAAGGCACACCAGCGACAATTCCCATTACCAATCCTTTGGCAATCGCCGCGCCCCAGTTGTCGTTATCGAGGAAGCGCTGCACCAGAGTGGTGGCGGCAAATCCCAGCGAGCCGATCCCCAGCGCGGCCAGAGGGTTGACAGCTTCGATAAAGAAAAAGAAGAAGATGCCATCCAGGGCAATCGTCGCGAGCGCGGTCAGCGGGTGGATGGGCGGCGGGCTAATCGAACGGGATTCTTCGGACATGGGGACTCCTGTCTTCACTTTGTCCTGAGCGGAGCGTCCTTCGACTGCGGGCTACGCACAATACGCTCCGCCCTCCGCTCAGGACTTACGAATTTTGTTTGAAAAGCGCAGTCGAAGGGCTACTCCCACTCAATCGTCGCGGGAGGCTTGCTGGTAATATCATACACCACCCGGTTGATTCCGCGCACCTCGTTGACGATGCGGCTCGAAACCCGCGCCAGCACCTCGTAAGGGATGCGCGCCCAATCGGCGGTCATAAAATCATCGGTCAGTACCGCGCGGATGGCGCAGGCTTCCTGGTAGGTGCGCTGGTCGCCCATCACGCCTACCGAACGCACCGGCAAAAGCACCACAAAAGCCTGGCTTGTGCCCGCGCCTTTTCCGAGCAGCCCGGCGGCGGATAATTCTTCAATCAGGATGGCGTCCGCTTCGCGCAGCCGCTCGGCCCTTTCGGGAGTTACCTCGCCCAAACAGCGCACGGTCAAACCCGGACCCGGGAACGGCTGCCGCCAAACCATCTCGCTCGGCAGCCCGAGCGCTTCACCGACCGCCCGGACTTCATCCTTGAACAGGTAGCGCAGCGGCTCGACCAGTTCGAACTGCATATCTTCCGGTAGCCCGCCGACGTTGTGATGGGTTTTGATTTTATCGGCCTTGTTGCGGTCCGGCGCGGACGATTCGACCACATCCGGGTAAATCGTGCCCTGCACCAGGAATTTTGGCTGGCCAACGGCTTTGGCCTCGCGCTCGAAGATGCGGATGAACTTCTCGCCGACGATTTTGCGCTTTTTCTCCGGCTCGGTGACACCTGCCAGAGCGGCAAAATACTCATCGGCGGCCTCGACGGCCACCAGTTCGACGCCGAGCATGTTGCGGAAGGCTTCCACGACCTGCGCGCCCTCATTCTTGCGCAGCAGGCCGGTATCGACAAAAACGGCCACCAACTGGTCGCCGATGGCTTTGTGCACCAGCGCCGCCGCCACCGACGAATCGACTCCGCCCGAAACGGCTGCCAGCACCCGCGCCCCGCCAACCTGCTGACGTATCCGCGCCACCGACTCATCGATAATCGACTGCGGCGTCCAATCTGGGATGATTCCGGCGATGTCGGTCACAAAGCGGCGGATGATTTCACTGCCGCCAATGGTATGGTTGACTTCCGGGTGGAATTGCAGGCCATAGTAGCCGCGCGCGGGGTTGGCCATGGCGGCGAAGGGGCTGTTGCCGCTCTTTGCCAGGGCGCTGAAACCCGGCGGCAGTTCGGTCAGCTTGTCGCCGTGCGACATCCAGACCTGGAAGGAATCGCCGCCCAGCAGCGGATTCCCGGCCAGCGGCTCAACAATGGCGTGACCGTACTCACGGTGGGCCGAGGCATCGACCTTGCCGCCCAGGGCGTGGGTCAGGGCTTGCATCCCGTAGCAAATGCCCAGAATCGGCAATCCGCTTGCGAGAATGAAATCCTGAATAAAGGGCGCGCCCGGCGCATAGACCGAGTTTGGCCCGCCTGAAAGGATAAAGGCCCTGGGGTTGATGGCCATGATTTTTTCGCGCGGCGCGTCCCAAGGGAAGAGTTCGCAATAAACCTGCGCTTCGCGCACCCGCCGGGCAATCAATTGCGCGTACTGGGAACCGAAATCGAGAATGGCGATGGAATTGTGCATGGGGGTATCCTGTAATCCGGTTATTCGGTTATCCGGTTGCCGGTTGTGCTGTGATTTGGTTCAGAAAAAACGGGCAACCCGCTAACTGGAAAACCGTTCAACTGAACAACGCATTATCCGAAATCAAATGAAAGTGCAAATGCGGAAAATCCTGGTATTCGCCGCCGTTGACGATTAACCGGTAGCCGCCTTGTTCGAGGTTGTACTCTTTGACCAGCGATTGAACTACGCTCACCAGGTCGGTCATCAAGGCGCTATCTGACGGGTCGAGTTCGGCCAGGGACGCTGCGGGGCGTTTCGGCGTCAGGAGTACGTGAAACTTATAAGCGGGTTTGGGATGCCAAAAGGCCAGTAACGTTTCAGTTTCACGCAGGCGGGAGACGGGTAGGGCGAAGGTCATGCGCGTAAAAAGCAATCGGACAAGAAAACGCCCGGCCTTTGTCCGGGCCAGGCGGTAGAAAATATCCATTTAATCTTCAAATTCGATTTTGCCGTTATCGAGCGAACTGATTTTCGCCAGCGACTCGACCTGTACGCCCAGTCCCGCCAGCGCATCGCGGCCGCCTTCGAAGGTTTTTTCGATCAGCGCGCCTACACCGACAATTTCGGCTCCGGCGGTTTGGGCCAGGCGCACCAGGCCGAGGATGGTGGCGCCGGTGGCCAGGAAATCGTCGATAATCAGGACGCGCTCGCCGTGCGGCAGGTGTTCGGGCGAGATGATCAGTTCGACCATGCGGCCCTTTGTATGTGAGGGAGCCAGGGTCAGGTAGACCTGGTCGGGCATGGTCACGGGTTTGGTTTTGCGCGCATAAACCACCGGCAGACCGAGGTGGATGGCGGTGGTCAAGGCCGGGGCGATGCCGGAAATTTCGGCGGTCAGGATTTTGGTGGCCTGGACATTCTTGAACAGGCGCGCAAATTCTTTGCCGCACAAATCCATCAGCCCGGCGTCGACCTGGTGGTTGACGAAACCGTCCACTTTCAGGATGCCGTTGCCGAGGTTTTTGCCCTCGCGGGCGATTTTTTGCACAAGTTCTTTCATGATTTCTCCTGGATAGCTGTCTATTCAAGATGATTTTACAGCGGTTATGGCGATTCCTCCAGATGCAGAATGTCTTTTTTGCCCGGTTTTTATCCTGCCGAAATGAAAATTTTCCGAGAGTTGAAAAATGCCTCTTGCGGGTGTGTTAGAATCGCCATTTGTTATGATGAGTGCGCAAACTGCTTCCCTTATCCTGGCTTCGAATTCCCCCCGACGGCGTGAACTGCTGGCGTTGGGCGGTTGGCTGTTTAATCTGGATGTGGCCAATATCAATGAAGATGTCCATCCGGGCGAGCAGCCGGCCGCGTATGTTGAGCGCCTGGCGATCGAGAAGGCCCAGGCGGTCCTGCCGCGCTCGCGCCCGGATCAGGTGCTGATTGGCTCGGACACAACTGTCGTCCTGGACAGCGAAATCCTGGGCAAACCCGCCGACGAGGCCGAGGCGCGTTCGATGTTGACCCGCCTGCGCGGACGGGAGCACCAGGTTTATACCGGTATTGCGGTGTTGCGCGTGGCCGACCAGGCCTTGTTCAGTGACGTTTGCCTGACCAATGTCCCGATGCGCAATTACAGCGATGCCGAGATGGAAGCATACATCCAGAGCGGCGATCCGCTCGACAAGGCCGGGGCCTATGGGATTCAGAGTCCCAACTTCCAACCGGTGATTAATATGCAGGGTTGTTACGCCAGTGTGATGGGCCTGCCGCTCTGCCATCTGACGGTGCTTCTGCGCCGCCTGGACATCTCCCCTCGGGCCGATGTGGCCCGTAACTGCCAGGCAACCTTGAATTATGCCTGTCCAATCTTCCATTCGATCTTGAAAAGTGAGCTTACAAAGTAGGTAAAAATGAAGCGAACCTTGATCTTTAATTTAATCATCATCCTGGGATTGCTGAGCGCCTGCACAGGCCCATCTGCAAATCCCGGGGAAGTCACAACAGAACCGACCAGCGGATTGCCAACCCCGGTGGTGCACGCAACCAGCGCCCCGGATACGCAAAGCGCCCTGCAAAATTTTGTCGCGGCCTGGCAGGCCGCTGATTATGCCGCGATGTATGCCATGATCAGCGAGGAAAGCCGCCAGGCGATTGGCGAAGAAGATTTCATCAAACGCTATCGCGATGCGATGAACGAAATGGCCCTGGCCGAGATCAAGACCGAAGTTTTATCGACCACGCTCAACATGCAGAGCGCCCAGGCGAATGTGCGCGTAACCTATGTTAGCAACCTGGTCGGCGAGATTGTGCGCGATATTCCGTTTAACTTCAAGTTGGTCGATGGGAACTGGAAAATCAGTTGGGAAGAAGGTTTGATTCTGCCCGAACTGCGCGGCGGCAACACCCTTTCGATGGATTATGAAACCCCGGCCCGCGGCAATATCTATGACCGCAACGGCAGCGCGCTGGTCGATGAGACCGAAGCGGTGGCATTTTACGTTGTCCCTGGCGAACTCAATCCTGACCAGGAAGGCACCCTGCTCTACGAAGTGGCCAACCTGACCGGCCAATCGCAGGATGCGGTGCGCAGCCGCTATGCCTCGGCTGGCGCGGACTGGTGGGTGACCCTGGGCGAAGCCTCGCTCGAAGAACTTAACCGCCGTTATGGCGTCCTGGCCGGTTTGAGCGGTTTTCGTATGGTCGATTACACCTCGCGCTTCTATTTTACGAACGGGATTGGCGCGCATGTGGTCGGCTATGTCTCCGCGGTGCCTGCCGAGAGGCTGGATGAGTATCTGCGCGCCGGTTATGCCCGCAACTCGCTGATTGGCGGGTTTGGGATCGAGAAATGGGGTGAGCAATATCTGGCGGGCCGGGCTGGCGGCACCTTGTATGTGATCAGCCCGAGCGGCGGGGTGCTTTCCTTCCTGGGTAAGGCCAGCTCGCAGCCAGCCAGTTCCGTGCATCTGACGATTGACCGCAATCTGCAACTCGGCACCGAGCGGGCGCTGGGCGATTTTGTCGGCGCGATTGTCGTCATGGAACGCGACACCGGGCGGGTGCTGGCGATGGCCTCCACGCCCGATTTCGACCCCAACTTGTTCAACCCGAACAATCCCAACAGCCTGAATGGGCTGGGCGATGTGGTCAATGATCCCGACCAACCGCTGGTCAACCGCGCCACCCAGGGACAGTATCCGCTTGGCTCGGTGTTCAAAATCATTACCATGGCGGCTGCGCTCGAGAGCGGCACTTACACGCCTGAGAACGAATATGAATGTGGTTACGAATATACCGAACTGGATGGGCGCACGCTCTATGACTGGACCTATGAACGCTTCCTGAAAGAATTCCAGGAGGACGGCGTGGGCGTCACCCAGCCCTCGGGTCGGTTGACCCTTTCGCAAGGGCTGATGCGTTCCTGCAACCCGTGGTTTTACCACATCGGCTTTGACCTGTATCGCCAGGGGCGCGTCACTGCCGTGGCCGATATGGCGCGCGGTTTTGGCCTGGGCAGCCCGACTGGCATCGATGTTATCGAAGAGCAGCCCGGCAACATTATCAACCCGCCCGAAATCACCGAAGCCGTTTTCCAGGCTATCGGCCAGGGCCAGTTGACCGTCACCCCGCTCCAGGTGGCAACGTTCATTGCCGCCCTCGGCAACGGCGGCACGCTTTATCGTCCGCAGTTGGTCGAAAAAGTGGTCGATGCCAATGGGGCCGAAACCACCTTCTTCAAGCCCGAAGCGCGCGGCACCCTGCCAATCAAACCCGAAACGCTCAAAGCCATCCAGGATGCCATGCGTTCGGTGATTGACAACCCGCGCGGCACGGCGGCCCATCGTTTCCGCAATGTCACCATCCCGGTTTATGCCAAGACCGGCACGGCCCAGACCGGCGGTGGTTTGCCGCATTCCTGGTTTGCCGGCTATACCGACGTGCCCGATGGGAGCCTGCCCGATATCGCCATTGCCGTCATCGTTGAGACCAAGGGTGAAGGCTCCGAGTATGCCGCGCCTATTTTCCGGCGTGTGCTTGAACTTTATTACAATAACTATAAACCGATCGCGCGTTATTGGTGGGAGGCTGATATTGGCATCCCCAAGACGCCGACCCCCTTTGGCGGCATCCCGACTGAAGAAGAAGGAAATGATTAGAGCGGATAATGTCTGACCAGGGAACGCTCTCCGGCCTAATCATTCGCGCCCAATCGGGCTTTTTCAGCGTCCTGGGCGCGGATGCGGACTCAGCTGTAACCTGTCAACTGCGCGGACGGCTGAAACAAGGCCCTCGGCTGGGTGACATTGCCGCGGTCGGCGACTCGGTTCTGTTCAGTCTCCAGACAGACGGCAGCGGCGTGATCGAAGAGATTTTGCCGCGCAAAAGCGAGATCGTGCGCCTCGATCCGCGCCCACAGGGAGAGTATTGCCAGATTCTGCTGGCCAATCCTGACCAGGCAGTTTTCGTGTTTGCCTGCGCCCATCCCGAACCCAAACTGCGCATGTTGGATCGCTTCCTGGTCATTGCCGAGAAGCAGAACGTCCCGGCAGTGATTGTCGCCAACAAGGTTGATTTGATTGGCATAGAAGCTGCCCGCCAGGTTTTCGGCGTTTACCCGCCCCTGGGTTATCGAGTGATTTACACCTCGGTTCAGCAAAACCTGGGCATCGACGAACTGCGCGAAACCCTGCATAGAAAACTCTCGGCTCTGGCCGGGCCAAGCGGGGTCGGCAAATCGAGCCTGATGAATGTAGTCCAGCCGGGATTGGGAATTGCGGTCGGTGAGGTCAGCCTGGCGATGAACAAGGGCAAGCACACCACCAATTTTCGCCAGTTGCACCCGCTCGAGTTTGGCGGCTGGGTGGCTGATGCTCCCGGCTGGAAATCGCTGGCCCTATGGGATACCGAACCCGAAGAGATCGATGCCTATTTCCCCGAACTGCGCGACCTGGTTTCAGCCTGCAAATTCAGCAGTTGTTCGCATACCCACGAGCCGGGTTGTGCCGTCTTGACCGCCCTGCGCGAGGGACAGGTCAGCCCGGAACGCTATGAATCCTATCTGAGATTGAGGGAAGAATGAATCCCTGGGATGTTTTCGGCCACGATTGGGCGGTTGAGATGCTGCATGGGCATGTTACCCAGGCAGCTTTGCGCCATGCCTACCTGATTACCGGCCCTTCCGGGGTGGGGCGGCGCACCCTGGCAATTCGCCTGGCGCAAGCGCTGTCCTGTCCATCGCCAAGTGCGCCGGGGGTTCCCTGTCGCGCTTGTCGGGCCTGCAAGCAGGTCGATGCCGGGCAGAATATCGATTTGATGCTCGTCCAGGCCGAACACGAGGGCGGAACGCTCAAGGTTGAGCAGGTGCGCGAGGTGCAGAAATTCCTGTCGCTCAAGCCGTACCAGTCCGCCTATAAAATCGTCATTTTCCTGCGATTCCAGGAAGCCAACCCGAATGCAGCCAATGCCCTGCTCAAAACGCTCGAAGAAGCGCCCTCCTATGGACTGTTGCTGCTGACCGCCGATAACGCCGAGCAGCTCCTGCCAACGATTGTCTCGCGCTGCGAGATTCTGCGCCTGCGGCCGGTGTCGGTCGAGGCGGTTGAATCTTTCCTGGTTGCGCGCCAGATCGAACCCGAAAAGGCGCGCCTGCTGGCGCATCTGTCCGATGGCCGCCCCGGCTATGCCCTGCGCCTGGCGGGCGACGAGAAAACCCTCGATTTCCGCGCTGAAAAGCTGGACGACCTGCGGAATTTGCTGGCCGCCCCGCTGCGGGAGCGTTTTGCTTACGCGGAGAAAATCGCCAAGGATAAGGATGCACTGCGCCGTAGTCTGTTCCTGTGGCTCTCGTGGTGGCGGGATGTGCTGCTGCGCGCCGCCGGGGCCGGAACGATCCTGACCAATATCGACCGCGCAGCCGAGCTTGAAGCGGTTGCCGCCCAACTCTCCCTGTCAGTTGCGCGCAAAACCACCCAGGCGCTCGAAGAGGCGATTGAAAAGCTGGAGAAGAACGTTAATGCCCGCCTGCTGGTCGAAGTTACCCTGATGGATTGGCCAACGGTCAGGACTTGATTTTTAGATGCCGGAATCAGAAAAGCGCGCGGGCAATTCCTGCGCGCTTTTTTTGTACCTTCTATTTCTGATTACATTTGGTTTTGGATCAGGGATTGTATCTGTTCTAGAACATTTGCATGGATTTTCCCGCTGTCCATGCCGTCTGTTGCGATGGGCTGACCAAACTGCACCTTGACGCGCAGTGGTTTCTGGTTGAATTGGATGTGAGCCAGCAATTGCAAGGCTGCGCCCAGCTTTTCGCGCTCGAAGCGGGTTTTCTTGATGTGGGTGAGGGGATGTTTGACGGCTTTTTCCCACAGCACCCCGCTGACCAGGGTTGGAATGACCTTTGTTCCTGGCGCGAAGCGGGCCAACACCCCGGCGGAATCGCTCCATCCACTGAGGGCCTCGACCGCGCCGGGGTAAACGGCCGGGTCGGGGTCGATTTTGCCCGCCGGGAAGGTCAGCGCCGCGCCGCCCGCTTTCAGGTGGGCGGCAGTCGTTTTAACGGCGGCCATGCGCCGGGTCGGATCGTCGTTCAGAAAAATCAATTGCCGGCTGGTGTTGGTCAGGGCTTTGAGAAATGGCCGCTCGATGGCCAGAATCCGCAAATCCGCCCGCTGGATGGCCATAAAGAGCGCCAGGGTATCGATCATGCCGGGGTGGTTGGACAGGTAGAGCGTTGGCCCGTTTTGGGGCAGGCGTTCCGCGCCGAAAATTTGCAGGTCGCGGGCGAATTGTTTGAACAAGGTCTGCGCCGCGAGAGCCAGGCCGCACTGGCCGACATCGGCGTCGAAAGCGAGCATCTGGCGGGCGAATTTCTGTGCCGGGGCATGAAAAATCCCCCGCACCAGTGCTGCCAGGCGGGGGGAATCTTGCCAGCCAAAAGAGCTGACCAGGTCGTCGAGGTTGATTGCCGTCAGGTTGGCCAGCGAATCCATGATTGGGTTTATTTCAGGCCGAGAATCTCATAGACCGGGATCGCCTCGCGTTTGCCTTTGACCATGATAGGTTCCATTGGGCGGGCCTCGACGAAGTTGCTGACGCGTTCGTAGGCGGCCTGGCTGATGACAATCTGGTTTTGAGCAGCGTTTTCCTGCAAGCGTTTGGCGGTGTTGACGCTGTCGCCAATGGCGGTGTAATCGAGGCGTTTTTCGGTGCCGATCAAGCCCAAGACCGCGTCGCCGTAGTGGATGCCGACCCCAAAGCCGAGGTGCGCTTCGGTTGGCAGGACTTCGTGCAGGGCGGCGATCCGCTCGCGTAGTTTGAGCGCGGCGCGCACCGCCCGCAGGGTATGGTCTTCCTGGGGAATTGGGGCATTGAACCAGGCCATGACGGCATCGCCCAGGAATTTATCGATGGTGCCTTCTTCTTCGAGGACAACTTCGGCCCCGGCGGCCAGATAGCGGTTGAGCACCGAAACCAGTTGTTCCGGCGATTGGGTCTCGCTGTAGCTGGTGAAGCCGCGGATGTCGGCAAACAGGACGGTGATGTCGCTGCGTTTGCCGCCCAGCGCCAGGCTGTTGGGATCGAGCTGCTGGATGACGGCGGGCGAGACCATCCGCTCGAAAAGTTTGCGCTGCGCTTCGAGACGTTTGCGCTCGGTCAGGTCATCCAGCACGATTGCTACACCCTGGGTGGTCTGGTCGGCATCCTTGAGCGGGGACAGGTTCAAGCGCCAGTCAACCTGGCCGCGTTGGGGCAGGTGGTGGCTGAATTCCAGGTCAGTGATTTGGGTGTCCTGTGTACGGACACTGGTGATTTGCGACAGGATGTCGTTGGCTATCGAGGGCATAACGTCGGTGAGTTTGCGTCCGATAATATCGACTGTGCTTTGGCCGAGGATGTATTCGGCGGCATGGTTGCAGAGCGTGATCTGGTCCTCGACATCGGCGGTAATGACACCGCTGGCGATGGAAGCAAAGATGTTGTCCATCATGTTCTTGAGTTCGGTCACTTCGGCCAGGGTGCGGCGCAGCGAGGCGAACAAGCGTGCATTTTCGATGGCAATGGCGGCCTGGTTGGCAAAAACGCCCAACAGGTCGCGTTCCGATTCGTTGAAAATCCCCGAACGGATGCGGTTGTCGGCGTAGATAACGCCAATCATATCGTTCTTAACCTTGAGCGGCACACACAGGATCGAGCGCAGGTTGAAGGCGATGATACTTTCCTGCCCGCCGAAGCGCGGGTCTTCCTGGGCGTTGGTGGTCAGCACCGCTTCGCCTGTTTCGATCACCCTTTGCATTACTGTTCGGCTGACGGCATGTTCCGATTCGTTGAGCGATTCTTGTTCCCAGTTGCGGGCGATGCGGCTGGTCATTTGTCCGCTGGCGTCGCGCAGCATCATGAATCCGCGTTCGGCCCCGGTCAGACGGATGATGTTGTCCATCACGAAGCGCAGCACATCGTCCAGGTCGAGCGAGGAGTTGATGACCTGGCTGATTTCAGTCAGGGCCAGCAGGTTGTTGCGCTCCTCGGCAAATGCGGCCACTTCCTGGGCCAGACGGTACAACCGGCTTTCCAACTGGGAGAGATTTTCCAGTGTATCGGGGTGCAGGCTGGCGCGAATCGGCAGGATGGAGGTGCGAATCTGCCCAGCCATCTGGCTCAAAGCCTTCATTTGCTGGTCGACTGGAAGGGATGGACTTTCGCTCATACAGATGCTCCTAAAAATAGCCGATTGAAGAGATACCGTATCACATGATACCGTATCTTCCAGGCGGCCTGGCTTGCTTTGGCTGTGTCACCGGGAGTACGGCTGTAAAGGGTCATTTCATGCTGCCGGGCCAGGGTATCGATTTCGTGAACAGCCTGCGGCAGAAGTTTCTTGAGTAATTCCACCCGCTCGGCGGGTGTGATTGATTCCGGCTGGTTTTGTTTTAAAAGCGCCATGCTCTGATTGATAACATGGAAGGAGCGCTCGACATCTGTCAGCTCGCTCCAGCGTTGCCAGCGTTCCACCCAATTCGGGATACCCTGTCCGCGCCGGTTGTAGAACCAGACCACCGTTTGCAATGCCCTCATTTGGAATGGCTTCTGTTTATGAAGCCGCCATACGCCATAACCGGAGAAACCAATTGCGCTGATTATTATAATCCAGCGTAAAACGGTCTGGGTTGGGAATACGAATTTCGGCATAGCCGGTGATTCTTCTTCTGCGATGGGCTGTTCCGGCTCATCGTTGAATTCCGGAATCTGGCGCTCTTTCGGCTCGATGTCTGTTTGCGGTTCGCGCTCGATGCCACTGGGGCGCACCAGCGCAGGCTGGTTGCCGGTCGGCTCGAACTCGACCCAGCCGATGCCGGGGAAATAAACCTCGGGCCAGGCATGGGCATCTTTTGAACGCACCACAAGCAATCCCGAGGAGCGTTGTCCCTGAGCGTAGCCGACCGCCAGGCGGGCCGGGATGCCCAGGGAGCGCAGCATCAGCACTTCGGTTGTGGCGTAATAGGTACAATATCCGCTTTTCCACTCGAACAGGAATTGCTCGACCGGGTTGGCTGCAAACGGCAGGGATGGAACGGTTTCACTGTAGGTAATATTTTCGCGCAGGTATTGGGTGATTCTGGCGGCCTTATCGTAGGGAGTGTCGGCCCCTTCGGTGATTCCAACCGCCAGGGCGGTAACGCGCGCCGGTAAATCGCCGGGGACTGAAAGATAACGTTCAGCAATCCATTCGGGATATTCTTCTCCGGCCTCGCGCAGTTCGACGATGGTCGGGTTTTTCAAGATCGAGCGGGCGATATATTTTTCGCCGGGATTCAGGATGGGCGTTGCCCGCAAACCGTTGAAGTCGATCTGGGCTGGTTCGGCTGACCCGTAGATCAGTTCCGCTGGTCGGCTGACCCAAACAGCCTCGGGCTGGGTTACCAGGGTGGCCTGGGCGGCAAAAAGCCATTCGAATTCGAATTCTGCCAGGGTTTCTTCGCTGCCAGGCGTAAGAATCTCATCCGAGTTGGGAGAAAACGGGCGTTTCAGGGTTTGCGAACTCAGCCATTGCCCATTTTGGTAGGTTTCGTAAATACGAGCGCGCCAATAATAGCGCGGCAGACTCGTGCTTGGCGTTCGTACGCGCAGGATGATGCCCTCACCCTGGTCGGCTTTGCTGCCCAGCCCGAGCACGTTCCCGTAGCGTTCCACGGGCGGCGGCTTCTGGCTGGTCAGGGCGGCCAGGGCATTGTTGATACGTTCCTGTGAAATCTTGAAAGGACGGCTGATATCGTTCCACAGCTTTGTCGCCGCCGGCAGCGCTTTGGCCGGGGTGGGCAGCAGCCAGGCCAGCATAACAATGGTGATGGTGGCTACCAGGATGCTGCGGTTCAGGTCGAACTCTGGTTCCGGCCCGGTGAAAATTTGCTTTTCGCGCCACAGGCTGGCATTTTTCAGGTATTGGATGCGGCCAATGATAAGCAGGGCGGCAGCGAAATAGACCGCCAGGATCCAGATGCGTTCGATTTTATAACCATCATAGTATTGGATGAGCAGCAGCGGCAGGCTGGGCGGCAGGAAACTGGCCAGGATGCGCTGCTTCTGCAAAACGGCCTGTCCGCTGTAAAGGCCGATAAACCAAAAAATAATACTGGCAAAGGCTACGAAAATTAGCGGGTCGTTCACTTCTTCGGCGCGGACAAGTTGGCCGATCCCCAGGGAGAGACGCCCAAACAGGCTGGATAGGCGGACTGCCAACTCTTCCCGTCCGGGGGCTGCGCCCAGGAATAGCCAGGGCAGCATGACGATGCTGTATTCGAGGACCAGCAGCCTGCGGGCGAAATTTCCAAACTGGCAGATGGCCAGGACCAACCCCAAAATCCCACCGAAAATGGCCGCTCCCTGGGCGATGACCAGGTCATCGGTCCAGCGAGTCACCACCAGCCGTCCCGAGGCCCCGGCCATCATGAAAACGAATAAAAGGGCAATCTGCCAATCCCAATTGTATTGTGGAGTCTTTTTCATAATATTGAGTGTACAATATTCGCAGCTTATTCGTCAAACTGCTATGGAGGCGTTATGGAATGGCTCTGGCAAATCGGTGTAGATTTTATCCTTTTGCTTCAGTCCATGGGGGCTTGGCTTGAAGCGCCCATGCAATTTTTCTCTTTTTTGGGCTCTGAAGAATTCTTTCTCTTGGGGCTGCCGGTTTTATATTGGTCGGTCAATGCCGACCTTGGGTTGCGCGTTGGGGTGATTCTGTTGCTGAGCGGCGCGGTCAATGACGCTTTCAAGCTGGCGCTGCATGGGCCTCGTCCTTATTGGTATAGCACTACGGTCAAGGCGTTTTCGGCTGAAACATCGTTCGGCGTACCTTCGGGACATGCCCAAATTGCTTCAGGGGTTTGGGGGATGCTGGCCGCCCGGCTGGGCAAACGCTGGTTTTGGATTGTTGCCATTTTTGTTATTTTTATGATCGGGCTGTCCCGATTGTACCTGGGCGTTCACTTCCCGCACGATGTTTTGCTGGGCTGGTTGATCGGTTCGCTGGTGCTTTGGGGCTTGTTGAGCTTTTGGGATAGGGTTGCTTCCTGGGCAAAAGCCCAATCCCTTGGCCGCCAGGTTGGCTTGGCGTTTGTTGCCGCGTTGCTGCTGGTTCTCTGTTCGCTGATTCCCTACCTGGCCCTGCAAAGTTGGACATTACCTGCAGAATGGGTTGCCAATGCGGCCACTGCCGGGGTGGATGAACTTCCTCACCCGATTACTTTGAATGGTATCTTGACTACTTCCGGAACCTTGTTTGGCCTTTTCGCCGGGTTGGCCTGGCTTAACCAGCGCGGTGGTTTCAGCGCCGAAGGAACCGTTAATCAGCGGATTTTGCGCTATGTGCTGGGAGTGCTGGGCGTGGGACTGGTCTGGTTTGGTTTGGGACAGATTTTCCCGCGCGGGGACGAGCTTGTGCCCTATATCCTGCGCTTCGGGCGTTACATTCTGGTTGGCTTGTGGGTTTCGGCTGGCGCGCCCTGGCTTTTCATCCGTTTTGGCCTGGCCCGACCGGCTCACGCATAGGTTAACAAATTTGATTACAGGAAAAGTGACTTGAAATTAATGGATGTATTATCCGGGTTTGATATAATCACACCATTATCAAAGCTGGCTTGGATTGTGCTTAAATGACCCTTGAACAAGGAACGTTGCTGAACGGGCGTTACCGCATTGTTGATATTCTCGGCCAGGGGGGCATGGGATCAGTTTATCGCGCCATGGATGAGAATCTTGGCGTGGAAGTTGCTGTTAAAGAAAACCTCTTTACTACAGATGAATATTCGCGCCAGTTCCGCCTCGAAGCGGTGATTCTGGCCAGTTTGCGCCATCCCAATTTGCCGCGTGTGACCGACCATTATGTGATCGATAATGTCGGCCAATACCTTGTGATGGATTATATCGAAGGTGAAGACCTGCGCCAGCGCATGGAGCGCCAGGGGACAATCACCGAAGAAGATGCCATCCTGGTGGGGGCAGCCATGGCGGATGCCCTGGCCTACCTGCATTCGCGCAAGCCACCTGTGCTGCATCGCGATATTAAACCAGGCAACGTTAAAATCACCCCGGATGGGCATGTTTACCTTGTGGATTTTGGCCTTGCCAAACTGATTCAGGGCAGTCAGACAACAACTACCGGCGCACGCGCAATGACGCCAGGCTATTCCCCTCCGGAACAATATGGCACCGCCCGCACCGATCCGCGCTCCGATATTTATTCCCTGGGTGCCACCCTCTACGCTGCCCTGACAGGTGTTATCCCTGAGGATGGGTTGGCGCGGGTGATGGACAATATCCAGCTTACCCCTTTGCGCAAGCATAACCCCAATATTTCACGGCGTCTCGCGGCAGCCATTGAAAAGGCCATGGAAGCCTATCCCGATGACCGTTTTCAAAATGCGGAAGATTTGCGGCGCGCGTTGTTGAATGCCAGTTCAAAAACCCAGCGCTTGCTCGATATGGATTTGAACATCAGCGTTTCCCCGCCGCCAGCTACCGGCAACGGTGAGTCTGGTTCTCCCGATTCGCCCACGGCTGCCCCAAAATCGGCCTTATCCAATTCGCTGACATCGGTCTCCACCCGGATTCGACGACGTTTCCGCAAATTTGCATCCTCCGGCGCCTGGGTGGGATTGGCCGCACTGGCGATCCTGACGATTTTTTTGATCGGCCAGGGGAACCTGTCCACAGCCATGGTGGCGCTTTTGCCTCCCAGTGTTGTCCAAACCTATCTGCCTGGGGCGGCCCAGTCGGCAACTGCGGAACCGTTCGAACTATTCGAGGCTGAACCAACGGCAACTCCTACGGCAACGATTGATCAGACGCCAACAGCCCTGCCAACAGAAACGCCGTTACCCTCGCCTACCCAAACCCCCCAGGGGGGAACGGGCATTATTGCCTTCGTTTCTGACCGGGCCGGGATTCCGCAAGTTTACTTGATGAATTCTGATGGCACGAATGTACGCCCGATCACCAACGAGCAGGATGGAGCCTGTCAGCCGGATTGGTCGCCGGATGGCCAGAAAATAGTTTTTGTTTCTCCGTGCAAAACACGGGACGATTCATATCCCGGTTCGAGCCTGTACATCATAAATATTGATGGAACGGGAAAAACCCCACTGCCAACCACGCTGGGAGGCGATTTCGAGCCGGCCTGGTCGCCGGATGGGAAGAGGATTGCTTTCACCTCCCAGCGAGATGGTTACTTTGAAATATATGCTATCAATTTGGATAATAATCAAGTTGAACGACTAACCGATTCACGCAGTATTAGTAGTGCTACTTTTGCCAGGCAACCTGCCTGGAACCCGTTTGGTACACAGATGGTTTATGTTCTTGGTCGTAGCACTGGCGCATCACAAATATGGATTTCTCGTGGCCAACCATTAACAGTTCAACCGCAGAATCAGCATGAGCAACTAACGCCATCCGATAACACCATTAATTTTTTTCTGCCATCTTGGTCTCCTGATGGAGAAGTGATTATATTTAATCAGGCGAGTGGTAATGCGCTGCAAACCTTGATGCGTTTACGGTATGAGGAACGATTGAGCCGTACCGCAACCCGTGTTGATATACCTCCCCCTATCGTTGATGTTAGCTTCTCACCGGATGGCTTCTGGATTATTTTTGAGTCGAAAACAAGTGAGCAGGTTCGTCATGATATTTATATCGCAACCGTTACCGGCGCGAGTGTTAAGCGTTTGACCACTGATCCGGGTTCGGATTTTGACCCGGTTTGGCGGCCATTGCCCAGACCTGCAACTCCTTAAAATATCTTAACTGCCGAAACCAAAACAGGCCGGGATTTTTATCCCGGCCTGTTTTGGTTTTATTAACCTTAAGCTGTCACTGCTGAGGCTGTCTGACGGTTTTTCCACCAGTCCGTTAGCAGCATCCACAACGCTCCCAGGCCGAGCAAAACAACCACAACTTCGATCAGGAAGCCAAGAACCGGGATGGCGCGCAAGACAGCATACAGAACGATGCCCAGTGCCAACGGCCAGAATTTGTGATTTGCCAAACTGGGGTTGATTTTTTCAAGGATGAGCTTGCCGCCCAACAGGCTGACCGCAATCTTGGTGATAAAAGATGTTGTCAGCACAAAGCTTACACTCAGACCGAACATGGCCAGCAACCCGCTCCAGATGAGCGCAGCGGAAAGTCCGCTCAAGGTCAGCAACCCAAAGATCATCCCGCCGACAATCATTACAAAGACAATCACCAGCAAGCTGAACAGGAAGGCAGCCCAGGCCACAAAGCCCCATCCGAAACTTGGCAACGGTTTTTCCTGAACCGTGTTTCCCAATTTGCCTAAGAGGGTGGGGAATACCCAAGCCAGGAACAACCCGGCAATAATCAGGCTGGCAATGTTGCGAACAATGTCAACACCGGCATCCACCGCTTGTTCGGCTGGTGTGCGATTTTGGCGGTGAAGTTCACGCAATTCTTCTTCATTGTAAACTGGCTCGGTGCGTGTAATGCCTCCGCTGGCAACGGTTGCGGGCACTTTTAAGTCTCGGTCAGCAATATATTCCAACTTGCCGCCGATTTTGGCCTCCGGCCCAAAGGTCAGGCCAACTGCCAGGTTGGGCATGGTGATGGTTTGCTCGGGATCAAAGGTCATTGGGCCCATTTTTTGGCCTTCGTTTTCAACGCGTCCGAGCGCGAAAACGGCATCCCCGCCGATTTCGCCGCGCAATTCAACTGCGCCGGTCCCGAGTTTGACATCCCCGGAAATCTCACCGGCCAAGAGGTTCTGGCCGTTACCCATGAGCAGGTCACCGCCAATTGTCGAGCCGGGACGGGTTTCCAGGCTACCGCCTGCGCCGAGCAGGTCATCGCCGATGACTGCCTTTTCCCCGATCAGGAAGGCTGCGCCAAAGATGCGTGCATCATCCTGCACTGTGCCGTTGATGATGACATCGCGTGCGCCAACAAGCAAATCCCCTTCAACGGTTCCGTTGATGATGATTGTTTGCGCGCCAGCAATCAGATCGCCCTTGATGGTTCCATCTACAATGATCGTTTCGGCTGCGGCGTATAGATCATCTTCAAGGACTTCATTCGCAGCGATGGTGATGGTATCCCCGGTGCGTTCCTCGAAAGCGCGGGCGGGCAAGGCGATGCTTAGGGCTAGCAGCGCCAGAAGCATCGCGGAAGATAAAATTCGGGTAGTTCGAGTCATACAATTCTCCTTGCAAACAAGAATAAATACAAATTTCCGGAACTAGACCGATATACGCGCCCCGCACAGGGCAGGTTGCAAGCAAAAGTCAGCCTTACAGATTTTGCCTGCAACCTGCTTGGCCAATTCCCAGCGATTTAAGGCAGATATGTCTATCCTTCTTGTTCAACTTTTTCGACGACAACTTGCGCTTCCGTGACCAACGCAGCAATTGCGCCAACTGCGGCTAGGGTGGGCGCGAGCAAAACACCCGCCACGCCGACGGTCAGTGGAATTTCCATAAATGTTCGGCCCTGCTTATCGCGAATAATGATGCGACGGATATTTCCTTCGTGTATCAATGCTTTGATGCGCGCCAACAACTCTTCACCATTAACGGAAAACTCTTCAGTGCGAGATTCTTGATTCATAGTAACCTCCGGGAGTATATACGTCCATTATTGCACAGGTTTGCAAAATTGTTCATGTTCTCACTTAAGACAGTGTTATATTATGCCAGCGTCGCAGAATGACGAATTTGCGCTTGAAAGTTGTAATGTTGATGATACCGGGGTCAGATTAGGCGCAAAAAAACGTTTAACCGCAAATCATAAAAGCAGGATTACCCAGCGGAGGTTTCATGCTATCCATCACTAAAATCGATACAGGCAACAAAGCCCAGGTAAAAAAATTTGTTCAATTTCCCTACCAGCACTACCGCGATTGTCCGTTTTGGGTGCCGCCGCTATTTGTTGATGCCAATCTGTTCTTGAACCGCCAAAAACACCCGTTTTTCGAGCATTCTGACGCCGATTTTTTTATTGCTGAATGTGATGGCCGGGTAGTGGGGCGAATTGCCGCACTGGAAAACAAACCCTTTAATCGCTACCATGACACCCGCGAGGCTGAATTTTACTTCTTCGAGAGCATTGATGACCAGGGGGTTGCCGATGCTCTTTTTGCATCCGCTCTCGATTGGGCCAAAGCGCGTGGCCTGAATCGTCTGGTGGGGCCAAAAGGGATGGGGCCGCTCGATGGCTACGGAATCCTGGTTGAAGGCTACCAGCAGCGCCAGATGATGACCATGATGAATTACAACTACAATTACTATCCACGCTTGGTGGAAAACCTGGGTTTTGAAAAGGAAGTCGATTTTGTTTCCTGTTACATCCCGGCCCAGAATTTTAGCATCCCTGAACGGGTTGAGCGGATTGCCAAACGAGTCATGGAGCGCGGAAAATTGCAGGTCAAACGCTTCAAAAACAAACGGGAACTTGTTCAGTGGGCCGGACGGATTGGCCAGGCTTACAACGATGCTTTTGTCAACAATTGGGAATATTACCCTCTTAGCCCCAATGAGATTAAATTTGTGGTTGATAACATCATCACCATCGCTGACCATCGCTTGATCAAGATTATTGTTCACGATGAACGTCCGGTTGGCTTTTTGTTTGCCTTCCCAGACCTTTCAGCCGCATTACAGCGCGCCCGCGGCCATCTCTTCCCGTTTGGCTTGCCCGACCTGTTGCTTGAAATGCGCCGAACCAAAACTGTCGCCGGTAACGGCATGGGGATTTTGCCCGAGTTTCATGGGCACGGTGGAAACGCCTTGCTTTACTGTGAAATGGCCGCCTCGTTCATGGAGTTTGAATTCCAGCACGTTGAGATGACCCAGGTTGCCGAAACTGCCACCCAGATGCGCGCCGACTTGAAGAACCTGAACGGCGTCGAATACAAGAATCATCGCGTTTATCGCAAAGCGCTGGATTAACGCGTCAGGAGGACAGATGCCCCTCGATTTTATCCCCGCGCCCAGGCGTGTTCGGCTTTTGTGGATATTTATCATGCTCAACCTGGGCTTTTATGCCGTTTTCTGGTGGCTTGATCAACCCTTGCGCACTCCCGCTGCCCCGTCCGGGATCGTTTCCTACGAGTTGGCTGCCAGCCCTGCGACCGCCAAGTCCATGCTTGCCTCCTGGGACGAAACTGCGCGCGTTTCGGCTGCTTTTGGCCTCGGGTTCGACTTCCTCTTCATGCCAAGTTATGCCATTGCCCTCAGCCTGGCTGTAATGCTCGCAGCGGGCCGGCGGCGGGGGCGATTCTGGGCCGTGACAGGAAAAACTTTGAGTTGGGGCGCCTTCGCCGCTGCGGGATTCGATGCGGTTGAGAATGTCGCACTATTTTCAATCCTTCTAAATCGAGTTACTTCTCCTTTGCCTGAGTTGGCCTTTGTTTGTGCCGTAATTAAATTCTTGATCTTGCTGTTTGGCGTTTTCTACGCACTTACCGGGTGGTTGTTTAGCCAGTAAAGGGTATTTTGTCACCTTTAAAATCCCGCTCGAATGTGATAAATGTCACTTTTGAGCGGGATTTTCTTTTTGTAAGATGGGGCTTGTTTTATTTGGTTATATACCCCGTTCATCCAGGAGATAAAATGAAACAAAAAGCGTTGTTGTTGAGCGTTCTTGTGCTTGCATTTGCGGCACTGGCTTGTCAAATTGGCGGGCCTTCTGCCCAGGAAGTGGCCGAAACCATGGTTGCTGAAACGGCTGCCGCGGCTTCTCCCACGCCCATTCCGCCCACAGAGACTCCCATTGCGCCTACCGCAACCATTACCCCAACATCACCTCCCACTGAAACGCCAACGATCACACCTACCTTCACACCTGAAGGACCGCTTACTTTTACTGACGATTTCTCAACGGATAGTAAGAATTGGAAAGGATGCGTAGGCTGCAAGTGGCAGGATGGCGTTTTATTGATGGGGCCTTATAAGGTAAATGGGGAAGGGTCTAACCAATCTCACATGACGGTTTGCATCCCTTGTGGCAAAAAAACCTATTATCGCATTGCTGTTGATGCAACATTTGTAGATGGTTTTGCTGACCGTCTGTATGGTTTGCTGATTGGTGATGGCAAGAAATATATAACTTATCTTGGCATTTCCCCGATACAGGTCGCTGTCATGGCGCGCGGGGATTACGATAAGGGCTACTATGAACTTTTGAATGCTTCGACTGAAAACGTCTTAAATAAGCTGGTGCGCCCAGGAAAACTTACCAACCGTATTGAAGTTATTGTTTCACCCTCTGGCGCAGGGTCTGCTGACATCACGATGAAGATTAACGGTTCAGTTTCATATGTAGCTGCCAACCTGCCAGCCGAACCATCGGAAGTCGGGTTGTATATCGATTGGCATTCTATTGGCGTGGCTTACGATAACTTTGAGTTCGAGGAAATTGTTCCTTAAGCCCCGTGAGTGAACCGAAAACTCCCCGATTTTTAACAGTCGGGGAGTTTTTGATTAATCCTTTACAAATTGTTTACCTGCGCTTAAGCGCTTGATAAACAGGAAGCCTTATGATGATGCTTAGAAAAGACAAAGGAGCAAAATCATGTTAATGCATACTACATTTGATACAGATTACATCTGGAACAAGCTGCAGGAGCCAGCTTGTCCGGCAGGCAAGCCCGCGGATTATTTGCTGCTGCTCTCCGCGCTCGATGAGGGTTGGAAGATTCTGGAAACGTCCCGGCTGGTTCCCTTCAACGATTTCCTGCGTGGTGGTTCCTACATGCTGACGCTTTTTCACCCGACCCGGCTCGTTGTCCGGCAAATTGTCGTTGCCCGCAGCCCGGAAGTGGATCACTTGCTCAAAGATGAAGATGTGACCGTTGTAAATCGCAGCGGACTTGCGGATGCCGGCTAGCTGGCTGATTCGTTCATCCGCTGTAGTTATTCCTGTTGATCTGCCAGGCGTTCGATTAAAAAGGCATACTCGAAAGCCACTTCTTTCAGGTAATCGTAGCGGCCAGATGCCCCGGCGTGGCCGGCATCGAAATTGGTTTTGAGCAGCACCAGCGTATCATTTGTTTTGAGTTCGCGCAGTTTAGCGGTGAATTTGGCCGGTTCCCAATAAGCCACCCGCGGATCGTTCAAACCGGTGCTGATCAGAATATCCGGGTAGGCGGTTGCGCGCAAGTTGTCATAGGGGGAGTAAGAAAGCATATATTCAAAGTATTCACGATCATCCGGGTTGCCCCATTGATCGTATTCCATTGTGGTCAGGGGGATGCTTGGATCACTCATCGTATTGACAACATCCACAAACGGGACGGCAGCCACCACCGCGCCGAACAGGTCGGGGCGCATGGTCATGGCCGCCCCAACCAGCAATCCGCCGGCGCTGCGGCCCATGATGGCCAGTTTGGGAGTGGCTGTGTACTTTTCGGCAATCAGGTGCTCGGCACAGGCGATGAAATCGCTGAAGGTATTGCGCTTGTTGAGCATTTTGCCATTTTCGTACCATTCCCGGCCCATCTCTGATCCGCCGCGGATGTGGGCAATGGCGAACACAAAGCCGCGCTCGACCAGGCTTAAGCGGCTGGTGTTGAAGGCTGGCTCAACACTCATCCCATAGGAGCCATACCCGTATAGCAGTGTTGGGTTCTGGCCATCCTGTGTGATTCCCTTTTTGTAAAGCAGTGAGATCGGGACCCGGACACCATCCGGGGCGATGGCAAATTGCCGTTCACAGGTGAAAAGCTCCGGGTTATAACCGCTCGGAATTTCATCCTGTTTAACCACATTCCAGGTGTTAGCGGCCATGTCAAAATCGATCGCTGATTTGGGTGTCACCAGGGATGTGTAATGGAAGCGTACCAGATTGCTTTTGAATTCGGGATTGTCGGCCTGGTAGTAGGTGTAGACCGGCTCGGGGAATTGGATGTTGTGCGCCTGACTGACCCCATCTGCCGCCGAAATACGAATTTGGCGCAGCCCATCCCGGCGTTCGTAAAGCACCAGGTAATCAGCAAAAGCCTGCATATCTTCCAATAAGGTATCGGGGCGATGGGTAACAACCTCTTGCCAATTTTCCAAAGCTGTTGCGTTCACCCCAGTTTTCATCAACCTGAAGTTTTGTGCATCCAGATTGGTGCGGATGAAAAAATGATTCCCGTGGTGCTCGATGAAATATTCCAGGCCTCGCTGGCGTGGTTGGAATATTTCGAATTCCGCTTCCGGCTGGTCGGCGGGCATAAAGCGCCATTCCCCGGCAGCGTAAGCGTAAGAGAATGCCAGGATATAGTCCCGGCTGCGGCTTTTGCTCACGAATAGAAAAAATTGCTCATCGGTTTCATGGAACAATAACCGGTCGTTTTGCGGATCATCCCCGAGCTGGTGGCGGAAGATTTTATCGGGGCGCAGGGACGGGTCGAGGCTGACGTAGTACAGGGTTCGATTGTCGTTCGACCAGGCGACGCCGCTGTGGTCATACACATTTCCATAGGTGTTGTGGATTTTCTCGGGCAGCAGGCGGTTTTCGGTCAGGTCTTTGATGTACAACACGCATTTTTCCGAACCGTCTTCGTCGACAGAATAGGCCAGTTTGGCGTGATCCGGGCTGACAACAAAAGCGCCCACCCGGCAGAAACTGCGCCCTTCAGCCAGAAGATTTTGGTCGAGCAGGATTTCCTCGGGCGCATCCAGCGAGTGATGTTTGCGGCAGAAGATGGGATACTGTTTGCCGGCCTCAGTGCGGTTGTAGTAGAGATAATCATCCACTTTTTCTGGCGCAGACGTATCATCTTCCTGGATGCGGGCTTTCATCTCAGCAAAGAGTTTTTCTTGCAAGGGCAGGGTATGCCCCATGATTTCTTGCTGGTAATCATCCTCGGCATGCAGGTATTCCAGCGTTTGGGGATTTTCACGGTATCGGAGCCAAAAATAATTGTCGATCCGGATCTGTCCGTGCTGGGTAACGGGATGGGGCTGCTTGGGTGCAATCGGATGGGTGGGCATGTTAACTCCGCAAACAGGTACAAAAAAACCGCCGGAAACTCCGGCGGCTTGTTTATTTTTTATTCTTCAGTTTCTTCTTCTTCGCCGGTGTCGGTCAGGTCAAGGTAGATGTCCAACCCGACATACAGCAACTGCGCAATCCCTTGCAGGATGAAGAAGTAGAAAGCGCCGAAGAGCGGCTTTGAGAGCAGGCTCGACCAGGCAATCACCTGTTGTAAGGGATCGGGCGGCATTTGCAGGGGCCAGTTCTGAATCACGGACTGGATATCGCCGGTAAAGTTGAGCACATAAAAGGCCAAAATTAACCAGGAGAGAATGTTGGCGCCCAGCGCAATGCGAAAGACTGCGTTCTGGCTGTGCAGGGATTGGTTTTCTTGTTTTTCCATTCGGTTTTGCTCCGTTTGCGGGATAGAATTTAACAGTGCTTCTGATTGCCGGGCACCATTTTGCCTATTATCTCACCTTTTTCTGAGATTTTGCTGTGCGTTTCAGGCTTTTTTGCTTTTCCTGCGGCATTCGGGGCAGGGACAGAGCGCGCGCAGGTAGTACCAGTTGTAAATGCCGTAATCATGATAATCTTCCCAGACCAGGGTGATGCCGTAGGAGCCGGTTGCAACCACATTGGTCAGGTGGGTGGCCGGGCTGTCTTCCAGCGCAACCGTAAACACTTCCGGGTCAGGTTCAGATTTCATATTCTCGTGTCCGCCGCGGCATTGGGCGCAGGGGCAGGCGGCCCGCAGGAGCGAGAAGGGATAAATGCTGGTGTGGCCGTCGTTCCAGGTGACAGTCATTTCCATGGTTTGGCGATTGGCGGTAATACCGGTAGGGCGTTGATTCATCGGGAGCCTCGTAACAGGGATGGATTAATTCTCAGGCGGCGGGATGTATTCAAGAAAGCTGGATGCCGCCCAGCCGACGCGTTGCTCATCATAAGGCGCGGTCAGGTACCACCAGGTATACCCGTCCAGTTCAACGGGGCCGTCGCGCACGATGAACATTTCCGAATCGAGCGCCAGGAACAGGAATTCACCTTGCAGCCCGGGGTTCGAGCGGATGCGCAAGCCTTGGCCATCGGTGCCGGCTACCTGGACATAACCGCCCAGCCCAACCTGGCCGGGAATTGGTGTCGGTGTCAGGTTCGGATCGGGCGTGGCGGTTGGCGGAGGGGCGGATGTGCCGGTTGGGGCCGGGATAATGGTCAACGCAGCGGAGATACTTCCCGGTTCCGGGGCATCCGGCGCGCTGACAAACATCCAGACCAGGGCAACCAGCAGCAAAAACCCACCCAATCCGAGCGCGCCAAGCATGACGCCTGGTGAAAGCAAGCGGCGAAAATCGAAATTCATAGCCAGTATGATACCAGATTTGCGCCCAACCCTGCGGGAGAGCCTTGCCCGAAAAAACGCGAATCGGGATGATATAATCGGGGCAACATGAACGAAACAGCCCTCCTCAACAATCGCTATCAATTGATCGAACCTCTTGGAACAGGCGGTATGGCGCAGGTTTTCCGCGCCCGCGACCTGATGCTGGAGCGGTTTGTTGCTGTCAAAGTCTTGCGCGCCGATTACTCCTCTGATGCGGAGTTCCAGGCGCGTTTCAGGCAGGAAGCCAAATCAGCGGCGAATCTTTCCCACCCGAATATTGTCACTGTGCATGACTTTGGTTTTGACCAGGGCTACCTGTACCTGATCATGGAGTATGTTCCCGGCACCAACCTGAAAACCATGGTTGAAAACCTGGGCAAACTCAACCCCGACGATGCCCTGCCGCTGATTGTGCAGGCTTGCGCCGGGCTGGGGTATGCCCATCGCGCCGGTCTCGTTCATTGTGATGTGAAACCGCATAACATGCTGGTTTCGCCTGACCAGCGCTTGAAAGTAACCGATTTCGGCATTGCCCGCGCCATCGCCAGCATCCACCCCGACGAGCAGAGCGATGTGATTTGGGGGTCGCCACTTTACTTTTCGCCCGAACAGGCTGCCGGGCAGGCGCCGTCTCCGGCCTCGGATGTTTATTCGTTGGGCGTGGTTATGTACGAACTGATGACCGGACGCCCGCCTTTTGTGGCCAAAACTGCCGAGAAACTGGCTCAACTCCACCGCGAAGCCAACCCCATCCCGCCCAGCCAGTACAACCCGGCCATCAAGCCCGAGCTTGAGCAGATCATCCTGAAAGTGCTTTCCAAAGAACCATCCTCCCGCTATCGCACTGCCGATCAGTTGGGCCGGGTTTTGATGAACTTTGGCGCTGCCCGTCGTTCCCCGGCGGTAGGCCTGAGTGAGCCGGCCTCCCAACCGCCGCCGCAGCCCGTGGTTCCTGCACCGGTGGCAGCGCCAGCACGCGCGCCGCAAATCGTTCGGCCCGCGCCTCGCCCGGCGGCCAACCCCACGCCCGCGCCGCTCAGCATCTCGCCCGCCGAATCGATTGAAGCCGAAATTCTCGATTTCGATTGGATTTCCGTCCTGTTGGGCTTGTTGGCTCTGCTGGCCGTTGGCGGCCTGATACCGTTCTGGATGTTCGTTTATTACCAGTGGGTTTCGCCCCTTCCCTGATGCCGCCCAACGCGCCCGTCCTGGCCCCCTCCATCCTTTCAGCCGATTTTACTCGTCTCGGTGAGCAGATTTCCGCTTGCGATTATGCCGGTGCGGATTGGATTCATGTGGATGTGATGGATGGCCACTTTGTGCCGAACCTGACCTTCGGCCCGCTCATCCTGCAAGCCTGCCGGCGCGCGACCGCCCTGCCCCTTGATGTGCATCTGATGGTCGAGAAGCCGGAATCCATGCTGGAGGCTTTTGCCCGCGCCGGGGCTTCGCGCCTGACCGTGCATGTGGAAACCTGCCCGCACCTGCACCGCACCCTTGAGCAGATCCGCGAACTGGGCGTTTTGCCCGGTGTGACGTTAAACCCCTCCACCCCGGCGATTGCGCTGAAAGAGATTTTGCCGCTGGTCGACCTGGTGCTGGTAATGAGCGTCAATCCCGGTTTTGGCGGGCAGAAGTTCATCGAGGCCAGCCTGGGCAAGATTGCCGAAATCCGCCGCATGTTGGATGAAATTGGTTCGACGGCCTGGCTTGAAGTCGATGGCGGCGTCTCGGTCGAGACCCTGCCGCGCTTGCGAGCTGCCGGCGCGGATGCTTTCGTGGCCGGGAATTCGGTTTTCAACCATCGAGACGGGATCCAGGCCGGGGTGAGGGCGCTGCGCGAGCTGCTGGTTTAGCGGTTCCCGCCTGACGTGGAAACCCTGCTTCAACGGTGAAACGTCGGGCGCTTAAAACAAAAATCACGGCCTGCGCCGTGACTCTTGGGTCGAAAGATAGGCTGACTAAGCCGACTTGACCATCGTGCGGATGCACTTGGTGCAAAGGGATTTCTGGAGTTTGCGGCCATTTTCGAACACGGTCACTTTTTGCAAATTGGGTAAGAATTTGCGGTTGGTGGCGCGCAGAGAGAAGGAACGATTATGTCCGAAAGTGGTGGTTTTACCGCAATGAGCGCATTTAGCCATCTGTAAACTTCCTTTCTTGCTATAATTGCAGGGTTCTTTTTGACAGGCGCGTTATTCTAACACAAATCGTATCCTTCTACAAGAGAAGTGTTATTAAACTAGCAAAGGAAAAAGACTATGGGACAGGAAAAAACGACACTGGGAAGCATCCATATTGCGCCCAACGCCGTGGCAACGATTGCCTATCATGCCACTTTGCAATCTTACGGGGTGGTTGGGTTGGCCCCGAAGAATCTGGCGGAAGGCATTGCGGCAACCATCACCCGTGAACCGACACGTGGGGTGAATGTCCACTTTGACGGCGAAAAGCTGGATATTGATATTTATGTGATTGTCGAATACGGAACGCGGATTTCATCTGTGGCGCAAAGCGTGGCCAACGCTGTCCGCTACCAGGTGGAAAAGACAATCGGTTTGCATGTTAATCACGTTAATGTGCATGTGCAGGGGCTGCGAGTTAGCAACTCCGATTAGTGGATTATCCTGAATGTTATCTTACCCTCGGTCGAGAGGAGAATTTTTCGTATGAGCAAGAAGCCTGTAGACGGCCTCGAATTTAAAAAGTTGGTGGAGGCCGGTCTGGCCTGGCTGCGCGTTAACCATCAGATGGTAAACGCGCTTAATGTTTTCCCGGTGCCGGATGGCGACACCGGCACGAATATGCTGTTGACGATGCAAGCCGCTTATAACGAGGTGGCCAATGTCGGGCATCATGGCGCAGGTCAGATGGCGGCGGCGGTTGCCCAGGGCGCCCTGATGGGCGCGCGCGGCAACTCGGGCGTTATCCTTTCACAACTGTGGCGCGGATTTGCGCGCGGTTTGCACGGCGTGGAAGTGATTGATACCGCGGCGATGGCGCGCGCTTTTGCCGAATCGCGCGATACGGCCTATAAGGGTGTGGTTCGCCCGGTGGAAGGAACGATTCTGACGGTTTCGAAGGATGTTGCCACCGCAGCCGAAGCCGCCGCCCAACAAACCAACAGCCTGCGCGAGATGCTGCGCATTGTGGTGGCTGCTGCCGACGAATCTGTCCAGCGCACGCCGGAATACCTGCCGGTCTTGAAACAAGCCGGTGTGGTTGATTCCGGTGGCAAGGGCTTGTTCTTCATTCTCGAAGGGATTCTGCGCATGGTCGAAGGCCTGCCGCTCGATGCCCCGATTGTTTCTGTCCAGCCGTTATCGGCCATGAACCTGGAAAATGCCATGGAAGAAGTCGAAGAAGGTCAGGATTGGGAAGTTGTGGTCGATTTTCGCCCGGATAGTGGTTTCGAGTTGCAGTCCTTCTATGCCAAACTCGAAGAGATGGGTACTTCCATCCAGGTGGGCGAGGGCGAAGGCATGTATCGTATGCACATCCACACCCCGCTCGAAAAGCGCTATGAGCCGATTGATTACATCATGGGAATAGGCACCATCACCAAGGTGGCCATGGAAAACCTGCTGGCCCAGATGGACGAAATCGGCAGTCAGGCGAACGCCACCCAGATTGAACTGGCCAACGTGGAACCCGGCCAGATCGCGGTGGTGACAGTTTCTCCCGGCACCGGACTTTCGCGCATCTTTGCCAGCCTGGGCGTTACCGCGATTGTCGCCGGCGGCCAGACGATGAACCCGTCGACCAAGGATATCCTGGATGCGTTCGAGAACTTGCCAACCGATAAGGTCATTATCCTGCCGAATAACAAGAATATCGTTCTGGCGGCCAACCAGGCCAAGGAAGTGACCGTCAAGCAGGTCAAAGTCGTGCCCAGCCGCAATGTCCCGCAAGGGCTGGCGGCCATGCTTCACCTGAATCCGGATGGCGACCTGGACAAGGTAGCCGAGCGCATGACCCAGGCGTTGGATGCGGTTGCTACCGGCGAAATCACGGTTGCGGTTCGCACGGTCGAAATTGACGGCGTCAATGTCGAAGAAGGCCAGGCGATTGCGCTGCTGAACGGCAAATTGGCCGTTTCTGCCGATACTGTCGAAAGCGCGGTGATGCAACTGCTGGAAAAAGCCAATGCCGCCGATTATGAGTTGATTACCCTCTTCTATGGCGAAGAAATGCGCCACCAGGAAGCCAATCGCGTGGCGGATATGATCCGCACCCAATATCCTGGCCAGGAGATTGAAGTGCAGGAGGGCGGCCAGCCGCACTATCACTTCATTATTGCAATCGAATAACCCGCTCGCTTTGATCGAGTTACCTGAACGGAAGTAGAAAGCAGGAAGACAACCGCTTTCTACTTCTTAATTTTTCTGTAAAAAATATGTCCCCTGTATCCAAAATCGGCCTTGTAACCGACTCGCCCTGCGACCTGCCCTTTGACCTGGTTGAAAAACACCGGATTGAAGTGGTTCCGGCTATCCTGGTTCTGGATGGCCAATCCTATATCGATGGCGAAACCATTAGCCGCGAGGAGTTCTACCGCCGCCTGCCCGCGCTGCGCGTAGCGCCCAGCACAGCCGCGCCTTCGCCGCTGGCTTTTTCTGCGCGTTATGAGAAGTTTTTATCTGCGGGTTGTGAGCACGTTATTTGCATCAGCACGGCGGCCAGCCTGACCAGCCTGCACAATGTTGCCCGCGCGGCTGCTGCCGATTTCTCTGGGCGCGTGACGGTCCTCGATAGCGGCCAGTTAACCCTGGGAATTGGATTCCAGGTGCTGGCTGCCGCCGAAGCGCTGGCTGCCGGGGCCGATCTTGCGGAAACCCTGGCGATTATCCAGTCCACCCGCCAGCGCATTCGGCTGATGGGCGTGCTCGACACGCTGGAATATGTCCGGCGCAGCGGGCGTGTGCCGGGATTGGTGGCTTCCCTGGGCGGTTTGCTCAACCTGAAGCCGGTGGTGACGCTCGCTGAGGGCGTTGTCCGGCCTTTGGGCGCTGTGCGCACCACCCGTCAGGCCAACGAAAAGGTTCTGGATTTGCTGCTTGCCCAGGGCAGCCTGGAGCGCCTGGCCATCCTGCATACCAACGCCCCGGAACGCGCCGCGCAGTTCAGCGAAACCCTGGCCAATCGGGTTGCAGTCCCACCCGGGCTTTTAACCGTTAACCTGACCAGCGTTCTGGGCACCCACCTTGGCCCGAATGGTTTGGGATTCGCGGCAGTCATAAATCGGGTAAAATAGCCCCACTATGCAAACCGCACTCGAAAAACTACGCAAATTTTTCCGTCTTGAAGCTGAAAACAAATACGAGAACAAGGCCGTCATCGGCGGCCTGGCGAAAATCCTTGATTTTTGGGAATCAGAAGCCCGCGCCGAAGGCGTCTCCGAGGAAACCATCCAACTGGTCGCCTCGCGCCTGCGCGATTACCACCGCCTGACCCCCGCCTCGCGCGCCGATACGTTAAAGGGGATTTGGAAACGCATCCAGGGCCAGGGCGATCTCAGCATTCCCGAACCGGTCTACGCCGCCGAAAGCGAATCGCAGCCGGAACCGACTCCCGATTGGCTGGCTCCGGCCTCCGAACAGGCCCAGCCGGCCCCCAGGCCGCGCCCCGCAGCCGAAGCTGTGCCTCCGGCGCGCTATCCTGCATCAAGACCTGCTCCTGAATCCGCCCCCGCCCGCCGGATGGCCCCTTCGCGGGCATCATCCTTCCCCGGCGCGCAGACCTCCCAAACGCCTGCCGCCCTGAATGCCGATTTAACCGTCCTGAACGGGGTTGGCCCTAAAAACGCATCTTCGCTGCAAAAACTGGGCATCCACACCCTGGGCGATTTGCTCTATCACTTCCCGCGCCGCTACGACGATTACAGCCAGCTCCAGCCGATCCGCAACCTGATGTATGGCCAGGTTGTGACGGTTATTGGCCAGATTCAGAGCGTCAGCAACCGCCAGATTCGCGGCGGCAAAATGCAAATCATCGAAGCGGTGATCTCGGATGGTTCCGGTGCGCTGCGCCTGACCTGGTTCAATCAACCCTGGCTGGCCAATCGTTTTAAAGAAGGCTTGAATATCGCTGTGGCGGGCAAGGTCGAACAATACCTGGGTCGCTTGGTGATGAACAGCCCGGAATGGGAAATGGTCGAGGATGAGCACCTGCACACCAACCGGATTGTGCCGGTTTATGGCCTGACAGCCAACATTACCCAAAAATGGCTGCGCCAGATGATGGATCAGGTGGTCAACTTCTGGTCGCCGCGCGTGGCCGACCCATTGCCCGAAAGCGTTAGAACTGCGGCGGAAGTTTACGGCCTGGGCGAGGCCATCCACCAGGCCCATTTCCCGGATAACCAGGACAATCTCAAGGCCGCGCGCCAGCGCCTGGCCTTTGATGAAATTTTCTACCTGCAAATGGGCGTCCTGCGCCAGAAACGGGATTTTGAAGCCGCCAGCGCGCGGGTTTTCGAGACGCCCGATGACTGGCTGGAAGCGCGCATTGCGGCCTTGCCCTTCCCGTTGACCGGGGCGCAGACCCGCGCCGCAGCCGACATCCGCGACGATTTGCTGTCCGGCCACCCGATGAACCGCCTCGTTCAGGGCGATGTCGGCTCCGGTAAGACGGTCGTGGCGGCCCTGGCAGCGATGATGATCACCCGGCACGGGGCGCAGGTGGCTATCATGGCCCCGACCTCGATCCTGGCCGAGCAGCATCTCAAGAATTTTTCGAATTTCCTGGTCATGGATGGCTTGCTCGCCGAAGGTCAGGTGCGCTTATTGACCGGCGACACCGGCAACGGGGAGCGCAGCGAGATCCTGGCCGGACTGGTTTCGGGCGAGATTAAAGTCCTGATTGGCACCCACGCCCTGATCGAGGAACCGGTCCAATTTGCCGATTTACAGTTGACGGTTATCGATGAGCAGCACCGCTTTGGCGTTGGCCAGCGCGCCGCCCTGCGCAACAAGGGCAGCAATCCGCATCTGTTGGTGATGACGGCCACGCCCATTCCACGCTCGCTGGCCCTGACCCTGTACGGCGACCTGAACCTTTCGATCATGGATGAAATGCCGGCCGGACGCGAACCGGTTTCGACGCATGTTTTGACACCGAACGAGCGCGAGCGCGCCTATTCTCTCATCCGCAGCCAGATTAAGGCCGGGCGGCAGGCGTTCATCGTCTATCCGCTGATTGAAGAGAGCGAAAAGCTGGAAGACTTGAAGGCGGCGGTCGATGACCACGAGCGCCTTTCGAAAGAGATTTTCCCCGATTTGAAGCTTGGTTTGCTGCACGGCAAAATGAAACCGGACGAAAAAGACCGCATCATGGCTGACCTGCGCGACAAGAAATATGACATCTTGGTCTCGACCACGGTCATCGAAGTTGGCGTGGATGTGCCGAATGCAACGGTGATGTTGATCGAAGGCGCGAACCGCTTTGGCCTGGCGCAGTTGCATCAGTTGCGCGGACGGGTTGGGCGCGGCGGCGGCGAGTCTTTCTGCCTGCTTATCCCCGACAAGGCCGATGCGACCGAGAACGAACGCTTGCAGGCAATGGCCGAAACGAATGACGGCTTCCGCCTGGCTGAACTGGATTTGCAGCAGCGCGGTCCCGGCGAATTCCTGGGCACACGCCAGGCCGGCTTTGCCACAACGTTGAGAATGGCCTCGCTGACCGATGTGAACCTGATCGAAAAAGCCCGCCAGCACGCCGCCGATTTATTTGCCCTTGACCCGACCCTTGCCCAGCCTGAACACGCCCTGCTGGCCGAAGCCCTCGAGCGCTTCTGGAGCGGCAAGGGCGATGTGAGTTAGGAGATTCCCAAAAATGGTACGAGCCATGTTCCCTGGCACGTTTGACCCAATCCACTACGGGCACATCGATATTGCCAACCGCGCCACCAAGCTGTTTGACGAAGTGGTGATTGCTGTCTATGACAAGCCGCTCAAGAGTCTGTTGTTCTCGCCCGAAGAACGCATGGAGTTGGTCAAAGAGTCTTTTTTGGACAACCCGAAAATCCGCGTGACTGGCTATAGTGGCCTGACCGTCAATGCCTGCAAGGCGCTCGACGCCCAGGTCATCATGCGCGGCTTGCGGGTCTTTTCTGATTTCGAGTTTGAGTTCCGCATGGCCTTGGCCAATCATCGCCTGGCGCCGGATATTGAAATCGTTTCCTTTATCACCCACGAGGAACACACCTTCCTGTCCTCGACCACTGTGCGCGAAATCGCCACCCTGGATGGCGATATTTCCAGCATGGTTCCCGCCCACGTGGAAGCGGCCCTCAAGCGGCGTGTGCGCGACATCGACGACCATCATCGCCCCGCCTACGCGGCCAGGGATTGATGCTGTTAAAAACAGAACAAAAATTTTTATTTCAATGGGTTTGTGCTAGAATAATTAAGTACTACGCTTAGAAATTGCAGAAATTCGCGGAGCAAGCAAAATGGACATCCTGCATCTTGTAGATCGCCTTGAAGAACTCTTCAACGAAAGCCGCACGGTCCCCTTCACCCGCAACGTGGTTGTGGATGAAGATAAAATGCTGGATTTAATCGACCAGATGCGCGTCACCATCCCGGAAGAAGTCAAGAAAGCCCAGCAGTTGGTGGTGCAGAAGGATCGCATCATGGCCCAGGCTCAGGAAGAAGCCAACCGAATTGTCCAGTTGGCGCGCGAAAAAGCCGAGCAGATGGTTGAGCGTGAAGCGATTGTCAAAAGCGCCCAGAACCGGGCCGACCAGATTTTGTCGCAAGCGCGCGCCGATGCCCAGGCCACCCGCCAGGATGCCGATGAGTATGTGGTCCACAGTTTGCAGCACCTGGAAGTTGAACTTTCACGCCTGCAAAACCAGGTCCGCAATGGCTTGCGCAAGCTGGAAGAAGAACAGTTGCGCGTTCCGCAGCCTTTGCCGCAGGTGCGCAACCAGACCGATGAACAAGCCGAAGATGACGCCCCGCAAGTCCAGGAAATGGAATAACACAAATTTTTCATAACAAAAAAAGAACCGGAAAACCGGTTCTTTTTTTGTCTCTTCCCTTGGTGGTTATGGGCGCGGAGTTGCGCTTGGCATTCGCGTTTGGGTGGGGGTGCGGGTCGGAGTGCGGGTGGCCGTCGGCGGGATGGGTGTGGCCGTGCGGAAGGCGTCGATGCTTGCCTGGGCTTCCTCGCGCATTTCATCGCTGACCGCTTCTTCGGGCAGCTCTAAAATCGCTTCCCAGTCGCGGATGGATTCGTTGGGGAAGCCGATCTTGCCCAACGAGATGGCCCGGTAATACAGGAAGATAGCGCGTTTCTCATCTGTATCGGCCAGCTTCTCATGTTTGATCAGTTCGGCGTAACCGTTGTTGTAATCTTCGTTGGCGTACAGGGCGCGCGTCAGGGCGACCCCGGCATCGAAGAAGTTCTGGTTATAACGCAGCGCGGCGCGCAGATCGCTGATGGCTTCTTCGACATTGCCCAACTCCAGGTTCGTTTCACCGCGCCAGTAATAGCCTTGCGAACTGGTGCGATCCAGGCTGAGCGCCTGATCCAATGCCTCCAGAGCCTTATCGTACTCGCCGCGGTTGAAGTAGGTCGCCCCAAGGAAGCTGAAGGCCTCAGCGTTCTCTTTGGAGTACAGGGTGTAAACTTCCAGCGCTTCGAGCGCTTTATCGGTTTCACCGTTGGCGCGATAAGCCATGCCGAGCACCAGGTAGCTTTCCAGGTTGACGATGTCCAACTCGTTGGCGTGGATGGCTGCTTCCAAGGCCTCGGGGTAATTCTCCTGGGCTAATTCCACCCGCGCCAGGGCAATGTAAACCTGGGGCGAGTCAGGCAGCAAGTTGCCGGCCTCGCGCAAATCTTCCATGGCGGCTTCGGTATTTCTTTGACTCAACTGGTACAAACCACGCTCCAGGAAAGCCTCGCCGTAATTTGGATCGAGATTGATCGCCGAGTCGAGATCTGCCATCACCGAACGGCGCGGATTGATGGCCAGGTTTGTGCGCGCGCGGCCAAGATAACTGGGCGCAAAGTTGGGATTAACCTTGATCGCCTCCTGGTAATAATCCAGGGCATCCTGATAGCGTTCATCCAGGCGATATGCTTCGGCGATAAAGTAGAGTGTGTCCGCTGAACCGGGGCTGATGGTTGCCACCTGGATCATCATCTGGGCAACCATTTCCCAATTTTCGTTCTCATAGGCCCGCATTGCGCCCCGATATGGGTCAAGCGCAACTCCTTCATAGGGCGTTGCCGCATAAATCGGGGTGGGTGTGTACGTTGCGTCAATCAGTCCGGCCAGCGGCCCGCGTTCCTGCACTTGCTGGGTCATATCGAGCGTAGCGGTCGGGAATGGCGTAAATGTCTGTTGTACCCGCCGGGTCGGTTCCGGGCGGAACAAACCAAAAACGCTGAACCCGGCGATCACGCCGCCAATCAACAAGCCGCCCATCAATAATAATGAAACAACCCTGACCATCGGGTTGGCCGCCAACGCCTTGAAACCGGTCGGCCTGGGGGTTTCATCGGCCAGCTTGAGCTTCGAATCCCAGGGACGCGGGTGATTCATCGGGAACGGGGATAGCCCCTCCGCCGGCGGCAAACCGCCCAGCAGGGTCAAACCGCGTCGCGCCGCCGCATTTTCGGGGTCGAGCTTCAGCGCAGTTTGCAGGCAATAGATGCGTTCTTTTTGCGTTTCCATGGCCGCGCTCAGCCAAACCCAATAAACCGCATTGTTCTGATCGGTTTTTAGCAGGCGGGTCAGCAGGTCACGAGCATCGGCAAAATTCCCCTGCTCGATAAAGTCTACGGCCTTCTGGAACATCATTTCTTCGGCAGAAACTTCGGGCGTCAGCATCTCATCCATGCCTAAAGTGTAGCACAGGCCCGAAAGGTGGGCAAGCCTATCCGGTTATAATCAAAAAATGAGATTTTTCCCTGCCCCGATGCGGATACTGACCCTGAGCCTTTGTCTTGCCCTGGCAGCCTGCTCCAGCGCGGATTCGGACTCCCCTCAGCCTGTTTTGCCATCTATCGAAACGCCTCCGCCAACCGACGCGCTTCCCGCCTCCACCGGGGCTGTCCCCGCTCCGACCAGCGCCAGTTTAATCCTGATAACGCCCACACCGTTTGTCGCCCCGCCGGTTGACATCCTGCCTACGGCTACCCCGTTTGCCTACGCCATTAAATCGGGCGACACCATCAGCCAGGTTGCCCAAAACTACGGCCTGACCGTCGATGAATTGATTGCTGCCAACCCTGGCATCAATACCCAGATTCTGAGCATCGGCCAGGTCATCAATATTCCCTCGCGCTCGGCTGCCGTCGCCGAGACCGGGCCGACCCCTGCGCCGGTTTCCGCTGGCCCTTTGCGCTGCATCCCCTCCGGCGCGGGAATGTGGTGCCTGGCGCTGCTTGAGAATCCGCACGCCGAACCGCTGGAAAATATCACCGCCCGGATTTCCCTTTTTGCCGGGGATGCTCGTCTTTTGGATGGCCTGGAAGCGCTGCCTCCTTTGAATATTCTCCCTGCCGGTCGCCGTCTGCCGGTTGCCGCTTTTTTCCCATCCCGCCCGCTTGAGCCTTTCGCCGCCCGATTGGATATCGCCACGGCTTTTTTGCTGTCGCCGGGCGACCCGCGTTATTTGCCCGCTCGAGCTGACAATCTTCTGGTGCAGGTTTCCGCGGATGGGCGTTCTGCCGAAGTACGCGGACGGGTGTTTTTGCCTGAATCCAGTCTGCCTGTTCGTGAAATCTGGCTGGCAGGTGTGGCCTATGACAGCGCCGGACAGGTGGTCGGTTTTCGGCGCTGGCAATCCTCGACAGGTCTCGAACCCGGACAATCGCAAACTTTTGCCTTTGCGGTCTACAGCCTCGACGGTTCGATCGAACGGGTCGATGTGGTAGTTGAAGCGCGTCCTTGAATCGGCCTGGATGAGGGTGAGCGGCTTAATTTCTCAAGAACAAAAGGTTTATGCGCAGTATTTTTTTACCTTCCAAATACTTTGCAATGTTTGACGCATATATCCCTTGCATGTATAATCGCTTTATTCAATTTATTACCCGAATTAACGGGTGTAGAGGACGCTTATGGCTCTTCGGGGCAACCTTCGGGATTTTACTGTCACCCAGCTTCTGAATTTGATTAATTTAGCCCATAAGACGGGTACTTTGGTGATTGAAGGCCCGAACGAGGTCGCCAAGGTATCTTTTCGCGATGGAAAGCTGTCCTACGCCCAGATCGGTCAGGATGATACCCGCCTGGCCTCCGTTTTACACAAATCCAACCGCCTGACCACCGGCCAGTTGAGAGCCATCCAACTGCGAGCAACCCATGTATCTGATAAGGAACTGGGTTTGCTCTTGATTAATTCCGGTCACATGACTCAGGATGATATTCTGGCGGCGCTACAGGCTTATTTCACTGAATCTGTGCGCCGTTTGTTTACCTGGGTGGAGGGGTCTTTTCGTTTTGAAAACGAGATGATGCCGCCCGAGGATCGCATTACGGTGCGCCTCGACCTTGAAAACCTGATCATTGAAGGCGCCCGCCAGCTTCGTGAGTTTGAGCAGTTACAGGATGAAATCCCCAGCCTGGATATGGCGTTGCGCTTCACCGAACGTCCCGGTTCGAATTTGCAAAAGATGAACCTGAGTGTTGAAGAATGGCGGGTGGTTTCTTATATCAGCCCGAAAAACACCATCCAGCAGATTGCTTCAGCAGCGAAGATGGGCGATATGGAAATCCGGCGCATTGTCTATGGCCTGATCCAGGCTGGCCTGGTCGAAGTGATGCGCCCCGAAGGCGCCGCCTCGGCTCAGGAAAAGGCGCGCCCTGCTGTTCCCGCTCAGAACCGGGATGAACAGAAGTCCCTTGTTAATCGTTTAATAACGCGTATTCGCTCGATATAATTATTATTTTGAAGGAAAAGTAATTATGCAAACGGTCAAAATGGTCGTCACAGGTCCTTTCAGCGCTGGCAAAACGGAATTTATCCGTTCTGTAAGTGAAATTGACGTTGTTGCAACTGAGCGAAAGATTTCATCCGATTCTGAAAGAGCCGTGAAACAGGCTACAACAGTCGCCATGGATTTTGGTCGTATTACCGTGGACGAAGACCTGGTGCTTTATCTCTTTGGTACCCCAGGCCAAAAGCGTTTCGATTTCATGTGGGAAATTCTTTCGGAAGGTATGCTTGGCTTTATTGTCATGGTCGATAGCACCCGCCCGGAAACCTTCCGCGAAGCCCGCTCTATTCTGGAAACTTTCCGCGCTTATGCGCCGACGCCGTATGTGGTTGCTGCGAACAAACAGGATGTCGATGACGCCTGGGAGTTGGAAGACATGCGCCATGCCCTGCGCCTGGATAACAAGGTGAAACTTTTACCGTGTGTTGCCACGGATAAGAACACTGTCAAAAACGTCTTGCTCGAATTGCTTTACAGCATTCTGGCCGAGATGGAAAATACCGAGAAATAATTGATAGAATGCTGCCGTGTCCTCAATCACTACTGACCAGGGTATAGTTCATTATGAAGTTTATGGGCGTGGCCGCCCGGTAATTTTGCTTCACGGATGGCTAGGCTCGTGGGGATTATGGCAGGAGACCATGGCCTATTTAGGCCGTTCATATCGCACTTATGCGCTCGATTTTTGGGGATTTGGCGAGTCAGGAAAAAAGCGCGACACCTACGTTGTCCAGGATTTTGTCAGCCTGGTAGACCAGTTTATGGATCGGCTTGGCATCACCCATGCGCCTCTGGTTGGGCACAGCATGGGCGGAACAGTCAGCTTGTCGGTTGCGATTCAATTTCCACACCGCGTCAGTAAAGTTGTTGTAGTTGGTTCGCCGATTGTTGGCTCATCCCTGGCGATCCCCCTCAAACTGGCCGGGTATCGCGCAATCGCCTTTATGTTGTTCAATATGATGTGGGCCTTTCGGGGGGGGATGAAAGTGGCTTCGCCGTTCATTTGCGCTGACCCGCGGTTCCCGCAGATGATGGATAAAGACCTCTCCAGCACAACCCTCGAATCTTTCCTGCGCAGCATCGCTTCGTTGCGCCGCACCGATTTGCGCCCGATGCTATCGGAAGTGAAAGTGCCAACCATGGGCATTTACGGTGGCCGCGATAATATTGTCCACCCAAAGCAATGGCAGCCTCTTTTGCAGGGGGTTCCGCACTCGAAGATTGTGTACTGGGAGCGGGCGCAGCATTTTGTCATGCTTGATATGTCGAGAGAATTTACTGAAACGCTGAAATCATTTTTGGATGAGGAAGAGAAACCTACAGGATGAATCCTGCTTCCCTTCATTACCACTATCCAAACCAGATGGGGCGTATCTTGTTGTTATCTGGTGATGAGATATTGGGTCGTCCAGGAATGTCTGCGGTGTTGAATTCAATCCCAGGCGGCGAACAATTTGTTGAGAGCTATCCCAAGGAATCCCTTGACCTGGAATTTCCTTTCGAGTTGGTTTCGGGTTTGCAGCTTGGCCTGGAAAGGATTTATGGCCCTCATGGTGGCCGAGGCATTTCCCTGCGAATTGGGCGGGCTTGCTTCCAGCAGGGATTGCGCGAGTTTGGGCCGCTGTTCGGCTTGACCGACCTCGCCTTTCGGCTTCTACCTTTAAAAACCAAGCTCAAGGTGGGCGCGAACGCATTTGCCGATATTTTTAACAAGCATAGCGACCAACGTGTCCGCATTGAGGAAGATGAACGAAGCATTTTTTGGATCATTGAACGTTGTCCCGTTTGCTGGCAGCGCCATGCTGATGGCCCTTCCTGCCACCTGGCGGTTGGACTTTTGCAAGAGGCGCTCTATTGGGCGAGTGGTGGTAAGATATTTCAGGTTGAAGAAACACAGTGCTGTGCCTCCGGCGACTCGCAATGTGTTATTTTGATCGAGAAGATTCCTCTGGGATAACCCATGCTGAAAATAATTTTGCAGGCCAAGCGGCCTATTTCCCCCTTCAACGAACCGGCGCGAGATTTACGCATCCAAAACCAGCCGCTTTGGCTGTTGCAGCGCGATGCTTTGGCTCCCTATGTAACCCGTGAGTTGGAAATCCCGGCGAACGCGCGGATGCCCCAAATGCAGGAACCGATGCTGGTCTACCGCGACAACCTGTTTTTTGACCAGCCTTATATTGATGAGTTTATCCGCCTGGCGACCAAAAAGAACCGCCCGGTGCGCGCGGCATTTTCGATTGATGATCCCGCTTTTCGTGAACACGCCCTGCCGCTCTCAGTGTCGTATACCCCTGCCGGGAATTTGTACCTGGCTGATCTCTGGTATTATCCGCGCGGCCCGGTAGCCGATGTGGACCCGCTCGTTGTTGATATGCAATCTCGAGAAGTTGGTTATTATCATGTTCCTTCCTATATGGCCGGCGAACGCGGCGACTTGGTGTTTCAGGTTCCGCTGCGGGCGATGATGGCCATCGATACCTGGGTGCATATCTTTATTGCGGATGTGGTTTTTGGCTTATTTAAGCGCGGTAACCGTTTTGAAAACCGGCTTGCGAATGATCTGGCCTTTAAATTGAAAGTTGTCGGCACGGCCATTTATGAAGGTCGCCAGATTCTGGAATGTTCGGAACTGGTAAAAGTTGGCAAAAACTGCATTATTCACCCTGGGGCAATGATTTTTGGGCCGACCACAATTGGGGATAACGTTCACATCGACGCTGGCGCGGTGATCGAAAATTGTATTATTGGCAACAATGTCAATGTTTCCCAAGACTGCCAACTGATGCTCTCGGTGGTTGGGGATGGAACTTTCCTGCCGTTTAAGGCGGCTTTGTTCATGACCACCATCATGGATAATTCGATGGTCGCCCAGAATACGTGTTTGCAGATGTGTGTTGTTGGGCGCAATACGTTTATTGGCGCTGGCTCCACTTTTACTGATTACAACCTGATTCCCGCCCCGATCCGCGCTTTAGATGGAAACGATGAATTGAAGCCTTCCAACCGGCCCGTCTTGGGCGGCTGCGTAGGCCATAACTGCCGGATTGGCGCGGGCATGATTGTTTACCCGGCTCGCACAATTGAATCAGATGTGGTTTTGGCCGCATCCAAAGAACGGCGTGTTATTGACAAGAATGTTCGGTTTGAGGACAGCGATCATCATAAGATGAAAACCTCGAACCAGCACAAAGTGCTTTACCAAAAACAACAGGACCTTGAGTCGTGGTAAAGCATGGATACATTTGCATTCATCATCCATCCTATTGACCCGAAGCGCGATGTCAGTAGGAAATACCCCCTGCTGGGCAAATACCTGACAGAAGGCCAGATAAATTTTTTCTCCACATTCTTTCCGCCGGTATATCTCTCCCAAATCGACGGGATTGTTTCCAAGGCAACCGGCAAAGAGATTAAAGGTTGGTTTGTTGCCTGCCCTTTTACACCGCGGCGGATGTTGGAATTGCCCGAGAAAATGGTGTATCATAAAATCATTCAGACCGGGAGAATGGCAGAGAAACTTGGCGCCAATATTCTGGGTTTGGGCGCGTTTACCTCGGTTGTCGGCGACTCGGGCGCTACAATTGCGAAGGCGTTGGATGTACCGGTGACAACCGGCGACTCTTATACAATTGCCGTGGCGGTCGATGCAATTAAAGAAGCGGCGCGGATCATGGATATTCCGCTTGAATCGGCGACCGCTGCCGTGGTTGGCGCTACCGGAACAATAGGAAAAGTCTGCGCAGAACTTCTCGCAGATGCCGTAGGTGAGTTATACTTGGTAGGTCGCCGTGTTGATGCATTGGATGCCTTGCGGGAAAGAATCGCCAGTCATTCGAAGGCACGGTTATATACCAGCACAAAAATGGATGTATTATCGCGGGCGCAGTTGATTTTGACTGTAACCAGCGCTGTCCATGATGTGATCAGGCCGGAACATTTGCAGCCAGGAAGTGTGGTCTGTGATGTCGCCCGGCCTCGCGATGTATCTGCAATGGTCGCAGCGGCGCGAGACGATATACTTGTGATTGACGGCGGCATGGTGGATGTGCCTGGTCCTGTCGATTTTCACTTTAACTTTGGTTTTCCTGCGGGAAAAGCCTATGCCTGTATGGCCGAAACCATTGCCCTGGCGCTTGAAGGCCGTTTTGAAGATTACACCATCGGCAAGGATATCTCCCGGGCTCGGGTAGAAGAGATTTACGCAATTGCAAACAAGCATGGCTTTCGTTTGAGCGGATTTCGTTCGTTCGAAAAAGAAGTCACGCAAGAAAAAATTGAAATCATACGCCGCAATGCACATGCCCGCCAGCGGCGACAGAATTGATGGAGGCTCTTTATGGGAAAAGCCCGCCTGCTCATTACCGAAGATGATGTAGACATCTCTAACATGCTCAAGATTTATTTTTCCGGCTTGGGCTATGATGTCGACGTGGCCATGCGCGGTTCAGAAGCGCTGGAAAAAACACGTCAGGTATTGCCACATCTGATTGTGTTGGATATCATGCTGCCCGATATTGACGGGTATGAAGTGTGCCGCACGTTGCGCACCAATACACGTACCAGTCATATTCCGGTCATCTTCTTGACCCAAAAGGATGAGCGCAGCGATCGCTTGCAGGGCCTCGAACTTGGGGCGGATGATTACATCACCAAACCTTTCGACATTGAAGAATTGAAGCTGCGCGTCCAGGGGGCCATTCGTCGCTCTGAGCGCGAGAGCCTCACCGATCCGCGCTCTGGTTTGCCGGCCGGACGTTTGATTGAGGAACAACTTCGCAAGATTATCCGCGAAACCGGCTGGTCTTATCTCGATATCCGCATCAACAATTTCGAAGCCTTCAAAGATGTTTACGGCTTTGTCGCGGGTGATGATGTCCTGCGCTTTACCGGAATGTTGATTGGCGAAGTTCTCGATGAGCTTGGCACCTCTGCCGATTTCATCGGCCACGCTGGCGGCGACAATTTCATCGTGATTACCACTGAGGGCGCGACTCCGGCCATCAGCGCCGCGCTGAAGAACCGTTTTGCTGAACAGGTTCAGACCCATTACAACTTTATGGATCGCCAGCAGGGTTATATTCTCGCCCCAACCTCTGATGGCCAGACTGAGAAATTCCCCCTGATGACTTTTGCAATCGGTACGGTGATGCCAACCCAGCAGTCGTTTGCTGATATTCGTGAAATTACTGAACTGGCTGCCGAAGCGCGCCGTCAAGATGCTGCCAATGCGGTAAAAGGATAACATCAAATGTTGGAAGGGCAATCTTTTGCCTGGGGTATAGGTCTGCTGATATTTGGACTGGTGTTTATTCTCCTGGTCTGGTCGTTCTTGCGCATCATTCCCAGGGTGCGCCCAGCCCAAATCCAGCCTGTACAGCATTCACTGCCCCAGATGCAAGGGAATGACGATGCCGTTCTGATTGTGCAAACCGGGGGGCGGATTTCATACGTTAATGAAATCGCCAAGGAATGGTTTGATCTGGCAGAAGGGGAGCAGCCCAGTCTTGATCGGATAGGCCGCAGAGTGCGGCCTGGTGAAACTTTCCTCGAAATATGCGCCGTTCAAGGTCAGGCGCGTTTTTCAATTAATGGCAGGTTGATCGACGCAATTTCCTATCCCTTGCCGGGCGAGATTCCCTCCATTCTGGTTGCCATGCGCGCAGCCAAAAGCACTTTGATGGTCGGCAGCCAGGAAGGTCTTTCCGAAAATGCGCTTAAAACCGTTGCCGATTTCGGTCAGGCGGTCACTTCGAACTTGAGCATTGAAGCCACAGTTCAATCCATCCTGACTCATATCGAGCAACTGGTCGCTTCCGACTTTTTGGAACTGAAAGTTTGGAATGAGACCCTGGAAAACTTTTCCATTTATCGTATAAGCGGCGCCGATGGGGCGAACCGGAAGGTAATCATCGAGAAGGAAAGTCAGTTCGGTGATTACGAAAAGCATGTTTTTTCTGCGAAACAGGAATTGGTGATTGACAATACGCGCATGGCTTCCCATGTTCGTTTTGATTTTAAAGGCAGTTCAGTGCCTCCGATGGGCTCGTATATCGGCTTGCCGCTCGAAACTGCCGGGCAGCAGGTCGGTTTGCTGGAAGTGGGGGTTGTTCCAACCAACGGGTTTTCACAAGACGATGTCAGCCTGTTGAAGATGGTCAGCGGGCAGGCTGCCGTGGCCGTCCGCAATGCCCGCCTTTATGAAACCCAGGAAAAGTGGACTACCCAGCTTTTGGGCCTGACCAAACTGTCCCAGGCGGTCGGATCGTTGCGGGACATCAAGGACCTTTTCTCCAGCCTGATCGACGGCTTGTCCCCGCTGTTCAATGTCAATATCCTCGGCTTTTTACTGTATGATGAACAGCGCCGCATGCTTGAAGGCCAGCCGCCGTTTTTTGGCTTATCCAGCCAGGTGGTTGATATCTACAAGACCGTTGTTCGGCCCGGCAGCCCGGCTGAGAAACTGATTTTTAGCCAGGATATTCTCTCCAGCCAGAACGCTTCACTTGACCCGGCCTGGGATGAACTTGGTTTACGTGATATGGCGCAGGCAGCCAGCATGCGCGATACTACCCTGATCCCGCTGATTTCTGCTGGCCGTTTCCTGGGCTATTTACAGCTTTCAAACCATAAATTTGGCCATTCGCAACTCAACACCGAAGAACTTCAACTCTTAAACCTGGTAGCGAACCAGGTTGCGGCGATGATTGACAACGCTCTCCTGGTGCAGCAAGCCCGCCAGCGGAATCAACGTTCCGAGGCGATGCGCCGCCTGGCCAGTCTGGTTAGTTCAACGGCAACCCTTGATGAAATTTTGCGCTTTTCCATCCAGGAGGCCTCTACACTGCTACGCGCCGATATGGGCGCTGCCTTCTTGCTGGATGAGCACGAAGGTTCGATGCATGTTCACGTTGATTCGGTTTATGGGGTGGATATCGAGAACAGCAAACCCTTAGCGAAAATCAACGTGAAACCGGCTGTTTTTTACCAGACGGTGGCTGGCAGCCAGCGTTCATTTGTATCTGGCAACCTGACCAAAGACCGGCGAGTTTTGCCCCTCTATCGCGCATTCGTCCGACGCCTAAAGATCGAATCCTGTATTGTCGTACCGCTTGTCGTCCGTGGACAAGGTATCGGGGAACTGATGTTTGGCGCGCGGGAACAGGAATTGTTCACCAATAGCGATTTGCAGATGGCCGCCATTATCGGCAGCCAGTTGGCAGTGGCGATTGAAAATGCGCGCTATTCCCAGCATTCCAGGCAGGATGTTAATCTCCAGGCTGAACAGGTAATCCATGTCAGCCGGATCGCCCGCGAACTCACCGCAACCAACGATCTCCGGGAACTGCTGCGCCTGATTTACGAAGAGAGTCTCAAGGTGACCAGGGCTGACTGTGGCTCAGTCATGTTCTTCAACTTCTCCGAAATAGAAGACGACCAACAGCAAGCTCGCACGGTTGTGATGGCTCTCGGGCATTCGCCTGATGCCGATTTGCTCTGGCGGGAGCACATTTCTGTTTTGAAACATGAGCCGCTTGTGTTGCGCACGGATGGCGACAGCGCTCAACCGCCGCATGATGGCATTGAACGGGTTGTGCTGACGCCGATTACCTATCAGGATAACCTCTTTGGCTTGATTGAGTTGCATGCCTCCCAGGCGGATGTTTTTGACGGGCCAGTGCTTGAAACCTTGCGTACGCTAGGCATTCAGGCTGCCCTGGCCATTGCCAACGCTGTTCGTTACCGCGAACAGCGCCAGCGGATTGAATCTTTGCGCACCCGCGCCGAAACGCTGGGATCGTTATTTGAAGTATCACAAAAACTGGGATTGGATCGCCCGCTTCCCGATATATTAACCATGATTGCGGAATCGATCCAGAAGTCGACCCAGTTCGATGTTATTTTGATCAGCTTGCTCGATGGCGAAAGCGGACTTTTGCAGCGTACCTCGGCCGTTGGCGTTTCGCCCGAGACTTTTGCGCAATTGCAGGAACACCAACAGCCCTGGGCGAGCCTGGTTCAACTCCTCAAACCGGAATTTGAGCACGGGAACCTGTATTTCATCCCGCATGAGCAGATTCCCATTGTTTCCAGGGATTTGCAACTGGTTACTTTGATTGAAGGCGCTGGCGAGACCCCGAACGCATGGCATCCTGAAGATTTGTTGTTGGTGCCAGTCATGGATCAGCATAACAATCCGCTTGGCTTGATTAGTGTGGACGCCCCGCGAGATGGCAAACGCCCTGACGCTGCCACGTTCGACACGCTGGAGATTTTTGCGTCCCAGGTTCAAATTGCAATCAGCAATGCCAAGCGCTATGCCGACCTTGGCCGCGAAATGCAGAATTTGTCTGTTGAAGTGCAGCGCCAAAAGAGCCTGGTCGGATTTAGCCAGCGTAACCTGCCGGTCTTGTTGAATAAAGACCTTGACCAGACCATTGCGATTAATTATCTCAATCAACGCGCCCGCCATATTCGGGCTGGCTTGAACCTGACCGAGTCAATCAGTCGCCAGATTAACTTTGGCTCGGCTTTGTATACCCTTGGTCAGCAGGTTTTGTTTAGTTTTGATATGTCGATTTCGCTGGTGGCCAAGGATACCCCTGAAGGTCCCCAGATTGTCCATATGCTCGGCAGTTTGCCGCGCGGCGTTAACCCCGATGCCATGTTTGGCCAGCGCAATCCCCTGCGTTCCTGCATCCAGACCGGCGAAACGCTAATCTCCGCCAACCTGGATGAAGACGAAACCTGGCACGACACGCCTTTCCTGACCGCGCTCAAGGCCAAATCTTTTATTTGTTTACCCCTGGTGGTGAACAATAAACCTGTCGCCGCGATTTTGGCCACAGATACCGAGCCGATGCCGGTATTGTCCAAGGATGATCACCAGGTTTATATCCAGATTGCCCGGCAGCTTTCGATTATTGTTCAGAATATCGGTTTGTTGAGCGAAACTCGCCAGCGCCTCGAAGAAGTTAATCTGCTGCTCGATTTCAGCCGCCGCTTGAGCGGTTTGAGCCCGACTGAAATCTTGCAGGCCTTGCTCGATAGCTCATTGCGTGTTGTTTCGCCTGCCCATGCCGGTGTGGTTTTGCTTTGGGATGAGTCTGAAGAAGTCCTTGTGCCAAAAGCGGCCTCCAACTACGTCGATAATGAAAGCACCATGGAAATTACCTATCGCGTGGGCGAAGGTTTGCCGGGCCGCGTATTTGCCAGCCGCCATTCCCAGATTATCGACGAAATTAATTTCACGGCGGATTACAACCTTTCTGCGGATAGCTTGTTGCTCTATCGTAAGGCTACCGGCGGACGTTTGCCCGTTTCGTCGATTGCTGTCCCGATCCAGACCAATGAACGCAGCATGGGCATCCTTATCCTCGATAACTTCAACACTACGGCTGCATTCCGCCAGGACGATGAAGCTATTCTGTCATCGCTAACCCAGCAGGTTGCCCTGTCGCTTGAGAATGTCCGCCTGGTACAGGCCACCCAGGAGCGCGCAGCCCAACTGCAGGCCCTTAACTCGGTGGCGGCTGCCCTGAGTTCATCCCTCAACCGCGACGAACTGATTGCCTCGCTCCTTGACCGTATCAGCACGCTGATTGCCTTCGATACGGCCATTCTGTGGATGCGCTCCGAAGACCAGTTGGTGGTTGCCGAAGCGCGTGGTTTTAGCGACACCGAAGACCGCAAGGGGCTCTCGGTTTCGGTTGAAGATAGTATCCTGCTCAAACAGATGATTCAGTCCGGGCAGGCAATTTCAGTGGGTGATGTTCGCACTGACCCGCGCTTCTCCTCGCTGGTCGAAGCCAAGAATTTATCCTGGCTGGGCTTGCCGATCATGGTCAAGGGGAAGGTGATTGGCGTTATCGCCCTTGAAAAAGCCGAGATGTATTACTACACCAACGACCAAATCCAACTGGCGGCGACGTTTGCCAGCCAGGCGGCGGTGGCGATTGATAACGCCAACCTGTTTGAAGAGAGTCTGCGCCGCACCTCTGAACTGGATGAGCGCTCACAGCGTTTGGCCTTGCTGAACCAGTTCTCCTCTGACTTGAGCGGTTCACTGAATGCGGATCAGGTTTTGCGCTTGACAGCCAGCCAGTTGACGCGTGCGCTTGGCGCGGATTCTGCCATGGTGGTTATGCTCGACCGGAATGATAAATCTTTCCTGCTGGCGGTTCTGCCCGAAGAGAACGACCACCCATCCATGTACCGCGCTCTGCCTTCTTCGCAAATCATGTCCGAATTGCGCGAGTCGCAGACAGTTTACGTTGTCGATAACATCAGTGGTCATCCTGAACTGCAGCCCTTTGCAGAAATCACCGAAGGCGCCAGTTCCTTGCTGATTTTGCCGGTTTTCAGCTCGCAAAGCAACTATGCAATTATCGTGCTGACCAATGATGTTCATGTTTTCTCGTCCACTGAGATCGAAATTGCCAGAACCCTTGGAAACCAGGCAGCCATTGCCTTGGAAAATGCCGACCTGTATCAATCGACCCTGGCAACCGCCGAGCGCTTGTCGATTTTGAACCAGGTCAGTTTTGAGATTGGTTCCAGCCTCGACCCCGAACAGGTTTACCACGCTGTTCACGAGGCGGTCGCCAAACTGATGCCTCTCGATGCCTTTGTGATTGCCCTTCACGATGAAGAGACCAACGAAGTGGATGGCGTTTATATCGTCGATATGGGCCAACGCATCACCGGCATTCGCCTACCTTATGGACAGGGTCTAAGCGGCAACGTGATTGCCACCGGCCAGCCGGTTTTGACCTTGACCTCCTCCGAAGCCGATAACCAGGGAGCGGTTACGGTAGGCGAAAAGGGAACTCCCAACTCGATTATTGCCGTGCCGATGTTCCAGGGCAGCAAAACCATCGGTATGCTCTCCGCCCAAAGCTATCAGCATAACGCTTATTCAGAGAGCGATATTCAGTTGTTGAGCACGTTTGCCAACCAGGCCATGGTTGCCATCCAGAATGGCCGCCTGTTTGCCGAAACCCAACAGATGACTTCCACGCTTGAACAGCGCGTTATCGAGCGTACGGCTGAACTGGAGCGTGAACAGCGCAACACAGAAACACTTCTGCGCATTCTCACCGAAGTTTCGTCGAGTCTTGACCTTGACCGCGCTCTCAGCCGCACCCTGGCCTTGTTGAACGATGCCATTGGCGCCGAACAGGGCACTATCATGCTGCTCAACCCCGAAGACAACATGCTTCACTACCGCGCCGGTTACGGTTATCTCTCCGAATCTGCCGAACAGGGTGATTTGAAACCGCAGCAAAACGCGTTCAAGTTGAAGATCGGTGAAGGCCTGGCCGGGTGGGTGGTGAAAAACCGCCAATCGGTGCTGGTTGAAGACCTGTACACCGACCCGCGCTGGATGGTCTCACAAGGCTCACAGAACCACCGCAGCGCGGTGATTGCCCCCCTGACGGTGGGCGAGGACGTTATTGGCGCGATCATGGTCTACCACAGGCGCTTGGCGTTCTTCTCTGACGATTCACTCGAAATGGTCAAGGCGATTGGTTCGCAGGTGGCTATTGCCATTAACAACGCCCAGTTGTACGAATTGATCCGCGACCAGGCGGAGCGCCTTGGCTCCTACCTGCGCTCCCAGCAGATGGAAGCCAGCCGCCAAACGGCCATCCTCGAAGCGGTTGCCGATGGCGTCCTGGTTACGAATTCGTCCAACACCATTAGTTTCGTCAATCCCTCTGCGGAGAAGATTCTAAGCATCAACTCGGCCCAAATTTCTGGCCGCTCGCTGGAAAACTTCGCCGGTTTGTTTGGCAAAAGCTCCCAGACCTGGATGCAAACTGTGCGCGACTGGTCTGAGAACTCCGTCAGCCATAGCGGCGAAACGTATGCAGAGCAAATCAGTCTGGATAACGGTCGTGTGGTTTTGGTGCATCTGGCCCCGGTAGTCTGGCAAAACGAATTTCTCGGTACGGTTTCCATCTTCCGTGATATTACCCACGAGGTGGAAGTGGACCGGCTCAAGTCCGAGTTTGTGGCCACCGTCAGCCATGAATTGCGCACCCCGATGACCTCCATCCGCGGCTATGTTGATATCCTGCTGATGGGCGCGGCTGGCGAACTTACCCAGAGCCAACTGCACTTCCTTGAAATTGTTAAGAACAACACCGAGCGTTTGAACATCCTGGTCAATGATTTGCTCGATATTTCGCGGATCGAAACCGGGCGCGTCACCCTCAGTCTGCAACCGATGGATTTGCGCGAGGTGACCGACGAAGTGGTTGCCGAGGTTCTGCGGCGTTCCCAGGAAGAGAACAAGCCGATGGCAATCGAAGTCGATGCCCAACCCAATTTGCCGCTCGCCCTGGTCGACCCGGATCGCATTCAGCAGATCATAGGCAATTTGGTAGATAATGCCTATAATTACACCCCGAAAGATGGCAAGATCACCATCCACATCCACAGCGATGGCTCGGATGTACAGGTTGACGTTCAGGATACCGGGGTGGGCATTCCTCTGGAAGACCAGGAGCGTGTCTTTGAACGTTTCTTCCGCGGCGAAGATCCTTTGGTGCTGGCAACCCCCGGAACAGGCCTGGGACTCTCGATTGTCTCCCAACTGGTCGAGATGCATCATGGTAAGATTTGGATGAGAAGTTCCGGCTTGCCCGGCGATGGAAGCACGTTCTCCTTCACCGTGCCAGCCGATAAGAATGAGGAGTAGTGATGGCAAAAATTGTGATTGCTGAAGATGAACCGGATATTCGCGAACTGATCGCGTTTACCCTGCGTTTTGCCGGTCATGAAGTCGTAACGGGCGCCAACGGACAGGAAGGCTATGAGTTGGCCAAACAGCATAAACCTGATTTGATTATGCTGGATGTGCGCATGCCCAAACTGACAGGCTATGAAGCCTGCCAGCGCATCAAATCCGAGCCGGATATTGCCCATATCCCGGTGATTTTTCTCTCGGCCAAGGGCCAGGAATCGGAAATCGAGCAGGGTCTCTCGGTTGGTGCTGAGCAATATTTGCTCAAACCGTTTGCGCCCGACCAATTGACCCAGCAAGTCCGCGAAGTTTTAACCAAATACGGGAAATAGTTTTTACAAAAAATGAGCGCAATTCTTCTGGATGGTGGCATAGTTCATTACGAGGTGATTGGGCGTGGACGTCCAATTATCTTCCTGCACGGCTGGATCGGCTCTTGGCGTTATTGGATTCCGGCCTTGCAATCTGCCTCCACCAACTTCCGCGCTTACGCGGTCGATTTATGGGGCTTTGGCGATACCGCCCGTGAGCCGGACCGCTATTCGCTCGACAGGCAGATGACCTTGCTTGACCAGTTCTTGCAGGAAATGGGGATCGGCAAGGTTGCCCTGGTTGGGCATGGCTTGGGTGCGATTATCGGTCTTCATTACACCCTGCGCCATCCCAATACCGTCGACCGGATCATGGCGTTGAATGCGCCGATCGACCTGACCTCGGTCAACGCCCGCCTGCGCACCGATTCGCTTTCCAACCTGACCGACTGGCTGCTTAGCAAAACGCCGGAGGCCGAACCCGCCCGGGTGGATGGCCTGCGCGCCGATCCGCTGGCGATTTCTGAGTCGTTCAACAATTCCGAGCAGTTCACCCTGTCTGGCAAGCTGCTTTCGATGAACAATTCCTGCCTGATGGTCTACGGCCAGAGCGACCCGGCCATTACCGTCCCGATGCTGGACCCCAACCTGACGCCCTCGATGCTGCACCTGTTGCTGCTCGAGCAAACCGGTCATTTCCCCATGCTCGAAGATACCGCGCGTTTTAACCGGCTGTTGACCGACTTCCTGGCGCTCGAGTCGGGAGATACCCCGCGCAATTTGCAGCTAAAAGAAGAATGGAAGCGCCGCGTGCGCTAATTGCGTAGCCCGATATACAAAAACGCGCTTTCGGGCGCGTTTTTAGATTCACCAGGAAAGCGTTTACCGCTCTTCTTTTTGCTTCTGTTTGTGGAACCACATTCGCCCGATGAAATTTTCCCCGCGCAGGAATTGGTGATAGACAAATGCCAGCAGGTGCTGTCCGATGAGCAGCATCAGCACCAGCGACAGCGTCCCATGCCAGACGCGGGCCGGGTAGGCGTAAAAATCGGCGGGCAGGGGCTTGTCATTCCCCAGGAACAGGATGCCCCACAAATCCGTGGGCAAGGCCAGCCAGATGCCCACCAGCGCCATCAGGAAGGTGAATAAGTACAACAGCGGCTGGACGTACACGCTCAGGACATCCAACAGTGGGATTTTTCGCCGCCCGGCTGCGGCTGGCCCCTCGATGCGATAGACTGGCCGCCCCATCAACCCGCGGACGATAAATCTGGCTACCGTTAAAACCAGGATCAGCACGCCGATGACGATATGCGCAGCCAGCGGAACCAGCTTGCTCTCGTCGTTGGGTTGGTTGGCCAGCGAAACCAATCCAATCAGGAAGGCCAGCAAAATCAGGATTGCGGATGCCCAGTGCAGGGCAACATAAAGCGGACGATAGCGATTCATTCGCCTTTGCCAAACCACATGCGCGCCAGCAGGTTATCCTTGCGGATGAATTGATGGAACAGGGCGGCTCCGATGTGCAGTAGCACCAATCCGCTCAGGACATAGCCAAAGAAACCGTGCCCAATCGCCGGGGGGAAGGCGGCGAAATCGGCGGGCAGGCTCCCGGCGCCCTCGAAGACGATTGCGGGCAGCCCGGCCAGGGCCGAGATGCCCATCCCGCTGATGCCCATCCCGAGTGCGGCCAGATAAAGCAGATAGTGGGTGACGACGCCGACTTTGTCGAGTAGCGGATTGCCGGTGGTGGCGTGCTCAGGCTTTTTGCTGAAAACGCGCACCAGGAAACGCAGCACCGTCAGCGCGACGATGGTGATGCCAATCGGCATGTGCAGGCTCAAAACCTGGACTTTGGCGGCGTCATTGGGTGTTTCACCGAGGCGTGTGTAACCCATGACCAGCATCAGCAGGATCAAGGCTGCAATCAGCCAGTGTAAAATAACCAGGGCAGGGTGGTACCGTTTGGGGGTCGACATGATTTCTCTCCTTGTACCGTTATTGAGTGAAAAACTACCTTGTTAGTATAAAACAAATTTGATGTTGAAACAATATTTGTGCGCCGGCGGGAGAGTTTTTGATGGAATGCTTGTGTAAATCTTCACAAATCGGGAATTTTATTTTATAATATTTACGATAAATATTATAAATATTATCCTAATAGACTTCTTGTATAAGTGCTATCACAAGTCCTGCCTGCGCCAGTGCCGCCGGCACAGGTGAGCGGAGCGTCCTTCGACTGCGGGCTGCGCAAAATACGCTTCGCCCTCCGCTCAGGACAGCAACACTTTATGCAAAAAAGCGCAGTCGAAGGACTTTTTCAAACCAATTATTACTTTTGCAAGATGTTTAATAAAGGATGGAAACGATGCAAGACAAACTTCCCCATGTTGTGATTGTTGGCGCCGGTTTTGGCGGGCTGCACGCTGCCCATGCCCTGGCCGGGAAACCCGTCCGCGTGACGTTGATCGACAAACGCAATTACCACCTTTTCCAGCCGCTGCTTTACCAGGTGGCTACGGCGGGTATTTCACCGCACGAGATTGCCTACCCGGTGCGGGCCATTTTCCAGCGCCAGAAAAATTTCGAGTTCCTGATGGCGCGCGTCAGCGGCGTGGATTTTGAGCGCAAACTGGTGCTTAGCGAGCACGGCGAAATTGCTTATGATTACCTGATCCTGGCTGCCGGGGCTTCGGTCAATTTCTTCGGCAACGCCTCGCTGGAGCAGAATGCCCTGCCGCTCAAGGATGTCGCCGATGCGGTTACGGTGCGCAACCACATTTTGCGCATGTTCGAATTGGCCGCCCTGGAGCCGGATTTGCGCAAGCGCCAGGCGCTGTTGACTTTTGTGGTCGTCGGCGGCGGCCCGACCGGCGTTGAAACGGCCGGGGCGCTCTCCGAACTGATCCGCCTGGTGCTGAAGAAGGATTACCGCCAGATCAACGTCGAGAACATCCGCGTGATCCTGATGGAGGCTGCGCCGCGCATCCTGAACGGTTTCCCGCAGCCCTTGCAGGATGTGGCCCGCAAATCGCTGGAGAGCAAGAAGGTCGAGGTGCGGGTCGAGACCAAGGTCAGCAATTATGATGGTCAAAAGTTGACCCTTGAACACGGTGAAGTCATCCCAACCCAAACGGTGCTCTGGTCGGCGGGCGTCCGCGCTGCCAGCCTGATGGGCAAACTGGGGCTGGAACAGGTCAGCGCCGGGCGCATCAAGGTGCTGCCAACCCTGCAATTACCGGCGTGCGCGGATGTTTACATCATCGGGGATGCGGCTTTCTTCGAAGAGGACGGCCAGCCCCTGCCGATGGTGGCCCAGGTGGCGATGCAGCAGGGCAAACGCGCGGTTGCCAACATCCTGGCTTCGGCCCAGGGCAAACCGTTGCAAACTTTCAAATATAACGATTTGGGCATCATGGCCACGATTGGCCGCAACGCCGCTGTGGCCGCCACCTTTGGCCTGCAATTCCGCGGATTTGTGGCCTGGGTGGTCTGGCTGGTCATTCACCTGATTGGGCTGATTGGTTTCCGCAACCGCCTGATTGTGCTGATTAACTGGACCTGGGATTACCTGTTCTACGACCGGGCGGTCCGCCTGATCAGCCGGGAATAACGGCTTGACGATGGATGGCAATCGCCCCGACTGGGTTTCTCCAGCCGGGGCGATTTTTTTGTCAGGCGTTACTCGCCAGGTTACTTCTTTTTCTCTTTCTCTTCGCCGCTGCTTGCCGATTTCTTCATGCTTTCGTAAATCTGTTGGCGCATGGCCTCGGCTTCTGCCGAGCGCGGAGCCTGGTTTTCGCCTGCCAGGGCTTCATAGCGTTCAGAAAGCAGCATGGTCAGCAGGGCTTCCATAATGCTGCCCGAGGTGCTCGAGCCGCCCTCGGCGTTGCCGCCGCCGGTGACCATGATGCGCGGAACCACATCCACCTTCGATTGCTGGATGGCCTCGGCGAAACGATTGAGCACTTGCTGGGTGACCTGGAACTGCGGGCCGCCGTAGGCGCGTACTTGTTCTTCGGTCGCCAGGGCCTGGGCAATACCGATGCGGGCGGTTTTTTCGGCCTCGGCTTCGGCCAGGGCGCGGATTTGCGAAGCCTGCTGGATGGAACGCTGGTACTCGGCTTTACCCTGGTTGGTTTGGATGTTGATGTTCAACTCGGCTTCGGTCATCTTGGTTTGCATTGCGGCGCGGGACTCGGCCTCGCGCAGTTCGCGTTCCTTGACCGCTGCGGCTTGCTGGCGGTTGTAGGTTTCCACCTGCTCGGTGGCGATTTGGCGCGAGCGCAACTGGGTCAGGATCATCTCGATCTGGTGGTCTTCCGCCGAGGAGGTGGGCGTGCCAATCAGCACTTCCTCCAACTCCAGGTTGTAGTGTTGGAACTTTTCCTTCATCTCCATGCTGGCCTGCTGCTGGATTTGGCTGCGCTCCTGCAAGAGCTGAATCAGGGTGCGGGTCTGACCGATGTTCTTGAAGTAGGCCGCCACCATCGGGTCGAGGGTCTGTTCGACCAGTTTCTTAATGTCGCCGAAGCGCTGGATGACGAGCGGGGCCTTTTTGTAGTCGATATGTACCACCACTGAGAGCGGCAGCGACGGTTCGAAGGCATCCTTGGTGATGAGCGAGACCTCGCTCAGGTTTTCATCGAAATTGTGTGAGCCGACTTCGCTGTGGATCCATTTCAGGATAAAGTTGGTGGTTGGAACATTCACAACTTTGCCCGCATAGGTGTTGAAGGCGTACTTGCCAGGCATGAGCGCCTCACTCCAAACACCACGGCTGCCCTTCAGAACCAACTCTCCATGCCGGTACTCTTCGCCTGAAAGGTCTGCGCCGGTGGTGCCGGTATAGGAGACCACCACGCCTACGTTACCCACTTCAATGATCGTTTTCTTGATCATTTCCACAGTGGCGAACAAACGGTTTACGTAGTATGTGCCTTCCACCAGCACTTGCAGTTGGCGTCCGCGCATACCGCCGGCCATCAGGAAGTGGTCGGCATCCTGGAATTTGTTATGGTAAGTTTCTTCCTGGGTGGGATCGTCACCAACGACAGGGGCGATAATCTCTCCCTGTCCAAGCGAAAGACCATCGTGAACGGTGACAATGCCGATCATATCATCGGTATCCTTGATAATCACCGGGCGGAAGCCACCGCGTTCTTTGATGACCTCGGCCATGCGGATGACCACATCGTTTTCCTCACGACTGAGCGGCAGGGAATAGACGCGCTCCTCGGTGATGACTACGAATTGCACCAGGTTAATGGCATAGGTACCTTCACGCAGGATGCGGCGCTGCGGGCCGCGCTGTCCGCCGTTTTTTAGGAAATTTTCCACATCCTGGAAATCGTCGGCGGTCAGGTTCGAAGCCAGCACCTGGGCCGGGTCGAGCGGTTTGCCGTCGCGGGCAAAAATATAGCCGATCTTGCCCTGGGTAATGGTCACGAGCGGGGCGATGTGAACCACATACTGGATCGGCATCAGGTAATGCAGGCCACCGCGCAGGATTTGCGGCTGGTAACCCGCCTCGCCATTCAAGGCGATCAGGCCTGATTTCAGTGAGCTTGCTCCGAACCGTTTTTCGATCAAACCGATCCGGTTATTGGGGATAAACCGAATGCCTGACAGCAAAACCAGGAAGCCAATGACCAGCAAGGCAACCAGGATAAACCCCAACAAGCTAATAAAAAAAGTCATTCTTGCTCCATTTTCTGGCGTATCGACGCCCAATCTACAGCCGTTTCATCGCAAATTGTGTTTTCTGAAAGACAAACACGATTTACGAACACGAATATTCTATACCCGTTTCAGCCAAAATAGTGTCTTTTTCAGGTATTTGAAGGCGCAATCTTGGTAACGGGCCATTCTATATACGCGATTGGGGTCGAAAGTTTGTAAAAAATAAGGGAAGGCTTGTGGCCTTCCCTTCTGGTTTTGTTATTCCGCCAGGACGATGATTTTGTCTTCCTCGTGGAATGTGATTACCGTCGATTTTTTCGGGTTGGTGTAAACCCCGTAGGATTTTTGGGCGTCGGCGTGTTCGGCGTCGATGCGGTAGCCGAAGGCTGTTTCTCCCCGGCGGCGGGCCGCTTCAACCACGGTGTAGAAATTGACCGGTTCACCCACCGCAACGTACTGGCTGATGGGTTTCAGGTAGACTTCCGAGCCTTCCGGGTCGAACAAATCGGTGAAAACACCCATCAAATTGCTGTTTTCGGAAAGCTGGGCCGTCATCAGTGAAATCAGGTGGTCGCTGACGATAAAGTCGTCGACCTGGGTCACCTCGGCCAGTTCGCGGTTGCGCAGGTCGAGCATTTCGCTGACGATGGAGAAGGGCGTCTCGTCGCGCGAAGCAATATCGCGCAGGTGCAGCAGCGTGACCAGGGTGCGGGCATCGGAATCCTGCACCGGCAGGGTGGTATCGGCCAGGACGATGACGTGGTCGTAATCCTCGATGCCCAAAGAGTCGAGCAATTCACGGTCGGTTGTGTCGCCGGCCTTGAAGGTTACTTTCTGGCGCTCCAGTTTGGCGCAGCTCTTGACTTCTTCTTCCATGGCCTCGTCCGCCACCACGGTCACGAGCGAACCTTTGGCCACGTAGGCATCCAATTCTTTCAGGATGGTGCCCGCGCGCAAGTTCCAGCCGAGCAGCAGGGCTTTTTCAGGCTGGGGCGCAGGCGGATGTCCGTTGGTGCGCAGGGCCGCGGCCTGGATCGGGAAGGTGTTCAGCCCGGAGAGCTTGATGGTGTCATCGTCAGCCGAAACGGCGATGATTTTGTCGCCGGGTTCGATGCGCGCATCCATCGCCGGATTGAGCTGCACCGTTCCATCGGCGCGTTGCAGGCCCAGGACGGCGGAATCTTCAAAAGCCAGCAGCGACTCGCCGAAGGTCCGCCCGGAAAGTCCCGGTTCCTGTTTGAAGTAGATTTCGTCACCGCCGAAATTCATCAGTTCGGTATAAACCACCGAAAGACCCGAAAGGCGCGAGGTTTGGGCCGTCACGCGCGCGATCAGGTCGCCCATCATCACCGCGTGGACATCGTCCCTCGCGCCGATCATCTTGACGACCGACTGGTTCTTTTCCTCGCGCAGTTGGGTGACGATGTGATACGGCTCACTGCGGCGGTTGGGATTGTTGGTGATCGCCAGCACGGTTTTGATTACGAACGTATCCGGGTCTTCGCTGTCGGGCGGGATGACGATGATCGAACGGGCGGTATGCGGGCTGGCCAGCTCCAGGTCGGTCGGGTCCATCGGATTGCCCGAGCGGCAGATAACGCGGGTTGTTTTCAGGTTGCTGATGCGCGCGCGGATTTCATCTTCCATCTCGACCTTGTCGTTCTCGGCCAGGATGGCGATGGCGGCCCGTTTCTGGTTGCTGTTGGCTTCGACCAGTTCCGAGATGATGGTGAAGACCTGCGGCGACCAGCCCAGGATGACGGTATGGTTGTTTTCGAGCACAATCGAACGGCCTTTGCGCAGTTCTTCGAGCTTGCTTTCAACCCCGGCGCTGAGTACACCGATCAGGCTGGAGACGACGAAGATGCCGCCCAGCGTGACCAGCAGCATGACCAGGCGGAAGCCGAAACCGGCGTCGCCGCCCATGGTGCCGGCATCCAGGGTGCGCATCAGGCTCAGCCAGGCGGCCTCGCCGAAGGACAGCGCGCCCTCTTCGCCGGGTTGGTTGATGCCGAGCAGGCTGATGATGGCCGCTGCGACGAAGACCACCACCAGCGAGAGCAGGGCCAACATGCCGATCATGGCCGGGGTGCCGGCGGCCATGAGATTGTCGAACAGGTAGCTTAATTTCTGTTTGAAACTTGGTTTTTGAGACATACATGCTCCTCGATGAAAACAAAAATGTGATTGGGGCAAAATTGGATAGATTCTACCTGTAAAAGCCTCTCTTGAGGGCTTTTTCATCGAGTTGCAATGCGTTTTAATCTTTTTGTCCGTTCCCTTCCGTGAATCCGTTACAAAGTCCGTTTTCCGCCCTACCTACCGTTCGGTAGGTTTTTTGATATAATACCGGCATGGACTTCTCCCTCTCCCCCGAACACAAAATGGCGCAAAAAATGGTGCGCGATTTCGCCCAAAAGGAAATCGCCCCGGTCATCAAGGAATACGACCGCAAGCAGGAGCCGATTCCCTTCATGCTCAAACGCATGGGCGAACTCGGCATCCTCGGCATCTGCTTCCCGGCCCGCTACGGCGGCCAGGGCATGGACTATCTCAGCCTGGGCCTGGCCTGCGAGGAACTCGAAGCGGTCGATAGCGTCCTGCGCGTGGCCATGTCCGTCCATACCGGGTTGTGCGCGATGACTCTCTTCCAGTGGGGCACCGAGGAGCAGAAACGGCGTTTGCTCACGCCCCTCGCCAGCGGAGCCAAAATCGGCTGCGGCGCGTTCACCGAATCCGGCATGGGGTCGGACGTGGCCGCCATGCAGACCTCCGCCCGCTGGGATGGCGATGCCTACATCCTGAACGGTGAAAAGATGTGGATTTCGCTGGCCGGGCTGGCTGATTACGCCCTGGTGACGGCCCGCACCGACCCGGCGGCGGCCAAGCCCTCGCAGGGGCTATCCACCTTTTTGGTCGATTTGCACAGCCCCGGCGTGACGCGCGGCAACCTGCACGGCAAACTCGGCGTGCGGGCCGGCTCGACCGGCTGGATCGCCTTCCAGGATGTGCGCGTGCCGCTCGAAAACCGCATCGGCGAGCAGGGCGAGGGCTTCAAAATCACCATGTCGGCTTTCGACCATGGACGCTATACCGTAGCGGCGGGCGCGGTGGGCATTATCCGCGCCTCGTTGGCGGCCAGCAGCGCCTATGCCCGCGAGCGGGTGGCTTTTGGCAAACCGATTGGCGATTACCAACTCATCCAGCAGAAAATCGCCCAAATGGCGCAGGATTACGAAATTGCGCGCCTTTTGTACTGGCAGGTCGGCTGGATGAAGAACCTCGGCCAGCGCCCGACCCTGCAAACCTCGTATGCCAAGAAATTCGCCACCGAAGCCGCCTTTGAGGCCGCGGACCAGGCCATCCAGGTGCACGGCGCATATGGTTTCAGCGATGAGTATGACCTCGAGCGTCACCTGCGCAACAGCCGCGGCGCGATTATCTACGAAGGCAGTTCCGAAATCCAGACCCTCATCCAGGCCGGTTACGCCCTCGGCGAACGCGAAGATAAGCCCCTGCGCTGTGAACTTCCGGCTTACGATGAAGCACTCTGGCAGGAAAGTTGATAAACGAGGGTCGAGTAGCAGCGTTCTTTGCTGCGTATCGAGACCCGGTCTCGACCCCTGCACTGCACCAAACGCAGTGCGGTGCAAGTGTACGGCGGCGGAGGTTGAGTAGTCTTGCAAAGACGTATCGAAACCCGCCGCCTACTCGACCATCACCAAAGGAGGAACCGTGAAAATTGTCGTCTGTGTCAAACAAACCCCCGATTCCGAGGCCAAACTGACGGCCCAAAACGGGCAGCCATCCTGGGGCGACGCGCCCCTGGTCATCAACCCTTTTGACGAGTACGCAGTCGAGGGCGCGCTCCAGCAAAAGGAAGCCGTCGATGCCAGCGTTGTGGCCCTGTGCATCGGCCCGGATTCGGCTCGCGATGCGCTCAAACACGCCCTGGCAATGGGCGCGGACGAGGCCATCCTGGTCAGCGACCCGGCTCTCGACGACCTCGACTCTGCCGGAGCCGCCCGCGTCCTGGCCGCCGCCATCCAGAAAATCGGCGACGCCGACCTGGTCTTCTTTGGCCGCCAAACCATCGATAACGGCACCGGCCTCGTCCCGGCCCAGGTGGCGCGCGTCCTTGGCTGGCCGCTGCTCAGCCTGGTCGGGCAAATGACCATCGAGGGCGGCGAAATCAAAGTCGAGCGCACCATCGAAGAAGGCAAACAGACCGCCCGTGCAAAATTCCCCGCCGTCCTGAGCATCATGCAGGGCGTCGGCGAACCGCGCTACCCGTCCTTCATGGGCATCCGCAAAGCCGGCAAGGCCACCATCCCGGTCTGGACGCTTGCCGACCTGGGCATCGACGCCCCGGCCCAGGCCGTCCGCCGCGCGGAACTGCTCAACCCGCCCGTGCGCGACACAAAATGCGAAATCATCAGCGGCGGCAGCCCGGCAGAAATCGCCGAGGCCCTGGCCGACAAAATCCTGGCGGAGAAAGTCCTATGAACACCTGGGTATATATCGACCACTTCAACGGCCAGCCCGCCCCGGCCTCCTGGGAGGCCCTCGGCCTGGCAAAAACCTTTGGCTCCGCAACTGCCCTCGTTTTTGGGCAAAATGTCGAAGCGTTGGCAAAAACCGCTCTGGAATATGGCGCGGATACCGTGTTATTGGCCGACGACCCGGCCCTGGCCGTTTTCAGCCCGGAGGCCTTTACCTCCACCCTGGCCGCGCTCGTATCAGACTCACCCCCGGCCTTGATTCTGTTTCCGACGACCTCCCGCACCCGTGAAATCGCCGCCATGCTGGCAATTGACCTCGCTACTGGCGTGCTGGTCGATGTCACCGGCCTCGAACTCACCGATGGTCAGGTGGTCGCCACCCGCCCCGTTTACGAAGGCAAACTGCTCGAAAAGACGACCTGCTCGGCCCGCCCGCAACTCGTCACCCTGCGCGCGCGCGCCTTCCCCAAACCGACTCCCGAAGCCGGGCGCGGCGGCGAAATCAAGAAAGTCGCTGCCGTGACTGGCGGTTCTGTCGTGGTCGAGGGCTTCGTCTCCGGGCAGTCGGGCGTCAGCCTGACCGATGCCGGGGTGGTCGTCTCCGGCGGACGCGGCGTCAGCAAAGACCCGGCGGAGGGCTTCAAGCTGGTCGGGGAGTTGGCTGCCGTTCTGGGCGGCGCGGTCGGCGCCTCGCGCGCGGCCGTGGACGAGGGTTACATCCCCTACGCCAACCAGGTCGGGCAGACCGGTAAAGTGGTCTCGCCCGATTTATACATCGCCGCCGGTATTTCCGGGGCCATCCAACATATGTCCGGGATGCGCTCCAGTAAAGTCATCGTCGCCATAAACAAAGACCCCGATGCGCCCATCTTCCAGGCCGCGCGCTACGGCGTGGTCGGCGACCTGTTCACGATGGTCCCGGCCCTGACCGAGGCGTTCAAGAAGAAATTGGGCAAGTAACTGGATTGGTCAACAAGGAATGAGCAACAGAAGAGGGCGCATCTCTCATAATGCGCCCTCCATCTGTCATCCCTGGCACTGCCCGCCAGGGCAAGTGTTCGAGGCGCTTCGCAGCGAGAAATCTTGCCCATCCAGGCGCGGATTTCTCCTCGCTGGGTCTCGACAGGTCTCGATACGGCTTCGCCAGTCGACCAACTGCTCGACCACCAGCACTCGTCGAAATGACAAAATGAGCGCTGCTGGAAATGCGATTTGAGATCCCGTAACCATCATTGATAACAAAAAGCGCCCTGATGAAAAGGGCGCTTTTTGTTCAATTATCCGATGCGCTTAATCAAGATGGCTGGCCATCATTTTTCCCGAAAGGATGCTGCGTATCCTGAGTACCCGATGTTGGGTGTGTGACGGTAAATGTGCTATTGAATTGAAACAACAAATGTTGCGCCTCCGCGTTTGCCCACAAACCAGTATTGCCCACTTCCGTAAAATACCGGGATCATTCCACAACAATATGCCATAGAGATTGAGTCAAATTCAGTCCCAATGATATTTTCGTCATACACCATATGAAATTTGCCGTTTTTCTTGGCGATGTAAATTAATTTGCCTTTGATTTCATAGGGAAAATATGACCCTTCCAACTCATATTTTTCATTATAGTTTACGCCATCAACCACAATAACAGGTGTGAAGCCGCCTAGTTCCCACACTAATTTTCCTTCGATGTTCCAAAACCTTACGTTTGGGTCATATGACGAAAAGACAGGAGACATTTTTAGAATCGCATCTCCGTTTTTTATTAACTGATAACTGCAACAATCCCTAGAAGTGACGTTCTTTGTTTCGAAATAATCATTTCCAATTGTTATTCGCCAATCACTAAAACTGCTTTTATTTTTTACTCGTTCGCCAATCATCTTTTTGTCATTTTCATTGAAAGTTGGTATTTCAATACACTTTGCCAGAAAATCCATATCACTCCTAGCATACTTTTCATTTGGCACGACGCATTCCGACCATGTCAGTCCGTTATTTATGGGAATTACGGTGGGAGTACCTGAAAAAGAAAGTGCAGATGTTGGTATAAGAGTTTCTGTAAGATGCAATGGAGTGGCCGAAGGTATCAGCGTGGCAGTAGAAGTTGCTGTTGGAATTGCCGTTTGTGTTTCAGCAATTTCAGTTCCTGCAACGGCTAGGGCTGTTTCCATAACCTCTGTTAGTTGCGTTTTGACTGTTGGCCTAAAACTATTACAGGAAGTCAACATTACTAGAATCAGAGGTAATGAGATTATTCCCTTGCTAGCGATTTTCATTTTCCCGTACCTTTTATGTTTTGCGACGAAGCGTCCAATTATGAAGTAGACCGATACCGTCTAATAGTTTATAGGCCGTCAAAGAACAAACCGTATTAAATATAGCACTTTTTGTGAAAATCATTCCTGGCGTATCATCAAAATGCTCAATTTGCCGCCCGTTGATTTTCCTGCGCGATAGGAGGCAAGATACGTATCTCGCTCTACAGCTTTTTTATTGGGTTTCTCTGTGCCGCCGTGACTCTGTGGTCATTTTTTGGCTAAAGGTTAATTGAGTTTCTGCACCACAAACACCGCCCCGGCGAAGGCCAGGCCCAAAATGCCGGTGATGGCCGGCAGGATCCATTTCAGGGCGTTGCTTTCAAACGAATCGATGCGCGCTTCGAGCGGTTTTTCCGGGTTGTAACGCACCGTCACCTCGTCGCCGACTTCGTAGGAGGGCGGGTCGCTGCCTTCGGCCAACTGCACATCGCGGATGCGCCCATCCTGGGCGGCGAAACGCACCACCGGGTAGTGGAACTCGTTCAGCAGGCGGTCGCGGTCGTTTTCATCGTAAACCGGGCGGACGACCATCTCGACCACGGTGCCGGGCGCGCTTTCTTCGCGTGAAACCTCCGCGATGGCGCTGCCGCCAGACCAGACCGAAATCAGCAGCATCAGGGCGGCCACCCCGCCAAAGACCCACAGGATGATGTTGAAGGCCGCATTCGACTCTTTTTGGGTTTCTTCCCATTCCTGCTCATCGAAATCCGGCTGGGACGAATCGGCCATCATCTGCATCAGTTTGCGCTTATCGCGCTTGTTCGGGATGTCATTCAGGTTGGTGTAGAGCACGCCGTCGACCTCGAACGAGACCGCTTCTTCATTTTCCCAGTGCACCGAATAAGATTTTTTCTCTGCCATTTTTGCTCCGTTTGGCTTTGGGGGGAGATGCGGCTTTATTCCTGCTTTTCCTCGCGCAGTTTGCGCATCCGTTCGCTCAGTTCTTCGGCATCTTTGTCTTGCTTGAAGACATCGAGCGGCTGGCCGCTTTTGGGCAGCCATTTCACATCGCCGCGTGACCAGCCGCGCACCACGGCGAACATCAGCGCGTTCGAAAGCAGCAGGATCAGAATCAGGACCAGAATCACAATCCAAATCTTTTCAGGATTCATACAAACTCCTTTTCCCGGCCTGTTCGAGCAGGGCGGGTAACTCGTTCCAGTGTTGCAGCACGGCATCTGCCTCGGCGCTGGACGCGCCGTTTTCGCTGACCAGGATCGTATACATGCCAATCTGGCGGGCGGCGAGAGTGGTGCGCGGCATGTCGTCGAGGATGACGCAGCGCCCTGGGGCCGGATTCCCGGCTGCGCACAGGGCAATTTCAAACGATTCGGGCATCGGCTTGCAGTAGGGCGAAACCGTCAGCACATCGATCACGCCTTCGAAGCAGCCTTCCAGCCCGAGCGCGCTCAAAACCCGTTCGGCGTGGGCCGCATCGGCGTTGGTGAAGATGAACTTGCGGGCCGGAATGGCCTCGATAACGGCCCGCAGGCCGGGGTTGGGCGCGATGTACTCCCGCAGGGGCAGGTCATGCACAAAGGCCAGGTAATCGGCCTTGTCGAGCTGATATTCCCGTTCCAGCCCGCGCAGGGCGGTGCCATATTGCTCGTAATAGTAGCGGCGCAGGGGAACGACCCGCTCTTCAGGGATGGCCAGCCGTTCGCGCATGTACAGGTCGATGCGCGCGCGAATATCGCGCCACAGGCCGCTGGAGGCCGGGTAAAGGGTATCGTCGAGGTCGAAGAAAAGGGTGTCGAAGGTCATGGCATTCAAATTTGACGGAACAGGTTTAATTCTAGCGACCCACTAGTTTGGTTTTGTAAAGAAAAGAGAACGCGGATCGCGCGGATTTGGCCGATTTTCGCTGATTTTTTTTCAAAAACTCCGTGCAGATCCGTCTAATCTGTGGAATCCGTGTTCTATTTTTGCTAAAAATTTCAAAGCGTCCGCTGGAGAGGTCTAATTCTACCTTATGGCGCATCGTCCTGTGTAATTCCGAGTGGGAAGAGTATAATTTCAACATGAACAAATTCCTTGGTTATCGCTGTTCGCTTTGCGGGGCAGAGTTCCTGCCCAACCAGATCACTTATACCTGCTCCTGCGGCGGGAACCTGGATGTGCAGCTCGATTACGAAAGCATCAAGAAAAAATACCAGCCGGATGATTTCCTGTGCCGGGATGAGAACAATCTTTGGCGTTACCTGCCGCTGCTGCCGGTTTCCTTTCCCAAGCGCGGGGAGCGGACTCCCCTCGGCCTGGCCGGCGGGACCCCGGTCGTTGCGCTGACGCGACTGGCCCGCAAACTTGGCCTGGAGCAGCTCTGGCTCAAGGACGAATCGCGCAACCCGACCGCTTCTTTCAAAGACCGCGCTTCGGCGGTGGTGGTGGCGCGCGCCATCGAAACCAACGTCGAAACCGTTGTCACCGCTTCGACCGGCAACGCCGGGGCGGCCCTGGCGGGCATGGCGGCGGCGGTCGGCCAGAAAGCGGTCATATTTGCGCCGAAGACTGCTCCGCCGGCCAAGGTGGCGCAGTTGCTGGTCTTTGGCGCAAAAGTCCTGCTGGTGGATGGCTCCTACGACGACGCCTTTGACCTGACCGTCAAGGCCAGCGCCGAGTTTGGCTGGTACTGCCGCAACACCGGCTACAATCCGCTGACCGTGGAGGGCAAAAAGACAGCCGCTTTTGAAATCTGGGAGTGGATGTCTTCGGCCAAGCTGGGGCTGCGCAATGGCGCTCCGCTGACCGTTTTTGTCTCGGTCGGCGATGGCAATATCATCTCTGGCATTCACAAAGGTTTCAAGGATTTGCTCGCCCTGGGCTGGCTGGAGCGCATGCCGCGCCTGATCGGCATCCAGGCCGAAGGGTCGGCGGCGATTGCCAACGCTTTCAAAGCCGGCGACGAGAAGATTATCCCGGTCCAGTCTACGACCCTGGCCGATAGCATCAGCGTCGACTTGCCGCGCGACGGGGTGCGGGCGGTGCGCGCCGCGCGCGAGACGGGTGGAACGTATCTGACCGTCAGCGATGCCGAGATTCTGGCGGCGATTGCCGAACTGGGCGCGCAGGGGGTTTTTGCCGAACCCGCCGGGGCGACGGCTTACGCCGGTTTGGTGGCGGCCAAGGCCCAGGGCTTGCTTGATCCGGGCGCGCCGGTTTTGGTGATGAATACCGGCAGCGGGTTAAAAGACGTTCGCGCGGCGATGCAGGCAGTGCAGGCCGCGCCGATTATCCAACCGGATTTGGAGTCTGTCAAAAAACACTTATGAGTTCCTGGGGTTTGCCGTTTCGTTATTTGATGGGTGTTTTATTATTGGTGTTTTTCGCGGCGTTTGCTTATTACGCCCGCGAAGCAATCATGCCGCTGGTGGTTTCGGCGTTTATTGCGTATTTATTCAGCCCGGCGGCGGTTTTCCTGGCCGAGCAGACCCGCCTGTCGCGGCGGGCGGCGGTGGCGATTGTTTATTCGACGGCCATTGTGCTGTTGTTTGCCATCCCGGCCATTATTACCCCGTTTTTCATCGATGAACTGACCGGTGTTGGCCAGGATTTGCTCAGCCTGCTGCGCCAGTTGCGCGAGGCGCTGGCCGAGCCAGTGCGTTTGTTGGGCATGAGCTTTGATCTGGGCCAATTGGAACACGGCCTGGAGCAGTTGCAGACCGCCCTGGTGACGCCCCTGCCTGAGAACGCCTTCTGGATTTTGGAATCGACTTCGCGCGGCACGATCTGGCTGCTGGTGATTATCGTCAGCGTTTACCTGTTCCTGGCGTATTGGCCCGATATGCGCGATTGGCTGATCGGGCTGGCTCCCAAATCGGCGCGCGGCGAGGTGGAAATGCTCTACCGGCAGGTGCGCGGGGTCTGGATGGCTTATTTGCGCGGCCAGCTCCTGTTGATGCTGGTGGTCGGCGTGATTTTTACCATCGCCTGGATGATCCTGGGCATCCCCGGCGCGTTTGTGTTGGGCGTGATTGCCGGCTTGTTCACCCTTGTGCCCGACATCGGCCCAATTTTCGCGGTGGCGCTTGCCATGGGCGTGGCCTTGCTGGAAGGGTCGACCTGGATTCCGCTCTCGAACGTCTGGGTGATGCTGATTGTTTTCCTGGTCTATTTTGTGCTGATTAATCTCAAAAACATGTGGCTGCGGCCATTTATTATGGGCCGCAGTGTTCACATGAACGAAGGCGTTATTTTTGTGGCGATCCTGGTTGCCACAATTTTGTATGGCATTTTGGGCGCGTTGTTGGTTGTGCCGGTTCTGGCTTCGGCTGTGATTTTGATCAATTATTTGTTGGTGAAAATCATGGGCAGCCACTCTCAGGAGCGTCCCAGCCGTCCTGCTCGTTCAAGCAGGAACATCAGAAAGAGAAACAGGAATTAATCCATGACGATTAAATATTCGATTATTGCCCCGATTTTCAACGAATTCGAAAACATTCCCGTGCTTTGGAAGCGGGTCAGCGAAGTGATGGATTCGACCGGCGAGCCTTGGGAGTTGATCCTGGTGGATGACGGTTCGAGCGACGGTTCGACTGATCGCATCCGCGAACTGGCGGCTGCCGAGCCGCGCGTGCGCCCGGTGATTTTTGCGCGCAATTTCGGCCACCAGATCGCTGTCACCGCCGGGATGGATTACAGCCGGGGCGAGGCGATTGTGGTCATCGATGCCGACCTGCAAGACCCGCCGGAAGTGATCCTTGAACTGGCCAAGAAATGGAAGGAAGGCTACGAGGTGGTTTACGCGGTGCGCTCGGAACGCGAGGGCGAAAGCTGGTTCAAGCTGATGACGGCATCGTTGTTCTACCGCCTGATTTATCGCATTACGGATGTCAAAATTCCGCTTGATACCGGCGATTTCCGCCTGGTCGACCGCAAGGTGGTCGATGTGATGAACTCGATGCGCGAACGGCATCGTTTCCTGCGCGGCATGTCCTCCTGGATCGGGTTCAAGCAAATTGGGGTTGAGTACAAACGGGCGGCCAGGTTAAGCGGCGTTACCAAGTATCCGCTCAAGAAGATGCTCAAGTTTGCCCAGGATGGCATTACCGGTTTTTCGTATTTCCCGCTGCAAATTGCCACTTACCTGGGCTTTTTTGCCGCCGGTTTGAGCGTCGTCGGCATTCCGTTGGTGATGATCCTGCGCCTGGCCGGGTCGCATTTTTTCGAGGGTCAGACCACGACCCTGATCTCTGTTCTGTTTTTGGGCGGGGTGCAGTTGATTTCGCTGGGCATCCTGGGCGAGTACATCGGGCGTATCTATGACGAGGTTAAGGGTCGCCCCCTGTATGTGGTGCGCGATGCGCCCAAGATGGATGGCGAACAGTAAACGGTAACCAGAAAAATAGTATTCAGTAAGCAGGCCGGAAAACTTTCCCGGCCTGCTTTTTTATTAACCACTGGTGATTTTTAAGGCGGTGTAGCGTTTTCGGCTGAACAAACCCATCAGGCCAAACAGGTGGAAGGCAATGCCATATTTTTTGATCATCAGTTTGCGGACCTGTTCAACCGCTGCGGGCGAATCGTCGCGGATGGCCTGGGCGGGGACCCAATCGCCGAGCAGATGCCCATCGCCGCGGCAGGGAGCGATGTTGACGCTGACGGGGGCCTCGCGACGGACGCGCTTGGCTTTGCCCGAGTCGGCTTGCGTCCAGATATAGAGCGCATTGCCCTCCTGCGCGAACCAGACCGGGGTTTTAATCCCCTGTCCATTTTTGCGGAAGGTTTCGAGGTTGAGATATTGTTGGTTTTGGAAGGTGGGGTAGGACATGAGGGGAACTCCGGGAAAGGGGATTGATATTAGATACTCGATATTCGTTATGATGTTTGATTAACGAATATCGAGTATCGCTTTTACGGCAAGCCTTTGAAGCCACGCGCTTTCCAGGCAGCGAAGCGCTCCCAGCCGAGATTGGAGAGCATCAGGGTCATGCCGAAGCCGATTAAAACGCAGGTGATGAAGAAAAAGGCAACTTCTTCAATCGGCAGGATGCCGAAGAAGTTGATTCCCAACGTCTGGTCTTTCGAGATTTGCCAGGTGGTGGCGTTCAGGGCAACGATGTCCATCAGCGACAGGTACAGACCGGGGGCGAAAATGGCCCAAAATACCAGTTTGCGGTAATGCCAGAGAATATCGGCTCCGAACAGGAATTGGGGAATGATCGGCGGCAGCGCCCAGAAGAAGATGATGCCGAGATAGTTCCACTCATCGCCGGCGAAGAAGAACTGAACGGTGAAGAAGGCCCAGGCGGCGACAAGGATTGCGGTTGACCAGTAAGCCAGTTTTGGGCTGCGCTGGAAGGTTTCAGGGGCGGGCAGGGTCAAGCGTTTGGCCAGGAACCACCACCACAGGCCGACCATGATAGTTTCAACGATAAAGAACGTGTATTCTTCAATCGGGACGTAGCCAATCGTAATGCCGGTCACCAGCTCCGGGTTGTAGTACCAGACGCCGGTGGCGACCAGGTAGTTGTCCCAGGGGGTGGTGTAGATCAGCGCGATGAGAACATGCGCGGCGATAATCAGCGGCACTTTTTTGGCGTCGAAGCCGGGGGTGGGGCGTCCGGCGCGCTTGTCCAGCCAGGTGATGAACAGCAGGACAAGGATGGGGATGAGTACGAAATAGGCGAGGAAGGCAAAGTAGGTCATTGGGATTTCAGATTTGAGATTTTTGATTGGGGGGTTGTCGGCGGGTAATTTTCATCAGCACGCCAGGGCGCGGCTCAAGGGTTGCGCCCATGTGCGGATGGATTTCGTGCGGGTTGATCGGCTGGAAGTCGAAGTTTTGCAGCAAATAGCTGACCACAATCCGCGCTTCGGCCTGGCCGAAGGCGGCCCCGATGCAGGCGCGCGGCCCACCGCCAAAGGCGATGAAACTCATGGGCGGGGGTGCCTGCCCTGCGCTTCCCTGCGGGGTGCGGCCTCGTGCGAAGCGCTCGGGCTGGAACTGGTCCGGGTTGTCCCAGATGGCCGGGTCGCGCTGGGTCAGGTAGATCGAGTAGAACATGCGCGCGCCAGCCGGAATGGTCTCGCCTTCGCCGAAGGTCACATCCTTGGCGACCATGCGGTTGCCGATGTGGATCGGCGGATATAGGCGCAGGGATTCCTTGATGACCTGGTCGAGCAGCGGCGGATTTTGGCCGGGTTCGCTCTCGTCCAGGTCGCGGACGAGGGCGGCGTAAACGTCCGGGTGTTGGCCGAGCAGGGCAAAAATCCAGGCCAGCAGGGCGGTGGAGGTGTCGTGGCCGGCAATCAGCATGGTCAACATCTGATCGCGGATGGTTTTGTTGGGCAGGCCGGCATCGATCAGGTGTTGGAGCAGGTCGTTATTTGGGGATTCGATATTTGAGTCTTCGATATTGGAACCTCGAGTATTCGAATATCGAATATCGAGGTTCGCTTTCCGACGTTCAGCGATAATTTCATAGAGATAAGTATCCAGGGCTTGCAGGTGCTTTTTGTAGCCGGGGCGCGGGATGCGCCGCCACAAAATCCATGCGCCGGGTGAGATGTAGTCGATGGCTTTCAGGATCGGCGTCCAGATGCGTGGCAGGTCGTCCCAGGCGTCGCGGCTGAACAGGGCCTGGATGATGATCAGCAGGGCGATTTTGCGGCCCTCGACCAGCATATCCACCGTCTGACCGTCCTGCCAGGCCGCGCTGACCCGTTCGGTCTGTTGGCGCATCATCCCGGCGTAGCCGGGCAGCTTACCGGGATGCAGCGACGGTTCCATCAACTTGCGATATTGGTCGTGTTCTTCACCGTCGGTGACGAGCACGCCCCGGTCGAGCAAATCCGTCACCGGGTCCTGGTTGCGCCACAGGAACTTATCCCGTTCGGTAATGAGCACCTTGCGCGCCGCATCCGGCCCGTAAACGATATAAGGTTTGAATCCCGGCAGCGGCACCTGGAAGAAACGCCCAACCCGCTCGGCCATCACGCGCAGCGGCCCAAGCGGGGATTTTTCAGCGAGAAAGGCTTTCAGCACAGCCAGGCCGGTTTGGGGATCAGATTCAGCAGGCATCAGCGCAACTCCTTGGTAAAGTACAGCACCAGGTCGTCATCGACCGGCACGGATTGGCCGTACTGGACGGGCTGGCCGCGCGAGTACAATCCGCGCCCATCGGGGATATAGCCGCGTTTGGCGTACATGCGCTGGGCCGAGCCGTAATCGGCGGTCATGCCGACGCCCAGGCCGACGATAGCGCTGCGGGCGGTGGCCCGCTTTTCGGCCTCATCCATCAGGGCTGCGCCGATGCCCTGGCGGCGGAATTTGGGTAGCACGTTGAAATCGACGATTTCGGGGATGTTTTGCTCGCGGAAAGGCGGATAGTGCGACTGCCAGCAGATGGTGACGTAACCGGCGAATTCCAAAATCGGCAGATTTTGAACTCCAGAATGAGCGACCATGACCACCCGCTGGCCTGCTTCCTGCTCCGAGAGATATTTCTCATACTGCGAGGCGGGTTTATCCCAGCCGAGTTGAGCGAAAGCGGCAGCAATCGAGGCGATGTCGGCGGGTTCTAGCAGGCGAATGATATGCATACGAAGACTGAAAACTTTCAGGGATTTATCCAGACGGGTGGAAAGAAAAGAATTCCATCTTTCATATTTATTTTGTTCATAATTGCCCGGGTTGAAATATCGACAATAAGTAGCCTATCAAATTCTGAAAAATAAAAATACTTTGAGTCCGGACTCCATTTCCCTTGGTTTACCCTTGTGCCATTTCGAAAAATGATATTTCCATCCCAATCCCCGATAACAAGTTCGTTTTCAATAGTTGCCCAAAAATTTTTGTCCGGAGAAATTATAGGCAAAGATTCGAGATATGGAGTTCTTAAAATTTCCCCGCTCGGAAAAATTTCCAAGGATGAAGAGTTCCATTGAGATGCTATAAAAGCCCCAATCTCTGGATACCAGGAAATTTCTCTTACAATATCGTCTGAAATTTTTTTAGGTTCCTGTCCAATTTCAAAAAGATATAATCCATCTTGTTGGTTTTCGTAGTTATTAAGTGTGCACAGGAGAAATTGCTTAGTCGAATTGCTATAAGCACCAGTAAAAAAGTTGCTGAATAAGAGTGTTGTTTCGCCTGAGTCGATATTGACAATATCCAAGCTAATATATTCACCGGGCAAAGCATAATAATAGCCGCTTAGGTAATTTGACATGTCAATCCAGCCAAATGTTTCTTCAATTCCATACACTTCCCAATCATAAAGTTTGCGGGTTTCTGAGCCGTCAGGTGCTGTTACCCAGACAGAGAGCATATCATATCCCCTGCCATTGGCCCCGAAATTAAGTTTTTTAGCGGCGCCGTGAACAATATAGCGTCCATCTGGTGTCCAACGTAATGATACTGCCTGGGTTAAGCCATCGGTCAGGCGCTTAATGTTATCATTTTCCATTGAATATACATAAACATCCGATGTTGGGCCATCTATGGACGCGGTAAAAGCCAAGTATTTTCCATCGGGCGACCATGCTAATTTTCCTAATGCCGAGAAAGTATCCATCAGTTCTGGCGGTTTGTTTTCAAGTGCTGGATATAAACCAGTTGTGATATATGTGATAGTTTTGTCTACGCCGGGAGTGATACGGATTTTTAAAGTAACATCTTTTGTCGGTGCTCCATTATTCTTGCTTTCGATATATGCAATTACGTTGTTGAATGTTGCAATATCAAGTAAATAAAAATCTTTGGATTGTGCGGGTAGAAACGGTGAATATCCAGATCCATCTGGATTTATGATGAAAGGCATTATTCGATCAGGTATTAATACCCAAGAACCTGTTGTAGATACTGGTGTAATATCTGGGAATGATGGAGTAATTGTGGATGTTGCAGATGAAGAGTTGGCTATGATGGTTTCTTGTGGTTGAAAAACCGTTGTCACCGGGGTATTTTCTGTTGCCGGACCAGCACAACCTGCCAGCAGGAGAAGTAATCCGAAAATATGGTTGAACTTTTTCATGGTTTTTCTATCCCATCTGCGAAAAACTATCTTTTGCTTTTTGATAAGCGGCCAGGGCGTGCTCTTTAACCTTTTCCCGCTCGACAATCGGTTTTTCGGGGTAGCCAGGAACGCGGATGCCCTTTTCCCACGGGGCGTGGATGTCGGGTGCGGAGAGATGGGCCAACTCGGGCACCCACTTGCGGATATAAGCGCCGTCCGGGTCGAATTTGGCGCTTTGCAGTACCGGGTTGAAGATGCGAAAGTAAGGCGCGGCATCGGTGCCGGTTCCGGCCGTCCACTGCCAGCCGCCGTTGTTGGCCGCCGGGTCGCCGTCGAGCAGGTTGTCCATGAACCAGCGTTCGCCCCACTGCCAGTTGATCAGCAAATCCTTGACCAGGAAGGAGGCGACAATCATCCGCGCCCGGTTGTGCATCCAGCCGGTTGCGCGCAGTTGGCGCATGGCGGCATCCACGACCGGCAGGCCGGTGCGGCCTTCCTTCCAGGCTTCGAAATCCGCTTCATCGTCTCGCCAGGGGATGTTTTGCAGGGCCGGGTTGAAGGCGCGCCGACTGACGTGGGGGAAATGATACAAAATCGAGATGTAGAACTCACGCCAGATGAGTTCGTTCAGCCAGGTGGCGGGGCCGTTTTCCGGTTTCCCAGTTGACCGGTTTTCCTTTTCCGCGTTCAACGCGGCCTGGGCCGCCTGGCGCATCGAAATCATGCCGAAGCGGATGTAAGGCGAGAGGGCGGAAGTTCCGTCCAGGTCGAGGCGGTTGCGGGTCTCGTGGTAATCGTTAATTGGTAATTTCGCAAATTGGGCCAGGCGGCGTTGGGCTTCGCGTTCGCCAGCGGGAAACAGATTGTCAGCGGATGGGTGAAGCGGAAAAACGGAGGGCGAAACGGAGTCGGGCAGGTTAATGGCCAGAAAATGCTGCGGGGCGGGCAGCGGGACAAGCTCGGAGGGCAGCAGGGTTTTCCAGGCTTTCGAAAAAGGCGTGAAAACGGTGTATGGCTTGCCATCCGCTTTGCGAACGGCTTCGGGGTGGTGGACCGTCTGTCCGTGGACGAGGGTCAGCGGCAGGGATTGAATCAGTTGTTCGTCGCGGGTGCGGGCGTAGGGCGTGTAATCTTCCTCGGCGTAGATGGCCTGGGCGCCGGTTTCGACGATCAGGTTGAGCAGTTCGATTTCCGGTTTGCCGTGCCGAATGACCAGCCCCGAGCCGCGTTTTTGCAGTTCCCGGTCGAGTTCGGCCAGCCCGCCAAACAGGAAAGCCTGCCGCCGGGCGGGAGTCCGCTCGAGCAGGTGTGGGTCGAGAATAAAAACAGGGATGACCGGCCCTTGCTCAAGTGCCTTGTGCAGGGTCGGGTTGTCGGAGAGACGAATGTCGCGGCGAATCCACCAGAGGACGGTCATGGTTGGGGTTGGTAGGTTGGTAAATTGGGGATTGGCGGTTATGAGCGATAACTCTCCAATTACCAAACTATTCCAGAAGTTCGGGCAGAGTCGGTTCGGCGATTTGCTCCGGGAAGAGTTTGTGCATAACGGTGATGACCTTGTATGCAAAGTTCGGATCGAAGGTGTAGAAGCCCTCGTACATACGCGACTCACCTTTCAATCGTTCTGCCGAGTTGATTTCTTCGGCCAACAGAGTCATGTGGATGCCCGGCCCATAAGCGATGACGAACCAGTAGTTTTCGAGTGGGGTGCCGGTGGTATCCACGGCGGTGGTGCGGGCAAAGCCAGGCAGGGGCGCATCGGGCACGCCGTACAGATACAGACCGGTCGATGCCAGGGCAACTTGCGTGTAGCGTTCCTGCTGATCGGCCACGCGTGAAAAATACTGGAAGGAAACGTGTGTTTCCGAGATGCCGGGGCTGGCGACGATGGCATCTTCGATCATATGGCTGATCTCGACCATGCCATTGACGGTGAAGATGTAGCGAAAATTAACCCGGTTCAGGTCTTCGCGCGTGGCGCTTTTCAGAAACGCTTCGGTGCGCGGCGGGAACAGCGGCATCAGTTTGCCAAAGAAGTTGTGCAGGATATCTTTTTCCATAAGGTTTCCTCCTGATTAGAAAGCTGGAAAATTAAAGGTTGATGTTTGTTCGTGCTATTGGCTTGGCGCCCTTGCAAATCGCTGATGCTCAAGCTTCCTGTTCCGCCTCTTGCATTTCTTCAAGGGCTTCGAACTCGGCGCTGTACATGCGCTGATAGCCCTTACCCTTGACCTGCACTTCGCGGCCCAGGCAGCGGATGGGCCGGTTGATGGCCTGGTAGGTGGGTTCGTCGACGCTGATGCCGTTAATCGGCGCAAGGGCTTGCAGGCGGCTGGCCATGTTGACCGCGTCGCCGATGATGGTGATTTCACGCCGCGAGGCCGAGCCGAGTCGGGCGATGACGCATTCCCCGCTGGCGATGCCGATGCGGGTATTCAGCACGGTTTCGCGGTGAGCGATTTGTTGCTTGTTGAAACGCGCCAGATGGCGCTGCATGGCGATGGCGGCGTTGACCGCATCCTTGGGTTCGCTGAAGAAAGCCATCAGGCCGTCGCCCAGGAATTTGTCGATGTCGCCATTGTGTTCATAAACGATGGTGGCCAGCAGGTTGAAATAGCGATTCAAGTTCCTGGTCAGTTCCAGGGTATCGTTGCGCTCGAAAAGCGGGGTGAATTCGTGAATGTCAGTGAACAGGATGGTCAGGTTGCGCCGTTCAGGCGCAGTCGGCTCATTTTCTGCCGGGTCATCCGGCAGGTTCTGGCTGTCCTGCCAGGCATGCCGCGAAATCATGCTGCGCACAATCCCTTCCATGCGCTCCAGCGCCTGGGTGCGGTTTTGCAGATTGCCATACAGGGCCGAAAGCTGGCTCTGGGCGCGATCCATGTACCCGGCGAATTGGTTCAGGTAGGTGTTGAGCGGATTCGCCGGCTCGAAGGGCGCGGGGACAAGCGGCGGGGCGGGCAGCCCGAGCGCCTGGTGCAGTAAACTGACCGCCGGCTGGACGATGTGGTCTTCCATGCTGATCAGGCCCTGGTAGAAACGTCCGCGGCCAAACTGGTTGTCGCGAACCGAAGCCGCATAGCGCCCGCGAATCTCGTGGGTCAGCAGAGCAATATTGAAGCGCGGATGGGCAAAGAGGATGAACCATTCCTGGACGAGCGGCGCGTTGGCTTCCAGGGCGACATATTCCAGCTTTGGAATTTCAGGCGCGGGGCTGTCAGCCTGTCCAAAGATATAGATTTTTTTGCAGCGCCCAGCCAACTGCCGAAAGCGGTCGGCCTGCGGCAGGAAGGCGGAAAAACGCTGGAATCCGGCGAAAAAGATTGAATCCAGGCCGTGGCGCAGCACCGTTTCTTCGATGCTGTGGCTGACCGCCAGCAGGGAGGCCACCGACGAGGTGCGCGTGGCGTTCAGCCCCGATGGCTGGCTCGCATTCAGCGTATAGAGCGAGAGAGTCTGGATGTCGGGTTGCATGGTTTTAGTGTGATATCCCGGTGGGGGCCGGGGCCGATTTTGCGCGGATTTCCGCCGCAATCGGGTGGCCGTAAATGACGCGCCAGACGTAAACGCTCAAAACCGCCAGCATCGCTGCGCTGAAGAAACCGGGCGCGGATGTCCCGGCCCAGCCGAGCAAAGCGCCGCCCAGGGTGGGGGCGATGGCGCGCGTCAGGCTTTCGACCGAAGCTGAAAGGCCGAGAATGCCGCCGATTTCCTGCGGTTCGACCGCTTTGGTCAGGGTGGAAGCCAGGACGGTATTCAGCACGCCACCGGCGATTGCGGTGGGAGTTAGAACGGCGATCAGCCAGAAGACGGATGGCGAAAGGGCCCATCCGAGCAGTGAAATGGCCATTACAACCACCGAAACGGCGATCAGTCCATCTTCACGAAAACGGCGGGTAAGCTGGCCAATCAGGAATCCCTGTACAATGACCGAAAGCACGCCAACGTAGGCGAGAATCAGGCCGGTTTCCTGGGCGCCCAATTCGAATTTTTTCAGGGCGTACAACGAGAAGATGGTTTGGAAGATGGCAAAAGGCAGCCCGAAGAAGAAGCGGGTAATCAGCAGGGAACCGCTGAAGGGGCGCTTGAGCGCGTCCAGCAGGGCCGACAAGGTAAAGCCAGGCTGCTTTTCAGGCATGCTGGCCCGTTTTTCGGGAGTAAGCGATTCGGGCAGCCAGAAAGCGACCAATCCCAGGTTGATCAGGGCCAGGCTGGCGGCCAAAAAGGCCGGGACGGCGTAGCCCCACTGGCTCAGGAATCCGCCGGCGGCCGGGCCGATGATGAACCCGATCCCGAAAGCGGCCCCGATCATGCCCAGGCCCATCGAGCGGTTTTTCTCGTCGGTGACATCCGAGATGTAAGCCTGGGCCACGCTCAGATTGCCGCCGGTGAAACCGTCCAGGATGCGGCTGGCGAAGAGCATCCACAAGCTGTTGGCAAACCCGAGCAGCAGGAACCCCAGGAAGGTGCCGAAAATGCTGACCAGCAGGATCTGGCGGCGGCCAAAACGGTCTGAAAGGCGGCCCAAAACGGGCGCGCCGACCAGTTGCATGGCGGCATAGGAGGCAACCAGCAGTCCGGTAACGAAATCGCTGGCCCCGAACGTGCTGGCATAGTATGGCAGCAGCGGCAAAATCAGGCCAAAGCCGAGCAGGTCGACGAAAACGACGAAAATAACGGGGAAAAGGCGTTTTTTATCCATGAAGTTTTTCTTGGTTGAACTCTTTTACAACGGCCAGGATTTCCTCGTTGGCAGGAATATCGGCGGCGTCGTGGCCGTAATGCACGAAGCGCACAATGCCCTGCTTGTCGATGGTCACCTGGGCGGGCATGCGCCCAAACTTGAAGATTTTGATTTGCTGTCCATACAGCTTTAGAACGCTGTGGGTTGGGTCGGGCAGGCCGATGAAGGGCAGGTCATTTTTTTGCCAGTAGTTTTTGAACGCGCTGGTATCCTCGGGGCCGAGCACCAGCACGACCGTATCTTCGGCAACAAATTTGTCATGATCCTGGCGCAACTGCGCCATGTGCCGTTGGCAGAACGGTCAGAAAAAACCGCGATTGAAGACCAGCAGTACGTTTTTCTGACCTTTGAAGTCAGAAAGGCGGATCTGCTGGCCGTTGAAATCGGCCAGGCTGAAGTCGGGTGCGGGTTGGTTGAGTGCGACGCGGCTCATCTCAGGCGTTCCTTCCCAACCAGAATTTTTTCCAGTCGCCGCGGCTGGCGTACAGATTAATCAGGGCATACAGGCTGACGGCGAAAGCGCCCAGGGTCATGACGGCGATAATCCACAATACCGTTGCGGGGATGGATTTTTCGCGGTAAACGATCCAGGCTGAAAAAAGCGTAAAGCCGACATACAAATCGACTAGCGAGACGATCCCCCACGGCATGGAGGTCAGCACTGCGCCCTCGGCGGCGAAATCGCCCACGACGAAGCCATAGGCAATCACCGCGGTCATGGCGATTACGCCCAACAGGGCGATGGTTTTGGCGAGTTTCATGGTTAGCGAATCCTTTTCTTGCTGATGGCAACGAAACCCAGCGCGCCAATGCCCAGGTGCGCACCCAAAACGGGCGTAATCTGCACTGGCACAGGCTCATCTTCCTCCGGAAAGTAAGCGCGCACGGCTTCCTGCAAGGCCTCGGCCTCTTCCTGGATGCCGGCGTGGACCACTGCCAGGCGCTCAAAGGGCGCATACTGGTTGAGCCAGTCCAGCAATTGGGCGGTGGCCTTTTTCTGGGTGCGGGTGCGGTGGACGGTCGGTTTGCCCTGGTGCATGTGCAGCAGCGGTTTGATTTTCAGGAATTCGCCGATATGGGCCACGGCGCTGTTCATCCGTCCGCTGCGGCGCAGGTATTCGAGCGTTTTCAGCGAGGCAAAAACATAGCTGCGGGTCATCTGCTCCTTGAGTTGCAGCAGGATGTTCTCGATGGTTTCCCCGGCGCGGGCCAGTAGGGCCGCTTTCTCGACCAGGAAGCCCGTTCCCAGGCTGAGTTGGCTCGAGTCGAGTACCGTTACCGGGATGCGGGTAAATTCCTCGGCGGCCTTGCGGGCGACATTGATGGTTGCGCTCAAACTTTCAGAAATATGGATCGACAGGATGGCTTTTGCGCCCTCATCGGCCAGGCGTTCGTAAATCTGGCGGAACATTTCCGGGCTGGGGGCGGCGGTCTTTGGGAAAGGATTCATCTCGGGCAGTTGGCGATAAAACTCCTCGCGGGAGATGTCAACGCCATCGACCAGGGCTTTTTCGCCAATATGGATATTGAGCGGCAGGACGGTGATACCCAAATCCTGTACGGTTTCATCGGGCAGATCGCAGGTGCTGTCGGTGACAATTCGAATGCTCATAAGTGCTGTCTTTCTCCCTTTTTTGGGCGTTGCGAACGTTAATCGCTACTGGCCGAATTTTCGGCTATGGCAGTTGGTTTGCGAAAACGGTCAACGATCCAGATACCCAGCGCGACCAGTCCGGCCATGAGAAAAGCGACCAGGTATTCGATGATCGGGATGCGAATAACCTCATTCAGATATTCCCATCCTTTCCAATTGTATACCGCCAGCGCCGCAAGAATATAACCAAGTCCTATCAACCAGCGGGTAAGTTTGCTCCAGCCAACGCCGTGCATTTGGGTGATGACGAACATGCCCAGGAAGCCGAAGAAGAACATCGTCCAGATGCCGGAGCCTTGCAGGATGGCCACCATTGTTCCGTGGAACAGAACCGCCACCTCCTGGGTCAGCATCCACCACTTGTTGACGTGAATACGCGTCAGGAAGAGCGAGCCTTGCAGCAGCAGGAAGAACATGTACAGGAAGCCGAGTAAATGCCCGGATGTGTTCACCATCGGGTGGAACCAGAAGGTGTAGACGGTGGCCCAGGCGAACAGGTAGCCGTGATATTTGCGCGCAAAATCGATCACGCGGGTTGAAATGGGGGCTTTTTTGCCAAAGAACATGCCGCGGCGTTTGTTTTCCATGATCAGGATGGCGCACAACATCAGGATGACTGAACCTTGCGAACTCCAAACCGGCGTATCCTGGGCCAGCCCATCGTACCAGATGTGGCTCTGGATAAAGTGCAGGACGATGAAGAGCGCGTTCAATCCCAATGCCCAGATATTAACCATGTGCAGGCCTTTAGCATATTTCTGCACGCGGGTTTGGGCGTAGTAAATCAGCCCCCAGAAGGCGATCTGGTGCAGGGCATACAGGCCCCAGTAGCTCAGGCGCGTCCAGAAGGTTACAGCTTCAACGGGGAGTTTCCACTCGTACCAGAGCGGTCCCTGGTCGGGCAGGATTGGGACGGCGTTCAGCCGTTCACCGGCCAGCCAGATCAGCAGGGTGAACGCCAGCGAGAAGGCGATGCCGCCCCACAGGGCGATTTTGTTGGAGCGTGGGTCTGAAAGGTCGATTTTGTTCATGGTTTCACCTATATGATTTCTGTTCAGGCCAGGAATTTGTTGACGGTAGCGGTGTTCAACCAGCGGCTGATGATGCGCCCTTGTTCGGGCATGTGTTGGTCAATGGCTTCGGCAAATGTTTTCAGGTAGTCAACAACCACCTGCGCCGGCATCCGGTTGACCTTGATCAGCGTTTCGAGCCAATCCAATTCCGAATCGATGTAATGCAGGTTGCCCAGGTGCAGGGCGGCAATAATATTGTCGCCCAGGAACTGATTGGCATTGGAAATGTGCTCGGGGTTGGCGCTGAAAGGCCGCAGGCGTTCGTTGACGGCATTTTCGATCAATGGCCGTTTAATCACGAAGCTTTTCAGGGTTTGCACATATTCGGTCGGCAGCGGAGCGATTTTGGGCGTTTCCGGGCGGCTGGCCAGCAGCATTTCAATTTTTTCGATGCCCGCTTCCAGTGTATCGCCCAGGTAATGACCGGGGATGTGAGCTGTCAGGCCGGGCTGCATGATAAATATCCTGCCGCCGTACACCACGGTTGCGCCGTGGGCCGAGAGCAGGCTGGCGGTTTGCTGCAAGCTGGCGGCGGTGCGCAGTTGTTGTGACGTTAAAACCACCAGGCTGGGTTGGACCGCTGTCAGGGTTTCCTCGAAGCGTTCGGCTGGCACGTTTGAGCCAAGGTAAATCACATTCAGTCCGCGGCGGCGCAGCAGGATGGTCAGGAGCAGGCCGCTGAAGTTGTGCCACTCATTCGGTGGGCAACCTACCAGAATGGTGTGCGGCCGTCCCGGGGCTGGCGAAGCGGCAATCAGCGCATCCAGGCGGCGCATGGCCAGCCCTGAAGCAAAATGCTCCTGCTGAACGCTGGCGCGGTTCTCATACCAGAGCATCCCAATTTCGGTCAGGCCGCGGGCGAGCAGGTCGACGCAAACGGTTTCAACCGGGTACAGGCTGAACGCCTGGTTCAAGGTTTGTTCGGCGGTTGTTTCGTTGAAGTTCAGGCAGGCGGCCAGCCATTGGGCGCGCAGCGCATCCAGCCCGGTTTCGGGCGGCAGGTAAATTGCCTGGTTGGCCAGGTTGAAGCTGGTCGGGCGCGGCCCGGGCATTGTTTCCAACGGATCTTTGCCGTTGACGGCTTGTTCGCGCCACATTTCCACGGCGCGCGAAATCGACAGACCCTCGTTTTGGCGCGCGATCAGCCATTTGATCAGGGCAATGTCACGTTCCGAGTACAGGCGATGACCGCCTGGTGTGCGCTGCGGATTGGGCAGCCCATAACGGCGTTCCCAGGCGCGCAAGGTATCTGCGCTTAATCCAGTTTCCTTCAAGACAGCTTTCAGGTTGAAAATCGGGTTCGTGCTCGGCATAGTTCTTTCAATGGTACTCGCGCAGGAACAAAAGGCCAGGTGTTTTATGCCTTTTGTTCCTGGCTTGTGAGAAATTAATCCCCGGTCGCGGGCGACAATTTATACCCGGCGACGGTTAAACCTTTGAATTCTTTCAAAATGCGTTCGGTGGTCAAGCGCGCCGAGAGCAGCACAATTGGCAGGCCGGTGCCGGGATGGGTGGATGCCCCGGCAAAGTACATATTCTTGAACTGCGCGTGGCGGTTCTGCGGGCGCAGGAAACCCACCTGCCAGAAGTTGTGGCTCAGGCCAAAAGCGGCGCCTTTTTCAAGGTTAAAACGCTCTTTCCATTCCTTTGGCGTGTAGCTAATCTCAAACTTGATGTGTTCGCGCAAATCGCTGATGCCCATTTCCTTTTCAAGGCGGGCAAAAACCGTTTCACGGGCGCGATTGACCATGCAGAAAAACTTGTTTCCACTGCTCCCGTCAATATTGTTAAGTGCCACTAAGCGCACTTTTTATTTTGCGCAGCAATTGAGACATAAAAATTATAGTTTTTTTATGCTTCTTTGTCAAGATTTTGTCGATTTGTTCTTTTAATATCTAGTCAAAACATCGACAATTCGAACAAAGAAAACCAAAGAAAATATAGTATTATTAATAATGTTTGTTTGAGTGTTTGACGGAGTAATTAAATGGGTAGACTAAGACCAGAAGCTCGAAGGAAATACGAAAAAGAACTTTTAGCAACAATGGATATTGCTAAAAGCAATGTTCTTTCGTATATGTTAATAGAGAAAATTGCTCACAAATTTAATAAAAAGCCTACATTGTTTATGACAACACTGATAAGTTTTTTATTAGCTGTTCTTGTTTTTCTTATTTCTCTCTCTGTAGATTTTATTTTTGGTAAGCCTATAAGCCTTGATCAAATCATTGGGTTAGCAATATCTGCTTTCCTGGCTGGTGCATTTATCTGGGTTCTAAAAGTCGCGGAAGATATAGCTTTTTTGGGAAACATGAAAGACATTCTGGCTTTGCCTGCCGAAGAAGACGGTTTTCAAAAACTTAATGATTGGTTTAGGGAAATTTTTCGATTTAAACCTCAATTTATTTGGGCATTGAGTTTTGGTATATGTTCGGTTATCAGTGCTTGGTTCCTGTTTAGAGGCTTTCATCGTCTAGCTTCTAGTTTTGGTATATATATTGGTGTTTTTATTGTGTTTTTTATTATTGGGATTGGAGCACATGCCGCATTATCTTTGCCATCCTTAGTTAAAGTTGCTAGTAAAACTCGCCTAAATCTCTACGCATTTGATCCTGTAAAATCTAGAGCAGTCAAGATCGCAAACAAAGCGTATGGATTAATAACGCTGGGTACCGGTTTTGTTGCCACTGTTGTTATGATGATGCTGTTTATTCTCAACCCTTGGGGAGAACAAAGGACTTTTTGGATCGCAGCCGGATGGCTGGTGATTGTTTGGGGAGTTACTCTATATTCTTTCATTTATCCTCATTATTATGTTACTCAGGGTATTTTGTTTGAGAAGCAGAATCAACTCGAAATACTAGATCAGCAGATCGAAAAGCTTAGCGAACGCTTGGCTTCTTTGTCTCCAGATGAAATTTCGCGGCTCGAGAAGTATATTGAATTACGAGAAAAAGTATTTCTGTCAAAAAATACATCTATAGATATTTCTTCTTTTTGGAATTTTATAACATCCATGGTTCTTCCGGCGGTATCATTTGTTCTTGGCGGTCTAGATGTAATTAAGCAGGCCTTTCCTGAATTATTTATTTAGTAATCTTGGTTGTGTTTTTGGAAGCGGCAGATGGAATGATTTCCATCTGCCGCTTTTTGTGTTACCAATAGAGTATGTGTGCAAAACATTGACAAAAACTATAAATCCTGTACAATATGTATACAATACGAAGTTATTCATAAAACTTTTATTTTCGAATTAGTAGTTCATGTGGTTTCGAGCGTTTTTTGCGAAGCAAACTCCTGGTAAATGAGCAATACCTATCCTCATAGGGTAGGCTAGCTGAGCACAGACCTCCTTTCTCATACATTATCACATTTTCATCGGGGAACGACTTCACTATTGACATTTACCAAAATAGGTTAAGTTGGCCCTATTCGCTATCTTGTTTATTATGAGCAAGATTGAGATACTTCAACCCTACCAGTGATGTTTTGGATGTTTTTTGCTCAAAAAAGTGCTCTGTTGGGGTCGCAGACTTAATTAACTTATGTAAACGTCAATAATTAATATGATAATCCTATATACTTCTGGTTTCATTCTTTGCTGGAGGCATAATGCAAACAACATGGGAACACAAGCTTATCTCACTTGCTGGACGCATTCCTCACCCATCCAATCGTCCAGTTTTTTCTTATTGGGCTGGAGATGTTTCTCTACAAAAAGCCTATAACTTGGCCAGAAAAATTACATCCTATCGCAACAAGTCCTTGTTTATAGTTTCTGGTTTATTTCCTGAAGAAAAACACTCTGCGATTTTTGCTCTTTATGCATTTTATACTACAATAGATGATATTGTGGATGAAGGCTCGGTTGTTGGCCGCGAGGTGGAATTGGATTACTGGCGCGGGGTTGTCCAGGGGCTGGTCCCGCCGCGCGCGGGCGACCTGGTAGCCCAGGCCTGGGCGGATACGCGCTCGCGCTATCACATCCCCCCGCGCTATGCCTTGCAGTTGATCGATGGCGTGGCCCGCGACCTTACCCAGTCCCGCTACAAAACTTTTGACGACCTGGCGACCTATTGCTATGGAGTCGCCTCGACCGTTGGCTTGATGAGCATGTACATTGTCGGTTTCAAATCCAATGAAGCGCTGCCTTATGCCATTAAATTGGGCGTGGCCTTGCAGATGACCAATATCCTGCGCGATATTGGCGAAGATTTCCGCAATGGCCGGGTTTACCTGCCCAAGGATGAGTTGAAAGCCTTTGGCATTAGCGAAGCCGACCTGGCCCGCGGCATTGTCAACGACGCCTGGCGCAACTTCATGCGCTACCAGATCGATCGCACCCGCAAACTTTACGCCGAAGCCGAAAAAGGCATCGCCTTTCTTGAGCGCGATGGCCAGTTGGCGATTGGCGCCTCGTCCAATTTCTACCAGGGTATCCTGGATGTGATCGAGGCCAATGATTATGATGTATTTTCCAAACGCGCCAGTCTCACCGCCTGGGGCAAGGTTAGCCGCATCCCTGCGTTATGGTTCAAACTTGCCGCGCTGCCTCAATAGCATGCGTACTAGGTGATTTCTCCTTTGGGTGAAGGGCTAGCCCTTCAGCAAGACCCCCGTCGGGCAACGGGGGTCTTGTCTTTTAAGCGATAGATATTGAGAAAACGAATTTTACGTATTGGCCCTTCGACTACGCTGAAGAGCGCTCCGCTCAGGGCCTGTGTATCAAAATGATTATGTTAATCTCTATCGTATTTGCGTTTGCTGTTGCGGTATCTCTCCAGGTCGGGGGTGCTGTTTTCGTATTCTTCGAGCATCAGCGGCGAGGAGATGATGAAATCGGCGGTCGAGCGGTTCGAGGCGGTCGGGATGTTGTACAGCACCGCCAGCCGCAGCAAGGCTTTGATGTCTGGGTCGTGCGGCTGGGGTTCGAGCGGATCCCAGAAGAAAATCAACAGGTCGATGTCGCCGTCCGAGATGGCCGCGCCGATTTGCTGGTCGCCGCCCAACGGTCCGCTCTTGTACTGTGTAACGGGAACATCCAGCTCGTTCTCGATCAGCGAGCCGGTCGTGCCGGTGCCGAACAGTGAATGCCGCGTGAGCGTGCCGCGATTGAAGCGCGCCCAATCCAGCAGGTCGGCTTTTTTGTTGTCATGGGCGACCAGCGCGATTCGTTTGCGCTTTTGAATGGTATGCCGGGCTTTGTTCGACATCCTGCCTCCTGAAACTTTGGGGAGAGAAGAAAACCGCCATATCTGGGGATTTTCCAGATATGGCGGCAATGTGTATTACCAGAATTTGCGCCTATGGCTCAGGGGTTTCTTGCGGGGCCACACCCTGCCATGAGAAAACGCGTTTATCCGATTGCGCGCCCGCTGGAACCCAGACGGGCTGTCCCTGTTCGTCCGTTCCACTCTGGCGGACGGTGGTTACCGACCAGCGGATCACATGCGGGGAGTTATCGCGCGGCCTGAAGGAGGACGGCACGATAAATTTGGTATCGGTGACGTACTGTACGATGCGCCGGGTGCCGTCGGTGACATCTTCGACGATAACCTGGTAGGCTTCGTTTTCGCGCAGGGTGCCGATGGAGGCCCACTGCAGGGTAATCGCATCATTGGCCAGGGTAAAGGAGGACCCATCCGCGGGCAGGAGCAGGTTGGCAGCCGGGTAGGGCGGCGGGATGGTCGCGGTCGGGGACGGGCCGGGTGTGGCTGCGCGTTCGCACAGCGGAACGATCAGGTTCATCCCCAGGAAGACCGTATCGGTGCTCAGGCCGTTATAAGATTTGATCGCATCCTGCGGTACCGCATAGTTGGCGGCGATGATCGAAAGGGTGTCGCCATCCTGGACGGTGTAAATGACTTTGTCGCAGGCTTGCAGGGTGGCCTGGCCGGCTTCGAGGGTCGAAGTGGCCGCCGGAGGCTGGGTCGGCGTCGGGTAGGGGATTTTGATCTTCTGCCCCACCGACAGGATACAGTTCGCCGACAGGTTGTTTTCCAGGATGATGCTCTGGAAGGAAACATTAAACGTGGCCGCCAGGCCCAGACAGGTATCGCCCTGACCGATGGTGTAATCGAAAGGCGGCTGGGTGGTTGAGGTCGGCACCGGGGTCTGGGTGAAAGCGATGGTCGCGGTCGGGCTGAGGGTCGGGGTTGCGGTAATGGTTGCGGTAACGTCGCTGGCCCCGGCTGGGGTGGTCCCGGTCAGGCGCATGGCGAAGAAAACCAGCGCGGCGCCGGCCATCAGGAAAAGGGTTAACAGGCCCAGCGCCATCGGCAAACTGAGGGTGATTTCGGGCATCCGCGCGGCCTGTACTTCAGCCGGTTTTTTCGTTTCGATTGCTGTTGTTAGTTCGGTGCCACACACCAGGCAGCGCGAGGCATTTTCTGCCAGGCGTGTGCCGCAGGTAGGACAAACTTTTGTGGATTGGGGAGTATTTTCTGGCATAACGAAGCGGAATTATACCATGCTGCTACCTGACTGTTTTGCAAAGAATAAATGGGTCTTTGGGAATCTCCGGGATGGGTATTTTTTGTACACGGAAAACGCGGAAAACACAGAGAAACACGGAAAAATCGTTGTTTAAAAAGCCCTTTCCGTGCGTTTCCGTCAATTCCGTGTGTTCCG
>JAEWVF010000019.1 GCA_023459215.1 Chloroflexota bacterium
GGCCTTTTAAGCCGTTTGTTGAGAGTTCGAGCCTCTCCACGCTCACAAAAAGCCTTCCATTTCGGTGGAGGCTTTTTTGTTGCCAGTCCCCATTCAGGGGATGCCATTCGAGCCTCTCCACGCTCACAAAAAGCCTTCCGATAAGGAAGGTTTTTTGTTGTTAACTGTCCAGCTTTGGATGTTTTCGGCTAAAGCTCCTTTTTCCGGTTTCTAAAAGCGATGCAACATTTTCGAGAATAAGTTGTATTACACTATAAGCATGGATGCGCTTCCCGACCGCGACCTGATCCTGCGCGCCCGTCGCGGTGAGACCGAGGCGTTTGGCGAGCTTGTCCGCTGCACGCAAACGGTGGTCTTCAACGTTTGCTATCGCCTGCTGGGTGAGCGCCGCGAGGCCGAAGACCTGACCCAGGAAACTTTCCTGCGCGCCTGGGAGCGCCTGCATACCTTCGATGACGAACGTCCATTTTTGCCCTGGATTCGACGCGTGGCGGCGAATCTCTGTCTGAATCATTTATCCGCGCGCGCCCCCGACTCCCCGGAACTGGACGAGGAGCGCGACAGGGCGAATCCAGAATCCGGCCCACCGCAACTCGTCGAAGGCCACCAGCAGTCCGAGCAGATTCGCGCTGCGCTGTTGAAACTCCCGCCCCGTTACCGCGTTGCCATCGAGCTGCGCCACTTCCAGGAACTGAGCTACGATGAAATTGCCCAAGGCCTCAATCGTCCGCTCTCCGATGTAAAATCCGATTTATTCCGCGCCCGCAAAATGTTGGCAGAGAAATTGAAACATGACCCACCTTCCTGACGAATTGCTCAACGAAATCCTAGATGAAGTTCTTGCGCCCAACGTGCGCGCTGAGGCAGAAGCTCACCTCACCGTTTGCGAGCCATGTTCCGCCCGCCTGGCCGAACTGCGCGCCCTGTTCGCCGACCTCGACTCCCTGCCTGACCTGCCCCTGGCAGTCGATTTCACCCCGGCCATCCTCGCCCGGCTGGAGCAAAATGCCCCGCTCCCCCGCCCCATCCGCTGGCTGGCGGTTGCCCAGGCTTTTGGCGCGCTGCTTGCGGTCGTCTTGTCCTGGCCGTTAATCGAACCGTTGATTCCGCCGCTGGATTTTCCGGCGCTGAACTCAACTTTTGTTGAACTGGCCGCTTCCTGGCTGCAAATCCGCCTCGATTTTCAATTCCCAATCATCACTTTTGAATTGCCCAGTCTTGGACTTGACCTGCCCTCCACTACCCTGACCCTGGCTACCCTCGGCGTTGCTCTGCTCTGGCTGGTCGCCAATGGCCTGCTGCTCATCCCCCGCACCCGGAGAACCCCATGAACGAACTCCTGACCGTCACCCTTGTCATCCTGGTTTTGACCTTCAACCTGATTCCCTTTTTTATTGTGTTGGTCACGCTCTTCCCGGCGCGGGCTGCTAAAACCCAGGACGTCGCCAATCGCATGCCGGGCCGTTCTTTTGTCATCGGCTTGGTCAATTTCCTGTTCCTGCTCTTGGTTGCGTTGGCCTTGTTCTCACTCTCCGAACAAGTGGGGGATTTGTTGCGCGCTATTTTGCTGTTTCCGGCCCTGTTTTTGACCATCCTGCTTGCCATTGCGCTCAGCTTCGGCCTGGGGAGCATGGCTCAACTGATTGGTGAACGCCTCGTCCCGGCCCAATCCGCCTGGAAGCGGACGCTCTGGGGCGCGCTCCTGCTTGGACTGGGCGGCTCCGTCCCGCTGCTGGGCTGGTTCCTGCTCCTGCCCTACGCCGCCTGGGTCGGGATGGGTGCCTTCATCATCGGCTTTTTCCAGAAAACAACCCAATAATCCGCCAATCTGCGCGAAATTAAAGATTTTCGTCGATTAGCGGACATTCTCCAAATCGCCCAAGACGCACCTCAGTTGTGCGTCTTTTTTATTTCCTTCGTGTTACTTCGTGTCCTTTGTGGTTAATGCTCTTGAACTTGCAACATTTTCTAAAAATTCCCTGTATTCCTTAAATAACCGCCCCCTCAATCCCCCCATTTAGCAAAACCCGCAAAATAGGGGGACGTTCGAAAGGAGATTTCCTATGGCTGACATTTCCGCGATTTTTGGTTCCCTGCTCATCTTCGGCATCGCTTTCCCCGGCCTGCTGACCGCCTGGTGGCTGCTTTTTCCCGCCACCGTTGAACGCGCCCAAACCCGTCTCGACCAGACTCCCTGGCAATGCTTCTGGTTTGGCGGCATCCTGACCGCCGCAGCCGTCATCCCGATTGTCATCCTGCTCATCCTGCCCTTTGGCCCGGCTCAATTTCTCGGCTGGGCGCTGATGGTCATCGTCCTGGCCATCTCCAGCCTCGGTTCAGCCGGGATTGCCGCCAAAATGGGCAATCGCCTGGTCGAGACATCCCATGCCAGCCCGGCGGCAGCTTTTGTCCGCGGAGCCATCGCCCTCGAACTGGCCGTTTTCTTCCCGTTGCTCGGCTGGCTGCTGGTCTTCCCGCTCACCATCGTCACCGCCCTCGGCGCGACCGGTTTTGCCCTGCTGCGCTGGGTGCCGAAAACCACCCTGGCGAAGGTTGTTGAAAGCTCACCCGCCCAGGCCTAAACTAGACTCTTTCCTCTTTCTACTTTCTACTTTCTACTGCTCCCCATCATGCGCCGACTTCTACTCTCCCTCACCATCCTGCTCATCGCCTCCCTGGCCTGTGGACAGAGCGTCTCGCCTTTCCCCGACCCAACCTACACCCCCGAGGCCTCGATTTTCGAAAGCGAACGCACCGCCTACGGCTTTTTCCCGACTCCGCCCGAAGTCTCGCTCGAAAGTGTCTTCGCCCACTATAAAGCGATGGGCCAGCACGCTGACGTTTCGCTGGTGCAGGAAGTGATTCCCTGGGCTGATTTCGTGAATGGCATCGAAGTTAAATCGCAGAAAATCACCGATCTGCAAAACGCGCGTACGCTGACTCTCGCCAACAACCTCGACAGCATCTACATCGTCGATCCGCTCAATGGGCTGAACCGCCGCGAATTTGCCGGGCTGCCCGCTGGCTGGGAAGCCTCCTTCGCCAACCCCGATGTGCGCAGCGCTTACAAAAACTATACTCTGCGCCTGGTGCGCGAGTTCAAACCGCGCTACCTGGGGCTGGCGTCCGAAATCAACACCTACATGGAAGCCCATCCCGAGGATGCCGACAACTTCCTCAGCCTGTACCGCGAGACGTATGCCGCAATTAAAGCCGAAGCGCCCGAGACGCAGGTCTTTGTCACCTTCCAGTGGGATCAGGTCAGCGGGCTGGCGATGGTCGCTCCTGGCGCAGAGCGCCAACTCGATTGGGCCCAGATCGAAGTTTTCGAGCCGCAACTCGACCTGTGGGTGATTTCCTCCTACCCGTTTGTGGTTTTCCCCAGCGGAGCCGAGATCCCCGCCGATTACTACTCCCCGCTGCTCGAACGTACCGACAAACCCCTGGCCGTGGCCGAAGGCGGATTTGTCTCGCGCCAGACCGGCCACATCCCCGGCACGCCGCAGGATCAGGTCGATTACCTGAATGCCATCCAGTCCCAGATTGGCGGTCCGCGCCTGAAATTCTGGATCTACCTGCTCTTGAGTGACCTGGACGAAGCCTCCTACAAAAAATTCATGCGCCAGCAGGGCATCAAGGAAGAGGACATCACCACCCTCGGTTTTTTCGTCAACATTGGCCTGCTCGAAAAAGACGGCCAAACCCCCAAACCCGCCCTGGCCTTGTGGGACTCCTTCCGTGCAATCCCATAGGCGAACCGCAAAGACCGCGAAGTACGCTTAAAAAGCTTCGCGCTCTTAGCGCCCTTTGCGGTTAAAACGACTTTCTACTTTCTACCCACTATGACTTTATCCCGCCGCGACTTCCTCAAACTTACCGGTCTCGTTGCCGCCAGTAGCACCCTGGCATCCTGCCGCCCGCTCTACGAACTGGCGGGCCACCCGCCGCTGATTGACTTTCCGCCGCTCAGCCCGGCCGATTTCCGCGCCCTCAACCGCCTGACCTTTGGCGCGCGTCCCGCCGAACGCGCCCGCGTCGCCGAAATCGGCCTGCTGGCCTGGGTCGAGGAACAGCTCGCCCCAGATTCCATCGACGATTTTGCCTGCAACCTGCGCCTGCGCAACCTCGACACGCTCGCCATGACCGGCCAGCAGCTTTTTGACCTTTCCAACAAACTGTTTGACGATTTCGACCTCGAAACCGTCCCCGGCCAGTTGCGCCAGGGCACGCTGCTGCGCCAGGTTTACAGCCAACGCCAGTTGTACGAGGTCATGGTCGAGTTTTGGAACGATCACTTCAACATCGCCACCGACAAGGGCGAGTGCTACACCCTGAAAACTGTCGATGACCGCGAAGTGGCCCGCACCCACGCCCTCGGCTCCTTCCGTGACCTGCTGTGGGCTTCGGCCCACTCCCCGGCCATGTTGACCTACCTCGACAACCAGGCCAATCACAAGGGCGCGCCCAACGAAAACTACGCCCGCGAACTGCTCGAACTGCACACGCTCGGCATCGGTGGCGGCTACAGCCAGGCCGATGTGATGGAACTGGCGCGCTGCCTCACCGGCTGGGGCGTCAAGGAGCATTTCTGGCGCGGCGAATTCACCTTCGATGCTGAGCAGCACGATTCCGGGGAGAAGCTCGTGTTCGGGGTGCGCATCCAGCCCGGCGGGCAGGATGAGGCCGAAAGCGTCCTCGAACGCCTGGCGCGGCATCCCTCCACCGCCCAATTTGTCGTTGGAAAACTGGCCCGGCGCTTCCTCTCGGATGACCCACCCGCCGAAATCGTCCAAAAAGCGGTTCAGGCTTTTGATGTCTCCGCCGGGGATTTGCGCGCCACCCTGCGCGTGCTCCTGCTCGACGGCTTGCCCCTGGCTGGGGAGAAATACCGCCGCCCTGTCAACTTTGTCGCCGCTTCGTTGAGAATGCTCAACGCTGAAAGCGACTGCGGCCCCGCCCTGCAGGAGTACCTGATGCGCATGGGGCAGGTGCCGTTCAACTGGCCGACGCCCGACGGCTACCCCGACCGCGCCGCGGCCTGGCAGGGCAACCTGCTGCCGCGCTGGCAGTTCGCCTTTGCCCTGGCGCGCAACGAATTGGCCAAAACCGAGGTCTATTTGCCCGCCCTGGTCGCTGCCTCTGGCGCTGCCCCTCCGACAGGCTCAGGGCAAGCGCTTGACGCCTTCGCCACTCTTCTCCTGGGTTCCCCGCTCCCGGCGAAGGAAGGCGAGGCCCTGCTCGCCTCACTCCGCGCCGCTGGAGCCAGCGACGATGAACTACTGCCCATCCTGGCGGGCGGCCTGCTGGCCTCCGCAGCTTTCCAGTGGCGTTAAGTGCATTCACCACGAAGGCAACGACGGAACACAAAGGAAAACCAAAGGATTTTCCGTCGTGTTACTTTGTTACCGTTGTGGTTAAAGGTTTAACTCATGCTTACCGATAAATCCTGGCTCCCCCGCCTCGCTTTTGCCCCAACCCAAACCGCCCCACGCGGTGACACGCTCGTCGTCATCTTCCTGCGCGGCGCAGCCGATGTGCTCAACATGGTCGTACCGCACGGCGAAAACGCCTACTACAACCTGCGCCCCAGCCTGGGCATCCCCCGCCCCGATGACACCCGCGCCAAAAACGAGGCACGCGCCCTCGACCTGGATGGTTTCTTTGGCCTGCACCCCGAAATGCGCCCGCTGCTCGAAATGTGGCAGGAAAAACAGCTCGCCATCATCCATGCCTGCGGCGCGCCCGACGAATCGCGCAGCCACTTCAAGGCCATGGAATTGATGGAACGCGGCGTGGACGATGAACGCGGCCCGGCCTCCGGCTGGATTGGCCGTCACCTGGCAACGCTCGATACCGGCAACACCTCGCCTTTGCGCGCCATCGGTCTGGGACGCCTGCCACAGCGCTCGTTGAGCGGCTCAGTGCCAGTTTCGGCCCTGCGTTCGATTGCCGATTTCCACCTCGGCAGCGACCCGCGCGCCATAGCCCAGATGCGCACCGCGCTTAATCACCTTTATGCCGATGATTTTTCTGGACAGGAAACGCTCCAACTCCTCGATCTGCTCCAAAAAATCGATCCTTCGACATCCCAATCTCGAATAACGAGTTACGAATATCCAACCACTGATTTTGGCCTCGCCCTGCGCCAGACCGCCCTGCTGATGAAGGCCGAAGTCGGGCTGGAAGTGGCTGCCATCGACCTGGGCGGCTGGGATACGCACTTTGCCCAGGGCGGCATCCAGGCCAATTTATTGAAAGACCTGTCTGCGGGGCTGGCCGCTTTCCATGCCGAGCTGCGCGACCAGTTGGGCAACCTGACGGTGGTCACCATGTCCGAGTTTGGGCGACGCGCCGCCGAAAACGGCTCGCTCGGCACCGATCACGGGCACGGCAGCATGATGATGGTACTGGGCGGGCATGTCGATGGGGGCAAAGTCCACGGGGACTGGCCAGGCCTCGAAGCGGATCAACTGGTCGGGCCGGGCGACCTGGCCGTCACCAGCGATTACCGCGATGTGCTCGGGGAAATCCTCCAGAAGCGGCTGAATAATGCTGCCGTAGCGGAGATTTTCCCAGATTATGAAGTTACCCAGCGGGGAATTGTGGAATAGGCCTAATCGACCCAGGTGCGCCGGCCGAGGGCGGAACTGATCAACTCGACCGACAGGTGGGCAGTCTGGTTGCCGGTATCCAGGATCGGGTTGCTCTCGACCATGTCCAGGCCGAGCAGTTTGCCGGTTTCGTAGGCCAGTTCGCAGGCCAGGTGTGCTTCTCGGTAGGTCAAACCGCCCGTAACCGGCGTGCCAACTCCCGGGGCGTGGCGCGGTTCGAGCGAGTCCATGTCAAAAGACAGGTAAATCCCATCCACATCCTGCGAGATTTGGGCAATCGCTTTGCTGAGCGCGTTGAACATGCCGATCCGGTCAATTTGTTCCATGCCCATCACCAGCACCCCGGCCTTGCGCAGCAGCGGTTTTTCGCCCGCATCCAGATCGCGCGCGCCGATGATGGCTACCCGGCGCGGATCAACCACCGGGATCGACTCATCCCATAGCTGCACCAGGCGGCGGTCACCGTAGCCGCACAGGGCAGCCAGCGGCATGCCGTGGATGTTGCCGGAGGGGGTCGTTTCGTGGGTGTTGAAATCGGCGTGGGCATCGACCCACAGTACGCCGATTTTGCGCTGGCGGGCCGCCCCGCGGATCGAGCCGAGGGCGATGCTGTGGTCGCCGCCCAGCACGACCGGGAAATGCCCGGCCTGGATGGAGGTCGCCACCGCCCCCGATGTGCGCCGCGCCATCGGGACGATGCAATCGATGTAACGCAGGTTGGGTTCGTTGACGTTGCAGGTTTCGGCAATCGGCACTTCGACATTGCCTTTGTCATGCACTTCGTGGCCGAGTTTTTCCAGTTCCTGCTGCAAATGGGCATAACGGATGGCGCTGGGGCCCATATCCACGCCGCGCCGGCCTGCGCCCAGGTCAATCGGGACACCGATAATATCAATTTTCATTTTTTCTCCTTTTCCATTGGCAAGCGCAAATTATACCTACCCGTCCCCGTTTTCTGCGGTATGATTCGGGTATGAATCATTCTTCCTACCAATCCCCCTTTTCTTTTCGTTACGCCTCGCCCGAAATGCGCCAGCTTTGGAGCGAGGAACAAAAACGCTACCTGTGGCGGCGCATCTGGGTGGCGCTGGCCGAAGTCCAACAAGGCTACGGCCTGGTGACGGCTGAACAGGCCGCCGATTTGCGCGAGCATGTGGATGAGATTAACATCCCGCGCGCGCTCGAAATCGAGGCCGAGATTCACCATGACCTGATGGCGGAAGTCCGTACCTATGCCGAGCAGTGCTCCCTGGGCGGCGGGATCATCCACCTGGGCGCGACCTCGATGGATGTGGAGGACAACGCCGACGCCCTGCGCCTGCGCACTGCCCTCGACCTGACCCTTGAAAAGCTGTCCGTTTTGCTGGGTTTATTTGCCGAGCAGATTGAACGCTATGCCGATACCCCGCTGATTGCTTTCACCCACCTGCAACCGGCGGAACCGTCCACGCTCGGCTACCGGCTGGCGATGTATGCCCAGGATTTGCTTGAAGATTATCAGGCTCTTGAGCAGCAGCATGCCCAGGTGCGCGGCAAGGGCTTCAAGGGCGCGGTTGGCACTGGGGCCAGCTATGGCGAATTGTTTGGACTGGAAAATGTGGCTGCCTTCGAGCAGGCCATGTCTGAAAAGCTGGATTTGCCCTTCTACCCGATTGCCACCCAGACCTACCCACGCAAACAGGATTACAACATCGTCTCCGCCCTGGCCGGTCTGGCCGCCAGCTTGTATAAATTCGCCTTTGACCTGCGCGTGCTGCAATCGCCGCCCATCGGTGAACTGGCTGAACCGTTCGGCGCGAAGCAGGTCGGCTCTTCGGCTATGCCGTTCAAGCGTAACCCGATCCGGGCCGAGAAAATCGATTCGCTGGCCCGCGCCGTAGCGGGATATCCGCGCCTGGCTTGGGACAACGCCGCTCATTCGCTGCTGGAGCGGACTTTGGACGACTCCGCCAACCGACGGACGATGCTCCCCGAGGCCTTCCTGGCCGTTGATGAGATTTTATTGACCGCGAAGGGTATTCTCAAAAACCTGCGCGTGGATGAAGCCGCCATGGCCCGCAACCTGTCGATCTACGGGCCGTTTGCGGCCACCGAACGGGTGCTGATGGCCGCTGCCAAAGCCGGGGCCAGCCGCCAGGATATGCACGAGATCCTGCGCGAACAGGCCATGACCGCCTGGGCGGCTGTCCGCGCCGGAGAGCCGAATCCGCTGGTGGAAAATTTATCCGCTGACGCGCGCCTGTTGGCCTTCCTGACCCCTGACCAAATCCGCGAACTGATGGAGTACAGCCACCACGTCGGCGATGCCCCGCAAAGGGCGCGGGCGCTGGCGGGACACATCTGTTCAGACGTCGGTTAGGTCTATTTCTTCCGGATTCAAATTGAGCGTGAGTTCATCCCCATACGCCAAATCGGGGATGGGCAGGGCTATTACTTCAATCAGAGATGGATTCTGGAAGTGGCGCAATTTCGTTTCCGGATGCGGGTAATAGACCCAGCCAGCGTATACCTGTCCCTGAAAGATAACCTGGCAGCGCGAAAAGGAAAAGGTTTCGGGCGGGTGCAAATCTGTCCAGGCAACATGCTCAAAGGTGTACTGCGGCCTGCTGATTTCAAACTTCAGCGGGCGGATGTCGATGTTGAGCGTGCCATTGAAATAGCTGTCCAAATCCAGGCCGAGGACCTTGAAGATGGGGCGTTGGCGTTCCAGCGAGCCATATGGATAATCCTTTGATGGGCCGGATGCCACCCGATAGCCCGCAACTACCGTCCCTGAAATAGTGATCCAATCTGTTGTCATTTTTCAATTGTATAATGCCCGCGGGTGAGAATTGCGCATTTCTGCTCTGGAAAAAAGCGCAAACTTGTGCTGCGCATTCTCACCCGGAACGGGTATAGCGCTGAAGGAGCCGGGAATCAAACAGGGCTGGTCATCAAGCGATGGTCAGCCCTGTGAGTATTTTATCCTTCTGCCGCAGCGACTGCTGGGGCCGGTTCTTCTGCCTCGCTTGCTTTTGGCAGGCGGAACTTGAACCAGATGACTGGCAGCATCAGCATCATGGCCGTTAAGGGGATGTAGAAGGGCACTTTGGGGCCGTAGGTCTCCCAGAGTAGAACGCCGAAATAGGGTGCGGGCAGGGAGATGACACCCAGGCTGGTGGAGAAGAGGCCGAAAGCGGTGCCGCGCACTTTTTGCGGGACAGCTTTTGAGATCAGGGAACTGTATGCAGGACCGACCAATGCCTGTCCAACGCCGAGCAAAATCCAGGCCAGGATGAACAAGCCAAAAGCCTGTACGTTGAGCATGATAAAAATTGCCGCGCCGATCAGCAGGTTGCCGGTCACGATCCCGATGCGCTCGCCGTATTTGTCGGATAATGCGCCGCCGACCACCATGAAGGCCATCGAGGCAATGGATGAAATCGCGCCCAGGATACCCAACTCGGTCATGCTGATGCCAACGATGTTGTTCAGGTACAACGGGAACAGGTTGCCAACCATGCTGAAGGTCACATCGCCAACGCCATCTGAGATGAAAATCCAGGTCACAATGCCGCCGGCAGTTAACAGCCCAACAATCGAGGCGATGCTGGTTTTCAGGTGAGCAAAAGAGGGTTTTTCGGCGGGGGCTGTCTGGGCCAGGCGGATTTTGCGAGCCATGAAAACGCGAATCAGGGTCGCCAGTCCGTACAGGCCGGCGGCCACGCCAAACATCAAGCGGAATCCAAAGTTATCGGCCAGGTAACCGCCCAGCGGCGCACCGATCACGCCCACAATCAGGAAAAGCCCCTGGACGATCCCGAAAACCTTGCCGCGCGATTCTTCGGGAGCTTCCTCGGCCACAAAGGCCTGGAAGCTCGGCCCGACAAAGGATGTCGCCACCGCCATGCCGACCATTGCCAGCAAAAGCCAGGGCCAGGAAGGGGCCAGCACAAACATCAGGTAGCCCGCCAGACCGGCCACGCTGCCAATCGCCATCGCCTGGACGCGCCCGATGGCATCTGAAATCCAGCCGCCCAGGATTTGGAACAGCAGCGGCGCAATCATCGCCAGGGTGAAGAAGATGCCAATCTGGTTCATGTCCGCGCCAAGTTCCTGGACATAGAGCGGCAGGAGCGGGCCGTACATTTGCCCGCCGATGTTGGCGACAATCATGCTGAAGAGCAGGATCAGTAAGGTTGTGGTCAGTAAAGGGGCTTTCTTTGCGTCCATTTGTAATCCTTGAGAATATTCAAATAATATTGAAGTTATTATAGCAATATTTTAATTATTGTCAAATATGAAATTAAAATTATCAAAACAGGTTTTGAGTTAAATAAAAAGGACGGGATGCTATCCCGCCCTCTGTTCCACTTAACATTCAAATTACTTCAGCATTGGCATCTTGATTCCGTGCCGTTTGGCGGCTTCAACGGCAATTTCATAGCCGGCGTCGGCATGGCGGACAACGCCCATGCCGGGATCGCTGGTCAGGACGCGCTCGAGCCGTTTGGCCGCTTCAGGCGTGCCGTCGGCAACGATAACCTGACCGGCGTGCTGGGAATATCCCATCCCGACCCCGCCGCCGTGGTGGAAGGAAACCCAGGTCGCGCCGCCGACCGCGTTAATCAGCGCATTGAGAATGGCCCAGTCCGAAATCGCATCCGAGCCATCTTTCATCGCTTCGGTTTCGCGGTTGGGGCTGGCGACCGAGCCACTGTCGAGGTGATCGCGGCCAATCACAATCGGGGCTTTGACCTTGCCGCTGGCGACCAATTCGTTGAATTTCAGTCCGGCCCGGGCGCGCTCACCGTAGCCCAGCCAGCAGATGCGCGAAGGCAATCCCTGGAAAGGCACTTTCTCGCGGGCCATCTTCAGCCAGCGGTGCAGGTGCTCATCTTTGGGGAAGAGTTCCATGATCGCCTGGTCGGTGGTGTAAATATCTTCCGGGTCGCCAGAGAGCGCCACCCAGCGAAACGGCCCCTTGCCTTCGCAAAACAGCGGGCGGATGTAGGCCGGCACAAAGCCGGGAAACTCAAAAGCATCCGTCACGCCGTAGTTGTAAGCCTGTTGGCGCAGGTTGTTGCCGTAATCAAACACTTCCGCGCCGGCCCGCTGGAAAGCGAGCATGGCCTGGACGTGCCTGGCCATCGAGGCCATTGCCATTTTCTTGTACTGCTCGGGGTCGGAAACGCGCATTTGGTCGGCGGCGGCAACGGTGAGTCCGCTGGGGACATAGTAAAGCGCCTCGTGAGCCGAGGTCTGGTCGGTGACTACATCCGGGATGACGCCCCGCGCCACCAGTTCCGGGTAAATATCCGCCGCATTGCCGACCAACCCGACTGAGAGCGGTTTCTGCTCGCGGACAGCCTCCTCGACTAATGTCATCGCTTCTTCGAGCGTATCCACCACGGTATCGACATAGCCGATGGCGCGGCGGCGCTCGGCGCGGTCTTTATCCACCTCGACGACCAGGCCAACGCCCTCGTTCATGGTGATGGAGAGCGGCTGCGCGCCGCCCATACCGCCCAGCCCGGCGGTCAGCACAAACTTGCCTTTGAGCGACCCCCAGCCTTTGAGTTTGGCCAGCGCGCCAAAGGTTTCATACGTCCCTTGCAGGATGCCCTGTGTGCCGATGTAAATCCACGAACCGGCGGTCATCTGGCCGTACATGATCAGGCCCTTTTTGGCCAGTTCGTCAAAATATTCCCAGGTAGCCCAGTGCGGGACGATGTTCGAATTGGCAATCAGCACTTTGGGTGCGTCTTTGTGGCTTTTGAAGACGACCACCGGTTTGCCCGATTGGACGAGCAAGGTTTCATCTTCTTCCAGGTTTTTCAGGCTGTCGAGAATCGCGTCGAAGGCTTCCCAACTGCGGGCGGCTTTGCCCCGTCCGCCGTAGACGACCAGGTCTTCAGGCTTTTCGGCCACTTCAGGGTCGAGATTGTTCTGAATCATGCGGTATGCGGCTTCGCTGAGCCAGTTCTTGCAGGTAAGCTGTGTGCCACGCGGGGCGCGAACAACACGGGATCCGGACATGAAACTCTCCTTGGGGTGAAGTGTATTGAGCGAAATATCGCTCCTAAAATTATTATACGCCTGAGCCAAAAAATGAAAAACCGCCACATCTCCAATTTGGAAAAGCCGGATATGGCGGTTCAGCAGGCTGATAAAACGTTAAGGTGTAAAAATAGTAATCGACTCGATCAGCGCATCGATGTCAGCCGAGATTGTATCTTCGAAATCCTGCAAAAAAGAGAAAGTTATCCGCGCCACAGAAGTGGGCGTTGGTTTGAAGACAATTAATGTTGTCGAGAATGGCACAGAGCCTCCCTGGCCATCGTCCATGGCAAACCTGCCCTTGATCACAATGATGGGGATTCCGCGCCCGTTCTCAATGATGCTTGAAAAATTGGCCCGGAAGCCCGGGATGGCCCCGGACGATTCCAGACCGCGCAGCAACTCGCCGAGGGTTTTATTATCCAGTTGGGTGCTATCATCTACATCCCAGGCCAGTTTTGACATCCCGAACATGACCCCTTCCTGGATTTCGGGGTGCAGAATATAAGCATAAAGCCGGTCAAAATTTGGATCGTAATTGGCCTGGTCCGCTGCCATCTGGTCTTTCAGCATCTGGTTCGTTGATTCGGCCTCAGCAAACGCGGCGTTGAATTCATCCGAGTTGGGGCGCACGGCCAGCCACCCGGTGGGGACGATTAGTTCGAAACCAGCGCTCTGGTCTAGATACCGGGTCGCGCCCTCGGGCAATTTCTCTATCGTAGTATTATCCAGCCGCGGGGTAGGCTCGGGGATCGCAGTTTCGGTAGCGGATTCTGCCGGGTTTTCCGGGAGCACTGCCCCCTCCGGCTGGACGGCTGGCGCGCTGTTGTTGCCTGCCAAACCTCCGTTGTATAGGAACAGCCCGCCCAGGCCGATGCAGACGCAGGCAATCAGCGCGGCTTCAACCGCCATGATGATGATTAAGGTTTTCTTGTTCATTTTCATGATGTTAACCCTCTCCAAACAATAAGACTTCCTGCCTGTTTAGATGGGCAGAAAGTCTTTGAACTGTGGTGTCTCTCCCAAGACAAAAAAAGGAACATGGCCAAAAAGCCATGCTCCTTTTTGATTTATACCGAAAACTGGGCAAAATTGGTGCTTTTCAGGCGCTTGACCAGGTCTTCCTGGGCATCACACCAGATTGGCCGCAACGGACAATCGTCGCCGAAATTGCAGGCGCCGTCATCGTGAACGCATTCGTTCAGCGCAATTGGCCCATCAATGGCTTCAACCACATCCAACAGGGTGATCTCTTGCGGAGATTTGGCCAGCGTTACCCCGCCGCGTGCTCCGCGCGAAGTTTGCAGCAACCCGGCAATCGAAAGCTGGGAAATGATTTTGGCCAGAAACGAGGGCGGAATGTGCTGCTCTTTGGCAATCTGGCTGGTTGCGGCGCGCTGGCTATCACCGAGTTTTGAAATATACAGTACGGCGCGGATGGCATAATCGGCTTGACGGGTAATCTGCATAGGAACCTCCCCAATAAGGGTATTTTTACCAAGATATATCCAATTCTATAGGGCAAACACCCGTCACGCAAGTGATGTAGGTCACAGATAAAATATGACCTTTTACTCCGATATGACCAAATTACTGGCTAATCTGCAAATTACCCGCGCCAAGATCAACCATGATGGTCAAAACCGGACCATCGCCGGAGCGCGAATAGGTATCACCGTTTTGCCGCCAGCCCGAAGGCACGTTGACGCTCGACAGGCCGCCTTCAACCGTAATTTGGGCCGCGATGCCCTCGGGGATGACCAGAGTGATGTTGCTCATCCCGGCCCGCAGGGTGACGCCCGCATCTTGTTGCAGTTCGCCGCCGAAATCGAGTGTATAGTTGCCAGCCCCGCCTTCAAAATTCAGGGTGGTGAAGTTGGCGTTGGCCAGGTTTTTCAGGGTGACATTTGAAGCGCCGGTCTGGTAGTTGAGCGCATTCATGCGAACCGGGTTTGGCGTTGGGAAATCCACCTTAACGTCGGCTGCGCCATCGCGCACGGTCAGGTTGACCAGCGCCAGACCGCCGAAATCGAAATTGCCGTCATAAGCGCCGGCCTTGATGGTCAGGTCGAGCGGCATCTCGCCCAGTAGCAGGTCCCATTCGTTTTTGGTGCCGTCCAGGTTGGGCCAGGTATTCATCTTGTACTCGCCCTGGTGGATTTTGACCGTTTCGCCATCCTCGGTGATTACCGGTTTCAGGTCGGCCAGGTTGTAAGTTGCAGTCCCGCTAACCAGGTCGGTTTCGGCGCCGGGAGCGAGAGTCAATTTGCCCGCGCCAAATTCGAGGGTCAGGAACGCGGTTGGCGCATCGGGGCTGGGGATGGAAATTTCATCGACAATATCCGGGCCTGGGGTCTGTTTTTGCGTATCGATGCGCACGCTGCAGGCGCTGAGCGCCAAAAGAAGGATCAGTGGGATAAAAAGCATTTTCTTTGACATAAGGTACCTCCGGGATTTCTCCGCTTCATGCGGATGCAGTTTCATTTACGCTTTCCCGTTAAAAAAGTAGCGGCGGAGCTTTCCCTGCCCACCGCCTGCTACCGTTATTGCGAGTCAGTTCGAACGCCGGAAAACGCGAAAGCCGGTACCCGTATCTTCGATGAGCGTATTGCGAGGTTCAAATGCCAGGCGGGTAACGATATAAACATCGCCGATTGCGCCGCTGGCATTGGTGAATAACCCGAACAGGAGAAAGATGAGCCAGCCCTCCGGGACAACCAGCAGGAAAAATGTTCCAACCAGACTCAGAACAATCAACGGGGAAAGGCCGACCAACCAATAGATGCTTTTGTCGAAATACCATCCTGGCAGGGCGGCATAGGCGTAGAACAGGCTAAATCCAAATTTCGGCATTTGGCGGGCTAGAAGCCAGAAGAAAAAACCATGTACCATTTCATGCAAAAGGATGGCGAAAACCATTACGGGCAGCAGGCTCAAAGCCTGCCAGATGGAGAAATCAATAACGGATGAAATATACACCCAGTCGGGACGCAGCCAATAAACCAGGACGCCCAGGCCTACCAGCACAACCAGAGACCATGGAATGGCGATCACCTGTAATAGCACCATCAACCATTTGTCTTTTTCAATATCGGCAGACCAGGCAAGATGGTAATCGGCGGGGAGTGAGTTGGTTGTTTTCATGGCAGCAGGATGGTTCGGGCGGCGTTGATATCCGCGTGGATTTGGCTTACGAGAGCGTCCACCGATGGGAATTTCTGTTCGCCGCGCAATCGTACGATAAACTCGAGGCGCATGGTTTTGCCATAATAATCTGCATTGGCATCCAGCAGGTGGGCCTCGACCCGTTGCAGTTGTTCGCCGCTGGTGAAGGTGGGCCGCACCCCGATGTTGGTGACTGCTTTGTGTTTTTGTCCGTCCACCCAGGCGTAGCAGGCGTAAACGCCATTTGCCGGCAAGGCTTTATCGCTCGGGACTTCAACATTCGCGGTGGGAATGCCGATCGTGCGCCCACGCCCGTCTCCGGGGTTGACAGGGCCGCTCAAGACATAGGTACGGCCCAATTTGGCGGCGACCCGGGCCACATCCCCGTCTGCGAGGCGCTGGCGGATGATGCTTGAGGATACGATTCCTTCTTCGAAGCGGATCGGCTCGACGCGTGAGACAGAAAATCCCGCCTCCTGCCCGATCTGGGTTAATTTTTCGTAATTCCCGGCGCGGCCTTTGCCCAGGGCAAAATCGTGGCCGATGAGCAGGTGTTTCAGGCTGAGGTGGCGCACCATCAGGGCCATGTATTCTTCGGCGGTCTGGTTGGCTATGCTTTGGTTGAAGTTTTGGGTAATAACGTAATCGACGCCCAGCGCTAGGATGATTTCGGCCCGCTCTTCAGGCGTGGTCAGGCACTTCAGGTCTTTTGCGCCGAAAACAACCGCCGGGTGCGGGGCAAAGGAAAGCAAAACGGCAGGCGCGCCGTTGGCATGGGCGCCTGCCGTGAGTTGCCGGATGATTTCCTGATGTCCGCGGTGAACGCCATCGAAAACACCGATGGTCAGCCAGGCGCCATTCAGGTGAAGGCCTTCCAGGGATGTGATGTGTGGCATAGTGGCGCTCGGCCAGTTAGGAGAAGAATACTTTTTTCGGTTGCAGTTCTTGGGTTTCAAGATCAAGCTGCATCAGGGCGACCAGTTCGCCGGCCATGCTGACGCCGCGCACGAAGTTATCGCCAACCGTGTGAACGTCAGCCGGAGCGGGAACGCGATGACCATGTTTGACGGCTTCGACCTGGTCGGGGTTGAGTTCGACCGAGGGCCAATCGGCCAGGGCTTCGGCGGCGGGAATCAGGTACTGGTACCAGTTGCCGGCCTTGAAGGCTTCCTGCAATTTGCGCAGGGGGGTGGCGTCGCGCAGGGAGAAGCGTCCGCTTTTGGTGCGGCGCAGGCCGACCAGATAGCCGCCGCAGCCGAGCACATTGCCAACATCGTTGGCCAGCGAGCGCACATAGGTTCCGGATGAGCAGTGAACATCCACCACCACTTCGGGCGGCGCCCACTCGAGCACTTCGAGGTGGTGAACCGTGATTTTGCGCGGGGTGAGTTCCACCTCTTCGCCTTTGCGCGCCATATCATAGGCGCGGCGGCCCTGAACTTTGACGGCTGAATAGGGCGGCGGGGTCTGCTCGATTTCGCCTTCGAATTGTTTCAAGGCTTTTTCGAACTGTTCTTCGCTCACGTTGACCGGGGCGTTGCTCTGCTGGGTGAAGCGGCCATCGGCGTCGAAGGTGTCGGTCGATGCGCCCAGGCGGATAATGGCCTGGTAGCGCTTGTCCGAGGCCGAAACGAATTCGCTCAAACGCACGGCCGGGCCGAGCAGGACAACCAGTACGCCTGAAGCGCGCGGATCGAGGGTGCCGGTATGGCCGGCGCGGCGAATCCCGGTTCCATTTCGCACGGCCTGAACGACATCGTGGGAAGTCATCCCCACGGGCTTGTCGATAACGAGCACGCCGGAAATTGCATTCTTAAGATCTTGAGTATCCATTGATTCAATAGCCTCCTGAGTGTGTTCCCCTGAAACTAAAGTTGCAACATTGCGCGGGTTTTTTCCAGCACCAGTGTTTGGATTTCTGCCATCGTCCCCGGAATATCGGCTCCGGCTGCGGCAGGGTGGCCCCCGCCCTTGAAATGTTTGGCGATGGGTGAAACATCGACACCAGGCTGCAAGGCCCGCCAGGAAATTTTTACATGTCCATCGGTTTGTTCGACAAAAATCATTCCCACTGTGTGGTCTTCTATGGTTGAAATGATGTTAATCAAGTCGCCATCGTCGTTGCCGCCATACCCGCAGCGTTGGCGGTCCTCCAGGGTCAAGGTGCCATAAACGATGCCGTTTTCGCTTTTTAAGCTTGAGAGTCCGGCTCCCCAATAACGCGCGCTGGCGATTTTTCGGCGATTAAGCGCGCGGTTATACAGTTCGGGCATGTCGATGCCGGTTTCCATCAGGCGCGCGCACTGTCGCAGGCAGTCTGGGGTGGTGTTGGAAGTGCGGAAACCAAGCGTATCTGTGACAATCCCGGTTACTAATGATGCCGCAATATCACGGTCGATGTCAAGACCCCAATTGGGGATGAAATCGGTCAGGATGGCGCAGGTGGCTACCGCGTCCGGGACGATGACGTTGACCTGGCCGTATTTTTCGTTGGTCACATGGTGATCGATGTTGATATCCGGTTTGCGCATGGATTGGAATTGCGCCCCGGTGCGTTTAAAGTCGGCGCAGTCGACCGTGATGAACAAATCAAAATCGAGCGAGGGACTGGTCTTTACCAGTTCTGCCCCTGGCAGGTGGGTGAACAAAGCCGGGACGCCATCGTTCAATACCATTTCGACGGTTTTGCCGCTGTTTTTGATCGCCAGCCCCAGGCCCAACAGGGCGCCGATGGCATCGCCGTCCGGGCGGATGTGCGAGACAACCAAAATCTTTTTTGCGCCGGCCAGTTTTTCCCGGACGATTTGATGAATTTCAGGGGTCATTCGCCTCCAAAACAAAGCGGGGTGTCTGCCAGAGAGATAGACGGCAGCAACCCCGATTTTGTTTCATTTTTTTTCTTCTTTTAGCTGTTTGAATAGCTGTTCCATGTGCTCGGCGTTTTCAGGCGTGGGATCCCAGTGAAAGCGCAGGCGCGGGAAGGTGCGCAGTTCGATGCGCGCAGCCAACTCCCGGCGCAAAAATCCGCTGGCGCTTTCAAGCCCTTCCAGGATTTCCTTGGAGCGGGTTGTCCCTTCGACCGCCGAAACGTAGATATTGGCGTAGGCCAGTTCGCGGTCGACATTTACATCGGTGACAAAGATTTGGAACAGGCGCGGGTCATTAATTTCTTTTAGCAGCATCTCCGAAAGCTCCTGGCGGATGCGGTCGGAAATACGTTGTAAGCGAACTCCAGATGGCATTTTATTCTTTCACTTTCAACAGCAAAATTTATGCTGATTTTTCGAGGATGTAGCACTCGATAACGTCACCGACTTCGACATCGTTGAAGTTCTTCAGGTTGATACCGCATTCGAACCCGTGACGGACTTCGCGCACATCATCCTTTTCGTGTTTCAGCGATGAGATTTCACCCTGGTAAACCATATCGGCGCCGCGATACATGCGGACTTTTCCGTTACGTCGGATTTCACCGTCCACCACGCGGCAGCCGGCAATTTTACCTACTTTCGAGACCGGGAAGACCGCCAGGACATTGGCCTTGCCGATCACCTTCTCAGTGAACTCGGGCTGGAGCATACCCTTGAGCGCTTTTTCGATATCCTCGGTCAGGCGGTAGATAATATCGTACAGGCGGATCGAAACGCCTTCAGCCTCTGCCAGTCGGCGGGCTGAGATGTCGGCTTGTACGTTAAAACCCACGATGATGGCTTTCGAGGCAGAAGCCAGCATGACATCGTTTTCACCGATGTTGCCGGTCTCGGCGTAAATGACTTTGATGGCAATCTCGCCGCTGGACAGGTTGTTGACTTCCTTCATGACCGGCTCGAGCGAACCCTGAACGTCCGCCTTCAGGATCAGGCGCAGCTCCTTGACCTCGCCAGCCTTGAACTTGGCAAACAGGTCTTCAAGCGACATCTTCGATGAAACCAACTGTTCTTTCTGGCTTTCCTGGCGTTTGTAGACCACATCGCGGGCGGCTTTTTCATTGGCAAAGACCTCGAAAACATCGCCGGCGGCAGGAACTTCGGCCATGCCCATCACCCGTACCGGGGTGGCTGGCCCGGCCTTTTGGACCGGCTTGCCGCGATAATCGAACATCGCTTTGAGCCGGCCATGAGCCGTTCCGGCGACAACCACATCGCCGTTCTTGAGGGTGCCGTTCTGCACCAGCAGGGTGGCTAAAACGCCTTTGGCCTTATCGAGTTGGGCTTCGATGATTGTCCCCATGATTTTGCCTTGCGGGTTGGCGCGAATGTCGGAGGCGTCTGCAACCAGCAGAATGGCGGTCAGCAGGTCTTCGATACCCAGCTTTTGCTTGGCCGAGACCGGCACAACGGTCGTATTGCCGCCCCAATCATCCGGGACAAGCTCCTGTTCGGCCAGTTGCTGTTTGACTCGGTCAGGATTGGCGTTGGGACGGTCGATTTTGTTCAGAGCGACGATGATCGGTACGCGGGCGGCCTTGGCGTGGGCGATGGCTTCTTTGGTCTGCGGCATGACGCCGTCATCGGCAGCCACCACCAGGACAACGATATCCGCGCCTTGCGCGCCGCGCGCCCGCATGGCGGTAAAGGCGGCATGACCGGGTGTGTCGAGGAAGGTGATCAGGCGGCCTTCTTTTTCAACCTGGTAGGCGCCAATGTGCTGGGTGATGCCGCCGGCTTCCCCACCGGCCACGTTTGTCTGGCGGATGGCATCCAGCAGGGAGGTTTTACCGTGGTCTACATGTCCGAGGATGGTAACAACGGGCGGGCGGGCCTTCAGGTCGCCTTCTTTTTCGCTGGCAATTTTCTGCCGCCAGAGCGGCAGTTCGCCTGTTTCAAGAACTTCTTCTTCCTGGGATGATTCGGGGACAGCGTCCCAGCCAAATTCGGCAGCCACAATGGCAGATGTATCAAAATCGACCATCTGGTTAATGCTTGCCATCACCCCGTTGGCCATAAGTTTTTTGATGATATCGATTGGGCTGACTTTTAATTTGGCAGATAAATCGCGGACCGATATGCCCGCCGGGAGTTCAATACGTTTTTCGCTCATTGTGACACCTCCAACAGATGATTGCATCCCGCCGTTGCAGAGTTCACCAGACCGGGTCGCATGAGCAAATTTCTTGCGTTACGACAACATGTCTAATCACTCATCGCTGGCAGTTTCTTCCGGCAGGGTGGCTATAAATTCTTCCAGCCTGTGCCGGTCTTCAGCGCTTAAGGGCGTTTTCAAAGCGTTTGCCAACGCCCCTTTCAAGCCGCGCTCCCAACAAGTGCGTTGGTTATGTAAATATGCGCCCCGCCCGGATAACTTTCCGCTTGGGTCCACCAGTACCCCCTCTGGCGTCCGCACTATGCGCACCAACTCACGTTTCGAGAGCACGGTGCGACAACCAACACACGTTCGTTGTGGAATATGTTTTACAGGTTTGGCCTTTTTCTTGCTCACCTCAACACCAAATAGATGCTTTGAATAGTTTGGACCGGCTTACCACTCGCTGTCCCAGCCGTCGCCGCGTTTGTGCTTCTTGCGGCCAACAACCTCGCCACGATCCTCGTCGAATTCCAGCGCAACAGATTTCTTGCCCTTTTTGCCCTTTTTCTTATCGAGCGATTCTTCATCTTCCGCCGGACGAACAGCATCCGCGCGAAGTTTGAACATTTCCTCGAAGGACATTGTTTCGGGTTCTTCATCTTCGGAAGCGACCGGGGCAACTGGTTTTGCTTCTACTTCCACTACTTCGACCGGCTCGGAGGCAGCCTCAACTGGGGCCTCGACCTGTGTTTCAACCGGGGCGGGCGCTTCTTCTACCGGGATTGCAACTTCTTCGACAGCCACAGCTTCGAATTTTGCTTCGGCAACGGCTTTTTCAATCGCCTGGATGGCTTTTGCGCCGATGCCGGGCAGGGTCAGGACTTTCTCAGGGCTGACTTTCATTGCCAGAAGCAAATCGCCGGCAGTACGGTAGTCCGCCTCGGTTAGGATATTGTAAACATGCTCGGGCAGACCCAGCGCATCGAGGGAATTCTCAAAGGCCAGTTCGCCGATTTCGGCGCGCAGTTCAGCAAGTTTGTCCAGGTTGGCCTGTTCGGCGGCTTTCTGGCCTTCGACCAGGCGGCGTTCGATGCGGTCAACAAACTGGGCCAGCAGGGTATATTCTTCCGGCGCGAGCGGACGGTTGTCAGCTTTCTTTTGCAGAACCTCGGCAACCTGGCCCACCTTATCGGATTCCGTTTCAGCGATGGCGATCATATCCGCCTGGGTCTGCAAGCGGTGCAGGGCATCGGAAGCAGCCTCGACCACCGACTTGATGTCGATGCGCCAGTTGGTCAGCTTGGCGGCCAGGCGCGCATTCTGTCCATCGCGGCCAATCGCCAGGGAAAGCTGGTCTTCCATCACCACCACGGTGGCGGTTTTTTCGGCTTCGGTCAGGTAAACGCCCGAAACGCGCGCCGGGCTGATGGCTTTCTGGATGTAAGTAACCGGGTCGGCGCTCCACTCGATGATGTCGATTTTCTCATCGTGCAGTTCTTTCACAATCGCCTGGATGCGCACGCCTTTGACGCCCACGCAAGCGCCGACCGGGTCCACGCCAGCCTGGGTGGCCGAGACGGCCACTTTGGCGCGCTGACCGGGTTCACGCGAAATGGCGCGAATCTCAACGATACCGTGATAAATTTCGGGAACTTCAGTTTCGAGCAGGCGGCGCAGGAAATTGCGGTGTCCGCGCGAAAGCACGATTTGCGGGCCGCGCGGCCCATCTTTTACTTCAGCAATAATGGCGCGCACACGGTCGTGGACGCGGAATTTTTCACCGGGGATTTTCTGGTTGGCAGGCATGACCCCTTCGGCCTTCATATCCAGGCCGATGGTGATGGCCTGGTTGTTGACTGCCTGAACTACACCGCTGACGATTTCACCCAACTGGCGCTCGAAATAGCTCATCTGGGCGTTACGCTCCGCCTCGCGAATACGCTGCTGGATCACCTGGCGGGCGGTCTGGGCGGCAACGCGGCCAAAATCCTTGGGCGTTGTCTCGACAATCACCATATCGCCCAATTCGGCCAGGGGGTTGACCTTGCGCGCCTGCTCCAGCACAACTTCGGTGCGCTCATCCACCACATCTTCCACCACTTCCTTTTCAGCGTAAATGGTGACATGGCCGCTATCAGGGTCCACCTTGGCTTCAACTTGTTGCGCGGTCGAAGCATTCACTGCCCGACGATAAGCCGACACCATGGCCGACTCAATCGCCTGCAGGATGATTTCCTTCGGCAACTGCTTCTCTTCCAGCACATCATTGAAGGCCAGCATAAACTCGTTTTTCATCGTACACGTACTCCCGGTTAGGTAAACAAATGGTCATTACAAGCAGAAAAGTGGGGGTTGCCCACTTTTCGGTGCGTGCGGTATTGGTCGAACGCATTCATTTTAGCATATTCAGCATAAAGCCGCAAGGAATTTTTTGCGCGCCGAAAACGTTGTGATATAATCCCGCCGCTATGATTTACGCTTTCCGACTTGCGCAACCCATGCTGGCAACCTCGTTTCGTGGCTTTACTTTGGCGGGGCTTCCTCGAATCGCGCCTGTTGCCCGGAAAGCCTGACCCAGAGTCACACGTTTGTTTTCACCGCGCCGCAGGATGCTCCCTGCGGCGCGTTTTTTATTAACCAAGGAATACCACCATGATCCAAATCTCCATCTCCAACGCCAGCCTGATTCTTGGCGCAAAAGCCATTTTTCGCAAACTGAATTGGGAAATTCAGCACGACCAGCGCATTGGCCTGATCGGCCCGAATGGCGCGGGAAAATCATCGCTGCTCAAACTGATTACCGGTGAGCACAACCCCGAACCCGGCGGCTCCGTTGTCCGCGCGCGCGGCGTAACGGTTGGTTATTTATCGCAGCATCCGGAACTGGATTTGGGCCAAACTGCGTTGCAATCTGCGCTGGATGGCAATCCGCGCCTGGCGCAGGTGCTGGCCGAGCTGGACGCGGTCGAAGCACGCCTGGGCCTGCCTGCCGTTTATGAGAATTCATCCGTGCTGGAAAAGACCCTGTCTGTGCAGGAAAAGCTGCTCGAAGAGTATGCCAGCCTGGGCGGGGACGGCTACCCGCTGCGCGTTCGCAACCTGCTGCTCGGGCTGGGGTTGCCCGAAAGCGACCTCGACAAGCCGCTTGGCGTGCTATCCGGCGGGCAGAAAAAGTTGGTCGGACTGGCGCGCCTGCTGCTATTGGGGCCATCTGTGCTGCTGCTCGATGAACCGGATAACCACCTCGACCTGCCCGGGAAAGCCTACCTTGAGAAACTCATTCGTGAGTACCCCGGCGCGGTGGTGATTGTCTCGCATGACCGTTACCTGCTCGATGCGGTCGTGACCCATATCGCCGAGATTGAAGACGGCAAGATCAGCACCTTCACCGGCGATTATTCCAGTTACATGCTCGACAAGGAAGAACGCCTGGCGCGCCAGGAAGAGCTTTTCCATGTTCAGCAGCGCGAAATTGGCCGGATCGAAGCCTCGATCAAGCGCCTGGCGCTGTGGGGAAAAATCTACGATAACGAGAAGTTTGCCCAGCGCGCCAAAGCCATGCAGAATCGCCTGGATAAGATGGATAAGATCGACAAACCGCTGACCGAGCGCCGTCGCATGGATTTGAAGTTGAGCGGCTGGCGCGGCTCGAACAAGGTTCTGGATTTGCTGGCCCTGCGTAAAAGTTTTGGTCCGCGCCGCATCTTGAGCGGGGTGGACGAGACTCTCTGGCACGGCGAACGGGTTGGTTTAATCGGCCCCAACGGGTCTGGAAAATCGGTTTTGCTGCGTTTGATTTTAGGCCGGGAAGCGCCCGACGCGGGTGAAATCCGCATTGGACCGAGCGTCAAAATTGGCTATTATGCCCAGGAGCACGAAACCCTTGATTTTGACCAAACCCTGATTGATGCCGTGCGCTATGCCGGCAATATGAGCGAAGCGCGGGCGGTGGCTTTCCTGCTCGGTTATCTGTTCACTTACCAGCAAGCCCAGCAGAAAATTGGCGAGCTATCGGGCGGAGAGCGCAGCCGTCTGCAACTGGCATTGCTGGTGCTGTCGGGCGCAAACTTCTTGCTGCTCGATGAGCCAACCAACAACCTCGACATTGCCTCCGCCGAGGTGCTCGAAAATGCGCTTGCCGAGTTTGTCGGCACGGTGCTGGTGATTTCGCACGACCGCTACTTCCTCGACCGGACGGTCGACCGCATCCTGACCATCGAAGATGGTCAACTGGTCGGCCACCTGGGCGGCTACAGCGATTACCTGGCTGCGAGCCAGAATCAAAACGGGAAATAGGTTTTCCCTATTTCCCGTTTTGAAGGGTTTTGGCTGCTTAAGCGCGCCGGCCGCCCTTGAGACTTTCCTGTAATTTTTTCAAGCCCTCGGCGTCACCGGCGGCGGCCAGTTTGGCCTGGTCAACCCAACCGGCAGGCTCCATGTATTTGTAGCCTGCGCCATCCAGGATTTCGCGCAGTTTACCCAGGTCGGCGGCTGCCAGCGCGGAGAAGGTTGTAATCCCGTTGGCCTCGAGCAATTTGGCAACTTTTGGCCCAATCCCTTCCAGGCTGACCAGGTTGTCCGCCGCGGTAGGCGCAGCATGGCTTTCGGGCTGGGCATGCCCATGATCCTGTTCGGCATGGGAATGGCTGTCGTGCACAACTTCTTCTTCCTGTTTGAGCCAGCCCTTGCTCCAGACCAACCAGCCGAGAAAAACCATCAGCAGGAATACTGCCAGCGCAACCCAAACCAGCCAACTCAGACCGGATTCTTCTGCGCCTGCTTCCAGTAGACGAATTGCAAACATAGGAACCTCCCGTGGAATTTGATAACTTTACTATACGCCAAATGCGGGATGATGTCAAAGTTTTCCATGGTATATTCTCGAGTATGACGCCGGTTGCAAAAATCTTGCAGGAATTGGGCATTCCGCACAGGGAGTTTGCCCACCAGGGGCAGGTGACCTCCCTCGCCCAGGCGGCTGCCGAGCGCGGCCAAACCCCGCAGCAGGTGGTGCGCAGCATCGTTTTTCGTATCCGCGCGGGCGAATTTGTGTTGGTCTTGATCGCCGGCCCGGCCCAGATTTCCTGGCCGGCTTTGCGGGAATACCTTGGCCAGAACCGGATCAGCATGGCCTCTGACGAAGAAGTTTTGGCGGCCACCGGCTATCGGGTCGGGACGGTTTCGCCAATCGGCGCGGCGACCCGGCTGCGGGTGCTGGCGGACCGCGGGGTTTTCATCCCCGAGGAAATTTCACTGGGATCCGGGCAGCGCAATACGGGCATCATCCTGAAATCCGCCGACCTGCGCCGCCTCCTGCCGGACGTGGAGTTGGGTGATTTTGCCGCGAGCGACCAATGAAGGAACCCGGATAGCAAACAGGCTTTGCTCTTTTCAGCAAAGCCTGTTTTGATTTCAGGGAAATGGCTGTTTATTCCTCAGATAACAGGAAGGCCAGCGGAATGTCGACCCGTTCACGCCAGGAACGCTCGGAGTGTTCAGCGCCCTCGAATTTGCGGGTGAGCCAGTTGTGGCCTTGCTCGTACCCGGCGCGGCGCAGGTGCTCGTCCATGCGGCGTTGAAAAGGCTCGTAGGCCTGGTCGACGGTTTCGGTGCCAAAATCGAAGTACAGTTTGTGGTTGGCCGGGCTGGGCAGGCTGGCGGCCATGGCGTCCACCAGCAGTTCTCCGCCGGCTGGCCAATGGGTGGAGACACAGCCCGCGCCGCCAAAGATATGCGGGTACTCACTGATGGCGTAAAGTGAAATCAAGCCGCCCATGCTGGAACCCATGATGTGGGTGTTGGGCTGGTCGGGGCGGGTGCGGTAACGCGAATCGATGAAAGGCTTCAGTTCTTCGACGATGAATTTGAGATAGGCATCAGCGATGGATGGCCCTCCGGCGACATCGACAAAGTCGGCGCGCACCCGTTTCATGGCCGGGCCTTGCAGGGGTTTGGCGGGCATATATTCCTGCCAGCGAAAATCGCTGTTCCAGATGCCGACCACGATTGCGCCGTGCAGGCCGCGCGTGGCAATCAGGCGGCTGATGGCTTCATCCACGCCCCAATCGACGTTATCGTAGGCCAGGACGGGGTCGAAGAGATTTTGTCCGTCGTGCATGTAGATGACCGGGTAACGTTCGTTGTCCTCGTGGTAGCCCGGCGGCAGCCAGATATCAATATGGCGGGCCACAACATGGGCGGATTCGAAGCGGGCGTGGCGCTGGGTAATGCCGTTGCCCTGGGTGTTGGGTTTGCTTGGCATCGCTATTTCCTTATCATAATGGGATCATGGCCCAAATCAACCATAATCCTATCATGGCACTGCCTATCGCGAAAAGTGCGACAAAAGTCCACCCGAAGCCAATCAGGAAGGCTTTGGTGGAACCAAAAGCCAGGCTGCGATCTTGCAGGCGTCGGTATTCGATCAGGTACAGGGCCGCCGGGGTCAGCAGCAGGCCAACCAGCGGGGTAAAGAACAGGCTGGCAACCAAGCCAATTACATAGGCCAGGATGATCGATTTCCAGGGTGTGCCAGTCTGGCGCAATTTGGCAGCCAGGATGATGTTATCGACCACGGTGCCCAAAATGCCCAGAAGGGTGATGATGACGAACAGGAACCAGTCCCAGCCGGTCATGGTCCCGGCCAGGGTTGAGAAGACTGCATAAACCAGGGCCGAAAGCCAGATGATGATGATGCCGGGGAAGATCGGGATAATCAATCCTGCCAGGCCAATCAGCATGAAGACAAAAGTGATGGCTTTCATCACGGCGAAACCAAATAAAGACCAATCCAACATGACAGCTCCTTAAAAGGTAAACGGGACACGCGCTAGTGTAGGCTTGTTGTCGATCCTTGCGTTTAAGATGCAATTCTCAACAACGAGTTTATCTTACCTGATAACGTTGCGCTTGTGGGTGGAGGAAGCGCAGGTAACAGGTATAACGCAGCGCGTGTCCCGTTGGTTGCAGTGTAGCGGCTCGAACTACGGTTCGATAACCTCGATGCCGCCCATCCAGGGGCGCAGAACTTCGGGAACGACAATCGAGCCGTCGGCCTGCTGGTAGTTTTCCATAACGGCGATCAGGGTGCGGGGCAGGCCGAGTCCGGAACCGTTCAGGGTGTGCAACAGGCGCGCCTTGCCGCCATCTGCCGGGCGGTATTTGATGTTGGCGCGCCGGGACTGGAAATCGGTATCGTTCGAGACCGAGGACACTTCCAGCCACTCGTCGCAGCCGGGCGCCCAGACTTCCAGGTCGTAGGTCAGGGTTGCGCCGAAGCCGAGGTCGCCGGTGCAAAGCCGCTTGACGCGGTAGGTCAGTCCCAGGCCGGCGCAGGTTTCTTCGGCATCCTGAACCATTTTCTGGTGCAGGGCTTCCGACTCTTCGGGTTTGCAGTAGATGTACATTTCGACCTTGTCGAACTGGTGGCCGCGTTTGATGCCGCGCACATCGCGCCCGGCGCTCATTTTTTCGCGGCGGAAACAGGGCGTATAAGCCGTGTACATGCGCGGCAGGCTGGCTTCGTCGAGTATCTCGTCCATGTGCAGGCCGGTCAGCGGGATTTCGGCAGTCGGGACGAAGTACAGGTCTTCCTGGTGGTCTTTGTAGAGATTATCGGCGAACTTGGGCAGTTGGCCTGCGCCGTACACGGTGGCCGTTTTGACCATGAAGGGCAAATACTGTTCGCGGTAGCCCTGTCCGCGGGTGTGCAGGTCGAGCATCCAGGCGATCAGGGCGCGCTGCAACCTTGCGCCCGCGCCGCTGAGGGTGTAAAAGCGCGAACCGGTGATTTTGGTGCCGCGCTCGAAATCGATGATGCCCAGCGCCGGGCCAAGTTCCCAGTGCGGTTTGGGGGTGAAGTCGAACTTTTTCGGTTCGCCGATGGTTTTGATGACCACGTTCTCATTGTCATCGACGCCATACGGGGTACGTTCATCGGGAATATTGGGCAGGGTGGATGTCAGCGCGGCCAGTTCGGCCTCGACCTCGGCCACCTGCCGGTCGAATTCGGCGATCCGCTCACCAACCACGCGCATGGCTTCGATTTTAGCCTGGCGCTCGGTTGGGTCCTTCATCTTGCCGATTTCTTTCGAGACGGCATTGCGCTCGGCCTTGAGCGTTTCAACTTCGCTGAGCAGGGAGCGGCGTTTTTCGTCCAGTTGCAGGATTGAATCGACCGGGGCCGGGTTATCCTGCCGGTCGCGCAGGGCTTTGCGGACCAGGTCCGGGTTTTCGCGGATGAGATTGATGTCGAGCATGAGAGCACCTCCAGGTGAATAAATAGAATCGCCCCAACTCGTCAGCAGGACGAGGGGGCGCTCGTGGTGCCACCTGCTTTCACGCCCCCACCCGGCCTCCCCCATTTTCGTAGAAAATGGGGGAGGTGTCCCGAAGGGACGGAGGGGGTGTCTTTGGTCTGCGCGCTAACGGGCGAACCCGGCTCTTTTATGGCCTTTCGGCCTCTGCAAGAGCAACTGTCCCTATGCGGGACGCCGGAGCGGAACCTTCTTCAGTCCATTTGCCGCCTCGCACCGAACGACGGCTCTCTGGGAAATGGATTGCGGAAATTTCTCCGGGCTTGTTTTTGCTTGGGGGGAATTATACGCCAGGGATAGAGAGTGTCAAGGCGGCTAGGCCTGTCCCTCCCACTCAGCGTAGAACCGGGTCAGGAAGTCTTCCATATAAGCGTGGCGTCCCTGAGCAATTTTACGGGCGGTTGCGGTGTTCATCAGGTCTTTGAGCAGGAGTAGTTTTTCATAAAAATGATTGATGGTCGGGGCCGGGCTGTTTTTGTAATTCTCAAACGAATCGTGCATTTCCACCGGCACATTTGGGTCGTGCAGCAGCCGCCCTTTTGAGCCGCCATAGGCAAAGGCGCGCGCAATGCCGATCGCGCCGATCGCATCCAGCCGGTCGGCATCCTGTACCACCATCCCCTCGCGGGTGCGCATCGGGGTGGATACTTTGGCGCCCTTGAACGACAGACTGGCGATGATCTCGGTCACATGGGCGATAACGGCTTCATCCACGCCCAGTTTTTCGAGCCAGGCGTGGGCGGTTTTGGGGCCAATCGTCTCGTCGCCGCCGTGGAATTTGTGGTCGGCGATGTCGTGCAGCAGGGCGGCCAGCTCGACGATGAACAAATCCACCGTTTCGGTTTGGGCGATGTGCAGGGCATTCTTCCAGACGCGGTAAACGTGCCACCAATCGTGCCCTGCGCCGCCAACGGCCAGGGTTTCTTTAACATACGCTTCGGTTTGCGCGATGATTTCTTGTTGATTCATTTGGAGGGCCTTATTTGATCGAGAGCAGGGCTTCGCGCAGCCGTTCGACTTCGTCCAGGGTGTTGTAGTGCACCGCGCCAACGCGCACCATGCCGCCGGATTCTTCCACGCCCAGGCGTTCGCTGACATTGAGGGCGTAGTAATTGCCGTCCCAGACGTAGATACCGGCCTCGGCCAGTTTCTCGGCCACGGTGCGCGGATGCAGGTCGCGCAGGCGGAAGGAGAAGGTGGCAACGCGCTTTTCGAGCTGAAGCGGGTCGCTTTGGCCGTAGAGTCGCAGTCCGGGCACCGTTTGCAGGGCCGAAAGCAGCGCCCGGCTGAGTTCAAATTCATAGGCGTGGATGGCTGTCAGGGCCTTCTTGAGTTGGAAAACGCGTCCGGTATAACCTTCTTCGACCAACCCTTCTTCATATTCTGAACCGAAGGTTTTTCCGACCCATTCGAAATATTCGACGGCGCCCAACACCCCGGCCAGGCCCTCGTGGTTCTGGGTGCCGGTCTCGAAGCGTCCGGGCAGGGCGTTGGTCGCCGGGCGGACTTTATAAGCAAACAATGGTTCAAGGTGCTCACGCTTGCCAAACAAAATCCCGGCGTGCGGGCCGAAGAATTTGTAGCTGGACGAAACCAGGAAATCGCAATCCAGTTTTTGCACGTCGATTGGGCCGTGGGCGGCATACTGGACGGCGTCCACGTACACCAGCACCCCGGCGGCGTGAGCCATCTCGATGATTTGCTGGAGCGGGTTAATCGTGCCGAGCGAATTGGAGGCGTATCCGACCGCCAGCAGGCGCGGTTTGCGCTCGAGGGCTTTTTGCAGGCTGTCGAGGTTAAGGGTGCCGTCCTCAACATCAAAATCGACCCAGTTGACCTTGACACCTTTATCCTGCGCAGCCAGCACCCAAGGGGTGACATTGGCATCGTGGTCAAGGCGGGTGACGACGATTTCATCCCCAGCCTGCCAGGCCCTTGAGAGCGAGCGGCTGATGTGCAGAGTCAGGGTGGTCATGTTGTTGCCGAAGATAATCTCTTCGGGGCTGGCAGCGTTATAGAAATCGGCCATGGCCCGGTGGGCTTCCTCCAAAATGGCATCGGAGGCGATGCTGGTGGCAAACGCGCCTTCGTGGTTGGCGTTGCACTCGGTCAGGTAGTGGGTGATGCGGTCAAGCGAGGCGCGCGCAATTTGGGTTCCGCCCGGGTTGTCGAAGAAAATGGCTGGGCGGTTGAGGCCCGGGAACTGACTGCGGATGGTGGCAAGATCAAGGGACATGATTCTCCTCCGGTTGAATGGTGAGTGAATTATATAACGCCCACGGTTGGAAAAGCGAGGATTTAAAGATTGGCCGTATTAAAGCAAAAACCGGAAATGAAATTCTCATTTCCGGTTTCAGGTTTTGTTTGAGCGACTAACCGCAAGCCCCGCCGAACAGGAACGGGAAGAAATCGCACCAGAGCACGTTGCTGTCCACATACCAGAAGAAACCGGCGCAGGAACAGATCAGGCACAGCAGGACAATGGAGACGATAATCAACGGGATGGGCAGGCCCTTTTTGGCGGGCGGCGGCGGGATGTAGGCCGCTTCCGGCTCGGGGCTGGCCGGGATGTTCCCGGCATATTGCTGGGCCTGCGGCTGGGGCTGATACTGCGGCTGCGGCTTTGGCTGGGGGGCCTGGGCTGGCGCAGGCGGCACGGCCACCCGCGCAGCGGAAGAAATCATGGTTGCGTTCGGGTCGACCTGCGCAACCACTTCATAAAGCAGGCTGATTTGCTCACCGAGTGAAACGATTTCACCGGGTTGCAAAACGTGCTGGCCGGTCAGGCGTTGACCGTTGACAAAAGTACCGTTGGTGGAACCCAGGTCTGTAATGATGTACTTGCCGCCCTGAAAAACCAATTGGGCATGTTTGCGTGAAACTTCAGCATCATTGATGGCAATCGCATTACTGGCTTCACGCCCAATTGTTAGAACATCGCCTTCCATGGGAAAGGTTTTGCCCGGCGTAGGCCCTGAATGCATAACAAGTTGAAACTGAGCCATATCTCCTCCAAGATAATAAGAACTGTTTAGTAGTGTAATGATTTTAAGAAAAAAAGTCAAATGTTTCTGCGAAAGCGCGAACAACCTGCTCTTTTACCGTTTGCATCTCGGGTGCCTCACCCAACAGTTCCGCCATGCTGACGGTTGGATGGTCGGCGATCCCACAGGGGATAATTCCATCGAAATATCCCATCTGCGGGTCGACGTTAATCGCAAATCCGTGGCGGGTGATGTTTCCCGCATCGACCTTGACGCCGATGGCGGCGATTTTTGCGGGTTTACCGCGCTGGGCTGGAAGGCAGCGCGGGCAGCGGCTGGCAAGCTCCGCCTGAACCCAGACCCCGCTCAACCCGGCCACCTGGCCGGTGACAAGTCCCAGCCGCGCCAGGGCCAGGATGATGGCCTGTTCCAGTTTGCGGATGTAGCCGACATGGTTGTTGTCCTCCAGGCGGAAGATTGGATAACCGACCAACTGGCCGGGACCGTGATAGGTCACATCGCCGCCGCGGTCGACCCAATGGACGGCAATTCCGCGCCGGGCCAACTCGGCCTCGTCCCAAAGCAGGTTGGCGGCTTGTCCTCGCCGCCCAAAGGTGAAGGTGTGCGGGTGTTCGACCAGCAACAGGGCGGCGGGGTTTTGCCCGAGGGCAACCTTGGCCGCCAATTCATTTTGCAAATCCCAGGCTGATTGGTAATCCATTCGGCCCAGGTCACGCACATCCAGGCGGGTCATCGCGGCAGAAGGATGTCTGTCAGGCCGGTGGTGACGGGCAGGATCAGGTCTGCGCCGAGCCTGAGCAATTCGGATTCTTCGCCAAATCCGCACAGCACACCGACGGTCTGAGCCTTGGCGGCTTTCCCGGCCTTGATATCGACCGGCGTATCGCCAATCATCAGGCACTCTTCGGGCCGGATACCCATCTTTTGAGCGGCGTGATAGATCGGGTCGGGGTAAGGTTTGGTGTGTCTGGCGGTAACGGCGGTGACGATTTCTGTGAAGAAGGGGGTCAGTTCGAACTGGTCGAGGAAGGCGCGGGTTGAACTGTCATCGCGCGCGCTGACAACGCTCATCGGGTAATGGGGTTTCAGGGCTGTCAGCATTTCGCGCACCCCGTCGATCAGAATGTAATTCTTGCGCGGGCGGATGCGGCGTTTGTTAATCCATTCGGCCAGGGCCAGTAATTCATCGTCCAGCCCCAGGCGGTCGGGGATGCCGATCAGGGCATTGCCGGGAGCCTCGGCCCACATCACGAAACGGCGGGCAGCATAATGTGGGTCGCGTTTTGGCAGCAGGGAGCGCAAAGGCCGAAAAAACGGTTCAAACTTCTTAACATATAAATCGTCGGTATCGCTGAGTGTTCCATCCACATCGAAACACAGCCCGCGTATTTGTTTAACATCCAATGGCATAGAAGAACCTCCCGGTTTGCAGGTGGAAAGAGGATTGAAATATTTTAACCGACACCGGCCCGCAAAGGTGAGGAAAAAAGCAGGGCAATTGCATCTAAATTGAGGTAAAACTGGCTATCATGTACAAAGGAGAATAGCCATAGCCCCAAAAGCGCTGAAAGCGATTGAAAAACACTTTGGAGAAGTAACCGACCCACGAGTAGACCGAACAAAAGACCACAAATTAGCAGATATTATCAGCATCGCAATCTGCGCAGTCATTTGTGGAGCAGAAAACTGGGTAGACGTCGAACTATACGGCAATAGCAAATTGGCCTGGCTAACAACTTTCTTGGATTTGCCTAATGGCATTCCATCTCATGACACTTTTGGACGAGTTTTTGGCAGGATAGATGCTAAAGAATTTCAGAAGGCTTTTTTTGAATGGGTCATGGCTGTCAACGACCTTATTGAAGGGCAAATAGTCAATATCGATGGTAAGTGCCTGCGCGGTTCCGATGACAAGGCCTTGGGAAAACGGGCCATTTACATGGTCAGCGCATGGGCTTCAGAGAATGAGATTGTATTGGGACAACGCAAAGTGGATGAAAAATCGAACGAAATTACGGCCATACCGGAATTGTTGAGAATACTCTCCATTGCTGGCTGTATTGTAACCATTGACGCGATTGGCACGCAAACCGAAATCGCTCAAGCAATTGTGGATGCCCAGGCTGGCTACGCATTGAGTGTCAAAGAAAACCAGGCCCACCTGTTTGAAGATATTGCTTGCGTTTTTGCGGTTGAGCAGGCTCACAACTTTCAATACGCATCCTTGGATTATGCAAAAACAACCAATTGTGACCACGGCAGGATTGATATCCGCGAATGCTGGAGTACATCCAATCCAGAATACTTGAAATTGATCCGCAAAGTGGAAAACTGGCCCGGTCTACAAAGCATTGCAATGGTTGTAAGCACACGCATTATTGGCGAAAAACAAACCAAACACACCCGGTATTACATCACGACCCTGGCGAGCAATGCTAAACGCATTTTGCATGTTGTTCGCAGGCATTGGGCCATTGAAAATGAACTGCATTGGGTTTTGGATGTCGCCATGAACGAAGACAATAATCGTGTTCACAAGGATCAGGGCCCAGAAAACATGGCTGTCTTGCGACATATGGCGCTGAATTTGCTAAAACAAGAAAAAACAGCCAAAGGCGGGGTTCATGCCAAGCAACTTCAAGCAGCTTGGAATAATGACTACCTCCGCAAGCTCTTATCCGTAGGAATTTAGATGCAATCGCCCTGAGGAAAAAAGCCAATTGTGCTATACTCACCAACACCCAGATCGCAATACCGAGGATGTATGTCGATTGACCAGCGCGCCACACTTGAGCTACTTTACAAAGTCAGCCGTGAATTTGCCACTGCGCTCGACCTAAAGACCGTTTTGCAGCGCGTCTTGTTTGCGGCCATCAATTATGTTGGCGGTGAGCGCGGCAGCATTGTGGTGATGGATGACAATGGCCGGGTGGTCGAGTCGGCCATCGTTTACGGCAACCAGGTGCGCGAGAATACCACCATTCAACTGCGTGAAACGGTCGAGCGCGGCCTGGCGGGCTGGGTGGTGCGCAACCGCGAAGCGGCCTTGGTGCCCGATACCAGCAAGGATGAACGCTGGCTGCGCCGTGAAGATGATGCGCAGGAACGTTCGGGGGCGAAATCAGCGATTTGTGCGCCGCTCCTGGCGCGTGAAAAGCTGGTCGGGGTGCTGACCCTGGTGCATCCCGTTCCGGGCACATATAACCCCGAAAACATGGCGCTGATGCAGGCGATTGCCGACCAGGCCGGGGTAAGCGTGATGAATGCGCGGCTTTTCTCGGAAAGCCAGCGCCAGGCGAGGGTGATGACCGCCCTGGCCGAGGGCGCAGTCAGCATGAACACTTCCCTGCGGATCGAGGAAACGTTCGAGCGTATCCTTTTGCAGACCCGCCAGGCGTTGCAGGTCGAGACAGTTGCCCTGGGGATGATTACAGAGCCTTCCGGCGAAATCGTTTTTCGCGCAGCCCTGGGGGATGCGGCTGAACAGGTCAAAGGGAAAACCATCCAGGCCAAGGCCGGGATCGCTGGCAAGGTGGCCCGCGAAGGCCGCGGGCTGGTCATCCCAACGGTTTCCAGCGATACGCTGCTGGCGGATACCGAACTCCTGGCTGGCCGCGCGCGCGCGATGGCCTGTGCGCCAATCCATGCCCAGGGTAAAGTGATTGGTGTGTTGGAAGCGTTCAACCCGATTAATAAAAATTTTGACGGCGATGCCCTGCTGGTTTTGACCGGCCTGGGCAGCCTGGGCGGGACGATCCTGCAAAATGCCCAACTTTATGAACGGCTCGATTCTGTCCGCCGCCGCTATCGCGATTTATTTGAAGACAGCATCGATCCAATCGTTATCACCGATCTGAGCGGTTACATTCAGGAAGCGAATGGTCAGGCCACAACCCTGGCCGGGTACACGAGCGATGAGTTGAACCAGTTCCTGATCGAGCAAATGCACGATGTCAATTTCGAGAAAGTCGGGCGGCGGTTCGAACATATCGGTTCATCGGCGGTAATCTATGAATCGATCCTGTACAACAAACTCGGCGAGCAGTTCCCCGTGGAAGTGTATGCCCGCAAAGTTCTATTCGATGAGGTTGAATCGCTCCAGTGGATTTTCCGCGACATTGCGGCGCGCAAGGAATTGGATACGTTGCGCGAGGACCTGGCCGCGATGATTTATCACGACCTGCGCTCGCCCCTGGCCAACATCCTTTCGAGTATTGAGATGTTGGACACGATGATTCCTGCCGAAGAGCGCGAGAGCGGTGACACCGTGTTGCGGATTGCCCGGCACTCGCTCGACCGTATCCAGCGCCTGATCGCCTCGCTGTTGGATTTGAACCGCTTGGAGCAGAATCAGCCGGTCGGCGAGAAGCAGCCGGTTAAACTGAACGAGCTGGTCGCGGATGTGCTCGAAGCAGTTCGGCCAGCCGCCGAGGGCCGCAACCAGGTTTGCCGGGTTGAAGTGCCGGAAGAACTTCCGCTGGTTGCGGTGGATGTGGACATGATTCGGCGTGTACTAATTAACCTGGCCGAAAATGCCATCAAATATTCCCCTTCAGGGAGTGAAATTCAGATTGTGGCCCGCTTGGCGCAGCCCAACGTTCAGATTTTTGTGCAAGACAACGGCCCCGGAATCCCAGAGTCGGACCGGGAACGGGTTTTCGACAAGTTTACCCGTTTGAAGAAGCAAGGCGGCCCAAGCGGGTTGGGAGTTGGCCTGGCGTTCTGCAAACTGGCCGTTCAGGGCCACGGTGGCAAAATCTGGGTCGAGCCTGCCCCGAAGCAGGGTTCGAAATTTATCTTTACCTTACCCGCGTTACAAGAGTAAATTCGTCGAAGGAGTTTCATCTCATGCAGGTTATTGCAGACCAGGTTTATATCGAAGATCAATTTCCGGGTGTGGTTCTGGGCGCAATCAGCCTTGGACATGGCCTGATCCAGATCGATGCGCCGCCCTCACCCGAAGACGGGCGTTCGTGGCGGGCAGCTTTGCTCAGCCTGAATACCGGGGTGGAGCGCTTCCTGGTGAATCTCGATTCGCATCCTGACCGCACCCTGGGGGTGCGCGCCATGGATTGCACGGTGATTGCCCACGAGAAGACCGCCCAGGCCTTTCGAAACCGCCCGAATACGTTCAAATCGCAACCCGAGGAAACCGGCGCAGATTGGGAAGCCGTGGTTGGCCTGGGAACCATCCGCTGGGCGCCGCCCGAAATCACCTTCACCGAACGTATGGTGATTCAATGGAGCAGCGTGCCGGTGGTGCTGGAACATCATCCGGGGCCGACTGCCGGCGCGGTCTGGGCAGCAATCCCGGCATCCGGGGTTGTTTTCATCGGCGATATGGCGGTCAAGGGCCAACCGCCCTTCCTGGCCAATGCCCACCTGGCGGAGTGGCTGGCTTCCATCGACGCCTTCCTGGCCTCTGAATATCGCAACTACCTGATTGTCAGCAGCCGGGGCGGTCTGATCGGACTAAAGGAAATTGAAGCTCAAAAGGCTTTGATCGAAGATATCCACCAGAAGGTTGAGTCGATTGGCAAAATTCCGGATGGCATGGATGAACTCGAAGCAATTATTCCGGGGCTGGTCAACGCGTTCAAACCTTCTCCTGAGCGTCTCAAGCAATATACCCAGCGCTTGCGGCACGGCCTTCGCCAGTATTACCTGCGCCGTTACCACCTGGCCAACAGCCTTGAAACGGAAGAGGAATGATGCTGAAAAATCCTTACCAGCCTGTTTTTGAAGTAACCCGCGGCAATATCGTAGAATCAGTCCATTTTGGCGCCGCCGCTGTCGTTGATTCGCATGGCCGTCTGCTCGCCCAATTGGGTGACCCGCAGGCGGTCACTTTTTTACGCTCCACTGCCAAACCTTTCCAGGCATTGCCGTTCATCGAGCGTAGCGGGCACGAGAAATTCGGTCTCGATGCCAGCGAAATCGCCATTATGTGTGCTTCACACTCCGGCACCGACCAGCATGTTGCCACGGTCAAATCGATGCAGGCCAAGATCGGCGTGACTGTCGATGACCTGTTGTGCGGAATGCACTATCCGTATCACGAGGCAACCGCCGATGCGATGAAACTGCGCGGGGAATTGCCGACGCCCTACCGTCACAATTGCTCCGGCAAACACACTGGCATGCTGGGACACGCCAAATTGCGCGGCGAACCGCTCCAAACCTACCTCGATTTTCATCACCCTGTGCAGGAGTCGATTTTGCAGGCTTTTGCCGAGATGTGCGATCTGCCTGTTGAGCAAGTCGAATTGGGCATTGATGGTTGTTCTGCGCCAAATTTTGCGTCTCCGCTGTACAACGCCGCTTTCGGTTATGCCCGTTTGTGCGACCCGTTTGGGCTTTCAACTGAGCGCGCCGCGGCTTGCCGCACCATTACCGGCGCGATGAGCGCTCATCCGCTGATGGTTGGTGGCCCGGACCGTTTCGACACGTTGTTGATGGAATTGGGGCAGGGGCGGATTGTCGTCAAAGGCGGCGCGGAGGGCTACCAGGGCGTTGGCTTGCTCCCCGGCGCGATTGCTGCGGACTCACCCGGTATCGGGATTGCCATTAAAATCAGCGACGGCGACCCCTCGGGCCGCGCCCGCCACGGTGTTGCTCTGGCGATTCTCCAAGCGCTTGGCGCTCTTTCAGCCTCTGATTTGGAAAAATTGGCGGCTTTTGGCCCGCAGAAACAACTCTACAACTATCGGAAACTTCACATCGGCCAGAGCCGCCCGGCATTTCAACTGGAGATTTCCTGAAACATGACCGAAACTGAAACTCTGACCCGGCGCGCCCTGGCTGTCCATCAAACTCTGCTGGCTGCCTTTGGCGAGCCAATCTGGCGCAATCCGTTACCGGCCATCGATGAGTTGGTTTCCACCATTCTTTCGCAGAACACCAACGATGTTAATCGTGACAAGGCGTTCGAAGCCCTGCGCGCCAAACTCCCCACCTGGGAGGCCGTGCGCGATGCCCCTGCCGAAGAAGTGATGGCTGCCATTCGCCCCGCCGGGCTGGCCAACCAGAAAGGCCCGCGCATGCAGCAGGTCTTGCGCGAAATCACGGCTGAACGCGGCAGCCTGGATTTGTCCTTCCTGGCCGACTGGGATGTTGAACGCGCGCGGGCCTGGTTGACCAAATTCAACGGGGTGGGGCCGAAAACGGCGGCGATTGTGCTCTGCTTTTCCTTGGGAAAAGCAGCTTTCCCGGTGGATACCCATGTTTACCGCGTCAGCGGGCGAATCGGGTTACGGCCAGAGAAGATGACCGTCGAGCAAGCCCATCCGCACCTTGAATCGATTTTTCCGCCCGAAACGTATTATGCCGCCCACCTGAATATTATTCGCCTGGGACGTGAAATCTGTCAGGCGCGCAAGCCCAATTGCGAGACCTGTCCGATTTGTAAGCTGTGTGACACAGGTCGCGCGCTGGTTGCCGGTTGAAAGTCGCTTGTCAAAAGATTACAATAAGTCTACGATATCTTAATGGAGGAGGTGGTAGACTTGTTATTCGCAAAACAAGAGGGGCAAGGCCTGCTGGAATATGGCCTGATTCTGGTGCTGGTTGCTGTGGTTGTTATTGCAGCCATAACGGTTCTAGGGCCAAGTATCGGAAATATGTTCTCGAAAGTCAATTCAAGTATCCCGTCAACCTGATCGTTGTATTTGGTTTTTCTTTTTTGCCCCTGGCACAAGCATTTTTGCCCAATCATTTTCTTCGAACACCGGCATAAAAACAGGCTCTTTTACAGAGCCTGTTTTTGTTTCTGACATTTTTGGTTTAACCGTGATGATGTCCGTCCTGGTGGACATGCCCGTGCAGGAGTTCTTCGTCGGAGGCTTCTCGCAAGTTGGCGATGGTTACTTCGAAGTGTAATTCCTTGCCAGCCAGGGGATGGTTGAAATCGAGTTCGACCGTTTCCTCGCCTACATTCGAAATGTACCCGTGCATGGTTTCGCCATCCTGGCCGCGCACCTGTAGTTCGGTGCCAAGTTCCAACGGGATTTGGGCCGGGAATTCACCTTTGGGGACTTCGACCAAAGCATCTTCATCAAACTCACCGTACCCATCGGCAGGAGCTACGATAACTTTTTTGCTTTCGCCAACAGTCATTCCGTACAATTCGCGCTCGAGGCCCGGGATGATGTTGCCAACGCCTTGCAAAAATTCCAAGGGTTCATGGCCTTCCGAACTATCAACAACTTCGCCGTCCACGCGCAGGGTGTAATCCATCGCGACAACATGTCCATCTGCAACTTTCAAAACTTCACTCATTTTTTCTCCTTGATTTTTCAAACACTGGTCACACCTTGCGCCAGCACGTTGGCACATTGTAACCGTTTTACCGGTATTGAATAAGAGTTACCTGACCGCGTTCAGGAAATCGGCCAGCAAGCCATAGGCGGTAGTTTCCGGGCTGGGATTGCTTTCGATCAGGGTCAGTTCACCCAAAACATCGGTGTTGAAGGTAATCATCGAACTGGTTCCTTCCAATCCGTACATTGGCGAACTGCTGGAGACCAGTTCGGGGCCGACTTTGCCCAGGATTTTTTCGCCGTTCCTTTCAGCGCGGCAAACCAACTTGTAGCGTTTTCCCTCTTTTTTGGCGGCCATGACCATTTCGGAGGTAATGGCGCGAATGCCCGTGCGCTCGATTTCTGCCGGCTTGAGTGGTTGATTCATCAACACGGTGGCCAGGGCTGCAATTTTGATAGCCGCGTCCCAACCGTCGATATCGCCGGAAGGATCGGTTTCGGCAATGCCGATTTGCTGGGCATAGCAGACAGCCTCCTCGAAGGATTCGCCGGTTTCCATGCGGGTCAGGATCAGGTTGGTGGTCGAATTGAGTACCGCTTTGAAGGATTGCAACCGGGCCCCAGGCAGCGCCCCGCGAAAGAGGGAGAAGATGGGTGCGCCATCCATAACCGTTGATTCGTGCAAGAACTGGCATCCCTTTTGGCTGGCCAGCGCTTTCAGTTCCTGCCAGGCGTGAACAACCGGGCCTTTGTTGGCGGTGCAAACATGCATCCCGTGCTCGAGGGCCAGCTTGATATGATCAATGGCCGGTTGTCCGGTGACATAATCGACCGGAGTGTTTTCAAAAAGAATATCTGCACCAGATTTGCGCACTAAATCGAATGCGTCAGTTACCGGAATAAAGCTGAATTCAGATAGGGTTTTGCCCCTGGTGAGGGCATCCATCAAGGCTGGCAGGTCAAAGCCATCTGGCTGGATGGCAAATCCGCGCCGGCCGGTGCCGATGGCGACAACCCGAAAAGTCAGATCGTAATCGTGTTTGAGTTCTTCCTGTTTGCGCAGTAGAAGTTCAGCCAGGGCGCGGCCAACATTGCCAAAGCCCAAAAAGGCAAGTTTATAGTCGGTCATGATGCTTTCTCCATGATGAGCGGGATGTCAGGGATGGGAGATTCTCCCCTAGAGTGGGGGATATGGAAAGGCGCGGCGATCCTGTGGTGGCTGTGGAAAATGGCCTTCGACCAGCAACCCTTGTCCTCGTTTGGCGAGGGCGGCGATTTCTTCGGGGGTAAGATAAGGTTCAAGGTCAGCGAGCAAGGCGGAGGGTTGTTTGAGCGCGTCACACATCTGCTGGATGTCGCCCAAACGGTCCGGCTCAATTTCCTGCCCGGCAAAATCCCAGATCACCGTCCGCAATTTGTCTTCGGCGTGGAAACACAGGCCGTGATCGATGGCATACAGATGCCGGCTGCGCTTCTCCAGCAGAACGTGACTTCCCTTGCGGTCCGCGTTGTTTAACAGGTGGTCAAACAGGGCCACGATGCGCAGGCGTTCTTTATCTTCCGCTTTGAAGTTGAAATAGTGCTGGTTGGGGTTGTATTCGATGAATTTTTGTAGCGAACCTGGCCCATAAGGCCCATCTTCACGCAGGATGGTGTATGGGACAAGCGACCAGCCCAGGAATTCGCTCAACAGGTAGGCAGATACTTCGCGTCCGGCCAGGCTGTTTGCTGGAAAATCCCAAAGCGGTTGTTCCCCTTTTTGCGGTTTGTAAACACCCGCAAAAGTTTGTCCCTTATGATTAATTTCTACCAGGAAGGTGTAATTCGAGCCAAGCATGAACTGGCCCTTAAGTTCGATTTCTCCCTGTTGAAAGGCAACTTTCAGTTCATCGGCGGCAGTAGACATGGGGAAAAAGATTAATGCTTGTGGCCGTTTTTCTTCGGGCAAAAATGCCCTTCCGGCTCGATGGGTTGCCCGCACTGCGGACAAATGGGACGCCCACGTTGGGCCACTTCCTGCCCCCAACGCGCGAGTGCGCGGGCCTGGTTGCGGGTACACCAAAAGCGGATGATGGCGGCTTCTTCGGGTTCGTCGTTTTCAGTCAGGATCTCTTTGGTGACGATGACCATCAGGTCGCGATCCTTATCGTAGCCCAGGCCGATTTCGCCGCTGCGAAAGATTGGTTCAACCGGCGGGGTGATGCGCATTTGTTCTTCGTAATATTCAGCCGAGGCTTCGCCCAATTCTGGGTTTTCTTCAGCCAACTGCGCCAGAAATTGTTCTATGCCGATGGCCAACGATTGCAATTGAATTTTTTCGATGATGATGGTGATGGTTCTCGCTGCCTGCCAGCCCTGAAGATAAAAAACGCGCTGGCCAGGCGCACCAATGGCATCAGCGGTAATGTGTTCGCAAGGGTCTATGTCAATTTCAAAGCGGGGCATCTCTCAGATCCTGACTTGTAATTTGGAGTGAGTATACCAGAAATTGAATCTGTAAGTTTTCAAACTGACGATTTTAGGGCATAATTGTATTTGTTATGGGGCTGTGAGGTAAAAACTGTGGCGATGCCGTTTCCTGCTTTTCAACAATTACAAAAGAACAACCGCTTACGCTGGCTTTTTTATATTTTGCTGGTAATAGTGATCGGTTTCGTTTTGCAAGATAAGGATACCCTGCCCTGGCTCATGCTGTGGTCCGGTATTATTTTTGCATCCCTGCTCGTGTTCGAGTGGATGTTTTGTGAACTGATCCGCCGAAAAGATAAACGGCTTGGCGAGCAGACGGTCAGGATGATCCTGTTTGGGCAGGTGGTCATCGATATCGTTTTTATCAGCTTTGCCACCGGCCTGACGGGAGGGGCCGAGAGCCTGGTGCCGCTGGTATATGTGCTTTACTTCGGCGCTTTGGAATGGACCTTTTCTGCGAAGGCCCTGGCCGGGCTAAACTTGTTGGGGGTTTGTTCTTATTTGCTTGTGGCACATGCCAGTTTGATGGATTGGTCATGGGCAAATCTTTTTGAAAATGTGCGCGGGTTTCATTTTGCCAGCCAGTCCGCTTATCAAGTCATGTTGTTTGTTTTATCTGTCTTGATTTTGAATACTGTTTTGGTTGTCTGGCGTTCGATGCAAATCCGCAAGCAATGGCTGGCCATGGAACTGGAGAACACCTTCCTGACCAACTTGAATTTGCTTTCGCGCACGGCCATTTCCGATGTCAATGATAAGACCGCCTTTGTCGGTTTGGCTGACTCCATCAAGGTTCTCCTGAAAGCGGATAATATCTACCTGACCCATTGGGATGAAGAAACCGAACAGGTGCTCTCGTTGGCAGCGGATAGCAGCGCTTATGCCGCTTATGTGCAAACCCCGCCAACGCAGCGCTACGAGAATACTTTCACCCGTTCGGTAAAACGTGTTGGCAGGCCGGTTATCGCCGAGAATGCTTTTTGCAGCCCCTATGTTTCTCCGCGGGTGGCGAATTTTTTCAAGTCCAGCGCGGTGCTGGCCGCGCCGATGTATGGCAATCCCGATCACCGTTTTTTGGGGGCCTTGCTCGTTTCTTTTTCAAATCCGCATGAATTTTCGAAACAGGAACTGGCTCGCACCCGGCAGGTTATTGATATTCTCTCTCTGCTAATCTCGCGCATTTGGTTCCATGAGGAAGCCATGCACCGCGCCGAGCTGCTGGAAAAAATGGCCGGGCAGGTGACCGACCTGGTTTCCGACTTGAAGCATACCACCCTGCTGCCTTCCATCGTCGAATCGGCGCGCAGCCTGCTCCAGGCCCAGCGGGCGGCCTTGCACCTCCAGCGCGACGATGGCCCGATGAATTGCGAATACTCTGTCGGCCTTTCGAATGAGTTCCTTTCCCAACTTACTCAGCGGTTTAACCAACTGGCCGGAGGCAGCCTGCTGAAAAACAAGGATTTTGTCGTCATCCCGGACGTAAAACAGGATTCGCGCACCAGCCCGGTGCAGGATTTAATTTTCGGCGAGAAATTCCGCGCTTATGCGGTTTTTTCACTCGATCCGGGGGATGGCCAAAAGGGCGCACTCAGCCTGTACTGGGATCAGCCATATGTGGTTTCTGCCGGCGAGATTGCGGTTGGAAAGCTGTTTGCCGACCGGGCCAGTTCCATCATCCGCAGCGCGGATATTTATGCCCGCGCCACCGAAGATGCGCTGACGGACATCCTGACCGGTTTACCCAATCGCCGCCATCTCGACCAGCGCATGCGCGATGAAATCGAACGCGCCACCCGTTATGGTCATACTTTTGCCGTGTTGATGATCGACCTGGATGGATTCAAAGGTATCAACGATACCTTCGGCCATCCGATTGGCGATGGCGTTCTGAAACAGGTTTCAGATGCGTTGCGGCGTTCCCTGCGTTCTTCTGACTTCCTGGCGCGCTATGGGGGTGACGAATTTTCAATCATCCTGCCGGAAACCGGCCCTGAACGCGCCCTGCTGGTTGCCGAAAAACTGCGCATGGGTCTGGCCTCGACCCGCCTGCATTTACCGCAGCAGACGCAGCGCTACCTTTCGGGCTGCATGGGGATTGCAATCTTCCCGAATGATCGGCGCTCTGCTGATGAAATGATTATCTGCGCCGATCAGCGCATGTATCGCGCCAAACGTTCCGGTTCGGGGAGCGTTATCGCCGCGGATGAATAAGATTATATTAATGCCAGCCCTCTCGTAAAAAGGTATAATTTATCCATATTCGCCAACTGGATATAAAGAGGAGAGAGCCATGTATGACCGCCAAAAGCTGGCTGCGTTAAAGGATTCTTTCAAAAATTGGCAGGAGGTTGACCTGCAAAAGGCGTTAAGCGCCCTGCCCGAGCGACGCAAGAACTTTATCACCACCTCGTCTGAACCCGTCCGCCGACTTTACACCCCCCTCGATATTGAAAACCTGGATTACGAACGCGACCTGGGACATCCCGGCCAGTATCCGTATACACGCGGCGTTCACCCGACCCTGCACCGCTCCAAATTGTGGACGATGCGCATGTTTGCCGGTTTTGGCACCGCCGAGGAAACCAACCAGCGATTTAAGTACCTGCTCGAACAAGGCCAGACCGGCCTGAGCATCGCCTTCGACCTGGCAACCCTGATGGGTTACGATACCGATGCGCCCGAAGCCCTGGGCGAGTTCGGCAAATGTGGCGTGGCGATTTCCTCGCTCAAAGATATGGAAATCCTGTTGGATGGCATCCCGCTTGACAAAGTTTCATCGAGCATGACCATCAACTCACCCGCGGCGATTATCTGGGCGATGTACATCGCTGCCGCCGAAAAACAGGGCGTGTGCCCCGAGCAATTGCGCGGCACAACCCAGAACGACATCCTGAAGGAATTTATTGCCCAGAAAGAATACATCTTCCCACCCGAGCCTTCGATGCGCCTGGTGGTCGATACGATGGAATTTGGCGCGCAATCCGTCCCGCAGTGGAATACGATTTCGATCAGCGGCTACCACATCCGCGAGGCCGGCTCAACCGCCGCCCAGGAACTGGCCTTTACCCTGGCCGATGGCCTGGAGTATGTGCGCTGGGGCATCGCCCGCGGCATGGATGTGGATGAGTTCGCCCCACGCCTGTCGTTCTTCTTCAATGCCCACAACGACTTCTTCGAAGAAATTGCCAAATACCGCGCGGCGCGGCGCATCTGGGCGCGCGAAATGCGCGAAACCTTTGGGGCCAAAAATCCGCGGTCGTGGCTGCTGCGTTTCCACACCCAAACGGCGGGTGTTTCGCTGACCGCCCAACAGCCGGAAAACAACGTTGTGCGGGTTGCCATCCAGGCCCTGGCAGCCGTCCTGGGCGGGACGCAATCCCTGCACACCAACAGCCTGGACGAGGCCCTGGCGCTGCCCTCCGAGGCAGCCGTCACGATTGCCTTGCGCACCCAGCAAATCATCGCCGAGGAAACCGGCGTGACCAATACTGTTGATCCACTGGGCGGCTCGTTTTTTGTCGAGGCGCAAACGGACCAGATCGAGGCCCAGGCCTATGACTACTTCCGGCGGATCGAAGCCCTGGGTGGGGTGCTTCCGGCCATCGATAAGGGCTTTTTCCAGAGCGAAATCTCAGACGCCGCCTATCGCTACCAGCGCGAAATCGACAGCGGCGACCGCCGGGTTGTGGGCGTCAACGCCTATATGGATGGCAAAACTCCAGCCGTGCCGATCCTGCAAATGGATCCTCAGGGCTACCGGCGGCAAATCGCCCGCCTCGAGCAGGTTCGCCGTGAGCGTGACAGCGGCCGCGTCGGCCAAGCTCTTGACCGGCTGCGGATTGCCTGCCAGGGAACGGAAAATACCATGCCTTATATCCTGGATGCCGTCCGCGCCTATGCCACCCTGGGAGAGATGATCGGGGTGATGAAGGAAGCGTTTGGCGTTTACGAAGAGCCAACCTGGATTTAGATGTATCCGGTGTTAAAGCATCAGGTGTCAGGATTATTTTCCTGACACCTGATGCTTTAATCCCAGACGCTGTAAATTTCTAACGCGCCAGCAGGCTGACCATTTCAAAGTATTCCATGTTGATTTCGCGCTTGGCATTGACCACATCTTCGAGCGGAACGTACTCAATGCCGCGCCCCTTCAGGCCGGTCATCACGCCAGTGGTGCCATTCAACAGCGCGTCCACCGCTTTGATGCCCATGCGCGAAGCCAGCAGGCGGTCGTAAGCAGTTGGCGACCCGCCGCGCTGGATGTGTCCAAGGATGGTGACGCGGGTTTTGAAACCGACATCCATATCTTCGAGGGCGCTGGCCAGCTCGGTGGTTGTGATCCCCGACCCTTCGGCGTTGATGATGAAAGCGTGCGTCTTGCCGCGTTTGTAGGCGCTTTCGACCGCATTGGCAACATCCTGGATGGTGACCTGGGTTTCGGGAATCAGGACGATTTCCGCGCCGCTGACGATGCCGGCCATGACGGCCAGGTAACCAGAGCCGCGTCCCATCGTTTCGACCAGGAAAGCGCGTCCGTGCGAGGAAGCCGTATCGCGCAGTTTGTCGACCGCGTCCATGATGGTGTTCATGGCCGTGTCGACGCCAATCGAAATATTGGTGCCCCAGATGTCGTTGTCGATGCTGCCAGGTACGCCGACTACGTTGATGCCCTGTTTGTGCAGGGCCAGCGCTCCGGCTAGCGAACCATCGCCGCCGATGACAATCAGGCCGTCCATGCCATATTCGTTCATCCGGCGGATGGCTTCGCGCTGGCCGCGAGGTTCGCGAAAGGCCATCGAGCGGCGCGTTTGCAGGATGGTGCCGCCGCGCAGCAGGATACCGCCTACGTCGCGCGCACCCATTGGACGGAACTCGCCGTTAATCAGGCCTTCGTAGCCGTTGCTGATACCGATGACGCGCGCGCCGCGCGCAATCCCGGCGCGCACGATTGCGCGCACACAGGGATTCATCCCCGGCGCGTCACCGCCGGAGGTCAATACGCCAATAGTATATGGCTTTGCGTTCATATAAATTACCTAACCTTCACGTTTAATGATGAAATTATCGAAATCACGCGCGACCACCGCGCTGGGCAGAACCGATTGCAATTCGGTAATCACATCCTTTTCGCGATAGCGGCGTGAAATATGTGTCAGAATTAATTGCTTAACCCCGGCCTTTAAGGCCAGTTCCGCGGCGCCGCGCGCCGTCATGTGTGAGAATTGACGCGCCATCTCGACATCTTCGTCGAGGTAAGTGCCTTCAATCACCAGCCCGTCGGCGTCTCGTGAGACTTCGACCAGGTCATCGGTGCGTCCGGTATCGCCGACCACGATCAGCTTGGTGCCACGCTGGAGTGGGCCGAGTACATCCTCGGGGCTGATGACGCGGCCATCGGCCAGGGTGATGGGCTGGCCGTTGACCAGGTCGCGGCGCTGCGGGCCGAAGGGCACACCCAGTTCATCCGCTTTTTCGGCCAGGAAGGGCCGGCGTGCTTTTTCTTCGAAGCAATAGCCCAGACAGTCCGGGCCGCGATGCGTCACTGGGAAAGCCGTTACGGTGAAATCATCCTCGTCGACAATTACTCCCGGTGTGATTTCACGAAAATAAAGCGGCATGGGCGGTTTTTTTCCGGCCAAAACAACATCATAAATCAGGATTTTGACCCGCTCGAGGGTGCTTTTGCCGCCGAAGATTTCCAACTGCTCGATGGATTCCCAGCGCATAAAGGTCGACATCAACCCACCCAGCCCCAGGATGTGGTCGAGATGCCCGTGGGTGAGCAGGATGCGATTAAGTTGCTTGAAGCCGATACCCGATTGCAAAATCTGACGTTGGGTGCCTTCGCCGCAATCCACCAGGAAACGATGCTCATTATGTTTAACGATTAACGCCGAAAGCCCTCGGCGGGCCGAGGGCGCTGAAGCGGAAGTGCCAAGAAACAAAATTTCGAACACGAATGATCCTTCTAAGAGAGTCTGATTATTTTACCGCAAAAAGCCGGGTAGAAATTTTTCTGGGCTGTTTTTTACAAAATGGATACCCGCCAAACAAAACAGGCCTGCTGGAAAGCAGGCCATTCATCGAATAGAACAAAGCTGTTTAGGCGGGTTGTTCGATTTTTAGGTTACCCAGCAACCGCCACAAACCGCGCATCATTTTGTGGCCGAAATCAGGGTTAAGGAACTGGGCCGGGCAGGAGCCGGGGATGACCTCGATCCCGTTTTCCTGGCACAGTTGAACCGCTTTGGCTGATACGCTGCTCATTTCGGCGGCCAGTCCGGGTTTGGTGCCCATCATGCAGTGCATCCAGACATGTTTGATGCCCAATTCGACCACCTGCTGGGTCACCTGTTCGGTAACGCGCGGGCTGGCAAAGATGAAAACCGCATCCGGTTTTTCCGGCAGGGATTTCAGGTCGGGATAGCAGGGATCACCCTGGAATTCGGTGGTGTTCGGGCTGACGGCGTAAACCTTGTACCCGGCGTCTTTGAACTTCTGGTAGTTCAGGTTGCAGCCGGTATCGCGTTTGGTCGAAACGCCGACAATCGCGATTGATTTTTTGGCAAGGAATTTTTGAACAAGGGTATCGATTTGGGCCATGGGAGTATCCTTTCACAAGTGCAGCTATTGTGAAATTATACGCGAACAAGATGCAAAGGTTGTAAAGGAAATTTTTGGATGACGGGCTTTTTTAGCCAGGAGAAGCCTTCAACACCTGCGCAAAGCCCGGGCCGACTTTCAGGGCGGTTTCCCGCAGGGTGAACCCGGCCCGACTTAATAATTTTTTGGCGAATTCTTCGTTCCAGCGGCCATGTTTTTCGGCGCGCCTGGCCCAGTTGAGCAGCGACTCGCGGTCTTTGCCTTGCAGGTTGCGCGAATCGGCCAGGGCGGTGGCAGCGGCCAGGCTGAGATGCTCGGACGGGTTGAGCAGCACCAGGGTGCCATCCGCTTTCAGGACGCGGCGGCACTCGCGCAGGGCGCGCAGCGGATCGCCCAGCAGGAAGATCACGTTGGTCGCGGTCAGGAAATCGAAGGCCGCGGGGGGAAAGGGCAGATGGGATATATCGGCGCAGGCGACAGGAACCGCCGCAGCGGCGAGCAAAGCCTGGTCGTTATCGATGCCGATCGCGCGGCAGGCAAAGCGGCGGGTGAAAAGCGTCGGGAGCAGGCCGGGGCCACAGCCCAGGTCGAGGAGCAGAGTCCCGGCTGAGGGGGCGCACCAGTCCGCAAAATCCGCCAAGGCCCGCCCCCAGGCGGTGCGGGTCTGGATTTCGAGAAAATCGGAGAATTCGCTGTTTATTCTTTCTCCAAAACCCAAAAATGGGACAATCCCAGCCCCTGCAAAGGGGTTTTTTCAAGGAATTGCAGGGCGGAGCGCAGGAATTTGCCAAGCGCGCCGAAGCGGGCGATGATGTTGTCGTAGGCGCCGAAAATAACCCGCTGTTCAACAACGCGCAGGGAAAGACCGGCAAAGAGTTTTTGCATATCGGTCGTGGAGTAAACGCGCACATGCGGGGCCAGGCGGTCACGCCAGCGGCGCGGCAGGTAGTTGACGAAGGGGATGTTGCCAAAACGGTACTGTCCGCGCCAGTAGATGCCGTGTGTCTCGAAGGGGTAGCCGCGATTGGGAACAAAAACGACGGCCCGCCCGCCGGGTTTGAGCACGCGCGCGATTTCGGTTGCGGCCAGGCGGTCATCGAGAACGTGCTCGAGCACCTCGTGACTGAGAATCAGGTCGAAGGAGTTAGCCGGGAAGGGCAATTGTTCCCCGGCGGCATTGATGATACGCGGGGAGCGGGCGGCGGCTTCGGCGGCGCGTTCGAAATCGTATTCCAGGCCGAAGATTTGGCCGCCAAAGGGGGTCAGGTGTTCAACGTACATACCCACGCCGCAGCCGTTTTCAAGGATGCGCCCACGGACACGGTCTTCGGCGGCGTTCAGGATCATGCCCAGGCGGCGTTTTTGTCCGGCGCGCCAGACGTAGGATGGTTCGCCGCGCAGGGCGGCCTTTTCAAGGTTGCGTTCTTCGCTCATGATTTATTTTTGTCCCCAGTGCATGGCGATGGTGCCAAACATCAGGCGCTTATAGCCAATTTCGCGGAATCCGGCGACGGCCATGCGCGCGGCCAGTTCTTCGGCGCTCAGGAAGGCTTCGGTCGAATCGGGCAAGTAGGTATAGGCATCGCTTTGGCCGGAAAGCAGGGTGCCGAGGGTCGGGATAATCAGGTGCATGTGAATCCAGATGAATGGGCTGAGCAGGTTACGTTTGGGGCGGGTGGTGTCGAGGATGACGATCCGCCCGCCGGGTTTGAGTACGCGTAACTGCTCCCGCAGGGCTTGCAGGCTGTCGACCACGTTGCGCATCAGGAAGCCGGAAACAACCGCATCGAAGGAGGCGGGCTGGAAGGGCAGGGAAAGCGCATCGGCGCTCGACCAGCCGAAGGTGTCGGTTGGTTTGCGCCCGGCGCGCATCATTTCGAGGGTGAAATCGGCGGCGGTGATGCGCGCGGTCGGCTGTTGGGCCAGGGCTTCGCGGGCCAGGTCGCCGGTGCCGGCACCCAGGTCGAGCAGGGCTGCGCGCGGATGCAACCCGGCGCGGCGGATGACTTCCTTGCGCCAGCGCACATCCTGGCCGCCGGTCATCAGGCGGTTCATCAGGTCATAGCGCGGGGCGATACGGGTAAAAATATCCTGCACGTAACGGGCTTTTTGTTCACCGTTGAGATGAGTCATTGTCAGGGTCTCCATAATAGGGCTGAATTATACCGTCTGTATGAAAAAAGAGCCTTTCCATCCGAAAGGCTCTCTGCGTTTGTGGATTATTTCCGCAACAGGTAGGGGCGACCCGCCGGGTCGCCCCTACTACTACGATCCGACCGACGAGCACAAAACCTGGAAATCGCCTTCCAGCCGGTATTTCCCCAGCCCAGCCGGGATGATGAGCGAGTCGAATTGTTTGAGCATCTGAAGGCCGTGTTCGGTCTGCAACTGCGCTTCGCCGCCGATGACGGTCAGGGCGTGGAAGCTTTCTCCGTGTGTGTCGCGCGCCTCGGACGCGGTCAGGCGCTCAAGATGGAAATAATCGCAGTGAACCAGGCTGGTTTCAGCCGGGTTTGCGCGGCGGATTTGTCCGCGGGCCTGTGGGTCGCTGACCGCCAGCGACTTGTCGATGTGCAGTTCGCGTCCACCGGTCAGCGGGCGGTTCCAATCGAAGACGCGATAGGTCAGGTCGGAAGTCTGCTGGACTTCGTAGACCAGCAATCCCGGCCCAAGGGCATGGATTGTGCGGGCCGGCATGAAAACCGTATCGCCCTGGTGAACGTGGTGGTATTCAACCAGTTCCAGGATTTTTTCGCCAGCGCGAATGGCCTCGGCCAGCGCGGCGGCGGTTGTGTTCTCCTTGATGCCGGCAATCAGTTCGGCGTTTGCTTCCGCTGCCAGAATGTGCCAGGCTTCGGTTTTGCCCATGAACCCTGCGCCTTCCAGTTGGGCAGCCATCTCGTCATTGGGGTGGACTTGTAACGAAAGCCAGCGCGCGCAGTCGAGCAGTTTTATCAACAGCGGGAAACGGCCTTTGCCCTTTGTCCCCAGGATTTCATCGTGATATTCTTCGAGCAACTCGGCCAGGGTGCGCCCGGCAAAGGGGCCGCTGGCAATCTGGTTGTGCTCATAAACTGCCCAGATTTCGGCAATCGGCGCATCCTGGGCGGTATCCGGCCCGGCCAGGGCTTGCAGGGCGCGTCCGCCCCAAACGTAGTTGCGGATGGTGGCTTTGAGAGTCAGTGGGGCCAGGCTCATGTTGTATGTCTCGCTATTCATCCAGGTGGTAGGTGTGATAGGAATTCTGACAGGGATTGCCCCAGGCAATGTGCATTTCGCGCGCGGTCAGATCGATGACCAGGGCGTTGATGGTTTTTTCGCGATCAAGCGGGTCTTTGTAATCGACAGCGTGGTTGCAGATCGAGTTCGAAAAATTAACATGATCTTTCTGGATCGCTTGCAGCGATTTGATGGTGTGCTTTTGGCCCTGTTTGAGCAAACGCATGGCGCGCAGGTAGCGCACGCGCGAAGAAATCAGTTCTTCGGGGCTGTCCTCGACTTCGCGCATCCGTTCGGTCAGATAGTGGTTGGTATGCGCCATATACCCATCATGGGCGTAAAGCATGTCGAACTGCTGGGCCGAAACCTCCACCGAATAAATCTCACCGCTTTCATGGATGATGATGTGGTTATAGCCCGCAGCGCGGTGCGGCACAATCGCCCGGCGGATGGCCTCGTCCGGTTTGCGCGCAGCCAGCACCGCCCGGCCAACCACCAAACGCGGAATGCCAATGCGCGGGTCGTTGGGGTAAACCGAATCGATCAGTTGGGCCATGCCCATGGCGTTAAAACCGATATTGGGCAGCAACCCGCCATAATTCATGGCCAGGAAGGGCGGTTCATCGTCTGGCCGGGCATGAACAACGTAAACATCATCCTCGTCCTCCGGTACCCAATCTTCATTATGGGCAGCCAGCACGTGTCCATCCGCAGTGCGGGTTTCATTGACGGCCACGCTGGTGCAGCGCGTCAGGTGCAGCGCATCGGTGGTCACCGCCTCCATGGTGTTGAGCGTAACCAGGTCCAGGAATTCTACGTTGGCGCCTTCGGCCATGCCGCGAATTTCATCGACATACTGTGGGTAACGTTCCTCGGCGAACGGCAGGTATTTGCGCGATTGGATTTTTGCGCCGTCCCAGGTCAGTTCCAGTTGTTCGTAAGCTTCAGCCAGTAAACTGCGCGCATTTTGGATACTGTTAACAACTTTTTGGCGAAATGCCTCGCCAATCTGCCGCCCGATCTCACGGTGTGAACCGGCGACTTTCACCAGCGGGATCGGTTCGGCATGAATGGGGGTGTTGTGCGGGTTATTCATCATAAGTTTGCTCCCTTTGAAAATCGTTCAGGATTATAACATTGCGCTTTCCTCGAAAAACCGCCCGGCAGGCGTTCTGAACGTTTTACCGGAATAAAAAAACGGCGGGCTGCCGTTTTGGCAACTCGCCGTTTTTGGTTGGGCTACGGTACTTAGAGTGTTTCTGCGGGCGGAACGTACTCCGCCTCGGCCTGGCTGGCCGGGAAAGCGGCTGCCTGCGTCCCGAAGCGGGTTGTCGCCACCGCGCCGATGGCCAACAGGGTCAGGATAAAGGGCACCATCCAGCCGATGCAGGGGATAAACCCAACCCCATCCGCGACCAGGGTCATCAGGAAGGTTCCCAGGGCGGCGCTGACGGGCAGCGGCCACTCGCGGTTGAACAGGCCGATCAGGCGCACGCCAACCTCGGTGCCCAGGGCGATCCAGCCGAAGGCCATCCCGGCGCTCAGGAGCAACGAGACAACCACAATCAGCGGGATGGTCAGGATCAAAGTGATAATCAACACGCTGAACAGGGCCAGGGCAACAATCACAACGATGAACAGGATGTAGGTCAGGACGCCCATTCCGCCGGACATCAACGGCTGGCGGACGGCCGCGTCGGCAACACGCCGGGTCTGTTGCGGAAGGAAGAGCACAATCAACAGGGCAAGGACGCCATACCCAACCGAGCGGGCAAAGAGCCAGAAGGCTTCCCAAAACGGGTTAACATCCACGTCGAACCTGGGCGAATCTACCGGGATATTGACCTCGGGTTGGCTAGGCTGCATCGGCGGTGTCGGGTTGTCGATCAGTTCGCCGTCTACTTGTGCGCCTTCGGTTTTTTGGACCGGCCCACCGATGGTTATCACGTCGCCGCGAATGTGGGCAGTTTCCTGCAACAGGGTCGGGCCGCCAATGCTGACGAGATCGCCCTTAACTTCGGTGTTGACGGTTAACGAACCGCCAATGGTCACAACCGCACCATTTACTTCGGCCTCTTCTTGCAGGGTGGTCGAGCCGCCAATGACCACCAGGTCGCCAAAGAAAGTGCTGCCGGTCTCAAGTACAGCCGAACCGCCAATAACGACCATGCCGCCGCTCACGGTTTCGCCGCTCTTGAGAATGTAACTGGAGCCGATAATCACACCGGGGTCACGTTGGGGGTTTTCAAAGCCCTGACCCTGAACCGTTTGGAAGGGCAACAGGGCCAGCGTCAGAACTGCCAGCAGGATCAATAACGGTCTTAATTTGTTCATACTACCTCCTACAGCCTGACCCGGCTGTATGCTTTCTTTTTGTTGGTCGACCTTCGCAGCGATGCAAGCCATAGGCCGCCGAAGCCTGCCAGCGCGACCAGGAAAATAGCCCAGGCGGATGGGGGGATCAGGTCAAGAACAACCCGCGAGATGACGTTGCTAATGGTTCCAAAGGCCTGCGCGGCCGTGGTTAAATAAATAACAGTGCTCACCCAGGTGATGAACAACTGGGCGGGCGAAAGGCTCAAGTAAGGCAGGAGCGGCGTTATCAGCCACACAATCAAGCCAATGCTTACAAGCGTCAGCAAGGTTATGCCAATATAGGTTCTCCTGCGCTGAATTTTGCGCTCAACCTCCAGCTTTCGCTGGAAACGAAGCGCAAAACCATTGGCGGGTCGGGCCATGGGCGCTGCGCGCAGCGAAAGATTGGCTCGAACCAGTGCTGCGCATTTTGGACAGTTTGCAGTGTGACGGCGCAGGTCACGCTGCTGTTCCGGGGTCAGGTGCTCATCATCAAGCAGCCAATCTTCATAGGGCCGGTGTTCCATAAGGCATCCTTTCAAGATGGGGTTCAGGTGTTCCTGCTTCGAGACGGCGGGCAACTTCACGCCGAGCGCGGTGCAGGCGGCTTTTTACCGCAGGAACGGTGAGTCGTAGACTTTCCGCAATTTCAACTTCGGAAAAATCGTACCAATAACGTAAAACAATTGCAGCCCGGTCAGTGGCATCGAGTTTTTGCAAAACACCGTGCAATGCCTGCTGTTCTTCGCGCCGTTCAGCCTCGTATTCGGGGTTGACTGCGTTCGCATCCGCAAATTCCATCGGACGGTCTTCATCGTCGGCTTCTTCGTCAATGGAGATGAAGCCAAACTTCCTCTTACGCAGGCGGTCAATGCAGTAATGCGCTGCAATGGATAGCAGCCAGGTTGCAAAAGAGCGCTGCCGGTCGAAACGCCCAATGTTTTGATAGGCGCGCAGGAAACTTTCCTGTGCGGCATCTTCAGCAGTTTCAGGCTCACCCAACATGCGGTAGCATAGGTTAAAGACCGGGGTCTGGTATTGTTCTACCAGCCGGGTGAATGCCTCGTCGTTGCCTTGTTGCGCCTGGAAAACCCAGGACTGTTCTTCGTTCACGGGTACTCCTGTCGGTCGTTCTGTCCAAATATACGCAGGCTTTTTTGGAAAGTTGCAGAGCGATTGGAATAAATTCTAACACCGTGTTCTCCGGTTATGGCCTGTCCATTCGGCCAGTTAAATCAAAAATCCTGGAAGCGAACTCCCAGGATTTTTGATTTAGGGTTTTATCGAATTACTTCACAACCGGCAGTTCGGCTGCGATCCAGCCATTAATGCCGCCGGCAAGGTTGCGGATGTTGGTATAGCCTAACGCTTGCAGGTACATCTGCGCCATGGCGCCACGATGACCTGATTTGCACATGATTACGATCGAGGCGGCCTTATCCGTGGGTAGTTGGGCCAGGTTGGCGGGCAGATCGTTTACGGGGATCAATGTTGCGCCGTCGATATGTCCATCGGCATCCCACTCATCCTGGGTGCGCACATCGAGGATGAACGGCACCGTACCGCCGCCGATTTCAGCATTCAGATCCGGGGCTTTGACTGTGCCAAACCCTTCGGGCAGAGCAGCCAGGTAAGCATCCAGGTAGGACAGGCGGGCGGCGTCTACTTCGGGAGCTGTGCCAGCGACCGGGGCAGCAGGAGCGCCTTCCACCAGGGGCAGTTCGGCTTTTTTCCAGGCATTGATGCCGCCGCCGACATTGATCACCTCCGTGTAGCCCAACAGTCGCAGGGCCATCATGCCCAGCGCACCACGATGACCTGAAGCGCAGGTGATTAGGATTTTCTGATCCTGGGCGGGCAGTTTATCGAGATTTTTGAGCAAATCGCGGATCGGGATGTTTACCGAGCCTTCGATGTAGCCAGCTTCAACTTCAGATGCTTCGCGCACATCGACGATGAAAACCGGGGCTTCGGCCAGCATTTCATTAACCTTGGCGACGCTGGTGGAGTAGAAACCTTGATCGGCGGGCAGGGCGGTGATGAATTCGCCCATAACGGTTGGCCAGTCGATCCAGCCAGCGACGGGTTGCTTGGCGGCTTTCCAGGCATTCAGCCCGCCAGCCAGGTTGGTGACATCGGTGTAACCGAGCAGGCGCAGGGTCATCAGCGCCATGCCGCCGCGGTGTCCGGATGCGCAGTAAATCAGGATCGGGGCATCTTTTTCAGCGGGGAGTTGATCGAGGCTGGTTAGGAAATCGGAGAAGGGCAGCAGGGTTGCGCCTTCAATATAGCCATCCTTGTCCCATTCGGCCTGGGAGCGCACATCGACGATGAAGGGGGCTTTTTCGACGATAAACTCAGTCGCTTTATCCGCTTTGACGGTGTAGAAACCGCTGTCGGCAGGCAGGTTCGAGATGAACCCGTTCAGGGCATCGAACAAGGCCTGGTCGGCAACAATCGGGGTGCTGATGGCGGGTGCTTCCGCCGGAAGGCCGGTTTCGAGCGGGAAGCCGGCCTTGGTCCAACCGCCGGTACCGCCGCCCAGATTGACCACGTTGGTGTAGCCCAACAGGCGCAGAGCCATCATGGCCATGCTGCCGCGATGACCGGATGCGCAGTAGATGACAATCTGCTCGTCAAGCCCGGGAAGTTTGTCCAGGTTTTGCAGCAAGCCGCGCACCGGGATGTTGACCGCGCCGGCGATATAGCCGTTGGCTTCCAGTTCGGCGGGTTCGCGCACATCAACCAAAAAGGCGGGTTTTTCAGCCAGTTGTTCGTTGAGTTTGGCAGCGCCAATCGAGCCATAGCCTCTATCAGCCGGGATGCTGGCCCAGAAATCAGCAAACAGGGTCGGCAGGTCGAGCGCAGGGGCCTCGACAACGGGTTCTTCAGCTACGGGTTCTTCCGCAACCGGAGCTTCAGCCACCGGTTCTTCTACAACCGGGGCTTCAGGAGCGGCTCCGCCGCAGGCGCTCAGTACGAGGCTGAACAGGAGCACCAGGGCGAAGAGAATTTGGAATTTTTTCGACATGTTTACTTCTCCTTGATAAATTTTACGAACGGTATGGGTTTAAGGTACGGGTGGAATTTCGGAAATAATCACAGGTTGGTTGGCCTGTAGTTCCTCAGGAGAAACCTTGTCTTCGGTCAGGAAGATATCGGGGTTGCCATGACAGGCATCACAGGATGCGGTCTGCGGGGTCTTGCGTTGGATGTTGTGCGGTGTGGCGTAAGACCAGGTCGGTAAGGCATCGAAGTTCGGCAGCAGGTTCTCGCCGTAGTATTCATAAGATGTTGTGGATGCCGGGACATGCCTGACAACAACATACTCATACGGCCGGTGGTAATTCGGGTTGGGATTGCGCCCGATGAAGAAACTCATGTAGCTGGCTTCGGTTTCAAAGAACGGATTGCCGCTCTTTTCACTGATGGCCACATGGCAGCCATCGCAACTCATGTAGGAAACCGAGTGGCAAACCTGGCAGGCCAGCTTTTCCCCGTGCAAGGTGTGGTGGATAATCGGGTCGCCGGTTTTCCCAACCTGTTCGTGACACGATTCGCAGGATGGAATCTGCGCACCAGAGTACCGGTTGGAAACCTGGAAATCCGCTTTGCTGGTATCGTGGCACTGGGCGCAGGCGGCATTCGAATCGTGCATATCGGCCCCGGTGTGGCAGGCGACACAATTCATCCGCCCCTCGCGGAAGTGGACATCACCCGGGATCTCTTCATGTTTGCCCAGGTATTCATTTCCAACACGGCTGCCATGACAGGCGGTACAGTTGCGGGTCATGGATGGGGTTTTGTTAATTACATGGCCGGAGATGAATCCGCCGCCCACCGAACTGGGTTGGCTGATGTGGCAATCGCCGCAGGTGGTGTGGCAGGACGAACAGTGGTTGCCGAACATGGTTTCAAGCGTTGCATGATTCTCAGGAATGCTGCGCTGATTGAGAGCATCCCAATATCCATCTAAAGAAGCATGCAGGCTCTTTTCGAAGTGTTCAGTCTGGTCAGCATGACAGGTGGTGCAAGTATTTCCCTCGCCGGCAGCGCTTGGATCGACAATCATGTCTTTATGGGCAATTTCCATGTCCGGGGATTTCTGACCCTGGTGGCAGTAAATACAGGCAATGTTCCCGTGGGAAGTTGCCAGATACTCATCTTCGGTGATAAAAACTTTCTCCCATGGCTCCAACGGAGCCACATCGCCACCTCAGCCAACACCCTTGGACTCGCCCTCTGCCTTCACCTCCGGTTTGGCGAGCGCAGTCAACTTTTCCTGATCGGTGTGACATTCGAGGCAGTGATCCGTAGTGGGTGCCAGGACTGTTGCAGATGTTGTTGTCGAAACCGTGGTGGCGGTTTCGGTAGGACTTTCCTCAACATTGTTTTCAACGGTTCCTGAAGCCTGGCATCCAAACAAAAATAAAGAAATCAAAACTGTCATTACGATCAAGCTATTTCTCATAAAACGCACCTCCTCACTTGTGCATATACTCACAATAAAGAATAATGTACACAAGGTATAAATAATAGTGACAGAAATAACTACCACTCCTCACTTTTACTTATAGAAATTCATAAGACTTGGTTATAAGAAATTCTTATGAGTTTTCGAAGAAAATGCATTTTTCCTTATACTTTTACGAACTGATAAAGACAATATTTCTCTAAATTCAGGAAATTTGTACGCCTTAGATATGACGCATTACACTAGCCCTTCCCCACAGAAAAGGCGATAATAAAAAAAGCATAAATATTATGCTAAATCTTGTCCAACTTCTCAAATAAGGAGAACGAATGCCAGCAAAAGGTTGGATCGAAGTAAGCGACCTGTATTGCAAGGGGTGTGAGCTGTGTATCAGCGCCTGCCCACAGGAAGTGATAAGCCTGAATATGGACAGGCTTACGCCCAAGGGATACCATCCCGCCCATCTCCACTCTGATGGCTGCACCGGTTGCGCAATTTGTGCGCTCGTATGTCCGGATGCAGCCATAACTGTCTATAGGGAAGTTTCAAAAGCCGCCGCGCGCGCATAAAGGAGGAAATGACATGGCACGAGAATTAATTAAAGGCAATGTCGCCATGGCCGAAGCCGCCATCCGCGCGGGCCTAGAAGCCTATTTTGGCTATCCAATCACCCCTCAGACCGAAATCCTGGAACATTTATCAGCGCGCATGCCCCAGTTGGGACGCGCCTTCGTCCAGGCGGAAAGCGAAGTCGCCGCCGTTAACATGGTTTATGGCGCAGCCTGCACTGGCGCGCGGGTCATGAGTTCATCTTCAAGTCCCGGCGTTTCTTTAATGATGGAAGGTATCTCGTATATTGCCGGAACCGAAGTGCCGGCAGTCTTTATCAATGTTATGCGCGGCGGTCCTGGCCTTGGCAACATTGCCCCAGCCCAGAGCGACTACTTCCAGGCCGTGCGCGGCGGCGGACATGGCGATTACCACTCCATCGTCCTGGCCCCTGCTTCGGTGCAGGAAGGCATCGACCTGACGGTTTTGGCCTTCGACCTGGCCGAGAAATATCGCTCGATTGCCATGGTACTCACCGATGGCTCGATGGGACAAATGATGGAACCCGCCGAACTACCTGAAATGCGCCCGGTCAAACGACAGGAAACCGACTGGATGGTCAGCGGAACGCCCGGACGCCCGCGGCGGGTTCTCTCTTCGATTTACCTCGAACCGGCTGACGAGGAGAAAGCCAACCTGCGCATGCTCAAAAACTGGCAAACCATCTGCGCAAACGAAGTGCGTTACAAGGAATATTTCCTCGACGATGCCGAATTTGTCGTGGTTGGTTTCGGCACATCGGGCCGGGTTGCGCTTTCAGCGGTTCGCGCCGCGCGCGCCCAGGGCATCAAAGTCGGCCTGCTGCGGCCCGTCACTGTCAGCCCGTTCCCGTTTGCAGCCCTTGAAGCGCTGGTTCCAAGCGCCCAGGCTTTCCTGGTGGTTGAAATGAACACCGGCCAAATGCTGGAGGATGTCCGGCTGGCGGTGCGGGGGCGGGTTCCCGTTGAATTCTACGGACGCCCCGGCGGCGTTGTCCCGTTTTCAGATGATATCCTGCACGAAATCCAGCGCATCAGCACATCCAAACTGAGCGTTGATACCGACCCGCGCGCAGCCTGGCTCGAACGCGCCCTGGCAATGGGATAAAGGTAAAAAAAATGGTCACTTTAACCAAACCCGAATTTGTCACTGATGAAAATGTTGTCTACTGCCGGCCCCAGGCGTTTAATGATGTTTCAACGCATTACTGCCCCGGTTGTACTCACGGTGTCGCTCACCGCCTGATTGCTGAAACCCTTGATGAGATGGGCCTGGCTGAGAAAACAGTGGGAGTTGCGCCGGTTGGATGCTCGGTCTTCATTTACAACTACTTTGAAACCGACTTTGTCGAAGCGCCGCATGGACGCGCCCCGGCCATGGCCACCGGCATCAAGCGTGTCCTGCCCGACCGGATTGTTTTCACCTACCAGGGCGATGGCGATGCGGTTTCGATTGGCATGGCCGAACTGATGCACGCTGCCGCGCGCGGCGAAAATATCACCGTTGTCTTCGTCAACAACGCCATCTACGGCATGACCGGCGGGCAAATGGCTCCCACCAGCCTGCCAGGAATGAAAACCACTTCCAGCCCGCTGGGGCGCGATGTTGAACTGCAAGGCTACCCGATCCGCATGTCTGAAATGATCGCCAAAATGGACGGCGCAAGCTATATTGTTCGCCGCAGCCTGCACGACCCGAAAAACATTCGCATGGCAAAAAAAGCCATTCGTACCGCGTTTGAAACCCAGGTGCGCGGACTAGGGTTTTCCATGGTTGAATTGCTCTCGACCTGCCCAACCAACTGGGGCATCGCTCCGGTTGAATCGCTCAAATGGGTTGAAGATCACATGCTGCCCACCTTCCCGCTCGGCGATTTCAAAATCTCGACCGAGGTCTCTGAGATTAAGGCTTAAGAAACGGAGTGAACCCCATGCAAAAAGAGATTATCATTTCCGGGTTTGGCGGCCAGGGTGTATTGTTTGCAGGTCAGGTCATTGCCTACGCGGCCATGGATTTGGGTGAAGAAGTCACCTGGATTCCGTCTTACGGGCCTGAAATGCGCGGCGGCACAGCCAACTGTACCGTGGTCATCGCAGATGAGGAAATCGGTTCGCCGTTGGTCAAGCATCCACCCTATGTCATTGCGCTGAACCTGCCCTCGCTGGACAAATATGAGCCGATCATGCAGACTGGCGGCTACCTGGTGGTCAACCAATCGATGGTGGACCGCGCGCCGACTCGCACCGACATTCATGCCATTCTGGTTCCCGCCAACGAAATCGCCGAACAAATTGGCGACAAAAAACTGACCAACATGGTTGCGGTCGGGGCGCTGCTGGCCGCCATTCCTGAAATCCCGCTTGAAGCGCTTGAAGCGGCCCTGGCGGGGCATTTGCCCAAGCGCCACCAACACCTGCTGCCCAAGAACTACGAAGCCCTGCGGCGCGGTTATGAAGCGGCCAAGGCTCAACTGGCTGTGACGGTGTAAAGCATCTGCAAAACGCAGTAACTGGTCAGCCCTGGGCATTGATGTGACAACGCTTTATGGTTTGTCATTTCGAACCGCGAAGCGGTGACATCGTGCCCGTAGGGTAGAAATCTTTGTCAATGTGTGGAAGATTTCTCAATCGCCGCGCGCGGCTCCTTCGAAATGACAGGCATCGCACAAAAAAGCCCGCTCTTTTGAGCGGGCTTTTTTGTAGCGCGAGACACTATCTTGCGCTATGATTTACCAATAGTGATGGACCTCCGGCATTACCTGCTGCTCATAAATCGCGCGGATTTTGGCCATCGTCTCGGGGCTGATTGCGGGCAGGCTGGCGGCGGCAATGTTTTCCTCGGCCTGGGAGGGGCGCTTCGCGCCTGGGATGGCGCAGGTGACAGCCGGGAACATCAGGATCCAGCGCAGGGCAAACTGGGCCATGCTCTCGCCAGGGCGAACGAGCGGGCGCAGCGTCTCGACCACATCCAGTCCTTTGTCATAATCAAAACCTGAGAAGGTTTCGCCCCGGTCAAAGGCCTCGCCCTGGCGATTGAACTTGCGGTGGTCATCCGCTGAGAATTGGCTCTGGCGGGTCATTTTTCCTGAAAGCATCCCCGACGACAGCGGCAGGCGCGCCAAAATGCCAACTTTGCGGCGGACGGCTTCGCTGAAGAACAAATCTGCCGGGCGTTGGCGAAAGATGTTGAAGATGATTTGGACGCTCTGCACGCCAGGATACTCGATGGCCTTGAGCGCTTCTTCCACCTTCTCCACGCTGACGCCATAGTAGCGTAATTTACCGGCCCGGACGAGATCATCGAGCACCCCGAAAGTTTCCGGCATATAGTACACATCGGTTGGCGGGCAATGCAGTTGCAGCAGGTCAATAGTGTCAACGTTCAGGTTTTTCAGGCTGCGCTCAACGAAAGCGGTCAGATTGGCGCGATTGTATCCGCTGGCGATATGCGGATCCAGGCGGCGACCGGCCTTGGTTGCCACATAAAACGGTTCGCTGCGCTCCTTGCGCAGTTGGGCAAACAGACGCTCGCTGCGCCCATCGCCGTAGACATCGGCGGTATCGAAAAAGTTTACACCCAGGTCGATGGCGCGGTGCAGGGCGGCGATTGATTCGCGGTCATCGACATCGCCCCAGGTGCCGCCAATCGCCCAAGCGCCGAAACTAATGCTGGAAACTTTCCAGCCGGTACGTCCAAGTTCACGGTATTCCATGGTTTCTCCTTAATTTAACCCGATTATCTGACAAAAAACAGTCATTTTGGTAAGTTTTTTCAAGCAATTCATTGACACAAATCCACGTATGTAGTATTATCTGCCTTGAAGGATACCAGTTGGTTCGCGTTACGAAAGATAATGTGGCTCACGGTTTACCCCGTGGGCCTTTTTGTTAGACTGTACCGAGAACAGACAAGGTGTCTCAAACCGATTTTCTTTTTTTGCACTAAGGAGCAAATACAATGTCTGATCGTATCACCGGCACAGTCAAATGGTTCAATGGTAGCAAGGGCTACGGCTTCATCTCCCGCGATGGCGGCGAAGATGTTTTCGTTCACTTCTCTGCCATTCAGGGCGATGGTTTCCGCAACCTTGAAGAAGGCCAGAAGGTCGAATTCTCGGTTGAGAAGGGCCCCAAGGGCGCCCAGGCCAGCAACGTCGTTGTTGTTCGCTAATCTCCGCTGACTTTACGAAATCCCCGGCAATCAAATGCCGGGGATTTTTGATTCCGGCTTGCGCAGCTTGAGCATGAACAGGAACGCAATCAGGTTGAGAACCAGGCTGGCAAAAACGAGATAAACCATGGCCGGCGCGCCGGCCCATTCGATGATTTTCCCGGTGGCGGAGGGCAAAATCATGCCGCCCAGGCTGTCGCCGAGCAGGATGATGCTGCTGATGGTGGCGGTCAGGGCCAGCGATTGGCCGGCCAGGTTAAACCCGCCTGGCCAGATGGGTGCCATGAACAGGCCCATACCGACCGCAACCACCCACAGGGCCATCAGCGAATTGGGGAAGAGGAACGGAACCAGGGCAAATACCAGTGCGCCAGCCAACCCGACAGCGACGATTTGGGCCGGTTTAAGGCGCACTGCCAGCGGGATTGAAATTAAACGTCCGGCGGTAAAGGCAAACCAAAAGCCCGAATTCAGGAAGGCGGCCCCGGCAGCGTCGGTCAGGTCAAGGGTAATGGTGTAGGTATAAATCCAGTTGCCGAAACTCAGTTCGGCGCTGACGTAGAAGAACAGGAAAAAAGCGGCGGCCAAAACCAGCGGGTAGGGGATTTTTGCCGCAGCTTTTTGAGCGTTTTCAGCTTTTGTGTGCTCAGGCTGCGGGGAGCCTGGCAGGGTCAACAGGCGCATGCCGACCAGGGCGGCGTAGGCAGCCAGGATCCAGAAAATCCAGCGGTAGCCGTTGTCCAACCCGACCAGCAGGCCGAAGATGAAGGGCGAGACAAACGCGCCCAGACCAAAGAAAAAGTGCAGGGCATTGATGTAAGGCCCGGCTTTGTCTTTGTGAATCCAAACCAGCAGGGTGTTGGGGCTGGCCCCGGCCATCGAATCAAAAATGCCGCGCACCAGGTATAACGCTGTCAGCAGCCAGAAGGATGGGATCAAGGGGATTAGGGCTGTCAGCGCTGCGCAAACCAACATGCTGGCCCCCAGGATCGGGTGGGCCGGGAAGCGGTCGAAAACGCGCCCGCTCAGACTGGTGCCGACCGTGTAACCGATCGAGCCAATCACAAAGAGCAAGCCCATTGTGCCGATGCTAACCCCGACCTGCCCGGCCAGCGAAGGGATGGTTGGCCCGGCGGCGCCCATACTTAACCCCAGGTAGATGAAAAGCAGGTAATAATTCAGGCTGAGAAGCAAACCTTTGTTCTGGCCGATGTTTTTGAGTTGTTGGCTGAGTTGGGTCATTGTAAGCGCTTTCTTGACAGTTTCCCCTGATTGTAGGCCATTGAAAGCGTTTCGGCAAGAGATTTTTGCCCGATTATTTATTCCCGGTAATGAATGATCATTTCTTCAAGGTTTTCGCGGCCCAGGCGGCATGGCGGCTGACGAGCGGCTCGTCAGGGCTTTGGCTGGCAGCTTCCAGGATGGGTTGCAGGGATTTCTCGCCACTGTTGGCGGCGGCCACGGCCAGGTTGCGCTGGTAGCCGCGCCGTTTGGCGCGTTTGAGCGGACTGTCCTTGAACTTGCGGTTGAACGCCTGGGGAGTCAGGGACAGTTCCTCAGCGATGAGCGGAAAGGGCAACCCAGCGCGCGGCTGGAAGGCGGCATCCACCTCGTGCTGGCCAAAGCGCCGGTTCCACGGGCAAACCATCTGGCAGATGTCGCAGCCGAAAACCCACTCCCCCAGCTTCGGGCGCAGTTCCAGGGGAATGTCGCCCTTGTTCTCAATGGTCAGGTAGGAAATACACTGTCGGGCATCCAGCGTGCGGTCGGGGCGGATGCAGCCGGTTGGACAGGCTTCGATACAGCGCGTGCAGGTTCCGCAATGGTCGCTGACAAAAGGCGGATCGGGAGGCAACTCCAGCCCGATCAATATTTCGCCGAGCAGGAAGTATGAACCGCTTTTGGGGGAGATCAGGCAGGTATTTTTGCCAATCCAACCCAGGCCGGCGCGCTGGGCCAGGTCGCGTTCGAGCAGCGGCCCTGTATCGGTGTAGTAACGGTTGGGGATTGACTGACCGGTTTGCGCTTCGAGGAACTCGACCAGTTTCTGCAGGCGGGGCGGGATGACCAGGTGGTAGTCGACGCCAACCGCGTAGGCGGCCACCCTGCCATGCGGCAGGCTGTCTTTCGGGCGCGGATCGAGCGGCGGGTGGTAGGGCATCCCGACGACAAGGATCGAGCGGCATTCGGGCAGGATGCGGCGCGGGTCGGCGCGGCGCTCCAGGGCGCGTTCATCCGCCAGGTAAGCCATTTCACCGTGGAAGCCGGCCTGCACCCAGCGCTGATAGCTTTCATAATGCACCGGCGGGTCAGGGGAAGTAATACCCGCCAGCGTAAAACCCAGCTGGCGGGCCTGTTCTTTGAGCGCTTGCGCCAGTTCGGTAGGCGTCATGGCACGGTGATGACAACCGACAGGTATTGACCGAACGAGTAGCCGTTGTTGTCGAACAAGACCCAGTAACCGCGGTAAGTGCCGGGAGTGCCGGGTGCGGTCAGTTCAACGCTGATTTCGGCTTCCTGGTTCGACAGGATTTCGGCCGTCAGGTAGGTGTCGCGGCCGTTCATGCGGTCGCCGTACCCGTAGCGGACGGTGTATGTGCGGGTCCAGGTGCATGAACCGAGGTTCTTGACCTTCCAGGTTTTGACGAATTTTTGCCCGGCGGTAATCTGGGTACCGTCTGTCACGCTGACATCAGATACAAAAACCGAGTTGTTGCACAGGTTGACGGTTGCGGTAGCGGTCACTTCAGGCGTTGCGGTAAAAGCCTCGGTTGGGATAACGGTTTCGGTCGGGATGGGTGTTTCGGTCGGCATGGCGAGTGCGGTTTGGGTGACGCCGGCGACGACAGTCTGGACGGCCTGGGTTTGGATGGCATCGACATCCACTGCGGTTGGGGTCGGTTCGGTCGGCTGGGCCGCGCCGCAGGCTGCCAGCCCAATACTTAACAACAACAGGATCGTGAGAATGAGCGTTTTTTTCATAAGCCACCTCGTGAATGAGTTGTAGGCAAATTTCGGATAGCCTATTTTGATTATATACTTTCGATAGAGCTTGTAACGTTACAGAAAATACAACCCCCGCCGCTTCTGTTGGTAGCGTCAGGGGCAGCCAGGTCGCAGGAGAGTGGTTGGAAATTTATTCGGAAACATCCCGTTTATCGAGCGCCTGGGCCACGATGTGATCGAACATACGAACATTGATGGGTTTGGAAATGTAATTATCGAACCCCGCCCCGAGCGTTTTGCGCCGGTCGCCAGGCAGGGTGTGGGCTGTGACCGCAATCAACGGGATATGCTCCAGTTCTCCGTCCGCTTTCATCGCTGCGGCGGCCTGCCAGCCGTCCATTTCTGGCATGGTCAAATCCATCAGCACCACATCCGGCTGTTCGCGGCGGGCCGCATCCAGCGCCAGGCGGCCATTGTTGGCTGTGACCACGGCGTAGCCGTTGCGTTCCAGCAGGAATTTCATCAAATCCTGGTTATCCTGGTTGTCCTCGACCAGCAATACTTTGATTGCCATCGCGCCTCCGCTTTGGTTAACTATACTACGGCTTTTCGCTTCGGGCAACTATGGTATATTCGCGCCATGCGTATCCTTTTTGTAGCCGATGGCCGCTCCCCGATTGCGCTCAACTGGCTGCGTTACTGGGTCGAACGCGGCGACGAGGTTTTCCTGGCCTCCACTTTTCCCTGTCAGGTTGATTTGCCGCTGGCCGGATTCAGGACGATCCCGGTGGCCTTTAGCGGGACAAAAGCCTCGGCTGGTTCCCGCCAAAAAAGCGGATTGTGGGGCGCGCGCACCCTGCGCCTGCGCACCGTCATCCGTCAGTTCTTCGGCCCGCTGACGATTCCGCGCGCGGCCCCGGCCTTGCGCCGTTTCGCCGAGGAAATTCGTCCCGACCTTGCCCACGCCCTGCGGATTCCGTATGAGGGCATGCTGGCTGCCGATGCGCTCGCGCCGCTATCCGTGCCCCTGGCGCTTTCCGTCTGGGGCAACGATTTCACCCTGCACGCTCCCGCTACTCCGCTGATGCGTCACTACACCACCTGGGCTTTGCAGGTGGCCGATGCCTTGCACGCGGATTGCCAGCGCGACATCCGCTTCGGGCAGCAGTGGGGTTTCGCCGCCGACAAACCGACCCTGGTCACGCCCGGCAACGGCGGCATTCGCAGCGATTTGTTTTATGCGCCTGAACCGCTGCAAACCGCGCCGCTGGTCATTAATCCGCGCGGATTCAGGGCTTATGTGCGCAACGATACGTTTTTCAAGGCCATTCCGCTGGTGTTGGCCCACAAGCCCGAAACCCGCTTTCTGTGCGCTTCGATGGCCGGGGAGGCCCAGGCGCAGGCCTGGCTGGACGAATTGGGCATCGCCCCGGCGGTGGAACTGCTGGCTCCCCTGCCGCATGAGCAAATGGCCGACCTGTTTCGGCGCGCCAGCCTGGTGGTCTCGCCCGCCATCCATGATGGGACGCCCAACACCCTGCTCGAAGCGATGGCCTGCGGCTGCCTCCCGGTGGCCGGCGACCTGGAGTCGATCCGCGAATGGATCACGCCCGAGGTCAACGGCCTGCTGGTCGACCCGGCGGACCCGTCCGCGCTGGCGGCGGCCATCCTGCGCGGGCTGGAGGATGGCTCCCTGCGTCAGCGCGCGGCGCGGGCCAACGCCCAAATCGTTGCAGAGCGGGCCGAATACACGGCGAACATGCAACGGGTGGCAGCGTTTTACGAAAAAATCCTAAAAACGGGGAAAAAATAAAAGAACAGGGACGTGCCCGAAATCAGGCGCGTCCCTGTCTGTTTGACCGGCAAAAATTTAAAGTTTGTAGAGTTCGCCGTACTTGGCGCGCAGGTATTGGATGTAGGGCACAATATCCAGCTCGCGGCCGGTGGCGTGGACAATCAACTCGGGGGCGGTGTATTTGCTGCCGTAGCGGTAGATGTTGTCTGTCAGCCAGGTGTGCAGGGTATCGAATTTGCCCTGGCCGATTTCATTTTTGATTTCCGGGTGGGCTTTGAGCGCCTCGGCGTAGAACTGGGCCGAGAGGATGTTGCCAAGGGTATAGCCCTGGAACATGCCGCCAATCTGTCCGGCGTACCAGTGGACATCCTGCAAGCAGCCATCGACATCGCTGGGGGCGGTGAGGCCCAGGTCGGCTTTGTAGGCGGCGTGCCAGGCTTCGGGCAGGTCTTTGACTGCCAGTTTGCCTTCGAGCATTTGCAGTTCCAATTCGAAGCGAATCATGACATGCAGGTTGTAGGTTACTTCGTCGGCATCGGTGCGGATGAGTGAGCGCTGGACTTTGTTGATGGCGCGGTAGAAGGTATCGAGCGAAACCTTGCCCAACTGCGAGGGGAAGGTTTTTTGCAGTTCGGGGTAGAAATGCTCCCAGAAGGGCCGGCTGCGCGAGACCAGGTTTTCCCAGGTGCGCGACTGCGACTCGTGCACCCCGGAGCTGGCGCCGCCATCGAGCGGGGTGCCCTCGTAGGCCGGTTCAACGCCCTGTTCGTACATGGCGTGGCCCGATTCGTGGGTGGTGGAGAAGAAGGCTTCGCCGAAATCGTCTTCCTTGACGCGGGTGGTGATGCGCACATCGCCAATCGAGAATTTGGTGGCAAAGGGGTGATGGGTTTTGTCCTGGCGGCCGCGGTTGAAGTCGTAGCCGAATTTTTCGATCACCATGCGCCCAAAAGCCAGTTGCTGGTCTTCGGGGAAGTGCTGTTTCAGGCAGGAATCGTCGGCAGACTGCTGGCTGGTAATGGCCTCGACCATTGGCACGAGTTGTTCGCGCAATTCGGCAAAAACCTTGCGCACGCTGGCGGCTTTCATGCCGTAATCGGCAAAATCGATCAGCGGGTCGGCGATGTGCTCGTAACCGGGGAAGAAGTTGGCCAACTGGCGGCTCATCTCGAGGGTTTTCTCGAGGATTGGCTGGACTTTCTTGAAATCGTTGGCCGGGCGGGCTTCGGTCCAGGCCTGGTAGGCATGGGCAGCGTGTTCGTAAAACTCGGCCATAAAGGCCGGCGGGACTTTGGTGGCTTTGTCGTAACCGCGGCGCGTGGCGCGAATCAGGGCGGCGTCATCGTCATCGTAGGGCAGGCTTTCGGCGTGGGGTTGCAGGTCGTCGAGCAGTTTGCCCACCTGGGGATCGATGAATTTCTCTTGGGCGATGCGGCCCAGGACGGCCAGTTGCCGTCCGCGGGCGGGCGCGCCGCCGGCGGGCATGTAGGTCGATTGGTCCCAGTTCAAAACAGCGGCGGCCCCGTTCAGGTCGCCAACTTCTTGCAAAATTGCCTTCAGTTGATTGAGCTTGTCGTCCATTTCTGCCATTGGGGTCTCCTGTGATGAAAAACTATTTTTCTTGCAGGTTGGGGTTTGCCAGTGACTGCAAGATGTTTTTGGGACACGGATTACACGGGCTGCACGGATTTTTTGTACTGTGGTACAGGTTGGGGGGTGGAGTGCCGGGCTATGAGCAAATTATACCCATTTTGGCTGGAAGCGCCTGGCGGCTTTATGGCGCATACTTGCCGCGCTGGTGGTGGCGGGCTTTGCGGTCGTACATGGCGTCGTCGGCCATGCGAATCAGCTCTTGAACCGTCAGCCCCGGCTGGCTGGTGGCTGTCCCGATGGAAATGCTCAGCAACGGCTCACGGTAATATTTGTTGTTCAGTTCAATCAACGCGCCGATTTGCTTGACGAGTTCCTGCGCCCTGGCTTCGTCGCAATGGGTCAGGAAAGCGGCAAACTCGTCCCCGCCGATGCGGGCGGCGACCTGATCCTTATCCAGCGCGGCCCTGAGCACCTCCGCAGCGCGGCGGATTAGGCTGTCCCCGGCCTGGTGTCCGAGCGTATCGTTGACGGTTTTTAGCCCGTTCACATCGGCAATCAGCACGCTGAGCGGTTCGGCGTGCCTTTTTTCGAGCTTGAGCAGGGTTTCCTCGAAATAAGCGCGGTTGTACAGGCTGGTCATGACATCATGGGTGCCGAGGTAGCGCAGGTAGTCTTCGGCTTTTTTGCGGGCGGTGATGTCCTCGATGGCGACCAGCACCCAGCCGAAATCGCGCTCGTGGCCGGGCATGACCCGAAAACTCAGGTGGATGTCGATTTGCTCACCGTTGAGGGCGTAGTTGATTCCGTCGCGCTCGTAGGTCAGCTTGCCGTTCCACAGGTCGACCAGTTCGCTGGCAAAGTGCTGACCCATATCGTCGCGGAAAACCCGGCCCAGGTTGGCGAGCAATTCCTCCTTTGAGCCGGCGGCAAACAGTTCCAGCGTGCGCCGGTTGACATCCAGCACGCGGATAAGCCCCATGCAATGCCGGATTGCTTCCGGGTGCTGTTGCAGGTAAGCCTGCAAGTCGCTCACCCCGGCCCGGCGCAGCGAGTCGAAATAATCCCTGATGCCGCTGTAATCTTCCTCCCAGAGCGAAATGGGCGAGGCCTCGAAGAGTTCCTGCAAGCGCCGCTCGGCCTGTTTGCGGGCGGTGATGTTCTCAATCGTCACCAGAACGCGCTCCCAGGTTTGCTCGTAGCCCGGCAGGATGCGCCAGTGCAGCAGGATGTCGACCGCCTGACCGTCGAGGGCATAGTTAACGCCTTCCCCGGCCCAGTCCGGGTCGCCGTTCCAGAGCGCCAGCAGTTCGCTGCGGAAGTGATGGCGCATCCCGTCGCGAAAAACTTTATCGAGGCTGGCCAGCAGTTCCTCCTGCGAAGCGGCTTTGAGCATCTCCAGCGTCTGCCGGTTGACGCGCAGGATAACCATCTCGCGCATACAGGCCTCGAGGAAATCGGGATCTTGTTCCAAATAGGATTCAAGCGATGCGATCCCCTGCGCGCGGAGCGCATCGAAGCGGCGTTTGATGCCGCTGTAATCTTCTTCCCAGAGTGAGATCGGGGCGTAATCGAACAAGGTCTTGAAATGCTCCTGCCCGTCGGGTGTGTTCATGGCCGCTCCTTTTAGGGTGGAAGAGAGCCGGGTTTGATTCGATTATACATCCCAATAAAAAACCGCACCTGCCTCGTGGACAGGTGCGGTCGCTTGTTTATCCCAACTGCGCCTTGATTTTTTCGGCGCTGTCTTTGTAGACGGCCAGTTTATCGCGTTCCTTCTGAACGAGGGCCGCCGGGGCTTTGTTGGCGAAATCGGAGGCGAGCAGCTTTTCGAGCCGTTCGATGTGGCCCTGGGCCTCGGCCAGTTCTTTCGATAGGCGGGCGCGTTCCTCGGCCAGGTCGACCATCTCGGCGATGGGCAGGAAAATCTCAATCGGCCCGGCCACCAGGGCAACGTGGCCTTCGGGTTTGGAGTCGAGAGAAGCGAGAATGGAGAGGCGCGAGTCGTCCAAATTCGAGAGTGCGGCGATTGTGCGCGATTCCTGCTTCATCAGTCCGCTGGCATCGACGATGATGGCGGGCAGTTTCAGGCCGGGCTTGACATTTTTCTCCGCGCGCAGGTTGCGGATGGCGCGAATCACTTCCTGAACCTGTTCAAAACTGGCAATCTTGGCCGCTTCCCAGCCTTCTTCGGGGCGGATTTCAGGCCAGCGGGCCATCATCAGCACTTCCGGCCAGTCGGCAGTCAGCCCGGCCAATGTCGACTGGCGGGTGGCTTTGCGCAGGTGTCCCCAGATTTCCTCGGTCACGAAGGGGATGAAGGGGTGCAGCAGGCGCAGCGACAGGTCGAAGACGCGCAGCAGGGTTTCGGCGGTGCGATAGGCGCGCGCGCCGCCCTCGGCCAGTTGCTGCTTTGAGATTTCGAGATACCAGTCGGCAAAGTCGCTCCACAGGAAATCGTACAAAATCTGTCCGGCCTGGCCATACTGGAAGGTCTGGAACAGGCGCTCGACATCGCGCACCACGGTTTGGACGCGCGCCCAAATCCACGAATCGGCCAGGGTCCATTCGGCCTGCGCCGCGGGAGCTTCTTCCTGGGCGGTGATGGCGTTGATGACCAGGCGGCCCACATTCCACAGCTTGTTGGCAAAGTTGCGGTTGGCCTCCACCTTTTTCAGGCTCAGGTTGGTGTCCTTGCCGGGGGTCGAACCGACCAGCAGGGTGAAGCGCAGCGCGTCGGTGCCCAGTTCATCCATGACCAGCAGCGGGTCGACCACATTGCCCTTGGTCTTCGACATCTTGTGCCCGTGTTCGTCGCGCACCAGGCCGTGCAGGTAAACGGTATGGAAAGGCGCCTGCTCGGTGAATTCCAGTCCGCTCATGATCATGCGCGCCACCCAGAAGAACAGGATGTCGTAGCCGGTCTCCATATAGGAGGTCGGGTAGAAGTATTTCAGGTCGGGGGTCTCTTCGGGCCAGCCGAGGGTTGAGAAGGGCCACAGGCCGGATGAGAACCAGGTATCGAGCACATCCGGGTCCTGTTCGATCTTCGTCGAACCGCAGTGGGCACACTGGGTCGGGTCTTCGCGGGTGCAGGTTTGCTTGCCGCAGTCGGCGCAGTACCAGACCGGGATGCGGTGGCCCCACCACAACTGGCGGCTGATGCACCAATCCTGGATGTTTTCGAGCCAGTTGAAGTAAACCTTCTCGAAGTGCTCCGGCACGATTTTGATATCGCCGTTTTTGACCGCCAGCAGACCCTTTTCGGCCTGTTCCTGGATTTTGACAAACCACTGTTCCGAAATCATCGGCTCGACGATTTCGCCGCCGCGCTCGGAGCGGGGCACGTTCAGGGTGTAGGGTTCTTCCTTGATGACCAGCCCGGCGGATTTCATATCGTCCCAGAGCTTTTTGCGCGCCTCGAAGCGATCCAGTCCGGCGTAGGGGCCGCCGTTCTCGTTCACCCGCGCGTCTTTATCCAACATCGAAATCATCGCCAACCCGTGGCGGTGGCCGATTTCGTAGTCGTTGGGATCGTGACCAGGGGTGATTTTCAGCGCGCCGGTGCCAAAGTCGCGGGCCACATAGTCATCCGCAATCACGGGGATTTCGCGCCCGAGCATGGGCACGACCACCTTCTGGCCGATGTATTTCTGGTAGCGCTCGTCTTCGGGATGCACGGCCACGGCCGTATCGCCGAGAATCGTCTCGGGGCGGGTGGTCGCCACGGGAATGTATTCGCCTGCCCCGCCACTGGCGGGGTCCGAACTGGCCAGCATGTACTTGAAGTAATACAGCGTGCCGGGTTCCTCCGAGTAGACCACTTCCAGGTCGCTGACGGCGGTTTTCAGACCGGGGCTCCAGTTGATCAGGCGCGGGCCGCGATAGATTTTCCCGGCCTCGTACAGGCGCACAAAGGCCTCGCGCACAGCGCGCGACAGGCCCTCGTCCATGGTAAAGCGTTCGCGCGACCAGTCGCAGGAAGCGCCCAGGCGGCGAATCTGGCTGGTGATATGGTTGGCATATTTATGTTTCCACTCCCAGGTGCGGCGCAGGAATTCTTCACGTCCCACCTTTTCGCGGGAAGTGCCCTCCTTGAGCAGCATGCGTTCCACCATCAGTTGGGTGGCGATGCCGGCGTGGTCGGTGCCCGGCACCCACAGCGTGGAATAGCCCTTCATGCGGTGGTAGCGAATCATCAGGTCTTCCAGGCTGACGAAGATGGCGTGCCCGGTGTGCAGTTCACCGGTCACATTTGGCGGCGGGATGGAAATCACAAACGGTTTGACCGTCGGGTCGAAATCCGGTTTATTGGGGTCGTTGTGCGGCTGGAAGTAGCCGCCTTCTTCCCACATCTGGTAGATACGCTTTTCGGTATCCTTAAAATCATAAGCTTTGGGCAGTTCGTAAGTGCTCATTCTTTCTCCGTAATTGATTGGGCGGGTTGTTGTTTTACCCAGTTAAGTTCGATATTGTATTTATCGAGGCGCTCGTACAACTCCCCGATGTGTTGTTGGGTGTGGCGAATGTTGTACAACTGGAGTTCCAGTTTGTTGAACGGCAGCCAGTGAAAGCCGGATTCGGCCTGCAAATCCATTTTCGCCGCCTGGATTTTTACCTGATCCTGAACGATAGCCAGGTACTCGAGCAGTTCGGCCTGGCTGAAAGGTTCGCTCGTTTCGGGGTCGCGGTGCTTCTCCCAGGGCTGGAAGTGTTTTTCGCTCTCCTGCAAATACAGGTGGGTGTAAAACAGGGCATGATAGGCCTTTTTCCAGGTTTGTTCCTTATCACCCGGCGCATCCCAGGATGCCGCCGGGCAGAGAACAATGACCTGTTTGAGCATCTCCAGCGCAGCCAGGTATTGGGATTGAATGATTGATCGAGTGTCCATGTTCTTACTCCAGAATAAACTTGAGGGCTTTGGCGCGAAATGGTTCGAAGTTCTGCGGAAATTCGTGCCCAATCCCCGGGATTATTTCGTGTTGGAAGGGGATTTCTCTCTCGACGCAAAGGTTCCCTATTTTGGCGAACATGCCTTCGTCGCGTTCTTCCGCCCCTGAAAGAACATAGAAGCGAACACCGGGGATAGTTTTTTGCGGCAAACCGGGCGTCAGGCTATCGATCTCGTTCAGGTAGGGGCCAACGCCGATCACCCCGCAAGCCGGGATGTTCCTGGTCAGGGCCAGCCAGGCAGCCAATCCGCCGCCCTGCGAGAAACCGGCCAGGACAACCCGCCCAGGGTTGATTGGGAATTCGCGCTGGAGCGCTTCGTAGTGAGTGCGAGCCTCCTGCATGCTTCGTTCAAGGTGATCCCAGGTGTAAAGTCCATCGGCAACCTGGAAAGACGAACAGACTACCGCCACCAGCCAGCCCTGCTCGGCCAATCCTTGCCAGTGAGGGGCAGCGACTTTTTCGTTCTGGCCCCATCCGTGGAATGCGAGCAATAATGGATAGGGTTTCGCGCTCCCAGCCGCCGGTTCGAAAACCAGCCTCTTTGGGGAACTATTCTGTTCCGCAGCCTGCTGCCGGGCCTCGCAAACGGCAACCAGCCGGTCATATTCCGGGTTGCCCTGCAACGGAGCCAGGTCAGGGTCCTGGCGCAGCCCTTCCGGCATCCACCAGTAACTGCTGGTTTCAACGGCATCCCGCAAGGTCGCGATGGCTTTTTCAAGTTGTCCGGTGCGGCTCAACATGCATATTTGCCAGGTGATCATCTCGGTGCGATGTTCTGGAAAATCCGGTAGCGCGGCTTCAACCAGTTCCAGCGCTTCCTGGTAGGCTTCCTGGCCGTATAGCCCAAAAAACTTCTCGGTCAAATTTCTGAAAGTTGACATGGTCCATCTCCGTGCGCTCCGTGCGCTCCGCGCGAAAAATCAACGGACTGCGAAAACAAAAACGCTTTCGTCCATAGGAGGACGAAAGCGTCAGCTTCCGCGGTACCACCTCGATTCACCCTTTTCAGGATGCTCTTATGGCCGGCAAACACCAGCCTGCGCGCTAACGGGCGCTCCCGTGCTGTTCTACTCGCCTGCAAGGTTTTCTTCAGCAAATCGGTTCGGGCGACCTTCGGCAGTGGGGACCTGGGGAAGCTTCCAACCTGGGTCTCGATTTATGCGACCACCGGCTTCCTTTTCTGGCAGTGTTCCGCCTGCTTACTCCTCACGAACGCCGAAATTATAACCGAAAACAGCGGTTAAGTGAATTTAAGGCAGCGAGAATGAGATTTTTGTGCCGTTCTCATAGCTGTCATCCACCCAGATTTTGCCGCCATGCGCTTCCACGGCCAGGCGGCAGAAGACCAGTCCCAGGCCGCCGCTGTTCATCTGGCTTGAGATCGGTTTCTCGAACGAATCGCTCGTCAGCACGGTTTCCAATCCCTCGCCTGAGTCGATGACTGAAATGACGATGCTCCCGGTCTTATCGTAGCGGGCCATCAGGCGAATGACCCGGCCTTCCTTGGAGAGCTTGATGGCGTTGCCCAGCAGGTTTTGGATAACCCTGCGGATCAAGTTCGGGTCGATCAGCGCCGGCTGCATTCCTTCCGGGATGTCAACTTGCAGCAGGAGACGTTTTTTGTTCGCCAGGGCCGCCAGGGGTTTAATCGAATCTTCGGCCAGGAGTTGCACGAAGGTGCTCTTCTTCTCAAGCGAGAGTTCGCCGCTTTGCAACTGGTAGATGTCGAGAATCGAACTGGTCAGTTCCAGCATTTGTTGCACGCTGGCCTGTGACAGGTCAATTACATCGAGTTGCTGTTTGGGCAATAAGGTTGTGGTCTGCCTGCGCAGCATTTCAAGGTTCAAAGACATGGATGTAAGCGGGTTGCGCAAATCGTTTACGATGGATTGGGTTAAATCCTGACGCATCCGCTCCAGCTTTTTCGGCTGGCTGATGTCGCGGAAGATGACAACCCGTCCGGCGCGATTCCCGCGATTATCCAAAAGCGCTGAGATGCGCATGTCCAGGTCGCCGATGCGCTCATCGTTCACCGAGATTTCCATCTGGCCGGTATCGAAATCGCTGATTTTCTCGACCAGATCCGGCCAAGGTTGCAACACTTCCAGGATATTGCGGCCAACAATCCGGTCGACTTTATCCCCCAGGATTTTGCGGGCCTGCGGGTTGGCATCCGCCACCCGATGATGGACATCCAGAACAATCACGCCGTCGGTCAGGTTGGCGATCACCTGGTCATAGGCCACCGGCAGCAGGTCGAGCAGGCGCAGGAAGAAAATACTCCAGGCAATGATGATGCCGCTCAAGACAAAGGCGATTGGGGCCAGGTCGAGGCCGGGCACCGGGCTGAGGCCGGCCACCGAGATAAAGTTTCCAATCCACGGGATGAGGGCGCTGGCGACCAGGCCGACCATCTGCCAACGGTAGATGTCTTTTGCGCCCAGCGCGGTGCGGATGATAATAAACGCGCCAATCGCCAGCAGGATATAGTTGTAAACCAGGCTGGCCCAAAAAACCGGGCCATGCTCATAGATCAAATCTGCGCCTGGGGCTGCGGAAACAGGCCGGATATCAGGCCAGAGCAAGCCGTGCGCCTCGTTGGTAAAGGTAAAACCCAGCAAAACGATTGGAAAAATAACCAGGAAGAGATAATTCCTGCCGGGCAAAATATGGCCGCGACTGTAACTGTAGGCAAACAGGAACCAGGTTAATCCGATGGTCGAGATGCCCAGGTATTGGAATTTGGAAAACAGGATTTTATGCTCAATTTCAACCACCGAATATTCCAGGGCCAGGAAGAGCGCCCAGACGGTCATGGTTGCCATCATCAGCCCAAACGCAAACGCCCCGCGCACGTCGCGGTGACGCAGGCTATAAACCATGATCGATCCATTAATCAGTGTGGCGACCAGGAAAACAATCCCGAAGGCGCTTACCTGCCAAGTCATAAATCAACTCCCCAACAATTGAGCATATTTCTATTTTACCATGCGCCAATCTGCCAAAGCCGGGTTGAGCGGGCGTGATATAATTTTTACCTATGAAACAAAAATTTATCCTTGCCGCCCTATTTTTCACTTTCCTGCTTGTTTTCAGTTTTGTGGTCACTGCCCAGGCCTTGCCGCCTTCGCAACTGCCGCAATTTGCCACACCCACACCTGGCGCTGATGGCCGCATCATCTACATTGTGCAGGAAGGCGAGTCTTGCTTGCGTATTCAACTGCTAACCGGCGTCCCGGTTGAGCAGTTGCGTATCTTGAACAAGCTTGACGAAAACTGTACCATCGTCCCCGGCCAGGAATTGGTGATCGGCATCGGCGCAAGTTCGAGTGAACCGACCGCCGGCCCGGCTGTCACAGAAACACCGAGCGAACCGACTCCCACCCCACTTCCGGGCAATGCCAGGGTTTGCATCCACCTTTACGATGACATCAATGGCGATTCCCTGCTCCAGGACACCGAAGTAAGGATTGCGGATGGCGCGGTCAGCATTACCGGCTCTTCGGGGCAATTTTCCGAGGCCAGACCAACCATCGCCGGGATCGACCCGGTCTGTTTCGAAAATGTCCCCCAGGGGAGTTACAACCTGAGCGCTGCCGCCCCTGAAGGTTACTACCCCACCACCCAGCAAACTTATACGCTCGAAGTGACGGCAGGCATCGAGTATCATGTCGACTTTGGCGCGCAGAAATCGGACAACAGCATCCCCGAGGCTGGCGATACCACCGAAGAAGGCGGGAATTCCCTCCTGGGTATCTTGGGCGGGCTTTTGCTTTTGATCGGCCTGGGGCTGGGCATTTACAGTTGGCGGGTTTTCGTCCGCAAGCCGCCCATGCAGGATCAAACCAAACCGCCGAGCATCGTCCGCTAAGAAAAACGGCTTCCGAAAGGAAGCCTTTTTCTTAGCCTATCGGGTATTTCATGCGCTGCCCGCCGAGCAGGTGCATGTGCAGGTGGAAAACGGTTTGCCCGGCATGTGGGCCGGTGTTGACCACCAAACGGTAGCCGCCTTCGTGGATGTTTTCCTGCTCGGCAATTTTGCGCGCTGCCAGGAAGAGATTCCCCAGGGCGGTCTGGTCTTCAGGCTCGGCCCGGTTGACTGATTCGATGTGCCGGTTGGGAACAATCAAAATATGGGTTGGCGCAACCGGGTGGATGTCGCGGAAGGCGGTTACAAGCTCATCCTGGTAAAGGATGCTGGCTTTGGCCTCGCCGGAAACGATTTTGCAAAAAAGGCAGGTTGTGCTCATGGGTTTGCGGGCGTGAAAATAACGTGAAGCCAGGTGAATGAGGTAAGCCTTGAGCATGTCTACGGAGCAGGGATGGCTCCATAGCTGGGAGCGCAAACAATATCGTAGTATTCCAACTCGGTGGCTTTGACGGTCTCAGCGTAAGCGCTGGCCTCGTTGCCGATTTTGCGCACCGTGTCGATGTAGTTACGGGCATCCGGCGACCAGTAGCGCGGCAGGGTCAGCAGCGGATCGCCCGCCGGGGCTTCAGGGATGTAGGATGGGCGCGCCGGGTCGCTTGCCGCTGCCTGGGGCACCCAGTTGAACATCACCGGGCCGCGCGGATTGACGGTAAACCCGAGTTGGTAATTGAGTTCGCGCGCAATCTGGACGGAGCGCGGGGTAAAACTCCCGCCCGGCCAGATATAGGCGATGGGTGTTTTATTCAGGTATTTTTGCATCATTTCGAAGGGTTTGCCCAGTTCCTGGCGCATATACTCTTCGCTGGAATTGGCGGTGATATTTTCATTGTGAACATAACCGTGCGCCTGGTGGTCAACCCAGCCTTCGGCTTCCAGTTCGGCATTTTGTTGCCACAGGTCAGGCCGTTCGTCGATGGTGATGTATGAGTTGATGACTTTCCAGCCCCACTGCTCGTAATACTGGCGGAAGGTGTCATCGAAACTCTGGCGAAACTTGCGGTCGTCAACAATCAACAAAACCGAGCGCTTGGGAATTTTGGCGTTCTTATACAGGAAATCGGCGGCTTGCTGCATCGTGACGGCTTCGAAACCCTGGTCTTTCAGGTCTTTCATCAGTCGGTTGAAATCGTTCATGCCCATGTCGTGATAAACGCCGTTGGTGCCTGGCTCGATATCGCCCTTGGCGATGCCGTGGAACATGATCGGCATTAGGACCGTACCAGGTTCGGCATTGGTCGGATCCCATTTGGCCTTGAGCACCTGGCAGGAATCCTGGATATAGGTTGCCGGCGTATCCAGCGGATTGAGCAGGTCGGTGCTAAATTCGTTGGGCAGGGCAGGTGGCGTGCGCGGGACGGTTGGTTCGGGCGTCGGCGTAGCGGACGGTTCAAGTGTGGCGGACGGCTGCGCGGCCAGGGTCGCTTCTGCGTAAACGGTCGCAACGGCGCTGGTCATTAAATCCGCTTCGTTGAGCGGCGCAGGGGTGGCTGCTGCGGGTTGGCAGGCTGCCAGGGTAACGGAAGCCAGGCCCAGGGTAAGCGCGATGCGGGTGTAGGTGGGGAAAAAGTTCATGGGGCCGATTGTACTGCCATTTCCACAAGTTTCGTGGGAAGAAGTCGCTAAAAGTATCAGCGGGGATGTCCGCCAGGCAGACATCCCCGCTTGCTGATCCTTTGCGGGCGGCTATTCGCCCTTGATGAATGATTCGGTCATCGCCAGGCAAACATCGTCTTTAAACTGCTTGGGCGGGGTCTTGAAGAAATAGGAGGATGGGCCAATGATCGGGCCGCTCATCTTGCGGTCGAGGGCCAGTTTGGCGCAGCGCACGGCATCGATGATGACGCCGGCGCTGTTGGGACTGTCCCAGACTTCGAGCTTGGCTTCCAGGTTGAGCGGGACTTCGCCGAAGGTGGTGCCTTCCATGCGGATGTAGCACCACTTGCGGTCGGTCAGCCACGGCACATAATCTGATGGGCCGACATGGATGTTGCTTTCGGGTAACTGGTAGGGCATCATGCTGGTGACAGCGCCGGTTTTGGAGATTTTCTTGCTCTCGAGGCGTTCACGCTCCAGCATGTTCATGAAATCGGTGTTGCCGCCGAAGTTGAGCTGGTAGGTGCGGTCGATGCGCACGCCGCGGTCAACGAACAGGCTGGTCAGCACGCGGTGCAGGATGGTCGCGCCGACCTGGCTCTTGATATCGTCGCCCAGGATGGGCAGGCCGGCATCTTTGAAGCGCTTGCCCCAGTATTCGCTGGAAGCGATGAAAACCGGGATGGCGTTGACGAAGGCGCAGCCGGCTTCGATAATCTGTTCAGCGTACCATTTGGTTGCCATTTCAGAGCCAACCGGCAGGTAAGAGACCACGACATCGGTTTTGGTTTCCTTGAGGAGTTTGACGATGTCGGCGGTGGGGCCGGGGGCCTTGGTAATCACCTGGGAAAGGTATTTGCCGAGGCCGTCGTGGGTCATGCCGCGCACAACCGGGACATTCAGGTGCGGCACATCGGTGAACTTGACGGTGTTGTTGGGTTCGGCAAAGATGGCTTCGCTCAAGTCTTTACCAACTTTGGTAACGTTGACATCGATACCGATTGTGAATTCAATATCGCGGATGTGGTAGCCGCCCAGGTTGACGTGCATCAGCCCTGGCACGCTGGCGTTTTCGGGCGTGTTCTTGTAGTATTCAACACCCTGGACGAGCGATGAGGCGCAGTTGCCCACGCCGATAATCGCCACACGAACTTTTTTGTTACTCATACTGGTCTCCTTACAGGTTTTCGAGAGTTCGCCCCTGGGGTTGAGGGATTTCAGGGGCGCGAAATGTAATCCATCATAAAGGCGAGCCGTTTGGCGGCTGTGCCCGATTTTTTGTGAAAGGCAGTATAATCTTATTATCTCACGAAGGCAAACAGGTTGCAGCGATTCTTATGGAAAAACCAGGGTCTCGGACAGGTATTGATAGCCCATCCAGCCAGGCTGACTGGTTACTTCTAATTGGCCGCATGGTGACTGAGGCGGTCGAGGTGGAGACCCTTCTGGAGACCGTCACCAGGGCCATGGCTGAGATGACGGATTCCGAATCGGCCTCGGTTTTGCTTTATGACGATGAAGCGCATGCCTTGCGTTTTGTGGCGGCTTCCGATTCCAGCCATACCGTTGCCCAGGAAATCCCCATCCCGATTGAGGACAGCGTGGCCGGGGCGGCTTTTGCCGAGAAGCGGGTGGTGGCGATTAAAGACGCTGCGAAATTCCCCCGCCACTTCAGGCGCATCGACCAGGAAACCAGGCTGGTCACCCGCTCCATTCTTGCCGCGCCGATTTCTTATCGTGGACAGGTTTTGGGGGTTCTGGAAACCATCAACAAACGCGGCGGGGTCGATTATAACGGTGATGACGCCACAATTCTGGAGACGTTGGCTTCCTTGCTCGCCCTTTCTTTCGAGAACGCCAGCCTTGAAGGCATCATCGAGAAAATCAAGGAAGAAGCCGCCCGCCTCGACAAGATGAAGACGGATTTCATCGCGATTACTTCTCATGAACTGCGCACCCCCCTGGGCCTGATTATCGGACATTCCACCTTCCTGCGCGAAATCGTCAATGACGAATTCCACGACCAGTTGGATACCATTATCCGTAACGCGATGCGGCTCAAGGAAATCATCGAGAACATGACCAGCGTCGACAATGCCCAGGCGGGCACGGCTGTCGTGCGCGCCCACAATGTGTCGGTGCGGAAAATTATTGAAGAAACGGTCGAGCCTTTACAGATCGAAGCCAAGCAGAAAAAAATCAAGATGCGCACCGATCTCAGCCAGGATGACCTGATGGTCGAAGGCGATGCCGAGAAAATCGGGATTGCCCTGCTGAACCTGGTCAGGAACGCCGTTATGTTTACCAACGAGGGCGGTCACATCCTGGTTCGGGCCAAACAGGAACACGGCCAAATCAAAATTTCCATTATCGATGACGGGATTGGCATTCCGGCCAAGGATGTTCCGCACATCTTCGAGCGTTTTTACCAGGTCGAATCGCACCTGACGCGCAAACACGGCGGAATGGGCCTTGGGCTGTCTGTCGCCAAGATGATGGTCGAAATGCACGGCGGCCAAATTGTCGCGGAGAGTGTTCCCGGCAAGGGCAGCAACTTCACCATCCTCCTGCCGGTCGACTCCTCGCGGGCGGAAGCCGACTCGAAAGTTTTCATTACCTGATGCCCGCTTATCGTCCGCTTGTCGTTGCCGGCCAGTTGCGCCGCCAATATTTGCTGCCGCCCGATGGCCGTCCGCTTGTGGATGCGCCGGGCGGCAATCTGTTGTATGCGGTTGCCGGGGCGCATCTTTGGAACCAGGCGGAAGAAGATACCATCGGCATGTTGGCGCGGGTTGGGGAAGATTACCCGCAAGAATGGCTGCGGAATTTCAAAAAGAACGGTTTCGACATTCAGGGCATCAAAATCCTGCCCGAAAGCCTGGATTTGCGCTCCTTCCTGGTTTACACCGACTTGTATAACGCCCAGGCTGCCAACCCGGTTTCGCATTTTGCCCGTCTGGGCCTGACCTTCCCGAAAACCCTGCTGGGCTACCAGCCGCCCAAGCCGGGCCAGGATAGCCGCAGCCGCCAAAACCCGGATTCGCCGCGGCTGCTCGACATCCCCGAAACCTATCGCCAGCCCAAGGCCGTCCACCTGTGCCCGCTCGATTTTGCCACCCACATGCAGCTTTCATCGGCTTTCCGCCAGTTTGGCGCGAATATCGTGGTGATCGACCCCAACCCCGGTTACATGAACGGCAATTTCCTGATCGATTTGCGCTCCCTGCTGCAAGGCGTGACCGCTTTCCTGCCCTCGGAGGATGATGTCCGCGCTCTCTTTTGGGGGCGCACCAATGACCTGTGGGAAATGGCCGCCATGCTGGGCAGTTTTGGCTGTCAGAATGTGGTCATCAAGCGCGGCGGGCAGGGGCAATACCTGTACAACACCGAATCTGGACGGCGCTGGGAAATCCCGGCCTATCCCAACAACCCGGTCGACCTGACCGGCGCGGGCGACGCTTTCTCCGGCGGGTTCCTGGCCGGTTTCGTCAAAAATCTCGATCCCTTGCAAGCCGTCTTGCACGGCAACATCGCCGCCTCGCTCAACATCGAAGGCTCCGGCCCGTTCTATGCTTTCGACGCCATGCCCGGCCTGGCCGAGGCGCGTTTATTATCCTTATCCGACATCACCAAAGAAGTCACATGAGAGATTTCCTCGCCGAACTTGCCGTTCAAATTCAACAAGTGCCCGCGCCGACTTTCGAAGAGCAGAAACGCGCCGAATTCATGCTGGAAATGTTCCGCCAAAGCGGCCTTTCCCGGCTGGAAACGGATTCCGCTGGAAATGTATTCGCCTGCATCCCAGGCGAGGGAGCGGGCGCACCGTTGGTTGTCTCAGCCCATCTCGATACCGTTTTCCCGGCTGGAACCAATCTCGCCATTCGGCGCGAAGCGGGCCGCATCTACGGCCCCGGCATCGGCGATAATTCGACGGGCCTGGCCGGGCTGCTCGGACTGGCGGCCATGCTGAAAGAAAAGAAGGTCAGCCTGCCCGGCGATTTGTGGCTGGTGGCTAACACCGGTGAAGAAGGCCTGGGCGATTTGAAAGGCATGAAGGCGGTTTGCCGGCGTTTTGGCGACAGCCCCATCCTGTACCTGGTGCTGGAGGGCATGGCCCTGGGCCACATCTACCACCGCGCCATCGGCGTGCGCCGTTACAAAATCACCTGCCATACCCGCGGCGGCCATTCCTGGACGGATTTTGGCAATCCCTCAGCCATTCATGAACTGGCACACCTGGTGACGGCCATTACGGGTTTGAACCCGCCCGAAAGCCCGCGCACCACTTTCAACATCGGGCGGATATCGGGCGGAACCTCGATCAACACCCTGGCGGCGCAAGCCTGGCTCGAGTTGGATTTGCGTTCCGAGAATGAAACCAGCCTCAATGCGCTGATCCAGCGGGTCGAGAAACTGGTCGAGAGCGGCAACCGTTCCGGGGTCTGGTTCGAACTCGAGGTTATCGGCCAGCGTCCGGCCGGTGAGTTGGAACGCAGCCATCCGGCGGTGCGCCATGCCCGCAACTGCATCAGCGCCCAAGGCATCGAACCCAAGCTGACGCTTGGTTCGACTGATGCCAATATCCCGCTCTACCTGGGCTACCCGGCCATCGTCTTGGGATTGACCAACGGCGGCGGTGCGCACACCCTCGATGAATATATCGAAATTGAACCGTTGGCGCAGGGCGCGCAGCAGCTTTTTCACTTTGTCTGCGGCCTTTGGCAGGCCTGAAACGCCGACAACCGAGAGATTGATCCATGAATCCGTTTGCTGAAGAGATGTTCATCCTGTTTGCCATCCTGGCCCTGGGCGCCTGGATCGGGCATTGGTCGTGGCGCGGGCTTTCGCTGGGGTCAGCCGGGGTGCTTTTTGCGGGCCTGGTGTTCGGCCATTTCGGCAAGAGCATCCCCAAAGAGATCATGGATTTTGGTTTGCTGCTGTTCGTTTATGCGGTTGGGCTGGCCGCCGGGCCGAGTTTCTTCCGCACTTTTCGGCGGCGCGGCATTCAATTTGGGGTGATTGCCCTGGTCATTACCGGCACGGGCGCTTTGGTCACAACCTTGCTGGCCTTCCTGCTCGGCCTGCCTCCGGCCCTGGCGGTGGGCTTGTTTACCGGGGCCTTGACCTGCACCCCGGCCCTGGCTGGCGCGCTGGATGTTTTACGCCGCGTTTTGCCTGAAAGCGCTGCCCTGGCCTCGGTCGGCTATGGCATTGCCTACCCTTTCAGCATGATCGGGATTGTGCTGCTGACCCAGTTCCTGCCGCGCCTGCTCAAACGCCCGGTCAAAACCGAGGAAGCCGACTGGCACCGCGAAAAATCGCTCGAAAACCCCGAACTTGTTGCGCGCCAGTTCCGCGTTACCAACCCGAACTGTGATGGCCGCACGATTGCCGATCTCAACCCGCGCCGCATGGCGCAGGTCAACCTTTCGCGCGTCCGGCATGGCGATGAAGTCTTGATTGTCATGCCTGAAACGATTTTGCACCTTGGGGATGTGGTCATGGCGGTCGGCGCGCCCGCCGAATTGGACAAATTGACCCTGGTGCTGGGCGAAGAAACCCGCGAGCGCATGGATTTAAACGCCAACGTCCTGAGCATGGATGTCGAAGTCATGGAAGAATCCCTGACCGGCATGACCCTTGGCCAGATGCGCCTGTGGGAGCAGTACAACGTGGTCATCACCCGCATCCGCCGCCAGGGTGTGGAGGTTGCCCCGCACCGCAACGTCAGCCTGGAGCGCGGCGATGGCATCCGCGTGGTCGGTGAGAAAACCGCCGTCGAGGCTTTTGTGCGCAAGGCGCAAGGGTCGCCGCGCAAAGCCGGTGAAACCAGCATGATTGCCTACCTGGTCGGCCTGCTGCTGGGCGTCCTGGTTGGGTTGGTGCCGATCCCGCTCGGCGACGGGTTGACCGTCAAACTCGGCATGGCTGGCGGGGTGTTTATCGTCAGCCTGTTGATCGGCCATTTCGGCAAAATCGGCCCGTTCACCATCTATGTGCCGCCGGCCGCCAAGAACCTGACCCGCGAGTTGGGCCTGATGCTCTTCCTGGCGGGCGCGGGGACGAATGCCGGGGCGCACCTGCTGGAAGTTTTGCAGGATCAGGGCTGGATTTTGCTGCTCTCGGGCGCTGCGGTGACTTCGCTCTCGGCCCTGGCTGGTTTGGCCGTTATGGTCAAAGGTTACAAGCTGAATCTGCTGTCGGTGATGGGGGCTTTGACAGCCTCGATGACCAACCCGCCGGCCCTGGCCGCGGCCAACGCCCAGAGTGAGACCGATTTACCGGCCCTATCCTACGCCAGCACTTATCCGGCCGCCCTTATCTTTAAAATCCTGCTTGCCCAATTCCTGGTGGAAGTGCTAAAATCTTTCTTGTAGTTAAAAAATATCTGAGGATAAACTCATGACAGATTCCATCGATGCCACCGTATTGATTGTTGGGGCCGGGCCAGCAGGCTCAACCGCTGCTTATTTCCTGGCCCGCGCCGGAGTGGATGTTTTACTGGTAGACCAGGCCACTTTTCCACGGGACAAATCTTGTGGGGATAGCATTTGCCCCGGCGCAGTCGGCATCCTGGATAAAATGGGTTTGAGCGATTGGGCTACGCTGAAAGGCTACGCCCGCAATATCGGCTATCGCTTAAGCTCCCCGAACGGCAGTGTTGCCAATATCCCCTTTCCCAGCCAGTTTTCGCCACATCCCAATTACCTGATTCCGCGCCGCGAGTTTGACCATGCCCTGGTGCAACATGCGGTGGCTGCCGGGGCGCGCCTGCGCGAAGGCGTGCGCCTGACCGGGTTCGAGCGGCTTGACGCCAACCTTGTCCGTGTGAGCGGGACGGAGGCCAAAGAGCCGGTCAGCCTGACGGCCAAACTGGTGATTGCCGCCGATGGCAGTATCTCGGCTTTTACCAGCCGCCTCGGCATGGTTCCCGGCCCGGCGGATGGGTTGGCCTTGCGCCAATATTTCAGCAATGTAGCCGGTGAACCCGGCCTGTTTGAACTGCATTGGGAAAAATCGGTGCTGCCGGCCTATGGCTTTATCTTCCACATGAATGATGGCATTGCTGTTTTTGGCACGGGTATGTTCCGCAAAGACCAGCAGCGGCTCAAGGCCAATATCCAGGAGCGTTTGACCACCTTCATGACCCAAAACCCATATGCCCGCGAAGCGCTCAAGAACGCCCAGCCAATCAGCCCGGTTGCTGGACATCCTTATCGCGATGACGCCGAATTGGTCAAGCCGTATGCCGATAACCTGCTGCTGGTCGGCGATGCTGCCGGAACCGGCCACCCGATGACCGGCGAAGGCATCGGCCCGGCCATGGTCAGCGCCGAGATGGCTGCCCGCTATGCGCTCGATGCCCTGCAAAAAGATGACCTCTCCGAGCGCGGACTGGCCGCTTACGGTCAGGCTTTCCACAAGGAATTCGACGGCCTGCACAAGATTGCCCAATTGGCCCGCAATGCCCTGACTTTCCCCTGGATGGTGGATCGCACCATCCAGCGTTGCGCCAAAGACCCGGTTTTTGGCGCGGCGATGGCTGGCATTCTGGCCGGGGTGGTTTCGCCAGGCGAAATGCTAAAACCCGGCATGATGCTGCGCCTCCTGGCCGGATAAAAAGACACATCTTGCATAAGTCCTGCCTGCGCCAGTGCCGCCGGCACAGGTGAGCGGAGCGTGTTTCGACAGGCTCAACAAACATCCTTCGACTACGGGCGGCGCAACCCTTCGATAAACTCAGGGCGCTTCGCTCTCCGCTCAGGACGGTGACATTCTATAAAAAAAGCGAAGCGGTGTCCTGAGCCTGTCGAAGGGTCGAAGGACATTTACAAGGCAACATGTCCACTTTTGCAAGATGCTTAACGAATGCAGACAAAAAAGCGCACAGCCCAATGGCTGTGCGCTTTTTTGTTGGCTATGCTTTTATTTGTTAATCGTCTTCGCGGCGCGATTTCGCAATCACCCGGATGGGCGTCCCCAGGAAGCCGTATTCTTCACGGATACGGTTTTCGATGAAACGCGCATAGGTGAAATGCATCAAGCTCGGATCGTTGACAAACAGCAGGAAGGTTGGCGGGTCGGAACGCACCTGGGTGGCGTAGTAAATTTTGAGCTGTCGCCCGGCCTGGCTGGGCGCCGGGTGCGCATCCTGCGCTTTTTGCAGGATATTGTTCAACTTCGAGGTGGTCAGGCGCGCCAGACGTTCTTCCTGTACGCGCAGCGCCATCGGCAGCACCTGGTCGACGCGCTGACCGGTTTTGGCCGAGATGAAAAGCAGGGGCACATAATCCATGAAATTCAATTGCTGGCGGATATGGCGGGTAAAGGTTTCCATCGTGTAACTGTCTTTTTCGATGGCATCCCATTTGTTGACCAGCACCACGCAGGATTTCCACTCTTCGAGGATGTAACCGGCAATGTGCGCATCCTGGGCGGTGATGCCGGTTTCGGCGTCGATCATCAACAGCGCTACATCGGCGCGCTCAATCGACTTGAACGAACGCACCACCGAGAATTTTTCCACGCCGGGGTCGATGCGTCCACGGCGGCGGATGCCGGCGGTATCGATCAGGGTCACGTCGATGCCCTCGAACTCGAAGCGCGAATCGATGGAATCGCGGGTTGTCCCGGCGATTGGGCTGACAATCGCCCGTTCCTTGCCGAGCAGGCGGTTGAGCAGGGATGATTTTCCGGCGTTGGGTTTGCCGACAATGGCAATTTTGACCGAATCATCTTCCTGCTCTTCATCCTGCGGCGGAAAGGCTTTGACGATCACATCCAACAAATCGCCCGTGTCGGTGCCGTGAATGGCCGAAATGGCATACGGGTCGCCCAGGCCCAACTCATAGAATTCAGCGGCCTGGGTGCGGCGCGTTTCGGATTCGCATTTGTTGACCGCCACGAAAACCGGCGGATAAGGCTTGCCATCCACCTTTTTCTGGGAACGGCGCAGCAGGTCGGCTACTTCCTTGTCGGCGGCGGTGACGCCGGTTTCACCATCGCACATCAGGATGACCACATCGGCATCCTCGATGGCAACTTGGGCCTGCGTGCGAATTTCATCGATAAAATCGGCAGACCCGATGGAGAGCGGCGTTTTGCCCCCGTGCGTCGGGTCGAGGCCGCCGGTGTCGATCACGGTAAAGTTGATGCCATTCCACTCGGCATCGGAAAAGATGCGGTCGCGGGTGGTGCCGGGGGTATCGTCGACGATAGCCAGGCGCTCGCCAACCAGGCGGTTAAAAAAAGTGCTCTTGCCCACATTTGGGCGCCCAACCAGGGCTACGACAGGTTTTGTCATTTCTTTACTCTTTCATGGGGTCGGTGTTCCCGACGGGGTAATTACAACTTCAACGGTGCCGGGGAAAATGGACTGCACCTCGATATTGGTAATCAGGATTTCGACCAGCGGCGCAAGCTGGTGACTGCCCACCGGCAGGTCGGTCACATCCAGGGTGATGCGGATGTCGTTTGCGGTCAGCTTTTCGAGCAGGGGCAGCGGGCCGGTCAGGATGATGTCGACGGTTTCCGGCGCGGCCTGGGCGCTCAAGCCCGGAGCCAATCCGGTCACGCTTACCGGCATGTTTGCCAGCGAGAGGCTGCCTTCCAGGGCCTCGATGCCGACCTCGACCTGCACGGTTTGCTCGCCGACGACTGAGATGCCAGGAGGCAGGTTCAGTCCCAGGCTTAATTCAATGTCCTGGGAGGCCTCGTTCAGGTTGAGCGGTTCGGTCTCGACGAATCCGGGCAAGGCAGCCACCAACTCCGGGTCGCCGGAATAAACGGTGATGGCTGGCGGATTGACCGAAATATTGGTCAGGCGATACCCGTTGGCTTGCTGGCCGCGCACCACAACTTTAACGGCAATATCGCGATACCCGCCCTGCTGGCTGATCGGAACCTGGACGGTCATCTTTTCAGTGCTGGCGGTGACGCCGCTCAATAGCTTGCCTTCGCCGTCCAGGATGCGGATGGTTGCCTCGTTTGTGACGGTTGCCCGCGCCCCGTCGATTTTGACCTCGACCATGGCCCTTTCGGCCTGCGAGACGAGCGACTCCGGCCCGGAAATGGTCACTTCCTTGAGGCTTTGTTCCAGTTTGCCGCGCTGGTAGCCAATGGCCGGTTGGCCGTTGACCACCACCTCGATGGGCAGGCTGCGCGAGGCCAGTGGCTCGAGGGTCAACTCAATCGTTTCCGGGTTGATATCGATAATCCTGACCGGTGATACCTGGATCTGCACCTGCACGGGGACAGTGTGCTGGCCGGTTGCCCGTCCAGCCAGGTCGATCACTGCCCGCACCTGGTTCTCGCTGCTGATGATCTGGGCCCAGATCGATTGCGGCGCCCGCAGGGTCAGGTTGACCTGGCGCGGCACATCGCCGGTGATGATCAGGCGCGGGTCCTGGCCGGTGATTTCCAGCGGAATGCCGCGCGGATAAACGCGGGTTTCGTCCGGGTCGGCGGCGATGACGGCCAGGATCCAGACCGTCAATGCCAGCAGGAAGGCCAGCAGGAAACTGCCCAGGTTGCGGATAATCCATTTCAACATGGCTGGCTACTCATTTTCGCGGAATAAATAAGGAAAGTGACGCCGCCAAAAATTATGCCCGGAAGAGCGTTCTGCCCGGTAGAACGCCGTCAGGATGTTTTGCAGGCGTTCGGGGTCGAGGCGGCGAATCATGCGCCCGGCGTGGGCGATTGAAATCGAACCGGTTTCCTCGGATACAACCACGGCGATGGCGTCGGAGGCTTCCGAAATGCCCAGCGCGGCGCGGTGACGCAGCCCCATTTGGCGTTCGGGCGAGCGCGCCAGGATGCCGCTGGCAGACAGGGGCATGACGCAGGCTCCGGCCAGCAGGCGGTCGTTTTCAATGATGACCGCGCCATCGTGCAGCGGGGTGTTCGGGTAAAAAACCTGCAAGAGCAGTTCGGCGGTTAGCTGCGCATCCATCGTCACCCCGGTGCGGATGTATTCCTCCAGGCTGTCGAGACGTTGCAGGATGATCAAGGCGCCATGCTGGCGGGCCGAGAGCCGCGCACAGGCGTTGACAATCGCCTGGATGGCGATTTCGCGGCTGCTGTCCTGCTGCGCCATGTTGCCGGTTACGAAGGTTCCCGCCCGGCCAATCCGTTCCAGCGCGCGCCGGATCTCGGGCGCAAAAATGACTGGGATGGCGAGCAAGAGCGCGGGCAGGGTCGTCCGCAGCAGCCAGGAGAAGGCGGGCAAATCCACCAGCACCGTTAGCAGCGCAAAACTGACCAGCAGCGATAAAACCCCGCGCAGCAGCAGCATGGCCTGGGTGTCGCGCAGCAGGTAAATCAGGCCGAAAAAGATGAGTGTCACCAGCAGGATGTCGAGGACACTCAACCAGTTCAAACGCTGAAATATAAAAAGTAAATCGCTAAGGAATTCGGCCATGAGTGGATATCAGGTGGTCATAGATTGATAGGCTCAAAGCGTCTGGCATCCATGACGCCATTTGAGCCATGTCCGCACACCCTGGTGGCATCCCGATATGCTGTTGCCTGATGACCTGTGGCCTATCACTGACCTGGGTTTGCCGCTCACCGCTAAATGGGACGCAGCACCCGGTCTTGTCTGAGTTGCTTGAAGAACAGACTGGTGTTTGGCTGCGCGGACTCTATCGCGGCGTCGGTCCAGGCCTGGACTCCGAGGGTTTGCGGGGTGCGCATCTCGTAGCCCAACTGTTTCCAGGTTGCCTGGTGGGAGGATAGGGCCGGTGGCAGGAACAGGAGCGAGGCTTCACACTGCAAATCCAGCGAGGCGCGTTCCACTTCTTCCACCAGGGTTTTAAGAGCGGGTTCGATGCTGACTTCAGGATCGATGAAAAACTCGGTTGTGCGGGCTACCAGGTTTTCGACCTGCCAGCCGGCAACGCCGACCGTTTTGCCGGAGAATTGCAGCAGCATGAAGGCTTTTTCGCCGAAAGCGGCCATGACATCATCCTGGCCCATGGCTTTGGCGCCGCCGCTCAGGCGGGAAACCAACTCGGCGATGGCCGCCGAATCACGCGGACGTCCGCGCGCCACCGAAAATTCGCCGCCAGCGGCAGGTTTGAGCACCACTTGCAGGGTGTCCGATTGGGGCGTGACCTTCTTCCAGGCGGCAACCACCTGCTTCCAGGTTTCTTCGAAAGAACCGTGGTTCTGGATGACGACATTGGCCGAAGCGACTTTTTGCTGCTGCTCGCTTTGGAAGTGGATGCGCTGCCCGGCCTCATCGGCGCTCATGCCGCGCTTTTCCACCAGGCGGCTGATCTGGACTTCCTGGGGAACGTTCACCACCCAGACCGTATCGCAGACGTTGCGCAGGTCGCTTTCGAGCAGTTTGATGGCTTCGATGACAATTACCTTCTGGCTGGCGCGTTTGACCATCACATCGATGGCCTGCGAAACCAGCGGGTGGACGATGTCTTCGAGGGTGGCCATGGCTTCCGGGTCGTTGAAAACCAGGCGGCCCAGTTTGACCCGGTCGATTTCGCCTTGGGCATTCAACATCCATTTACCGAAGGCGTTCAGCACCGGCTGATGGCCGGGCGCGCCGCGGGCAATGGCGCGATGCGACAGGGCGTCGGCGTCGATGCCGTATGCGCCCAGGTGTTCGAGCATCTTCCGCACCACGCTTTTGCCGGTGGCGATATTGCCGGTCAAGCCAATGATCGTTTTTTCAGGCCACTTTGCGCTCACAAGCCTCTCCTAAACCAGATAATGAAACCATAGCGAGAAAAATTGCAGTTTCATTTTAGTATGAGGCGGGCAGAATGTCAAACCGCGAAAGAAATTTTTGCGGTTCACTTTCCACTTTGCGCTTATAATCGCACTGTCAAATTCATTACCTGGAGCAGGAATATGCCACTTAAAATCGTTGTAGGCGCACAGTGGGGCGATGAAGGCAAAGGCCGCATCGTGGATTGGTTTGCCAGCCAGGCCGAGGTGGTCGCCCGTTACAATGGCGGCGACAATGCCGGTCACTCGGTAACGGTCGGTTCGCAGTTATTCAAATTACATCTCATCCCCTCCGGGATTGTTCACCCGCAGCCGGTTGCCATCATGGGCAGCGGCATGGTCATCAACCCTGAATCGTTCTTCAGCGAACTGGAATCGCTCGAAAAAGTCGGCGTGCAGGTTGGCCCGCAGCGTTTGCGCATCTCACACGCCGCCCACCTGATCACCCCGGCCCACAAGGCGCTCGACAAGGCGATGGAAATCGCGCGCGGCAAAGGCTCGATTGGCACCACCGGGCGCGGCATCGGCCCCGCTTACACCGATAAAGCCGCCCGCACCAACCTGCGCGTGGCCGATATGCTCCTGCCCGATTTCAAGGACAAGGTGCGCGCCCACATCGAAGCGGCCAACATCCGCCTTGATTCGCTCGCCTTCGCGGAACTTGAGATTGAACCGATTGTCGAAACCTTTGCCATCTACGCAGAGCGCATCCGGCCTTTCGTAGCCGACACCGCCGCCGAGATGGATGCCGCCCTGCGGGCTGGCAAAACCGTCCTGGCCGAAGGCGCCCAGGGCACGCTGCTGGACATCGACCACGGCACCTATCCGTTTGTGACCAGTTCCTCGACCCTGGCCCCGGCGGCCCTGCTGGGCCTCGGCCTGGGCATGACCGCCGCCCGCGATGCGGTCGTCAGCGGCGTTTGCAAATCCTTCCAGACCCGCGTTGGCAGCGGCCCCTTCCCGACCGAAATCGAAGAAGAAGACCTGGCCCTGCGCCTGCGCGGAACCGGCGAAAATCCCTGGGACGAGTACGGCACGACCACTGGCCGCCCGCGCCGCGTCGGCTGGCTGGACGGCGTCCTGTTGCGCTACGCCACCCGCCTGAACGGCTTTACCGAACTGGTCATCACCAAACTCGACATACTCTCCGGCCTGCCTTATATCAAAATTTGCACGGCCTACACCAAGAACGGACAGACCTATCACGACCTGCCCTTCGGCCCGACCGAGTTGGACGGCTACGAAGCGGTTTACGAACAACTCCCCGGCTGGACGGAAGATGTCAGCCACATTCGTAGTTGGGACAAGTTGCCCCAGGCCGCCCGCGCCTACCTGGATGCGGTCAGCAAGATTGCCGGTGTCCCGGTGCGCCTGGTCAGCGTCGGCCCGGAGCGCGACCAGATTATTTCGGTTGTGGAAAAGTAGAAAGAAGAAAGTAGAAAAGTAGAAGAGTGAAAAAGTGAAAGAGAAAATGAGCTTTTATAGGTTTAAAAACTGCCCGAGGTGCAATGAATAGCCTGCAAATTACCTTATATCAAGGTGATTGTGGAGAAGTGCTTAAGTCTTTAGAAGATAATTCTATCGACTTAATTTTTACTTCGCCGCCTTATGCAGATAGCAGAGCGAACACATATGGAGGGCATAAACCCGAAGATTATGTATCTTGGTTTTTGCCAATTTCACAAGAACTATTGCGCGTCCTAAAGCCAACGGGCACTTTTGTTCTAAACATTAAAGAAAAAGTTGTTAATGGCGAACGCCATACTTATGTTATCGAGTTAATTTTGGCAATGCGCCAACAAGGTTGGTTGTGGACAGAAGAATTTATCTGGCATAAAAAAAATAGCTATCCGGGAAAATGGCCTAATCGCTTTCGTGATTCTTGGGAAAGGCTCTTGCAATTCAATAAAACCAAGAAATTCCATATGTATCAAGAAGAAGTCATGGTTCCGATGGGTGATTGGGCAGACCGTCGCCTGAAAAACCTGAGTCAGACAGACAAAATTCGAGATAATTCAAAGGTTGGCAGCGGCTTTGGAAAAAGAATTGCCAATTGGATTGGACGTGAAAAAGCATATCCAAACAATGTTTTACACATGGCAACCGAAACAAAAAATCGTAGCCATAGCGCTGTTTTTCCAGAAGATTTGCCTGAATGGTTTATTAAACTGTTTACCAAAGAAGAAGATTGGGTGCTAGACCCTTTCATGGGATCGGGCACTACCCTTAAAGTGGCTCAGAGAATGGGTAGAAATGGCGTTGGGATAGAGATTTTGCCAAACTATTTTGAACTTGCTCGTCAAGAAATTCAGCCAAATATCGAAATTGAAGCGTTTCAGCAAATGTCCCTGCTAGAGAAAAAGGCAAAGTATGAATCCACTAAACCTGAATGATGTTTCTGACTTTATTCAAGAAAATATCGGTGAATTTTACTCACGCCGAGAAGCTGCTTTACATACACTTAAATTAGGAAAAATATTACAGAAGAAAAACCCTTACCTTTTTAAGGCAAAAAATATTCACACTGCCCAAGATTTGGTCAAAGGGTTGCTTGATGCTCATCTTTCGTCCCAAGAAGAAGCGATTTTTGGTGAGTTTCTTGAGAAGTTAGCTATCTTTGTTTGTAAAAAAGTTTACGGGGGTAAAAAATCATCGGCAGAAGGAATAGATTTAGAGTTTGATTTGGATGGAATCATTTATATTATTTCAATAAAATCTGGGCCAAACTGGGGGAATAGCAGTCAGGTCAAGCGCATGATAGAAGATTTTCAGAAAGCCAAGCGAATCTTAAGAACAGGAAATCTGCAAACTCATATTATTGCAGTTAATGGTTGTTGTTATGGAAAAGATAATCGACCGGAGAAAAAGCAAGGCTACTATAAATATTGTGGTCAGGAATTTTGGTCTCTTATATCTGGGAATGACCAACTGTATCTGGAGATCATAAAACCGTTGGGGCATCAAGCTCGTCAAAGAAACGAGGCTTTTACAGAAAAATATTTGCAAATCTTGAGCGATTTTGTTGTTGAATTCCAGAACGATTTTTGCGATGGCATTCTCATCAATTGGGAAAAATTGGTGCAGTTCAATTCGGGTAAAAAGATTAAAAAGGAGAAGAAAAAGAAATGACTCTCCCTGAACTGCCCCCCCATGCAATGCGAAAAATCGAACGATTCAAACAAAAACGATTAAAAGTTTTACAAGGTATAACTTTTACAGACATCCTATCTGGACGATTTTTCTTATCAGGCGAACTAACTACCATTCATGATCTCGTATATCATCGCTTGGATGAACATTTTTCAAATATCACATCAACGATGTTTGATGAACTCCGCGCACAACTTCCTGAGATAAAGCAAATTGGCTATTTGACCAGCGATCCGGTTTTTGATAGTGAATGGGATAACCAATTAAATAAATTCATTGTGGAATTTTCCAAGATATTTACAAGAGACGGCCAAATAAACTGGCAAAAATTATCTGAAATCCCATCACAATAAATAACCCCAAGTCAAAAACGAGAAACGAGCCTGCCAACTCATTTCTCGTTTCTTATTTCACCCCTTTCACTTTTTCACCTTTCCACTTTCTACTTTCCCCTTTCCACCACCCCCAAGGAGACCCACCCATGCGTCGAAAAGCAATCCTGATTACTGGAGCCGCCGGAGAAGTTGGGCAAGCCCTCATCCAGCAACTCGCCGGACAGGGCGCAGACAACCTGCTGACCCTCGATGTGCGCCCGCTGCCTGCCCACCTGGCCGGAAAAGCCACCCATTACCAGGCCGATATTCTCGACAAAGCCCTCTTCGACCGCCTCGTCATCGAGTACGACATCACCACCATCTACCACATGGCCGCCATCCTCTCGACCAGTGGTGAGTTCAACCCGATGGCCGCCCACACCGTCAACGTCGAAGGAACCATGCGCCTGCTCAACCTGGCCGCCGAACAATCCGACTGGAAGCGCGAAGCCGTCAAATTCATCTTCCCCAGCTCGGTGGCCGTTTTCGGCATGCAAAACCTCGACAACAAGGCCAAACATCCCCGCCCGCAGGAATGGGAATGGAACTATCCCATCACCATGTATGGCTGCAACAAACTCTACGGCGAAACCCTGGGCGTCTATTTTGCCAAACACTACAAGCAGCTCGCCGAAACCGAACCGACCTTTGTCGACTTTCGCTGCGTGCGCTACCCCGGCCTGATCAGCGCCTTCACCGTCCCCAGCGGCGGCACCAGCGACTACGGCCCCGAAATGCTCCACGCCGCCGCCCAGGGCCAGCCTTACGCCTGTTTCGTCCGCCCCGACAGCGCCATCCCCTTCATGGCCATGCCCGACGCCATCGACGCCGTCATCCAACTGGCCGCCGCCCCGCGCGAAAAACTCACCCGCCAAATCTACAACATCACCGCCTTCAGCCTGAGCGCCGAACAAATCGCCGCCCGCGTCCAGGCCCACTTCCCCGGCGCGCAAATCAGCTACGAACCGCATCTCAAGCGCCAGCGCATCGTCGATTCGTGGCCGGTGGATATGAACGATGATGCCGCCCGCCGCGATTGGAGCTGGAAACCGGCCTACGACGCCGACCGTTCCTTTGACGAATACCTCGTCCCCAACATCCGCGCTCGTTACGCCTAGCCCCCTCCCTGCCCTCCCCCAAATTCAAGATCGGAATTTGGGGGAGGGTGGGGGTAGTGTAAAATCATGGGGATGAAACCGATTTTTTACCGTATCCTGACTTTGCTTCTGACCCTGGGCCTGGCTGCCTGCTCCGGCCTTTCCGCGCAGGAGCAGACTCCCCTCAGCCTGGCTGCCGTTCCAGAAACCGAATCCACGCTCACGCCCAGCGCCACCATCGACTGGTTCCCGGCCACCCCGACCGCCACCATCTCGGCGACCATCGAACCCAGCCCAACCGTCATCCCCATGCCGGGGCTTGGGCGGGTGACGTTCAGCGACGATTTCGCCTCGCCGGAGGCCTGGCTGCGCGCCAAACCGGCTGGCGACGGCACCAACAGCGTCATCATCGAGCGCAACCGCGCCACGATTGCGATTAACTTCCCCCCGGCAACCATCTCCAGCCTGCACAGCCAGTTGCTCCTGAGCGATTTCTACGCCGAAGTGGATGTTTCGGTCAACCGCTGCGAGTCCGCCGACGCCTACGGCCTGCTCTTCCGCGCCGCCGGCGATTTTGACAGCTACCGATTTATTCTCAACTGCAAGGGCGAGACCCGCGCCGAACGGATGCGCGGCGCGGTCGTCTACCCACTTAGCGAGTGGGTTCCCAGCGGCGATGCGCCGCCTGGCGCGCCCGCCGAAGTGAAACTGGGCGTTTGGGTATCGGGCGTCGAGATGCGTTTCTTCCTGAATGGGCGTTACCAGTTCAGCGTACTCGACCCGATTTTTCGCAACGGCACCCTGGGAATTTTCGCCAGCGCCGAAAGCCCGTTTGGGATGAATATCAGTTTTAGCAACCTGAACGTGATGGATGTCGCTTATGTTTCGCCCACCCCCACGCCCACGCCGACCAATACTCCCACCCCCAGCCGGACTCCCCGTCCGTAAGCGTTCACAACCGCAAATTACGGAGATTTAAATTCAGTAAATCACAGGCTTGATGTCATTGCGAGAAGGCCGAAGGCCGACGAAGCAATCTCCCGTTTAGCGAGAACGGTTTGTCGCCTAGTTCATCCCCGATTAAGTGGAGATTGCTTCGTTGCGAAGAACGCTCCTCGCAATGACAGGCTGGATTTGTGATTTACTGAAATTGCCTTTTTACGGCAGCAACACTTCGATCACCGACTGGATGATCTTGCTGCGATAATCGATGGCCGCCTGGACGTTCTGCATGTGGATATCGTAAATGACCGGATCGACCTCGGCTTTGCCAGCTTCGTTCTTGACGGTCGGCAGGGTGGTGGTGTTGTCACCGTCCAGCTTGATGACCGAGCGGGCGGCCAGGTTGGGCTTGTCGGCTTTGCCCACTTCCACCGTCTGGGTTTCGACGGTCAGGGTGGCGGCGTCTTTGACATATTTGGCGACTTCGTCGGCCACGTTCTTGAGCGCTTCTTTGATTTCGGGGGTTGCCATGTTTGTTCCTCCTAAGGTTGGTTGAGAGATTGCAGGGCTTGCCATTGTTGTGAAAGCTGTGAAACGAATTGGTACGCCATCGGCAGGGCCATCAGGGCCGCGCCGGGCGTGGTCAGCGCCAGGGAGATTTTCCCGGCGGCAATGGTAACAGTCGAGAACATGCGCAAACGCAGGTTGCGGGTGAGCAGTTCGCGGCGCAGGCTGCGAGTGTGGGCGCGCAAATCGTCAGGGGCGGCGTCTGCGGCGAGCACTGTCAGCGCGTCGCCGGTCCAGTTGATGCGGGTGACAGCCAACGGTGAGTCCGCCGCGCCGCTTTCCACCTGGGCAAAATTCAGCACATCGCGGTTGATGCGCTCCATGAAGGCGTCAAAATCAGCCTGGGCTTTTTGCATCGCGTCCGAAACGGTTTCACCAATCCCAAAGCTGACTCCTTTGTCCGCCTGGCCCGTTTCGGCTTCCTGAATCAGCGCCAGCAGTTGGCCCTCGGGCGAGGCTTCATCCACCGCGCTGAAGGCGGCCACATCGAAGGAGACCGCGCCTTGCCCGGCTTCGGCTGGGGCGGCAGGGGGGAACAGACCGTCCAGGCGGGTCAGGGCGGATTCCATCTCGGCTTCGAAAACGGCAAAATCTGGGTCGGCGGAAGTCATGGCTAGGATTTGGGCAGGATGTTGACCAGGCTGGTGGCGGCGCTGACCACGGTTTTCATGAACTCGGCCCGGCTTTCCTGGGCCTGTTTGACCATCTGCATGTGGATTTCCCAGACCTCGGTATCGACTTCGCCGTCTTTCTTGGGCAGGCAAACCACGGTATCGCCATCGACGTTGATGCGGGTAAAGGCGCGCAGTTCGGCGTTGCTCATCTTTTTGTTCTCGAATTTGGCCCCGGCCAGGTCGTCGGCGACATAGGTCGAGATTTCCAGGCTGGCGGCATCGTCGAGGGCGTCAGACAGGTATTTGCCGACTTTGTCGAGAAATTCCTTGAGCTGGCTGCTGGTTCGCGGGGCGGATTCACCTTCCGCGCCATCAGCCGGTTTTTTGAACATGTCGGTAATGCCATAATCCTCGCCCGGCCCGCTCGAAGCGGATTTGGCGACCGGGGTGCGTTCGACGATAACAGGTTGGTAGGAGGCCGATGCGCTGGCAACCGAAGCCGGGGCCTTGGCGACAATTTCACCGAGCGAGGCGCGTTCGGCGAGGGGCGTTTCCTTGTCCTTGAGCACCATGCGCACCGCCGGGTCGCCGAGCAGGGCATAGTTGCGGGCATCGTTGTTGGATGTCCACATGCCGGCCAGTTTGACTTCGCTCTGGTTTTCGGGCGTGGTTTCTTCAAGTTCCGTGGTCAGGTCGGTTGAAATTTCGGCGTAGCGTTCGTTGAAGTACTCGGTCGCGTTGCCGGCGGGTTTGCCGTTCAGCAGAGCATCGATGGTTGAATTGAAGGTTTCGACATCCCGCACCGTACCGTCCCACAGGATCGAGGAACCCCAGGCGCGTTCGATATGGGCGAAAACGGCCAGCGCACCGCCGCGCGGGTGGCTGAGCAGGCGCATCGGCAGTTGCGCCAGGAAGGCGTGCGGGGCGATTTCCTTCTGCTCGCCAAATGCCTGGCGGTAGAAATTATCCATTTTGGGCGTGCCGCCGCCGTAACAGGCAAAGATAAAGGCCATCATGCCAAAGACATCCGCGTCCGAAGCAACGTCTTCGGCGGAGAAATAATGGTCGGGGGTGATGGGTTTGCGCACTTTTGGGCCAGGCCAATCCTGGCAGAGCAGCGCTCCGGTGTGCGGCAGTTGACGCGGGTCGTTCATCTTGAAGTTCATACCGTGGCTGGCGGTGAAGAGCAGGGCCGGGGTGTTTTTACCGCCGATGTAGTTGGCCAGGTTGGCTTTGGTGGCCTTGTCCGGGTCGACCACATCCAATTTCCAATCTTTGTAGTCTTTTTTCATGCCTTCGGCCAGCGGCTTGATCAGGTGCTCGGTAGACATCTGGGTGGCGCGGTCGTTCGGGTTGGCGACGCCGAAGAAGGCGGCGCGTTTGCCGCGCGAGATGCCCTTGGTTTCGGCTTCGACTACCGATTTGGCGTACTGGTAATAATCTTCGAGCTTTTCGAAATAGATGCGGCCCACGGCATATTGCACATCCAGTTGGTATTGCACGCTGAAGGGGATGGTCTCCGGCGAGCCGACCAGCATCAGGTAATAGGGCACTTTCTCAGGGTCAGCCGGGCCGGGGCCGCGTCCGAAACGCTTCAGGAAATCGTTTTTATTTTCACCCTGTTTGTAGCCATTTTCCTGGCCGATGAATTCGCGGTAATAATGCGCCTTTTGCGCGGCGGCCTGCTTTTTGCGGTGGTCGAGCAGCGGCTTGAGCGCTTCCTTGAGCGCATCGACCGATTTTTGCGGCAGGTTGTTGGGGAAGACCACCCCCCAGCCGGATTCTTCGAGTTTGGTATCGTCAATGCCTTCCGAGACGCCAAAATGTTCGGCTTTTTGCTTATCCAGGGCGCGGCGGCGCTGGATGTCTTTCAGGTCATCGGGGGTCAGTTTTTGGCCGCGGGCTACCTTTGAAATCATTTCTGTGGTGATGGCTGCGCCCAGTTCGTCGCTGTAGCTGCTGCCATCGGCGTTGATGCCATTAAGCATTAATTCTTGGGTCATACGGCTCTCTCCTTTGGAATGGTGATCGGTTACATCAGGGTTGTTGCCGGCAAATTTCAGCTTCGGGGATTGGCAATTGCTAACTACCGCGTCCACCTGGGTTGCGCTGCGCTCTTCGGGTTTGGCCGATGGGAAGGGTATGTGAAATAAAGTTTCCGCCAGCATCAGAGACACTGGCGGAAAGCAAATGAATTAGCAGTCGACGGGTGAAACTTGTGGAATGGGGTCTTCGGGACGCTCCTGCACACACCAGGCGGCCACATAGCCTGTGTTTTCGTTAACGTCCTTGACATGGATCCACTCGCCGGGTTGGCCTATTTTCCCCGCAGCAATATCAGGCGGTTCTATGGCGATTAATTCGCTGCCTTGGGGCAGGCGTTTGATCAGGGTATCCTTGGAAATATACGGGAACTGGCGCAGGGCCACTTTTTCTTCGGATGTGCGCAACAAAACGGGCAGTACCTCGCCAATGGCGAAGTTAGGCCCTGCGGTCTGACGCTGCGCTTCAGGCCCGAACGCGGCTGACCCGAGACTGACGATATTGACATACCAGGCGGCGACAACACCCTGGGCATTCTGCACATCGGCGACCTTGAGCCACTCGTACATCGTGCCGACTTTGCGTTTGACATCGGCGGCCGGTTCCAGAACCTTTAATTCTGCGCCGATGGGCAACACTTTCAAGATTGTCGCATCTGTGCTGTCCGGTTTCGAGCGCAATTTAAGCCCATCGACGCTGGCTTTGACCACCGGCGCATCTTTGGGCACCGTAATGGTCGCCGGGGCAGCGCCGGGAGCCGGAGCATTGGCATTCTTGGCCTTTGCGACCAGCCAGGCCGCCGTGTAACCCTCGGTGCCATCACCCAGCTTGACCGCCAGCCACTGGTTCTGCTGGCCGATTTTGGCGTTGGCGGCGGCATCCGCTTCGAGCACTTTCATCTCGGTGTTGATGCCCACCCGCTTGAGCAGGGTATGTTCGGCAACCAGGGTTTGCGAGCGGATGGCAAGCTCGTCCGCAGTAGCATAAACCGGAAAGGATGCGTACACGCCTTTATCCAGCTTGGGCGGCGTGGCTGGGGGCAGCGGCGCGCCGGGGCCGTCGAAATACATCACCCCGGTGATGATTTTCCCGGCTTCTTTCGTTCCAGCAACCTGGGCGTATTTCGAGCTTTTTAATGAAATCTTGCCTTTTTCCACCGGGAAGGGGTACGGATCGTAAACCAGGTAATCGTCCTCTTGCTTGCCATAAACAACCATGTAGTGGGTTTGCACCCCGGTCTGCGGCGACCAGTCAACCTCGATGATGACCGGTTTTCCGCGTCCAAGCCAGGCGTCGATTTCAGCCAACGGCGCAGGAGCGTTGGCGCAATTGGTATAACTGACATAGCGGATGCCAGGCAGGGCTGCCGGAATTGCCCCGGGAATCAGGAATGCGGTCCCAGCCGAGAAGCCGACCACTTTTTTCATCTTTTCATTCAGACTTTCGGGGGTTTCATTCAGGCCGTACACTGAAGCGAGCATGCTTATGCTGGTCAACAGGCAGCCGAAATTGCCGATGGTCGAAGTTTTATCAAAGCCCAGTAATTTCGATTTCCAGGCCGGGTCAGTTTGTGAATATTGCTTTAGTTCTGCCATATTTTCCTCTCCTGATGGACAACCAAAGAACAATCGTACAAAACCTTATTGGATTATACAATATCCATTGCAAAACCATTGCAGCCAGTTTACTACAAACCGGCGAATATGCGATATTTTTTGTCCGATTTCACCTTTAGAGACAAAAAAAGAGACCGTTTTCGGTCTCTTTTGCGGTTGCTATGCTTTTTGTAGCCCCAAAGGCTGCTTGCGGATTTGGGCATCGGAGGCTTTGGCCAGCACCTTGCCCACCAGTTCTTCGGGGATGTCGACCAGGGATCGCTTTTCGTGGATGGTGATTTTTCCAATTACCGCGCCGGGAATATCGGCGTGGGCGGCAATCGCCCCGACGATGTCATTCGGACGGATGCCATGTTCCTTGCCCAGGCGCAGGCTCAGGCGCACCATGCCCTGTTCGTGGGATGTCCGCCCGCCGGTATCGCGCGCGCCACCCTTGCTGCTGCGTTCTGTGAAACGCGCTCCCGGTCCGGCGGAATGGTGTTCGCCGCGCCCGCCTTTGTAGCGTTCACTGCGCTCGAATCCGCGTTCGAACGTTTTGGCTTTGGGTTCTTCGACCACCGTTACCGGAGCGATTGGCCGCTGTTTCTCATCCGCGCGGACGATTTTCATCGCCACCGCCGCAATTTCGAGCGGGTCGTGTCCCTCGGCGACCAATTGCTCCACCAGGACACGTTCGTTTTTACAGCGTCCGCGCGCCAGCCATACACGGAATTGGCTCATTAATTTCTCTTCACGGAACTGGCGAATATCCTGTTCGTTGGGAACCGGCGCTTCCTTGAGCTTCTGGCGAGTGAGGGCTTCGACCTGGCGCAGGCGGCGTTTTTCGCGCGGCGCGACCAGGGTGATTGCGATCCCGGTTTTCCCGGCCCGGCCCGTGCGCCCGATGCGGTGAACGTAAATTTCGGGGTCGTGCGGCAGTTCGTAGTTGAAAACGTGCGAAATGTCATCGATGTCGAGGCCGCGCGCGGCGACATCGGTCGCAACCAGCACCCTCACCTGTCCCTGGCGGAAGCGGTTCAAAGTCCGTTCGCGGGCATCCTGGCTCAAGTCGCCGTTCAGGGCCTCAGACGGGTAGCCGCGCTGGGTCAGTTCGTTGGCCAGTTCGCCGGTTTCGGCGCGGGTGTGGACGAAGATCAACGCGCTGGTGATTTCCTCGATTTCGAAAAGGCGGGTCAGGGCTGCGGTCTTGTCGCCCAGGTTGGTGAAGTAATAGCGCTGTTCGATGGTTGCGCTGGTGACCTGGTTGCGCTCGATCACCACCGATTGCGGGTCGCGCATGTATTTATCGGCCAGACGGCGGATTTCGAGCGGCATGGTTGCCGAGAACAGGGCGGTTTGGCGTTCGGCGGAGGTTTCGGCCAGGATGGTTTCGATGTCCTCGATGAAGCCCATCGAGAGCATTTCATCCGCCTCATCCAAAACAACAGTACGGATATTGTGAATATCCAGCGCGCCGCGCCGCATCAAATCCATCAGGCGGCCGGGCGTTCCGACAACCACATCCACGCCGCGCTTCAGTTGGTTGAGTTGCGGCAAATAGGCCGCCCCGCCGTAAACGGCCAGGACGCGCACGTTGTGAAATTGTCCGTACTCGCGAACGGATTCGGCAACTTGCAGCGCCAGTTCGCGGGTCGGGGCCAGCACCAGCGCCTGGATATGCTTTTGATTGGGGATCAGGTTGTGTAAAAGGGGGAGGGCGAAGGCAGCGGTTTTGCCGGTTCCGGTTTGGGCCTGGCCGATCACATCGGCCCCGCTCAACATCACGGGAATCATGGCGGCCTGGATTGGCGTTGGTGTGGCATAGCCGCGCTCGGTAACGGCCCGCACCAGTTCGGGGTGCAGGTTCAGGTCAGTAAATTCGGTTGTCATCAAAACTCCATTGAATGGGCCTGCTCGATTTGAGAAAATCTCACCGGCCGCTATAAATTTGATTGTTTTGATGACTCCGCAACCCTGTCCCTTTGCCGCAAACCGCAGGAATTTCCTCGCGGAAATCCTACAAGGCAACAAAAAAGCCCGCCGGGTTTCTTGACGGGCACTGCTTCGAAGCGATCAAAACAAATCCCAGAAACGTTCACGCTCACACGAGCGCGGGCAGAGTATATCATAACTTTTTAGCGTCTGGCCTGCAATTTTGCAAAGGTTCTTGATATGGGCCAAGGTTTAGGATAGGATTGCGCCCAGATTGGAGAAAACTATGCCGAAATTGTTGATTGCCACCGAGAACCAGGGCAAGCTCCGCGAGTTTCAGGAACTGCTTGCCGGCCTGGGATATGAACTGGTAACGCCGCGCCAGGTCGGTTTGACCCTGAATGTTGTCGAAGACGGCAGTACGTATGAGGAGAATGCCGGGAAAAAGGCGCGCGCTTATGCCGCCGCCAGCGGGTTGGTTGCGCTGGCAGACGATTCCGGGCTGGAGGTGGATGCCCTGGACGGCGCTCCCGGACTATATTCGGCGCGTTACCATCCCCGGCCTGGGGCGAGCGATGCCGACCGGCGCGCTTATATGCTCGAAAACCTGGGCGAAAAGCCGCGCCCCTGGACAGCGCATTTCCATGCCACGGTGGCGGTGGCCACGCCGGGCGGTGAACTGTATTTTGCTGAGGGAAATTGTTATGGCGAAATCATCCCTGATGAGCGCGGCGCTGGCGGGTTTGGCTACGATCCGATATTCCTGGTAGAGGGGCTGGGTCATACCATGGCAGAACTGCCCATGGATGAAAAAAACCGCCTGAGCCATCGCGCCCTGGCGGTCCAAAATGCCATTCCGATTTTGAAAAAGGTATTTGACGCTTAATCTAGAGCTGGAACTTTATAAAAATGTAGGGTGAAAACGGCGAATTTCAGCCGTTTTCACCCTGCAAAATCGGAAAGTTCCAGTACTAGCCCGCTTCGCCGGGTTGATAAACGATGTTGTTAAGAAAGAGTTGCAGGGGTGCTGCCACTTTCTGCGGCTCTTCGAGCATAACCATGTGCCCGGCAGATTCGATGGTGTAGAGAATACTATCCTTCAGGCGGGCTTTGAGTTGTTCGGCCAGGTGCAGGGGAGTCAGCCTGTCTTCGCTTCCGCACACAATCAGGGCCGGGGCTTTGATCCGTCCCAACAGGTGGGCCTCGTCGTAAGAATCACAGGCCAGGAAGTCGCCGTGCAGAACCGCCGGGCGCACCTCGGCCATGCGCTGTCCGGCCAGTTCTTTCAGGCGAGGCTCGGTTTGCGGCCCAAAAGCCAGATCTGTCACGGTTTGAACGGCCAGGGCAAAAGTGGCCGGGTTGGCGGTTTTTTCCAGCAGAGCGGCTGATACGCGCAGCCGCGCTCCGCTGCCAACCAGTCCCAATCCCAGGGTGCGGCTTGGGTTATGCACCCCCAGATAAAGGGCGATAGCGCTGCCCATTGAATGTCCTACAAAAGCGGCTTTGCGGATTTTCAGCGCATCCATAAATGTTAGGACTGCCTTGGCATAATCTTCGATGGTTTGCCGGCCAAAGCCGTTGGATTTGCCGTGTCCTGGCAGGTCGAGCGCGTAGATGCGCTGACCGGCCATCCGCCGGATTTCAGGCGGCCAGTTCAGGTGGCTTCCACCTGCGCCGTGAATCAGGATGACTGCCGGGCGCGACCAGTTTTCTTCTTCGTTGGCAAAATAATAGATTCCGGCCGCGAGCGGCATAGGTTCACCTTTTACCCTTGTGCGCGGCCGTGATGGAGTTTGTCCGCAGCTTCTTCGCTGAGCGGGATATAAACATTGACGCGCGTGCCTTTACCGGGCGCCGAGTCGATGTGCAACAAGCCGTTGACCAGTTCGGTGCGTTCGCGCAGGTTGACCATGCCCAGGCTGCCGCGTTTGTCATACGATTTGGTGACCGCCTCGACATCGAACCCCAGTCCTTCATCGGCGATTTGCAGCCAGGCGATTTCAGGTTCGTTTTTAACCTGGCTCAAGCGCACATAGATACGCGGCGATTGGGCGTGCTTGCGGGCGTTGTTGACCGCTTCTTCGGCCAGATAGAAGATGATCCCCTTTTTGCCCATTTCGATATCGTCGGCCAGCTTTTCATCAATCTGGATAACCACTTCCTGGCCGAAAGTTTCTTTCATCTTCTCGGCCATTTGGCCCAGGGCGGCAGTCAATCCCTGCGATTCAAGCACCAGCGGCCTCAGCGTAAAGAGCATGTGGCGGATTTCTTTGGTGGTGCGCCGCGCCAGGTCTTCGATCTTGACCAGTTCTTCGGCGGCCATGTTTGCATCGCGTTCCAGCATCTTGCGCGATAGGTTCACGCGCATGGCAATGGCTGCCACCGATTGAGTTGGACCATCGTGCAGGTCGCGGGCCAGTTTCTTGCGCGCCTCTTCCTGGGCTTCGGCCATGCGTTCTTTTTCATCGGCCAGGTCCTGGTACAGGCGTGCATTCTGGATGGCAATGGTGGCTTGCTGTCCAATAATGTCCAGCACCTCGCAGCGATCCCTGGTAAAGTAGTTTTTCTCGGGGTGACCGAAAAGCAGTACGCCATATACGTTGAAACCGGTGCGCAAAGAAAAACAATACACCGATTGACATGGATGCAGGCTGATCAGCCTCTTTAGTTCTGGGTCGTTCTGAACCCCGGCGGCAACCACATTTTCGCCATCCTCAACCACCCGATGCAGGAGACCTTCCTTGGCCGGGAAAGTCATCCGCAAGTCTGCCTGCGGAAAACGGCGCGCCGAACCAACCACCAGTTCTTCGCCGTCAAAAAGCAATACCCCGCTGATTAAGCGGTCATCTTTTGGCGTGGTTTGCTCTTTTTTGTCATCATCCACATGCAGGGCGCTGGTGCTGATTTCCAGGGCCATATCCAGCACGCGTTTGTAGCTCAGGGTTGCCGTCAGGGTCGAACTGAGTCTGTAAATGGCGCGCATCCGTTCGGTTTCGACGTGTTGCTGCCGCTCACGTTCTTCGTTTTGGCGAATGCGCATTTGCCGCAACTGGTTAATCATTTGCTGGCTGATAAACCCGAAGAAACTGCCTAATACGAGCAGCCCCAGGGCAGAGAGTAACAGCCAGATCAGGCTGCTGCTTCGCAGCAAAGTAAAAGCAGCCTGCACCAGGATAATCGTCAGGCTGGCAAGCAATGCCCCGCGCAGGTCAAAATATAAAGCTGTCGAAATAATGGGCAGGATGCCGATCCACGAAGCTGCCCCAGTCAGCCCGCCCTGGAACCAGAAGAAAACGCTTGAAACTCCCAGGTCGATTAAAACGCTGATAATGCGGTGATTGGGCAGTCGCCGATTCAGCCCGGCCAGCCAGGTCAGCACAATATTCCATAAAATCAGGAGAATCAGGACGCTGTTCTCCCAAGCGATTAATGTCCCTGAGATGGAAACAGAGATGGTCACCCCCAACAATACCAACCAGCGCAAGGAGATAACGAACCAGTCTGCCACAAAAGGGGTATCGGACTTGTACATGTCTTAATAATACCCGATACTTGCCACGAAAAAAAGTTTGCCCACCGGATTCTTAGATTTCATATCCCATTTTTCCCAGGCTTGCCCCGAACCGTTTGACCAAGACAGCCTGTTCCTCGGCGCTGTAACGTTCCCGAAAGCGCCCAATCTGGCCCTTGAAGAAGTGTGTGCCCTGTTGGCCCTGGGTTTGTCCGGGACGATACTGCTCGATGACGGCCCGCACCTTCTCATCATCCAGCGAAAGGCCCATAAAGCGGGCAATCCTGCCGGCTTCGGCTTCGTAATTGGTCAGGAAATCCTCGTAGCGGGTTTTGAAGACAGCCGGGATGTTCATCCACTGTTCCCAACCAGCCACATATTCGCTGATGAACTCGACCGACTGCTCGAAATTGGTCAGGTGCGAAAAAGCATTTGGGCGACCCTTTTCGACAGCCCGGCGGCCATAGTCAAAGGCTGACAGCATCGCGTCGCGCGGATCGCGGTAGATGTAAAAAGCCTGCATCAGCCCGCCCTGAATCAGCGCCCGCGCCCAAACCGTCGGCGCGGAGTGGGCCTTGATTACAAACGTGTGTCCGAGCAGCGCCGGGCGCAGCACCATGAACAGCCGACGCAGGCTCAAAACACCAATATTGCAATTGACCTCGGTCAGGATATTCTGCAGGCCAAAATCTTCGCGAATCTTGCGCGCATCGTCGCAACCGGTGGTTGCCATCAGGTCATGGACAAGGTTGTAATGCCAGCCCGAACCGGCGCGCGGCATCCCCACAGCAAGAATGATCATGTTTCACTCCGAGAAAAAACACCAGCCAGAATACCTAAATTTAACCACAATTCTGGCATGGCGAAAGAATCTATCGAAATTGATTGGAACACCAGCGCCGCCAGGGTAAAAACTGTCGCCGCACCCAAAAACCGTCCGACAACCGCCTCCCGCCGCAGGGCGGCAAGCCCATCCGCCAAAATTCCCAGCCAGAAGGCCACAAAAAGCGTCAGCCCGGCCAGCCCGGTCTCGGCCAACAGGCGCACATACAAATTCTTCGGGTTCGGGAACAGTCCCGAATCGGGCGCGAGCGCCTCGGCAATTTCCGGCTCACCCATCAGCAGCGCATCCGGCATGTTCGGGTAAATCCAGAACCCGCTTGCCCCCAACCCCACCCCGGTGATTGGATTGCTGTCAAAAGCGGGCATTGCCCCGGCAGCATAGGCGATCCGTGGCCCGAGCGATGCGCTGGAGATGTAACCCCAAAAATCGCTCATATCGGATGTCCAAAGCCGGGCGATATAGCCTTTGTCCGCTAAAAAGAGGCCCGCCCCGGCGATAACCGCTACCACTAGCAGGATTAAGAGCGCGCGGCCACCCGCGGCCAGCATCCTGTCCGAGCGGCTTTTGGCTACGCCGGGGCGAAATCCGGCCAAAAACCAACCCCAGGCCGATTGCAAAAACGGACGCCCGGCCACAAGGAGGGTGATTCCCGCCGCAAAAGCGACCACCGCCAGCCCGGCGCGTGAGTAAGTAGCCAGCAGCGCCGCCAGCGAACCGAGCAAGAGAACAACGTTTATCAGAAATCCCAAAGGTTTTGAAAAACCTTTGGGATTTAACAATCCCGCCACCAGCCAGGGTAAATACAAAGTCGCCAATTGCGCGGCCAGCCATGAAGGTTCAAAGGTAAACCCGGAAATACGCTTGTTCTTGACCAGCCCGCGCACCGAGAAGAGTTCCTGTATCTCGCGCAGTTCGGCGCGATAGCCGTTGTTCAGCCCATAGAACTGGATTGCGCCCCAAACCAAATGTCCCAGCAACCCGACCATTAACCAACGCACCGAAAATTTGACATCGGCCTCATCCTGGTTCATCCAGGCTGCCGCGACGAAAAACGACAGGCCGATTGCCAGGGTGACAAAAGCGCGCAGGGCGCGATCCCAATAATCCGCGCCGCGCAATTCGATGGGGGCAAACGTCGCGCCAAGGGCGGTGGCGGCAATTGTCGCCAGGACAAAGGCGGTCAGCACGCTTAAACTTCCCAGGCGCGGGAAACGGGTTTCGCGCCGCAAAAGCATAACGAATAGCACCAGTAACAGGGCCGCCAGCGGATACAACGCCAGGGGCCGCACCACCGTCCCCGCGCCCATGAAGGGCAGGTAGCGGAAACTGGTGATGGGCAGGCTGACGAGGGTCAGAGCCCAGAGCAGGCGGGAGAGTTTTTGGAAGTTCATTCAGTGTTCAGTATTCAGTCTGTTCTAGCAAAACTTTAGACAACGATTGTCATTTCGAGCGATAGCGAGAAATCTTACACCATGGTAAAGATTTCTCAGTCGCCGCTTGGCGGCTCCTTCGAAATGACAACTATAGTTGCTGTTTCGAACCCATTATCAACGCCCAAAAGGCCAGCAAAACCATCCCCAGGCCGGCCCCGGCCAGGGCGTAGGTTCCCAATGGCACGGCGCGGGTAACGGGCAGGTTTTCGATCTGGGTTGGGGTGACGACCAGGTAAGGGGTGAACTGATCCGCCGAGGCTGCGGCTTTGACGGTGAAGGCCTCAGCCCAGGCCCCAGCCAGTTTGGCGGCGAGGCCGGCATCGGCTGAGTCCGCGTAGAAGTGCCAGCCGCCATCCGAAGGCTGGGAGAGAGTCAAAACCCCGGAGCGCAGCGTGGCCCCATCCAGCCCGGCATCTTCCGCAACCGATTTCAGGACATCGTCGGCCCAGGCCAGTTCGACCAGTTTGCGGGCTTCGCGGTCGAGAAAGTAGAACACCTCGCGGTCGGGGATTTCAGCCCAGGATTGCTCGACGTTGAAATCGACCATGACGGTGGCGCGGGCGCGGTATTCGGGCGGGAAGATGGCGTAAACGGCCATGCCGAGCAGTCCGCCGAGCAGCGCGCCCAAGAGCCACAGCCGCCAGGCGCGCAACAGGCGTAGTAGATCGTCAAAGGTGGGAGGGGTGAGGATGGTTTGCATGGAGTCAAAAATCTCCAGATTTTTACTCAAACGTCAGTGGACGTTTGAGTCCGTTTTAGCTTCCGCTGGCGATTCCAATTAATCAGCGGGGCGACCAGTTTGCGGAGGTAGTACTTGGCGACAATGGGCGCGAGGGGTGAGCCGCCATCGCGGTAGTGGACTTTGAGCATTTCGGGCCAGCAGCGGTCGTCGGCGGCGATGGTTTTGCCGCTGGTGTGCAGGCGGAAATTGGCCCAGACCGGGCCGGGGATGTAACGAATTTCGCTGATTTTGGCCAGGCGCACCCACAGGTCGTAGTCCATCGCAAAGTAGAAGGATGGGTCGAGCGGGCCGACCTGTTTCCACAAGTTGGCCCGCCAGAAGGCGGCCTGCTGAGGAATGTGGACGTAGCCCTGACGCAGGCGGGCGTAGTCGGTTTGGGCGGCGGGGAAGCGGCCTATAACCCGGTCATCTTCATCGATGAAGTTGGTATCGGTATAAACCAGGCCGACCTGCGGATTGTCTTCCAGGAATTTTAGCGCGGCTGAGATTGCGCCGGGGTTGTAGGTGTCGTCGGAGTTGAGCCAGGCCAGGATGTCACCGGTGGCGCGGGCGAAACCTTTGTTGATGGCATCAGTCTGGCCCCTGTCCTTTTCGCTGACCCAGCCTGCCAGTTTATCGGCATATTTCTCGATGATTTCGCGGCTACCGTCGGTTGAGCCACCGTCGATGACGAAATATTCGATGTCCGGGTAATCCTGCTTCAACACGGACAGGATTGTCCGCTCGAGGTAGCGGGCCTGGTTAAAGGAGGGGGTGACGATGGAAATTTTTGTCATGGAAAGACAGCGATTGAATTTAGATTGTAAAAATCAGAGACACAGACATTGACCCAAAAACCGGGCGACTGGCGCAGGTCGATCAGGTTGCCGGGAGGTTGGATGCCATCCAGGACAATATCCAGGCTGCCCTGTTGCTGTTGTTCGCGCAGGAAAGCATCACGTTCATCCCAGTTTTTGGCGTAGCGTTCGGTTTCTGGCAGGGTTGGAATTTCACGGGCTAGAAACCAGAGCGGGTATGCAGAAACGAGCAGGAACAGGGTTGTGAAGGCAATCATACCAAACGATTTTGTAAAAAACGCCTGGCGATGAAAGAAGGATGCAGCCAGTTTTCCTAGCATTAAACCGAAAGCCATCAGAGTAGCGGTCAGCACGAACTGAGCCGGGAACAAGGCGCGCGGCTCCGGGTAGCCATAATCGCCATAGACATAGACGCTGGGGGCTACCAGGCTGGCAATCAGTGTGTAGGCTGCCACGGGCAAGAGAATAAAGGCCAGCCAGAAGCGGTCTGGGAGTTTTTGTCCATTGGACAGGATCAAACCCAATCCAAAGGCGCTCAAAACGGAGATTCCTGCCGGAACTGTGAAGGAACGCAGGCTGTCCTGAATGAAGTCAAGTGAGAAAATAAAAATCAGGGGGATTTTCGCAAGTGAAAATTCTGATTCAGGGATATTTTCTAGGCGGACACTATTCCCAGGGGCGAGGAAAACGACCAATAGGGCTAGGAGCGAAATAACCAATGCAAGGCCAAGATAAGGGAGCGCTTTGTTTTTTCTGAAAACGAGGGCGGCGGCCAATGCCAGGGTAAAGAATGTAATCTGGAAGGCCAGGGTGGTTTCGGAAAGTCCGCCAGCAAAAAAGGCCAACAGGGTGAGCAGGATTAATCCCAATTTATCGATCGATTCCCGCTGGGCGGCCCGGGCTGTGATGGCAACCATCAGTGCCAGAAAAATAACCGGGGCGAAGTAGGTTACCAGTCCCATCATCCAGTAAACGGATTGGAAACGGTTGGGTGTTTGCAGGATGGCGAAAAATGTCAGCAGGATGGCGAGGTTGGCCGCAAGCAGGGGTTTGATGGGCTGATTCAGGAAACGGGCAAAATTTTGAATCATGGCAAACAGAACGATTGCCATGAGGGCGATCATGACGCCGGGGAAAAACTGAATACCATCCGGGCCAAACAGGTTAAGGATACCCACAAATAAAACATTGGTATAGCGGTTGGACCAGGTGACATAAACCAGTCTGACCGCATCGAAGAGGTTGTTGGTGTTTTCGACAATACCGATATAACAAAAATCATCGGCCCAGTAGCGGGAGAAGGTGCCGACATACATCAAAAAAGACAGGGCGGCCAACCCGGTGATGCCCTGCAACCACAACAAGGCATCTGGAAGGCGCTTTGAGAAAGGTTTCATGAAGGTTTTTTGAACGTTTGGAAAATTCGGGTGCGCAAGGTTATGTATAATCCGCGCAATTTTGCCAGGCCGAGCAGACTGAGCAAGGCGTAGACGATTCGATGGGTCTCGCGCAAAGCTACGGGCGGATTATAACGGAAAGCCTGTCCGTAGGCGTTGAGCGCGGCAGCGTAGAATCCGCCATCGAGCAGGTAGAAAGCGTCCAGACGGTGGGCGCCGGCCAAAATCCGGCGGCGGTTCCCCTCGAAAACGGGAGCAAGCGCGGGCGCAGCGCGCATCCAATCCACAATGTGGAAGGCTTCGCGGCCAAAATCCGCAGTTCGGGCCAGGTTTTTGGCTTCGGCGTGGTAGCGCGCGGCGGCCAGAGTTTCGGGGATGTAAACCAGTGGAGCCAGGGCGGCCATGCGCAGCCAGAGATGATGGTCGAGCAGCAGGTGGTAGTTGAGGTCGAGATACCCGGCCTGCTCCAGCACAGCGCGGCGCATGAAAACGGCTGGCTGACTGATGATGTTGAAGGCCATCAAGTCTGCCAGGGTGTGGGGCTTGAAGGTTTGCAGGTTGAACGACTGGGAATTTTCGTCAATCGAAAGGACATTCCCATAAACCAACCCGGCTTCGGGATGTTGTTGGAAAGCTTCAATGGCCTTGCGGATAGCCCCGGGCTGGTAGATGTCGTCGGAGTTTAGCCAGGCGATAAATTCTCCGTTTGCGCGCCGGAATCCTTTGTTGATGGCATCCGCCTGGCCCCGGTCTTTTTCGCTCGCCCAACCCGATAGTTGCTTCTCGTATCGGCGGATGATGCCCACGCTGGAATCTGTCGAGCCGCCATCGATGACAAAATACTCAAGCGATGGGTAATCCTGACCCAGCACCGAGCGGATGGTCTGCTCAAGGTAACGGGACTGGTTATAAGAGGGGGTGACGATGGTTACGAGCGGATTTTTCACGGATGGCGGTGAACGGACTTTGTAACGGATTCACAGACGGAAACGGATGGTGGTAAACGGACTTTGTAACGGACTCACGGATGGGAGCGGATGTTGGTAAACGGACTTTATAACGGACTCACGGATGGAAACGGATGTTAGTGAACGGACTTTATAGCGGATTTACGGACGGAACGCTGATGTTGGCGAACGGACTTTGTAACGGATTCACGGGCGGAAACGGATGACTTTCATGGGGTGGCGGAGGGGAGCGGTGCTTTCAGGTCGTAGATGCTGTATTCGCGAGATTGGGCGAAAACCTGGTAGCCGGCCAGTTTTTTGGCCAGTTCGGGTTGACGGGCCAGTTCGTCGAAGTCTGTGACAACGAAGTAAGCTTTTTCAAAGGTTTGTTGATTGAAACCTTGTTCACAATCATCCGCAGGATACCACAGACTGACATTTTGCCAGCCATAATAAGCCAGCGGGTAGCCGTAATCTTCGGTCAGGGCGATGATGCCGGGTTGGTGTTGTAAGGCCTCGCCAATTTGGGCATAAGCCTCAACCGCAGGGCGGGTATCGGCCTGGCGGATTTCCAGGTAGGTGATGGCGGTGTAGGCGAGAAGGAAGAAGAAAGATGAAAGAAGAAGGATAATCTGGGCGAAATGAGATGTGGCAGCTTTCCAGATGCGTGGGAGCAGATCGGCGGTCAGTGGAGCCAGGCAAAGGGCAGCCAGCGGAATCAGCGGCAGGCTGTAGTAATCGTGGCTGGCGATGTGGTGCGGAAAAACCAGTCCGTAGAGAATGTATCCGCCCCAGAGCGCGGCAAGGAAGGTTTTGACCGGTTTGGCGGCAAACACCAGCCAGCCAATCAGCGCCAGGGAAAGCCAGAAGATGCCGATGACTAAGTCCACTTTGAGAAGCCAGCGCAGGTAAAAATAGGGATCGAACCAGAATTCAGGGAAAAACCGTCCGCCAAATTGCTGGCCGAGGAAACCGGCAACATATAAGCCATAGTACAGATAAGCGACCGGCGGCAAGATGCACAAGAGCGCCAGCAGCCAGGCTTTCAGGTTTTTGAAGGCAGATACCAGACTGGAATAGGCCAGGATGACCCCGATTGCGCCGCTGGCGATAAAAAACACTGCCGGGAGTTTGACGAAAATTGCCAGTCCACCGGAAAGCCCAGCCAGGATGGCCCAGTGCCAGGTGTTTTTGCGCCCCCAGGTTTCGAGGCTCCACCAGGAGATGGTAATCAACATCACCATCAGCGGGTCGGGCTGGAAAGCACGGCTGGCGGGGATGGCGTAGGGGATGAGCAGGAAGAACGCAGTTGAAACAGCGGCGGCGGGCGGCGAATTTGTCAGGTTTTTGGACAAGAGGTAAACGAAGACTGCGGCAATCAGCCAGCACGAGGCTGAAACCGCGCGCGGAAAGGCGGTGTTTTCCTGTCCGCGCCGGGTGTAGAAAAAGACGGTGATATTTTCCACTAGCGGCGGTTCGATGGTCGCTTCTCCCTGCCACTGGCGATAGGAGATGTCTTTTTGCCAGGCGGGGGCGTCGGTAACGGTCTGGTAGTACATGCCGCGCGCTTTGATTGCCGAGAAAAGCTGGCGAGTGGGGTGAAAATCGAGCAGGGGTTGATCGAGGTTGCTGAAACGGAGAAAAGCTCCAGCCACCAGGATCAGCATCAGGAACAGGAAAAAAGCTATTTTAGCGGGAGTCAAGCGTAGGGGAGTCTGATTCACGAGAAGGGTTTTCCGGGCCAGGCAACGTTCGAGTGCTGGAGTCCGTTAGAAGAGCGAATTAAAATCCACTTTTTCAAAAATAGTCAGTTTGCCGCCCACGGTGGCGTCTGCGATGCGGCGTCCGGCGTTTTCATAGGCCTGGCGCGCCATGCGGTAGGCAATTTCGGATGTCTCGAGGTCGGGGAGCTGCCAGCGGAAGCCTTTGCCGAAGTAGCCGGCATGGAAGTGGTTGGGGTCATCGCCATCGGAGGTGATGGTGGTGTTGGGTTTGCCCTTGGTGTCGTAATTGTGGTCGACGCCAATCAGGTAGACTTGACTGATGCCCATGTGGAAGGCCATCTGCATGGTGACGTAGGTGACGGTTGCGCCTTCCCAGATGCGTCCGCGCACATCGGGCGAGAAGCGCGGTGAATCATAGGTTGAGTAGAGAAACGTGGGCAGGCTGGATGATTGGGAATCGGTGAATTGTTCGGGTTGAAAAAAGCGGCGTGAGCGCCAGGTCAGGAATTTGGGGATGTCGAGCGCAGCCAGGTCTGCGGCGGTTTGCTCGATGACAAGGTCGTTGACCACGCTCAGGTAGGTGGTTTTGAAGCCCAGATCCGGGAACATCAGGTAGATGCGGTTCATGCCAAAGGTGATTTCACCTTTGAGCTTGGACATATCGGTGTTTTTCAGGCTGGGACCGTTGCCGATGATGAAAGCGCGTTTGCCTTTGTGGATGTCTTTGAGCGCGGCCAGGCGACGGATGCTTTCTCGCCGCCAGGGGTGCAGGTACGCTGCCGGGAGCTGGGGCAAGTCGCGCAGCCAGATATAGCTGTCGCGGATGAGGGGGTAGATGGGAGATGTTTTGATGAAGTTCATGATGTGTCGGGTGCGAGGTGTCAGGTATCAGGTGACGGGCATCAGAAAACCTGATACCTCGCACCTGATACCTGACACCTGTTTACTCAGTGCTGAGCCGTGCCGTCGCGCCGCCATCGACAACCAGGGCCTGGCCGGTCATGAAAGAGGATTGTTCGTTGTTGGCCAGGAAGTAGATGGCGTGGGCGATTTCTTCGGGCTGGCCAACGCGGCCATTGACGGTTTTACGCGCCAGGTTATCTAGCCGACTTTGCATGTCGCCGTGACCGACGTGGCCACGGTCGAGGCCGGCGCGCAGCATGGGGGTATCGACTGCGCCGGGCAGGATGGCATTGACCCGGATGTTATCCGGGGCAAATTCAATCGCCATGGCGCGTGTCAACGCTAAAATTCCGCCCTTGCTGGCGGCATAGGCGGCGATATTGGCGGAAGTTTGCACCGCATGGACGGATGAGACGTTGACAATTGCCCCGCCGCCTGCTGTTTTGAAGAGCGGATAGGCCAGTTTTGCAAACAGGAAAACCGGGCGCAGGTTGGATGCCATGACCGCGTCCCACTCATCGACGGTGGTTTCAACTAGCGGTTTGGCAACCTGGACAGCGGCGTTGTTGACCAAGGCATCCAGGGATGGGCTGAAAGCGCGCGCCTGTTCAAAAATCAATTCGGCTGATTCGGGGTGCGAGATGTCGGCCTGGATAAAGTGTCCACTCGCGGGAAACTCTCCATTGAATGGGTTGCGATCCACGCCGATTACGCGCCAACCCTGGTTGGCAAAATGTTCGAGCGTGGCGCGACCGATACCACCGCCTACGCCGGTGATTAATACTGTTTTTTCAGAATACATGGTTGTCCTTTCGTAATCTGTAACTTGTAATTCGTCAAACCAGGTTACGGGTTAAGAATTACGAAACTTGTTCAAATCGCTGCTATCCAGGCCCAGCCCTTCGAGCAAATTCTTGATCGTGTTCCAGTGCACTCGTTCCCAGGCGGCTGGGCTGGAATTGGCGTTGTGCGGGGCGAGCAGAACGTTGTCCATTGTCATCAGCGGGCTGGAGTGCGGGAGCGGTTCGTGCTCGAAAACATCCAGGGCCGCGCCGCCAAGATGGCCGGATTGCAAGGCGGCAACCAGGGCTTCTTCGTGGATAATTGGTCCGCGGGCGGTGTTGATGACGATTGCGCCGGATTTGGTCTGCGCCAGGGTTTTGGCGTTGAGCAGGTGCTGGGATGTCGGGTTCAGGTCGCAGTTGACGGAGATGAAATCGGAATTCGCTAAGAGTTGGTCGAGCGAAGTCATTTCGATGCCGGTTTCGCCGACAAAGACATGGTCAACATCGATGATGTCGGCGCCATAGACTTGCATGCCAAAGGCGCGGGCGCGGCGGGTAAGGGCTTTGCCGATTGCGCCGACTCCGATAATGCCGAGGGTCATCTCGCTAAGGGCTTTGCCAGGGATTTTTTCCCAGATTCCGGCTTTCATCTGGGCGCTCATCCACGGTTGGCGGCGCGCAAAGGCGAGTATATAGCCCATAACGGAATCCGCTACCGGGGTGGTGAAAGCATTCGGGGTGCGGCGCAGTTGGATATTTAAACGGGAGCAGGTTTCAGCGTGGATTGAGTCCACGCCAGTGCCCCACTTGGAGATCACCTTCAGGCGCGGGGAGCAAGCCTCGAGCACGGTGGGCGTATAGCGGTCATCCCCGCAAATTGCGCCATCGAACTGTCCGGCGTATTTCAGCAGGTCGGCCTCTTCCATGCGTTCCTGTACATCGGGGACGATGAGTTGGATGCCGTAGTGGTCGAAGACCGGGCGAAAACGCTCCACAAAGGGGAGCATGTAGGGGGCGGTGAGGAGGACGGTTTTCATCGTTTACGAACCACAAATCAATTCAGTGATGGTTTTATAATCGTAGCGAAATTCTGGTGGGTAATTTGGGTTTTTCCCTAGTGCATTACATAGGGGCATACGCATTTTGACATTATCTTTGAAACTCCTTACATAAAGATTTTTGGCTTCCTTGTACCTGCCAAGATTTACGAAAGCTTCAATAAATGGGAAAAACTCAGACCGATCTGCCGGGACAAGGTTCAGTGCATTTGCTTGCTCAAATAGACTAACAATTTCCTCCCAATTACCCGATTGACGGGCTAACGATGCTTTTTGATAGTAATAACACCAATTCCGATTTGGCTCAGGGCCGAAAATCTGATGAGGTGGGACATGCGATTTTTCAGATACTACAATACGGTCGATTTGGGAGTATGCCCCAATCTGTTTTGTTAGTAGCGATTCATTTTCTGAGTAAACAGGCAGTATTCCATCAATAACATGAATACAGGATGTTGTTGATGGGAAACTTATCAAGAGTAGATTATTATAGTTAGCATCTACTTTAACATCGCGATCAAAACGCTTATCTGTTTTTCTTCTTAACACATCATAGATTGTATTTGAATTAAGCACTCGCGCTTGCAGGGCTGGAGCATCAGACATAATAGGTCTATATATCAGGTTCAATGGGCCCCACATCTCGTAATCTTGTTGCATGAGATATCCATCGGGCATGTAAACCATTACTACCGTATCATCTTTTAAATCAGGGGCTCGCCAAGTAAGTTGCCACCATGTTTGGCGTTGATATTCCCATAGCATTTGCCAATAGTTAGCATTAAGCACCTGGCCTGAAACTGAGATACCGACTAGACCCAATAATATCAATTTGCGAAAATTCGGTTTGATCATGAGTAAAAATCCTGAAACAATCATGATTACCCCACCGATAGGGTGAAGGCCATAACTTTTATATGGATCTCCCAAATCTACTTCGCGGCCAGAGAGTACAACAGGGAGAACAGCACATATCACAGTAAAACCGCCGAGCAATAAGAAATCTCTGGTTAGTAATGATGTTTTTTCTTCGGTGTTACCTGACCCCCACCATTTTTTGAAAAAGAATGAGTACATCCAAACCAAGCCAACAACAATTAGTGCAATAAAGAGTGCCCATCCCAATTTTGAGTATAGAGCATTGGCAAATAACTGATATGGTTGCACGAACCACGCAAAAATAGATGTATCCAGAAAATCCTTTGCTGTTTCTATGATTAAACGCAATGACATGTTGCGAAAATTGCCAGAATAGTCGTTTAACAATTTACCAGCATCTGTAGCTTTTCTTGTGCTTTCGAATATAAATAGGCGCCAATACACAAAAACAGCCATAACCAAGGGATAGGGCCACCAATTTTTCAATATTTTTTGTGTCAAAGCTAGGATGTTTTTGAAGCCTTGCTGAAACAGGAGATAACCGAGCAATACTAAACGCATGCCCTCGAGACCAATCATATACTCATAGATGAATAAGTAATTTGCGGTTAAAACAACGGATAAAAATTTAAGAATCAACTCTCTTTTCCTTGTGCTTGCTTTTAGAGCCTGTAGCATCAATGCAATTGATAAGAGAGCCGTTCCAAAACCGTATAGGTGGTTTTGCTTTGTGTTTGCGTTTGGTTGTGATAAAAAACCGGGGTAAATGACAAATAGGGTGGCCATTAGCGTGGTTAAATATCTTTGCTCTGGCCATATCAAACGCAATATCCAGAAAAAAGCAACACCGCCAATAAAACGCCAGGCTAGGGCATATAAATGCCAGTTTAGATAGCTATCGCCTAAGATACGATAAACAAGCGAGTAAATAACGCCCATAAAAGGCCGATCCGAGCTAAACAATGAAATGATGCTTTGTGCGCCCCGAGACACCCCAGACCATAACAAATACCAGTCATCATGATAGAAACCCAGTTTTGGAATACTGTTACCGTAAGAGATCAGGGTTGTGAGAAAAATCAACAATAAAGCCAAAAAAGTCTCGTTTTTAAATATTTTTAGAATATTTTGTTTCATTGCGATGCTCCATTAGAATAGTAACTGATTGTGAATATTATTTTATGCTTTACCTAGCCGGCGGCACATGAGCAGGTCCGCAATTTCAAAATCAGCTTCTTCGTCGATATCCACCGCTTCAAGGCGCGGAATCTCGTACATCAGTGGGCGTTCGCCCAGGCGATTGCGGCGCGCCAGCAGGTTTTGGCGGTTGAACAGGTAGAAGCAGGAGTTTTCCTCATAAATTGGGGGCAAGTCCTGGGTTTGGAGCAGGATGGCCGGGTTGTGGTTGATTGGGCGGGTGAGAGAATCCCACAGCCGGGTTTGCAGGCGGGTGACCGAGAACATCGAATCGAAGGCTGGATATTTGAACAGAAACCCGTTGATTGCGGCTGAGATGGTTTCCGCTTTCAGGAGTGGGTTGGTGCTGTGAGTCTGGATGTAGAAATCGGCTTCGACCTGGGCGGTATCGAAGGCCAGGATTTCGTTCATCGGGATTTCGGGCGCGCGCAGGGTTTCGGGACGTTGGATGATTTTGACCTGCGGGAAATCGGTGCGTAGGCCGTCCATGACTGGTTCGGAATCGGTATCGACCAGGATAGTGTTAATCTCAGGAACGGCGAGCAACGTTTCGATGATATGTTGGTAAAGCGGTTTCCCGGCCAGCGGACGGTAGTTTTTACCGGGAACGCGCTGACTGTGATGGCGCATGGGGACCAGCGCAGCGATTATTTTTTTGTTGGATATTATTGTTGACATTTTAACTTTGCCTGTGTTCCTGAGATTATGTTTTGAGCAGACTTGTCCGAGTAGGTTTGCTCAAAGGATTGCCAGACTGTGCACAGTAGTGATGACATCCTGGGCGGCAAGGTATTGGCCTGGAAAGTTAATTTTTGGGCCTGGTTCCAATTTGATAAATGAGCATAAGCCTCGATAAAGGGTAACATCTCAACCCCATTGGATGGCCCATAATTCTGTTCTTTGGCTTCATCCCAAAGAAGAATAACCCTTTCCCAGTTTTGCTCATGTGCCGCCAAATCGGCTTTTTGATAGTAATAGCACCATGTATGTGCCGGCTCATAACCAAAAATCGACGCTGGAGGTGGAAGAGTATCGGGGCTTTCCTTTGCCAAAGAAAGATTAGAAATAGCCATCCAACGATAAGCTTCATCAGAAAGGAAACGGATTTCTCTGTATGAGGGGCGTAGGAACCAAAGACACTGACCTTGTTCAGGTTCGAAAATGATGGCTATCACCTTTTTTGGGGATGCAGAAAAAAGGCTGCTATATTTTGAGATTTCAGTGGTTTGGCCTTCGAAGAAAGAAGTGGGCACATCCTTGGAACCCGGACTAAACCAGTAATCGATTTGTGGAGGAGCATATGTTTTAGGGTATATCAGATTAATGGCATAGGCGGTTGGCGAGTCACCCATATAGGGCAATATTTCAGAATCGGCAGCAATCAATGTGCCTGGTTCTATTGATGGTGCGCGCCAGTAAAGCTGCCAGTAAAGCCTTGCTTGTTTCTCCCATGAAACGTTGAAACTCCGTGCAGTTTGAATATGAGAAAAAATCGCTATGCAGAGCAACAAACTTAGGGTAAATGTACGGCGGCGAATTTCTTGGAAGAAGAAGTAGACCAGACCTACTGTAACAAGGCTTGCTCCCAAAATTGCGGGCAAAGCAAACCTGCTGCTCCATAGCGGGTTTTTTGTAAACATCGAGAATCCGATTGCCCATGTAGGTAGCATGCCTAATGTAAGCGAAACAAAACCGTAAAATATTGCCAGTATAGGTTGACGATATTCTTGTTCTTGAGCTATCCCTTTTCTTAATTGCGAAAACGCAAAATAGAAGGCTCTAGCAAATGAAATTCCACCAATTATCATTGCCCAGGTTGACAAACGGCCAAAATCGAAAACTGATGGATCTATGGCCGAGTACCAGGGTGAAATCAAAATAAAAATCGAATCTTGAATGAGCGATTCAAACAATTTCGTTAAAGTCTGGCCAGGCGATGTAAGTAAACCGGTTAATGCCGCTGGTTCGAATCGATCATAACCGAAGATTTTGTTATAGGATAAACGATAAACGGCATACAATCCTAGAATGAGCAAATAGGGTAGCCAAGTCAGGACAGCTTTCTTGATTTTTTTATACCATGTTGCTTGAGGCAACATCATCAAAATAATTAATGCTCGGAATATTTCCAGCCCAGCGTAGTATTCCATCATAATAAGGTGAAATACTTGTAATATGATTGCTGTAACAGTGAGCGGCAAAAACCAATTTTCTCGCTTGATGGCCAAAGCCATAAGAGTAAAAGATCCCAATAGGGATAAGTAAGAAATCCAGTGCAGGCTATAAGCAACTGCTAAGGGCTGCAAGGAAAAAACCGGGTGAATTACAAAGAATAGGGCTAGCCAAGCTGTGAACTCTTCTTTTTGGGGCCATACTTGCCGAAAAAGCAACCAAGCGATAAGAGACGTCATAAAGCGCACTAACATTAATGACCAATGCCAGTGTGTTGGATTGAATCCCAAAGATGAAAATAAATATTCGTAAGTAAAGTAGGCAAATGGACGACTATCTGTGAAAAAGAAATTTTTCAATCCATCTGTGCCTTCGTGATAAGCGTAATAAACGTGATGCCAGTCATCTTGAAAATACCCCAGGTTCGAGAGCAAAATACCATGTGAAAAGAAACAGGCCACAAATAGGATCGCCGGTACAATCCAATTTGGAGCAGGTTTAATATCTCGTAAAGATAGGGCAATTTTTTTGAGCATTAATGGCATCTTTCATCATACCGAATCGGTTCCACTTCGCGCTTCGGGGACTGTTCTGCATCCAGGCCGCGCGGGTAGTAGAAGGTCTGGCGCAGGTTCCAACTCCACTCTGCGGACTGGCGGTAGCCCTGATAGGTGCCCCAGAACTGGCAGGCGCGGAACCAGCAGATTTCAGGGAAGACTTTGAAGAAAATACGCTCACGGACAGCGTGAACGCTGTCGTTGAAGATGTTGCTAACCGTCATGCGCACAAAATCGTAGATGTTGAAGTGCGCTTCGGGGTATATCCGCTTGAAGGCCATCGCCTCGCGCCGGTAGCGGTTCAGCACACCTTTGGGATGCTCATCGTGGATGTGGATGATTTCCGCTTCGGCGATGTAGGCCAGGCTGTGGCCCTGCGCCAGCGCCCATTTGCCCCAGGCCAGGTCTTCGAGACCGGTCAGTGATTCATCGTAGGGATGCTTTTCCCATAACGAGCGGCGGATGGCGGCGTTGGCGTTGTTGCAAAACGGATGGGTTTGGCGCAAATCACTCGTGTCGGGGAACCAGCGCGCAAAAATCTGGTGTTCGGCATATTTGGTTGTCTCCATGCCTCTCTGCTTGCCGTAGGTCAGTCCAACAGGCGAATCGGCGAAGGGTTCGAGCAAACGCTCCAGCCAGTCGGGATAAATCGGGTAGACATGCGCCGAGGCAATCGCGACCAGTTCTCGGGTGGCGGCGGCGATGCCCAGGTTGAGCGAACGCCCAAAGGTAAAGTCCGCCGGGGCGATGTGGACAATTCTCGCGCCGTAGGCTTCGGCAATTTTAACGGTGTCATCTGTCGAGCCGGAATCGACCAGGATAATTTCGATATCCGTCACGGTTTGCTGGCGCACACCTTCGAGCAAGCGCGGCAGGTGGCGGGCTTCATTAAAAGCACGGATAACCAGGGAGCAGTTCATGGACTGTTTTCCGGTTTCTCGATTTTTCGGTTCTCCGGTTTTCCTTTTCTCCATTTTCACTTTTTTACGCTTCCACTGCCCATCTCTTCCAACAAAAAATCGCCATCTTTCAACAGGCCTTTGCTGACGGTTTGGATGGCCGGGGATGCGAGCAAATCTTCAGGCCGGAACATTTTCAGGCGGGCGTTAACGGGTAGAATGCCGCGTTCGAGGAAGTCGCCAAAGGGCAGCGAGGTGCGGAATAACTGGTAGTACAGGAAGCGGCGTGAGTGGCGGCGGAAATCGTCTGGCGCGTCGATTTTGTCAGCAGCCAGGAACTGCTCCAGCGTGGCGCGATAGTCGGGGATGGAGGTTGGGAAGAAAACGGTTGGGTATTGGGTGAAGCGGGCTTTGCCGGCGCACAGAACCGCCGCGCCCAGGATCGAAGCCTCCAGGCCGATGGTCGAGTTGTAGATCAGAACAAATTTCGAGCGCTGGATCAATTCGTAGGAGCTGAGAAATTCACCCGGCGGCACAAAAACGAGGTTGGGCAGTTCGGTTGCGCGGCGCGATTCGACCCAATCGGCAACGCTTTCCTGGCTTTCCTTGCCGACGCGCATCTCGTCCGGGTGGGCGCGGATGACAAAGAGCGTTTCGGGGTGGGCTTTGGCGGTTTCGAGCAGCAGGTCGAGCCAGGCGAACATATCGGCGAAGACCGTGTTGGCGTGCGGCTGGCTGGTATCGAAGATGACGTTGGTAAAAACCGGCACAATTTGTTTGAAGTTTGCGGCTTTTTGCAGGAAACCTTCATCCAGGCCTTTCATGTCGGGCCAAAACTGGATGCCGGCCATGCTGAAATTGCCTTTGAAGCGGTTTTGCAGGTATTCATCGAGACGGGCGTCTTGCTCTGCGTTCATCTCGAAATCTTGCGGGATGTCGATGGGATAGATGGTGGCCTCGCCGGGAGTAAAGAATCCGGTCATGGGCATCAGGCCAACTTCGTGGGTGATCACCCTCAGCCCGCGCCTGTGCGCCACCCATTTGGCAGTCGCTTCGGGGTAGAACTGGCCGTTAAACACGACAACAACCTGCGGGTCGGTCGCGTCGAGAAAATGTTCGAAGCGTTGGGCAATGTTGAACGCGGAGAGCATGTACTCGCGCATGAAGAAGCGTGTCGCGTCATCGTCGATCAGGTTGTGGCGGCGCAAAATCCAGCGCAGGCCGGGCAGGACGAGTTCGCCCAGCGGGATATTTTTCCACTGGAAG
>JAEWVF010000020.1 GCA_023459215.1 Chloroflexota bacterium
TGCACGCCCATAAGTTGAGCGACTCCTGTAAAACCACCAGTACTACCTGGTGTTCTTCTCAATTGCAGCAGGGATGCGATGATTTTTGCACCATTATCGCTCTGGATGACCACCGGACCGCCAGCAAGGCTATACTGTTCTACCCGGCTGCTCGGGAATCCCATGGTGTAATCCCCCATCCAGTCATCACCAATGGTTACCTTAACATCCGTACTGGTAATAGGCTCGGACGTGCTTTCATAAGCACCCATATCACAGTTGCTACCTTGCGGGCGGGAAACATCCAAAATATCCTGCGATGGGCAGTTTGTATTTGTGCCGCTATTAATAGCAGGTGATATGGCTTGTAAACTAAGATCACCTGCTGCTGCATCTACAAAGCGTGGATCGCTTGTCAGGTTGCCATTGCCGGGCCATCCGCCAAACTGAATGATACTGTATGTGATGTTTGTTACGCTGTCTGGTCCGCTTGGCGGTCTTTCAACATTTGCGATTTGAGTCCGGTCGGGATCGGCGTTGAGGGCTGTATTTCCCCAAAAGATATTATTAATCAAAGTAGCAACACTAGCTTGCGTAAGGCTTGATTCATTAACCAAACCGCCGCCATCGACTACATCTGCATTGGTAACATAGTTTCCGTAGAAGGTGGAATTGATAATAGTGATAGATGCTGGCATTGTTGCAGAAGCACTGGTGAAATTTAAAACACCGCCCCCACCAACCCCCGCGCCATTTTTGTAAAAAAGAGCATTTGTAATGGTTATGGTGCTGTCAACATTGTAAAAGCCGCCGCCTCTTGTGGCGCTATTTTGTATGAAAGAAGTTTTATTAATATTTGGTGTGCTTTGAGTATTGTTAAACACCCCACCGCCAAAGGACCTGGCTTGGTTAAGTTCAAATAGAGTATGTATGAGAGATGGTGCGCTTCCATTAATATTGCTTAGCCCGCCGCCATATGCAGCTTCGTTGTTTGAAAAACGAACATTTGTAAGAAGGGGTGAACTGGCATCGTTGTGCATCCCACCGCCATAACCGTAAGCCGATGCTTCTTTGTTTGCTTCATTGTTGTTGAAGATAGCATTGGTTAATGTTGGGCTGCTGCCGCTGCCGTTAAACATGCCACCACCATCGTTGGCTGCATAGTTATCTTGAAAAGTAACATTGGTAATTGTCGGGCTGCCGGCAATATTGAGCATGCCTCCACCGTTTGATTCGTTTGGGCCGCCTCCATCCGCTTGGCCTTGGGTGATTAAAAATCCATCCAAAATAGCAGTTGAGTTTGTTCCACTGCCGGTAACAACATGATAGGAATTGTTGCCTGGGATGTCTCCGCTTAAAGTGGTTAAATTTGTTTCCCAGTCACGTTCTCCCCTAGCCATTTCGATTCCAGTAAACCCACCATATAGCTCAACCTCATTTTTAAGAGCAAAGGTGTCCGAGCGAAGCGATCCAGGGGTGTAAGTGCCTGCCTGGACCCAAATTTCAGTTGAACCACTCGCAATGGATAGTGCATATTGTAGTGTGCAGGCATTTCCCCAGTTTTCACAGCTGCCGCTGGCAACCCCTGTTGAAGATACAAATAAAATAGTATCGACCGCAAATACTGGCGTGTTTATGAATAAAGACACCATCAATACACTTAGAACCAACGTAGTGATAAGTTTTCGCATGGGAACCTCCAAAAAATAAACCTACTAATATCATTTTAGCAAAAATTACTTGTTTTTGTGTTTACAGTTCCTTGACATTTCAAAGATAGCATTATTTCTAAGACTAATGTAAATACGCATTTTATCAGGGTTGTAAGGGGTTGATCAAAGCTGAAACCGTATTTATTTGCGTATACCAAAATGCTTTTGTCTTCTGTCTGATATATTGGGCAACTAGGAAGATTTTTATCAAGAGTTTTGCTTTACAGGCTGATGCGAAGCTTTGATGCAACTCAAATTGCAGGTTTAGCCAGGCTTCATTTTGTGGCTGTGCTGATGTTAGTTGTACCCCCATCATCGTTATTTAAGCTTTGTGAATATTCCCTCTCGGCATGCAGACCGAACCTCGTTCGATCAGGCGGGCGTGCAGGGATGTGGTGATGGGGGTTGAGTCGGGGTATTCGATGCGGTCGCTGAGCAGTTGGACGGCGATGCGGCCCATGCCGCGTTTATCGACGCGCATGGTGGTGAGCGGCGGATCGGCGCGGGCGGCCAGTTCGATATCGTCGAACCCGACAAACGAGATATCTTCGGGGATTTTTTTGCCCAGCTCGCGGGCGGCGCTCATTGCACCCAAGGTAAGTTCATCGTTACAGCCAAAAATGGCGGTCAGTTGCGGGAATTTTTTGAGCGCTGCCGTGGTTGCCTGGTAGGCAGACAGGCGGTCAAATTCGCTGTCGATGTAGTAAAAGATCAATTTGTGGTCGCGCATGGCCTGCTCGTAGCCACGCAGCCGCTCCAGGATGCTGGGATAGGCATCCGGGGCGCTGCCGACGATGCCTATATGGCGGTGTCCGTGTTCGATCAGGTGCAAGACCGCCTGGCGGGCGGAATAAAGGTTGTCGGACACCACGGAGTCATAATCGCCGAACTCCGAATAGGCATCCACCAGCACGAGGGGCAGGGTAGCCTGGCGCAGGATGTCGCTCAGGGTGCGGTTGACAAAGGCGCCGACCAGTAGCAGCCCATCGGCAGCAGATTCGGTCAGAAGCGAGGGGATTTCGATGGGAATATTGTGTTCATCAACCGGCATGGCGGCATAAAGCAGGTTGATCCGTTTGCGCCGGCAGGTTTCCTCGATCCCGGCGATGATGTAAGAGTAAAACGGGTTGGCCTGCGGGGGCAGATCGGGGTCTGATTTTACGACCAGACCGACGGTGCGCAGCTTTGCGCCGGGGCGGGTGGATTCGGTATCGGTTTTACGATGATAGCCCAGCTCCGAGGCTGCGGCAAGAATTCGTTGACGGGTTTCAGGCGGCAGGCCGGGTTTGTCCCGCAGGGCAATCGAGACAGCGGAGATGGATACCCCGGCAGCCTGGGCAATATCAGAGAGTGTAATCTTGGTGAGAGATGAGGTCATTTAGTTCAATCGTTTGAGCATTTCGAGGCAGGCGCGGGCACTGTGATACGGACATTCCCAGGGGCCGGTTTTGTAATGTTCCCGGTAGGGAACGCCGGCCCGATTCAGGATTTTATACCATTCGCCATGCTGGCGGTCAATGAACTTTTCACTGATGACCTGCCAAACCTGGCGGGTGGCGCAGAGGAAATCAATGTTCCCTGAGAGTTTATAGGCGTTATAAAAACCGACCAGGGCTTCGGCCTGCGGCCACCAGTGCTTATCATCATCGATCAAGCCGGTCGAGTCGGCTTCGTTCAGGATGGCGCCATCGCTGTCGCGGCCATGTTCGTAGGCCGATTCGGCCATTTTAACGGCGGCCAGACTGATGTGAGTCCGCAGCGGTTCCTCCCCGAGCACCTCGGCGGCTTCGAAGAGCAGCCAACTGCCTTCGATGTCGTGCCCGTATGAGATTTTATCCGAAACAACCTGCCAGTTGCGCTCGAAGAAAAGGTGAAACCGGCCATTTTCATGGTCGATGACATGGCTTTGCATGATTTGCAGCAGGTTGCGCAGGGATTGGCGCAGGAGCGGGTCGGGCCAAAGGCTGTAGAGACGGGTGTAGGCTTCGAGCACGTGCAGCAGGGTGTTCATGCTCTTCGGGCAGTTTGGTTCCTGGTCGCTCAGGCGCATATCGGTGATGCTTTCCCAGTTGCGGGCGCGGGCTTCGAGGTAGCCGCCAAACTGCATATCGGCGGCCTGATTTTCCAGCAGGTAGAAGAGTTTTTGGGCCAGTTCCAGGCTTTCCTGCGAACCGCTGGCGGCGTAGTATTCGGCCAGCCCATAGATGGCGAATGCCTGGGCGTAGGTTTGTTTGCGCGGGCTGAGGGGCGCGCCGCTTTTTTCCACTGTCCAGTAGATTCCGCCATACTCCTGATCCCAGAAGGCCTTGCGCAGGTAATCGTAGGCGTGGCCGGCCATGGACAGGTATTCAGGCCGCGGGAATCGCTGGTAAGCTGCCGAGAAGGTCCACAGGATGCGCGCGCATAGCACGGAGGAGCGTTCGACTTCATTATGGATTTGCAGGTCGTTGCTCAGTGCGCCGTAGAAGCCGCCGTTTTCATGATCGACGGTGTGGCGCATCCAAAACGGCAGGATGTTCCCGGTCAGTTCGGACTCGATTTGCTGGTAGAAGTTGGGCATGGAGAGCATGGAAAACTCCTTTATGGAACACGACTGTCGCTTTTTAGTAAAATTTACTAAATTATATCATTTTAAAAATAAAAAACAGGTTGTCGGCCAAGCTCGACAACCTGTTTCCTGTGAACGAATTTGTTTTTTACTTGCCGCGTGTGCGGGTGGCCACATCGAAGATTACTGCGGCTGCCAGCACCGCGCCGCGCACGATGTACTGGACTGAAATATCGATGCCCATCAGGTTCATGCCGCTGGTCAGCGACATCATGACCAGCGCGCCGATGATCGAGCCGATCACCTTGCCGACGCCGCCCGCCGCCGATACGCCGCCGACATAGGCCGCCGCGATGGCGTCCATTTCGAACAGGGTTCCGGCTGTGGTGGTTGCCGATTGCAAGCGGGAGGTGAATAGGATGCCGGAAAGGGCCGCCAGCATGCCCATCGAGCCAAATACTACGTAAATCATGCTCTTGACGTTGATGCCGCTTAATTCGGCTGCTTCAGGATTGCCGCCGACGGCGTAGATGTGGCGCCCGAGCACAGTCTGGGTGGTGATGAAGTGATAAATCCCGACCACGATCAGAACGATGACCAGCGTCCAGGAGATGCCGTTGTAGCCAGCCAGCACCCAGGTGATCAAACCAATCAACACGGAGATGAAGACCAGCTTGAGGATGAACATATCAAACGGCAGGACTTCGAAATTATAAGATTGTTTCTTCTTGCGGCTGTTGATTTCACCGATCATGAAAAGCACCATTGCCACCAGGCCAACCAGCAGGGTTAGCTTGTGAATATCAGGCAGGATGCCGATGTCAGGAATATCGGGGATAAATCCGTTGCCGATGGCATTGAATGAGTCATTCGGGACGATGATGGTGCCGGTTCCGGCTGTGACCAGCACCAGCGCGCCGCGATAAATCAGCCAGCCGGCCAGTGAAGCCACAAAGGATGGGATTTTTAGCTGGGCAACCGGGAAGGCGGTCACGAGACCGGCCAGCGCACCCAGAACCAGCACCATTGGGATGACCAGCCAGACGGGCATGTTCCAGAAGGCGAGCGCAATCGCCGCTACTGCGCCCAGGAACCCGGCCAGGAAGCCCACCGACAGGTCGATGTGGCGGATGACGATCACCAGGGTCATGCCAACTGCCAGAACGGCGATGTACCCGGTCTGATTAATCAGGTTGCTGATGTTGCGCGATGAAATGAAGATACCGTCTGTTGCAACGGCGAAAATTGCCATAATCACGAACAAGGCAATATACATGCCGTATTCGCGGATATTTTGTTTCAAGACTTTCTGGGCATTTTGAACAAACGACATGTTGAGCCTCCTCAGTTCGTTGCTAGGTGCATAATTTTTTCTTGCGTGGCTGCCTCAATGGGTAATTCCCCACTGATTTTGCCGGATGAGACGATGTAAACCCGGTCGCTCATGCCCAGGATTTCAGGCAGTTCGGAAGAAATCATAATGATGCTCATTCCTTGCTGCACCAACCGGGTCATAATGGTATAGATTTCGAATTTTGCGCCCACGTCGATGCCGCGGGTGGGTTCATCCAGGATGAGGATGTCTGGTTTGACGAAGAGCCATTTGCCCAGGCAGACTTTCTGCTGGTTGCCGCCGCTCAGGTTCGACACTTTTTGTTCCACGCTGGGGGTTTTGATGTTGAGCGAGTCGCGGTATTCGTTGGCAACCTTGATTTCGGCGTTATCGTCAACCACGCCATTTTTGGCAATCTCGCGCAGGTTCGCCAGGGTGATGTTTTGTTTGACATCCTGGATCAGGATCAGCCCATCGCCCTTGCGGTCTTCGGTGACGTAGGCCATGCCGGCGCGAATGGCATCTTGCGGACGTTTGAATTGCTTTTTCTGGCCCTTCAGATAGAGTTCGCCTGAGAGTTGGTAGCCGTCCGGGTTGCCGAACATGCTCAAGGCCAGTTCGGTCCGCCCCGAGCCCATCAGACCGGCCAACCCGATAATTTCCCCACGCTTGACATTGACGTTGATATCCTTGAGCACCATGCGGCCCAGGTTGGGGTCGTAGGCGCTCCAGTTTCGCACTTCCAGGGTGGTTTCGTTCGAGGCAATGCGTTCCCGCTGCGGATAAATATTATCGATTTCGCGTCCGACCATATGCTTGATTAATATGTGTTCGGAAACTTCACCTTTTTTGGCGTTCAGGGTGCAAATCGTCTGCCCGTCGCGCAGGACGGTGACGGTATCGGCAATTTGAATAACTTCTTTGAGTTTATGGGAAATCAGGATGCAGGTGACGCCCTGCTCGCGCAGTTCGCTGAGCAATTTCAGCAGGTTGGCGCTGTCGTCCTCGTTGAGCGCCGCGGTCGGCTCGTCGAGAATCAGGATTTTTACATCCCGGCTGAGCGCTTTGGCAATCTCAACCAGTTGCTGCTTGCCTACCCCCAGGTCTTTCACTTTCAATTCAGGGTTGGTGTTGAGTTTGACTTTCTTCAACATCTCCCCGGCGCGTTGAACAGTCTCATTCCAGTCTACAACCTTGACCGCATTGGCAATTTCGTGCCCGAGAAAGATGTTTTCGTAAACAGTCATCTCAGAAACGAGAGCAAGTTCCTGGTAGATGATGGCGATGCCGGCATGTTCGCTGTCGCGAATGCCCGAAAACTTTTGGGGCTGGCCTGAAATAAGAATGTCGCCGGTATAGTCCCCGTGCGGATAGACTCCGCTCAATACTTTCATCAAGGTGGATTTGCCCGCCCCATTTTCACCGACCAGGCAGTGAATTTCTCCCGCCTTTACCTGGAAACTGACGTTATTCAAGGCTTTTACGCCGGGGAATTCCTTGGTGATATTCTTCATTTCCAGCAAAGGTGTATCCATAGGCAACTCCGGCTAAAAATTTGCAAAAATAAATAGATATTGGAATTATACAGGAATAGTGATGGACTGAGCCATCACTATTCCTGTTGTTACGAACTGATGATGGTTTAGGGCAGGCCGGTGAAGTCGCTGGCAGGCCAGTAGCCTGAGTCGATCACGGCTTCGACCACATTGTCTTTGTCAACGGTCACAACTTCGGAGGGCTTGGCGGGAACATCGACTACGCCGTTGTTGTAGCTGTTGGTCTGGGGCGGGGTCTGGCCTTGCAGGAAAGCGATCGCGGTGCTGATGGCGTCGGCAACCAGGGTGCGAACATCTTTGAGCACGGTCATCGACTGCTTGCCATCGATGATGTACTGGACGGAAGCCTTTTCGGCATCCTGACCGGTAACCACATAGCTGGTCACGTCTTTGTCAGCGCCGAAGGTGTCGGCGATGGCGCGGGCGGTGCCATCATTCGGGGCCAGGATGAAGACATTGCCCTTGTCCGCAGCGGTGGCAACGGTCAGGTTGGCTTCAGCCAGGCTCTTGGCGGCATTGAAGTCCCAGTTGGTGGTGACCTGGCCGATGATCTTGGCCTGCTCGTCGCGGGTCAGGGTGGCCTTGTCTTGCAGGGCAACAGCTTCGCTGGAGTTCTTGATGACGAAGGTGCCGTCGGCGATCTTGGGTTGCAGAACAGTCCAGGCGCCTTCGAAGAACAGGAAAGCGTTGTTGTCAGAGGCAGCGCCGGCGTACAAGTAGAGCGGGTTGCCAGCGCCAGCGGCTTTGTCGACCAGGTACTGGGCCTGGGCAGCGCCAACGGCGACACTGTCGAAGGTCACATAGTAGTCCACGGCGTCAGTATCGCGGACCAGGCGGTCGTACGAAATGACTTTCACGCCGGCGGCCTTGGCTTCTTCAACGGCGGCAGCAGCAGCGGCGCCGTCCTGCGGGCAGATGATCAGAACCTGGATGCCCTTGGTAACCAGGGCTTCAACGTTGGCTTTCTCTTTGGCCGAATCGCCCTGGCTGAAGAGAATTTCAACTTCGTAACCGGCGGCGGTCAGGGCATCCTTGAAGCGGGTTTCGTCCTGGATCCAGCGCGGTTCGTCTTTGGTCGGGAGCACGATACCGACTTTGCCGGTGATGGCGGGCGCGGCGCCGCTCTCATCCAGACCGGTGAATTCGCTGGCCTGGTAGTAACCGGAGTCGATCAAAGCGGCTTTGACATTGGCCTTGTCCACGCTGATAACTTCAGACTGCTTGGCGGGAACATCGATAGCGCCATTGTTGTAGGAGCCGGTGGTCTCGGGCGACTTGCCTTCGAGCAGGGCGACAGCCATGCCGATGGCATCCTTGACCAGGGTGCGGACATCTTTGAAGACGGTCATCGACTGCTTGCCATCGATGATGTACTGGACGGAGGCCTTTTCGGCATCCTGACCGGTAACCATGTAGCTGGCAACATCTTTGTCAGCGCCGAAGGCATCGGCGATGGCGCGAGCGGTGCCATCATTCGGGGCCAGGATGAAGACATTGCCCTTGTCAGCGGCGGTGGTGGCGGTCAGGTTGGCTTCAGCCAGGTTCTTGGCGGTGTTGAAATCCCAGTTGGTGGTGACCTGGCCGATGATCTTGGCCTGCTCGTCGCGGGTCAGGCTGGCCTTGTCTTGCAGGGCAACGGCTTCGCTGGAGTTCTTGATGACGAAGGTGCCATCGGCGATTTTGGGCTGCAGGACAGTCCAGGCGCCTTCGAAGAACAGGAAAGCGTTGTTATCAGAGGCAGCGCCGGCATACAGGTAGAGCGGGTTGCCGGTGCCGGAAGCGCCATTGACCAGGTACTGGGCCTGGGCGGCGCCAACGGCGATGCTGTCAAAGGTTACGTAGTAGTCCACAGAATCGGTGCCAGTGATCAGGCGGTCGTACGAGATCACTTTCACGCCGGCTTTGCGGGCTTCTTCAACGGCGGCGGCGGCAGCGTTACCATCTTGCGGGCAGATGATAATGACTTTGACGCCTTTGGTGATCAAAGCTTCAACGTTGGCTTTCTCTTTGGCCGAATCGCCCTGGCTGAAGAGAATTTCGACGTTGTAACCGGCGGCGGTCAGGGCATCCTTGAAGCGGGTTTCGTCCTGGATCCAGCGCGGTTCGTCTTTGGTCGGGAGTACGATACCGACGGCCAATTCACTTCCGCCAGCTTCTTCAGTGGCGGTAGCAGCGGGGCCACACGCTGCCAGGATGGTTGAGGCCACCATTAAAAGGGCCAACAACACGAACAGGGAACTCTTCTTAAACATTGACAAGCCTCCTTACTAAATTTGAACAGTGGTTGAATTTTGGTTTTGGTATTACAGAGAAGGGTTCGCCGCAGAAACCTCCTTTGCTTTACGAAGGCAAAACCATACACTATAATGATAGTGGTTTGAATATCAAGCCTTCAACCCCTTCCATCCCCTTTTTGACGCCCCAAGCACCCCCAATTTGACTAGGGGATTTCCCTTAATCTGATTTTGGCCCCTCCGATATGATTCGAACCCTGCTCGCTGATGACCATGCCCTGATTCGCGCCGGGTTGCGCGATGCGCTTCTTACCAGCCTGCCCACCCTGCAAGTGGTCGGGGAGGTTGGCAATGGCCCGGACTTGATGCAGGCGATCACCGAATTACGCCCCTCCTTGCTGGTGATGGATGTCAACATGCCGGATTTTGAACCGGTCGCAGCCGTGCAGCGCATCAAAGCCCAGTATCCGGGCCTGAAAATTTTGGTGGTGAGCGCATATGACGACCAATCCTATGTGGTTGGCCTCTTGGCTGCCGGGGTGGATGGCTACCACCTGAAAGATCAGCCGCTCTCGGATTTACAACTGGCGGTAAAGCGCATTTTGGATGGCGGACGCTGGATTTCTGACCCGCTGGTCAATCGCCTGGTCGACCAGCATAGCACGCCGGTGGAAAGCGCCCCGGCTTTAACCCGCCGCCAGCGCGAACTGCTTTACCTGCTCACCCAGGGCTATAACAACCAGAAAATTGCCTGGGTCATGGATTTGAGCGTCAAAACCATTGAAAATCACCTGACCGCTTTATATCGCGCCATCGGGGTCGAGAGCCGCCTCGAGGCCAACCACTACGCCAATCGCCATCCCGAAGCGCTGCTGGCTCCTGAAAACGAAAAGCCGGGCCGGGCTGAGTTGCACGGCGGCAGTTTGAGCGTTCTGGTGCTGGATGACAACCCCCGTTACCGCGCCCAACTGGCCAAATTATTGGGCAAAACCTGGCCGCAAGCCTCCGTTTTGGAGGCCGACGACTGCCAGGAAGCGGTGCGCCTGGCCGAACAGGCGCGGCCGCTGCTGGCTTTTATCGATGTGGTATTAAAAGAAGAAGATGGCATTCAGTGTGCCCGGCGCATCAAGGCCGTCTCTCCCGCCACCTTGATGGTGCTGATTAGCGCCTATCCTGACCGTGAATTTCGCCGCATCGGCCTGAACGCCGGGGCGGTTGCTTTCCTCGATAAAAAAGACATCGACGCAGCCACCGTGCGTCAGGTGGTCGAGGATGCCTTGTCGCGCTGATGTTTATATCCCGGCCAGGGATGGATAAGGGCTGGGGATTTCAATCTGAAGCTCCATTCCGCCTTCTTCGGGGGATTCGACCCGCATGGTTCCGCCCAGCAGGCTGACCCGTTCACTGATTCCCAGTAAACCAAAATGTTTCTGCGCTGAGAGCTTGGCCAGGTTGAGCGGCCTGGCGATCCCTTTGCCGTTGTCCGAAAGCTCGACCAGCAGGCTGGCCGTAGGTGTGCGCGCGAGCGCCAGGTGTACCTGGCTTGCCTCGGAATGTTTGCGCACGTTGCTTAAGCCCTCCTGGATGATGCGGAAGACTGAAAGCTCGATCGGTTCGGGCAGGCGGCCCAATTCCGGGTCGATTTCGAGCGTCACCTTGATGCCGCTGGCTTTCGACCACTGGTGGGTCAGCGAGCGGATGGCGGCTGAAAGCCCGTGGCTGTCGATGGTTGGCGGACGCAAATCGCTGCACAACTGGCGCAGGCTGCTCACCACCGCCCGAATCCCGTTGCGGATGTTGGTCAGCTCCTCGCGCTGGATCGGGTCGGTGATTTCCCCTTCGGCCTCTTCCAGTTGGTAATTGTAGCTGAGCAAATCCTGAATAACCTGATCGTGCAGGTCGCGCGCCAGCGCCTTTCGTTCGGCCTCGCGCTCGGTCATTAGCCGCCGATTGGCCTCTTGTAGGGCCAGGTTCAGCCGGTCGAGGGCCTCGACCTGGTCGCGCAAACGCTCGATTAATTGGCGGTTGAGCGAATCCTGCGCCTCCAGGCTTTCGCGCAAAACCATCTGGGTGCGCCGCAGTTCTTCGGCCTGTTGTTGGGCGGCATGATAATTTTCAAAAGCCCAGATAACCGGCGTAACCTGCTCCTGGCGGTTCGAGCCAACGATCAATTCCACGATTTCGCGCGGAGTGGCCTCTTTGGTGGCGCGCAGGCTGGCTTGGCGGCCCTGGTAAAGGACCAGAATGCGGTCGGTAACTGCAAAAATATTTTTCAGGTCATCGCTGCTCAAGATCACAGCCACCTCTTGGGCGGCGATTTGTTTAATGTGATTAAGCAGTTTCAGTTGTCGTTCAAAACTCAGGGCTGCCAGGGAATCATCCAACAGCAGCAGGCGGCTGGGGCGGCACAAGGCGCGGCACAAAGCCACCACCTGGGTCTGCTCGTTGGAAAGGTTGGCCGGGTTTTCGAAAATCAGGTCGGCGGGCATTTCAAATTCTTCCATCAAGTCCCGCGCGATTTTTGCCATCTTATTTTCATCTGGGCGCATCTTTAGGAATTTGAGCGACCGGATTTCGCGCCCCAGGAAAATATTGTTCAAGACATTGAAATTTTCTGCCAGTTGCGAGTTTTGATGAACGGTTTCTATGCCCCAGCGTTGAGCTTGCGAGGCGGTACGGAACGAAATCCGTTTCCCGTTCAAGGTGATTTCGCCGCTGCTGGGTTGGTAGAGGCCGCTCAAAAGCTGGAAAAGGGTTGTTTTCCCCGAACCGCGCTGTCCGACCACCCCCAGGATTTCGCCCGGCGCCAAGTCGAAGTTCACACCCATCAGCGCGCCAACCGAGCCGAAATACTTCGAAAGATTTTTAACCTTAAGCAGTTTGTGTGCATCTGTCACGGCAATCTCACCCTTAACGATAGAAAACTTGGTTTGATTATACAACAAGCCTGTTATCACCCCTTTTCAGGTCTTTCGTCATGTGACAATGCTCTCTATGGGTAATGTCAAAATGAGGATTTTCATCAATTCTTTTGCCAGCTTGCCGTGGATATAATCATATTAATATGATTTATCATACAAGAATAGGTCGATTCAACACACGAAAGGATTGACATGACCGAAGTTCTTCCTGTTGCAACCCAAACTCAGGAAAAACCCGCTCGCAAAGGTCCGCGCGGCGAGGTAACGATTTATGCCACCTGGTGCAAAGGCTGCCATATTTGCATTGAATTTTGCCCCACCAATGCGCTGTCGATGCACCCCAGCGGCAATCATCCGGTGTTTTCGGCTCCAGATAAATGCACCGCCTGTCATTTTTGTGACACCCATTGCCCCGACCTGGCCATCGTGGTGCGGAAGCTGGATTAAGGAGGCCAAGGTGACGATTAAACTGATGCAAGGCAACGAAGCAATTGCCCTGGGCGCGATTGCCGCCGGCTGCCGCTTTTATGCCGGTTATCCGATCACACCCTCCACCGAAGTGGCGGAGGTCATGTCACGTGAACTGCCCAAAGTGGGCGGCAAGTTCATTCAAATGGAAGATGAAATCGCCAGCATGGCAGCCATTATCGGTGGGCGGGTTGGCGGACTCAAATCCATGACCGCCACCAGCGGGCCCGGCTTTTCGCTCATGCAGGAAAACCTGGGTTACGCGGCCATGGCTGAAATCCCGTGTGTGGTGGTCAACGTGATGCGGCTTGGGCCGTCCACCGGCCAGCCGACCGCCGCCTCGCAGGGCGATGTGATGCAGGCCCGTTGGGGAACGCATGGCGACCATCCCATCATCGCCCTCAGCCCGATTTCGGTGGCGCAGTCCTTCGATCTGACGGTCAAAGCCTTCAACCTTTCCGAAAAATACCGCACGCCGGTCATCCTGCTGACCGATGAAATCATTGGCCACATGCGTGAACCGATTGACCTGCCTGATTTCAGCACGGTCGAGAAGTACGAACAGGTTGTAACCGATTCGCCTGAATCCTACAAACCGTACAGCAACCAGGGCGATGTGCCGCCGATGGCGGCCTTTGGGCGCGGCTACCGCTACCACATCACCGGCCTGTTCCACGACGAGGTCGGTTTCCCCACCCAACGTTTGGACGAGGTCGAACCGTGGCTGGAGCGCGTCAACGGCAAGCTTGCCCCGAGAGCAGGCGAGGGGTCAGAGCGCAACGCCGATGACATCCTGCTCTATGACCGCGACATCCAGCCCGGCGCGCGGACCGCGGTGCTCAGCTACGGCGCTTCCGCCCGCACTGCCCGCCATGCCGTCAAGCAGATGCGCGCCAGGGGCGAGAAAGTCAGCCTGTTCACCGCCTATACGATTTGGCCTTTCCCCGAAGCTGCGGTGGAAGAACTGGCCGATTCGGTCGAGCGGATTATCGTTCCCGAAATGAATCTTGGGCAGTTGGCTCTGGAAGTGGAACGAGTGGCTGGGCGTCGCAAGGTGAAGCGCGTTACGCGCGCCAACGGCGAAATGGTTACGCCAGATATGATTTTAGCGGCAGCGGAGGCATAAAATGGCAGATCAGCATATTCTCGATGCGCATTATTTGACCAAACAGGAAGCCCAAATTCCCCGCGAGGATTGGTTCGAAGCCAGCGACACCCTGCAACACTTGCGCAAACACAAGAAATTCCCAACCATCTGGTGCTCGGGCTGCGGCCTGGGCGTTATCATGGGCGCGCTGATTCGCGCCATCGACCACCTCGGCCTGGAAAAAGACCAGGTGGCCCTGGTCGCCGGGATCGGCTGTACGGCGCGCATGCCGGTTTATCTCGATTTCAACACCCTGCACACCACTCATGGCCGCGCCCTGGCTTTTGCCACCGGCCTGAAGATTGCCCGCCCCGACATGAAAGTGATTGCCATCATGGGCGATGGCGATGCGCTGGCGATTGGCGGCAACCACTTCATCCACGCCGCCCGGCGCAACATCGGTATCACAGCCATGGTGGTCAACAACTCCATTTATGGCATGACCGGCGGACAGTACAGCCCGACCACTCCGGTTGGGATGCGCGCCACGACGGCCCCGTATGGCAACGTCGAGCCGCCCTTCCCGATTTGCGACCTGGCCATGGCTGCTGGAGCTTCGTATGTGGCCCGCAGCACGGCTTTCCACGCCCTTGAACTGGACAAGTATCTCTCAGAAGCGATTGCCAACGACGGTTTCAGCCTGGTGGAAGCGGTCAGTTATTGCCATACCACCTATGGCCGCATCAACAAATTGGGCAGCGCGGCCGATATGATGCGCTCACTCAAAGACAACAGCATTGCCAAAGCCTCTTACGACAAACTCAGCCCGGAAGAGCAGCAGGCCAATACCAAAATCGTGCGCGGCGTGTTGCAAAGGAAACATCGCCCTGAGTACACCCAGATTTATGACTTGCTGGTCGAGCAGCAGACTCACCAGGAAGAAATCCGCCTGCGCAATACGGGGAGGCTGTAAACATGGAAAAACGAACCGAAATCCGTTTGGCTGGCGAAGGCGGCCAGGGCATGATTTTGGCGGGAATTATCCTGGCCGAAGCGGCAGCCATTTACGATGGCAAACAGGCCACCCAGACCCAGAGCTATGGGCCGGAAGCGCGCGGCGGCGCAAGCCGTTCTGAGGTGGTAATCTCGGATGACGAAATCGACCATCCCGAAGTGCTTTCCGCCGATGTGGTGGTGGCGCTCAGCCAGGAGGCCTACAAGAAGTTCGCCAAAACGGTGCGTCCCGGTGGTCTCCTGATTGTGGATGAAGACCGCGTGCAGTGTGATCCAGACAGCAAAGCGATTAAGATTCCCGTGGCGCGTCTGGCGCGCGAGACAACCGGCAAGGCAATCACGGCCAACACGGTTGCCTTGGGCGTCCTGGTTGGGATGACCGGGGTGGTTTCACGCCAGGCCATTGAAAAAGCGATCACCGCCCGCGCGCCGAAAGG
>JAEWVF010000021.1 GCA_023459215.1 Chloroflexota bacterium
TCGCGGGTGTGGGTCTGTTCGTAAATCATGCCGACCAGGAGGAACAACGCGCCGGTGCTCAGGCCGTGGTTAATCATTTGTAAAATTGCGCCCTGAATGCCAATCGAGTTCATGGCGAACAGGCCGAGCATGACGAAACCGAGGTGGCTGACCGAGGAATAAGCCACCAGTTTCTTGACATCTTTTTGGGCGAAGGAGACCGCCGCGCCATACAGAATTCCGACCACGGCCAGGGCGGCGATGACCGGCGCGGCCTGGATCGAGGCTTCAGGGAAGAAGGGCAGGTTGAAGCGCAGGAAGCCGTAGGTGCCCATCTTGAGCAGGACACCGGCCAGGATGACTGAACCGGCGGTCGGGGCTTCGACGTGAGCGTCCGGCAGCCAGGAATGGAGCGGCCACATCGGGACTTTGATGGCAAAGGCGGCGGCGAAGGCGACGAAGAGCCACATCTGCACCCCAGCCGGGACTTTGCCGATGATGTCCGGGGCCGAGAAGGTGCCGACGTTGACTCCCAGCCAGAGGATGGCCAGCAGCATCAGGATCGAACCGGCCATCGTATACAGGAAGAATTTGATGGCGGCGTACAGGCGGCGCGGACCGCCCCAGATACCGATCAGGAAATACATCGGGACGAGGGTGAATTCCCAGAAAATGTAAAACAGGAATAAGTCCTGGGCGACGAAGACACCGGTCATGCCGACTTCGAGCAGCAGGAAGAAGAGCATGAAATCCTTGACGCGCTCTTCGACGGCTGTCCAGGTCGAGAGAATGGCAATCGGGGCCAGGAAGGTGGTCAGCAGAATGAGCAGGATCGAGAGGCCGTCCGCTGCCAGATAGTAGCGAATGTCCCAGCCAGCGACGGTGATCCAGTCATATTTGGCGACCAGTTGCAGGCCGGGTTCGGCCATGTTGTACTGTCCGCTGAAGAAAAAGACCCAGATTGAGATGACAAACGTCACCAGCGACGTAACCAGGGCTGTCCAGCGCAGGGCGGCTTTTTGCTCCGATTTCAGGAACAAAAGCACCAGCACACCCAGTAATGGAAAAAAGGTTACGATGGAAAGGGGCTCAAAAAGAAAATTCATGTTTTGCAACCTCTGTCGGTGTTCGATAATCGAGATTAGTTATTCGATATTAGATATTCGGCGTTCGATGTTCGAGTGATGAAATATCGAATTATCGAGTATCGATTTTCGAATATCAAAGTTCTATTTGAACAGTAAATAGCCAAGGATCGCCACCACGCCCACAAGCACACCCAGGGCATAGTTGCGGACCAGGCCGGTTTGCATTTCACGCAGGGTATCGGATGTTTCGCGCACCCAATCGGCAAGCAGGGTCGAGATTTTATCGATCACACCCATATCGAGCGGGTCGGCCAGGAAGCGGCTCAGGCCGACGAAGTTGGCAACAATCGCGGAGTTGTGGAACCATTCGTGCCAGAAATCCCAGTCGATGGTCTGGGCCAGGAATTCTGACAGGCGTTTGTAGGGATTGATGAGGATGAACTGGTAGGCTTCATCGATGAACCATTTGTTTTCCATGCCGACGAAGGCCAGGCCGAGCGGCTTCGCCAGCGGATCGGGGTCGCCGTTTTGGAGCGGTTTGCGCTGGTACAGGAACCAGGAGAGCGCAATTGCGCCCAGGGCCAGCACAGTCGAAAGGCCGGCGACGACCAAGTCGAAGGGCGGGAACTCAATCGCGCCCAGGGTATGTTCAAGCCAGTGGCCAAACTGATGGAAGCCTTTGAAGGGCAGGTTCATGAATCCGCCCAGGGCCGAGAGCACGGCCAAAATCATGAGCGGGACAGTGATAACCAGCGGCGATTCTTCCGCATGTTCGGCGGCTTCGTGGCGGGCTTGGCCAAAGAAAACCATCCATACCTGGCGGCCCATATAGAAAGCGGTCAGAAAGGCGGCGGCGCTCAAAATCCAGTAAACGTGCGGGTAATGCAGGGAAGCATCCAGCAGGATTTCGTCCTTCGACCAGAAGCCGGCGAAGGGGAAAATGCCCGCCAGGGCCAGGGTGCCAATCATGTAAACCCAGAAGGTGACCGGCATGGTCTTGCGCAGGCCGCCCATGTTGCGCATATCGCCGGGGTCGAATGTCTCCTCATGATGGTCATCAGCGTGTGAACCGTGTCCATGATGGTGGGCGGCATGGTGGTGGCCGCGTTCCAGCCCCAAAATAACGGAACCGGCCGAAAGGAAGAGCAAGGCCTTGAAAAAGGCGTGAGTCACAAGGTGGAACATCCCGGCGACATAGGCGCCCATGCCGACCGCCGCGACCATGAAACCCAACTGGCTGATGGTCGAGTAGGCCAGGACTTTTTTGATGTCGTACTGGCCGACGGCGATGGTGGCGGCGAACAGGGCCGTGACCGCGCCAAGGGTGGCGACGATGTACTGGGCATCGTGGATCAGGCTGAAGATGGGCGCGGAGCGGGCGATCAGGTAGACGCCAGCCGTGACCATCGTTGCGGCATGAATCAGGGCCGAAACCGGGGTCGGGCCGGCCATTGCATCGGGCAGCCAAACGTAGAGCGGAATCTGGGCCGATTTACCGGCCACGCCAATCAGCATGAACACGGTGATGAGCAGGATGATTTCAGGGTTGGTCTGCGCCAGGAGCGGCGCGCCAACAAAAACAGCGTCGAACTGGAAGGAGCCGATTTGCCAGAAAATCAGGAATCCGGCAATCAGGAAACCGAAATCGCCGACGCGGTTGGTGATAAAGGCTTTTTTGGCGGCATTCGAGTTGGCCCAGGACGGACGCCCGAGGGTGTCCATGTCGTACCAGAAGCCAATCAGCAGGAAGGAGGCCAAACCGACGCCTTCCCAGCCGACGAAGAGCATCAGGTAGTTGTCGCCGCTGACGAGAATCATCATGGCGGCGATGAACAGGTTCAGGAAAACGAAGAAGCGATTGAAGCGGCCAAGGTCGTTCTTGTAACGCACATCTTCGTGCATGTAGCCGACGGCGTAGATGTGAATCAGCGTGCCGACGCCGCTGACGACGAGCATCATCGTGACCGAGAGCGTATCAACGCGGAAGGCCCAGTCGATCGTTAATTGGCCGATGTGAATCCACTCAAAAAGTTTGACGATAGCGCCTTCGGGATGCCCAGCCAGCGAAACGGCCTGCAAAACCGAGACGAGGAAGGCTGCACCCGCTGCCAGGCTGGCGACGGTGCCAACGCCTTTTTCGCCCAGGCGTTTGCCGAAGAGCATGTTGACAATCATGCCCAGCACTGGGGCAAAAACAATCCACGGGACAAGGCTAAAAAACAGACCGGAAGAAGTTGTTTCACTCAAAAACATGGGTTATCCCTTCAGGCTGTTCATTTGGTCGAGATCGATGCTTTGGCGTGAGCGGTAAATTGCCACGACCAGCGCCAGGCCGACCGCGACTTCGGCGGCGGCGACGGCCATCACGAAAAAGACGAAAATTTGGCCGCTAAATGTCTCATGGATGCGAGTAAAGGCCACAAAGGCCAGGTTGGCGGCGTTGAGCATCAACTCAATCGACATGAAAACCACCAGAGCGTTGCGTCGAATCAGCACGCCGAGCGCGCCCAGCGAAAACAGGATCGCGGAAAGGATGATGTAATAACTGACAGGAACCATCGGCTCAGGCCTCCTTTCCTTGACTCGGAAAGGCGGGTTTCTCGCGTTTGCTCATCACAATCGCGCCAATCATGGCCACCAGCAGCAGGACCGCCGTAATCTGGAAGGGCAGGACGTAATCGGTGAACAGGACTTTGGCCATCAGCGATGGGTCGGAAAGGGTTGTGCCGGTTTCACCGATATAGACATTCTGGCCGACGCGCTGGACAACCAGGAAAACACCTTCGACCAGCAGGATGCCGCCCATGACCAGCGGCCAGACCAGCTTTTTCCATTCCAGTTCCCCGGCGATGTTCTCCAGGCCGAGCAGCATGATGACGAACAGGAACAAGACCATAATCGCGCCCGCGTAAACGGCGATTTGCGACAGGGCGATAAAGGGCGCATCCAGCAACAGGTAGAAAATCGCCACCGAGACGAAGTTCACCACCAGGTACAGGGCGGCGTAGACCGTGCTGCGGCTGAGCAACATGCCAATCGCGGTCAGGATGGCAATCGCTGCCAGGATGAAAAAGAGAATCATTTCAAGGGACATAACTAATCCACCGGGTCTTTCATTTCGGGCACCGAGCGGGTAAAAACACCCGGCTCCGTTACCTGTGGTGTGGGCTGTCCGCCAGCGGGAACGGGCACAATCAACATCTCTTTGTTATAAATCGCATCGCGACGATCCGTGAACGAAAGCTCGTAGTTGTCGCCCATCGTAATCGCTTCGGTCGGGCAGGCGTCCTCGCAAAATCCGCAGTAGATGCAGCGCAGCATGTTGATTTCGTAGGTGCTGGCGTAGCGTTCGCCGGGCGAGAAGCGTTTCTCATCGGTGTTTTCCGATGATTCAACGAAAATCGCATCCGAGGGACAGGCCGCGGCGCACAGCGAACAGCCGATACATTTTTCCAGGCCGTTCTCGTAGCGATTGAGCACATGCCGACCGCGAAAACGCTGCTTGACCGGCTTTTTCTCCTCCGGGTATTGCACCGTCACTTTTTTCTCGAAAAACAATGCGCGGAGGGTGGTCCACATGCCGCGCGCCAGTTCAACCAGCATCGTTCTACCTCCTCTGCAACTTCATCATCAGCGAACGATTGACAAGATAAACGAATAAAGCGCCAATCGCCAGCGACACAATCGGGATGAGCCACAACATTTCAGCCAGGATACCAAGCGCGGTCACAAAGACCAGCGCCAGCGCCAGCGGCAGCATTACCTTCCAACCAAAGGCCATCAGCCGGTCGTAGCGCATACGCGGCAGGGTGGCGCGAATCCAGACCATAAAGAACAGCAGCACCAACACCTTGGCGAACATATACATCGGGCCGAGCCACCAGTTCACGTCCACGCTGAACCAGGTTCCAGTTAAGAACCAGGGTTCGCGGTAGCCGCCAAAGAACAACATCGCCGCAATCGCCGAAATGGCAATCATCTTGATGTATTCGGCCATGAAAAAGAGCGCGAACTTCATCCCGGCGTATTCCGAGTGATACCCGGCGGTCAGTTCCTGCTCGGCCTCGGGCATATCGAACGGCGCGCGGTTGACCTCGGCCAGGGTCGCGATCAGGAAAATAATCCCGCCGACCGGCTGGATGACGATGAACCACATCCCGCGCTGGGCCTCGACAATCTCGCCTGCTTGCATCGACCCAGCCATGACCGTCACCAGCACAAAGCACAGCGCCAGGCTCAATTCATACGAAATCACCTGCGCTGAGGAGCGCAAGCCGCCCAACATGGCATATTTGTTATTCGATGACCAGCCCGCCAGCACAATCCCGTAGACCGCAATCGAGGCCACCGCCGCGATATAGAGCGTTCCCAGGTTGATGTCGGCGATCGAGAGCTTGATCGTGCGCCCGAACATTTCCACATCCGGGCCCCAGGGCACAATTGCCGCAATCACCACCGCCGGGACGACCGTAATGATTGGCGCGAGCGTGAACAGCGGTTGGAAAACCTGCCCAGGCGTCAATTCTTCTTTGAAAATCAGTTTGACCGCATCCGCAATTGGCTGCAAAATGCCCTGCCAGCCGGCCCGGTTCGGCCCAATACGCACCTGCATAAAGGCCAGCACACGCCGCTCGAACAGGGTCAGATAGGCGAACCCGCCCAGCAGCACCAGCACCAGCACCACGCTCTTGATCAGCCACTCCAAAACCAGCCACCAATCCATTTAGGCCTCCTGCGCTTTCTTCAAGGCGGTCAGTTTCACGGCCACCGGTGCTGTAATCGGGATGCCAAAACTGCGCGGGATGAGCACAACCCCGGTTGAGATTGATTCGTCCAAAAGCACTTTGGCGGGATATGAAACCCCGTTCAGACTCACCTCGGCCTGGCTACCGTTTTCGAAGCCAAGTTTCAAGGCAGTGGCCGGATTGAGCACAATCCCGTTAAAACGGTTAATGTGCGCCTCGAGCAGCTTCGCCGGTGCGACAGTCGTCCCGTTATCATACAGCTTCGTAATCGGGACGGCGAATAATTCATCTTCCTTCGGACGAATCGCCGAATATCGAATAGCGGATATCGCGGCTTTTTCGGCCAGGACCAGCGTAACCCCCAACCCTTGCTTATTCTCATAGCCCGTCCCGCCATAGAACAGGTCGCTGCGCCCGATGATCGGCCACTGCGCGGTTACCTCGGCCAGTTTGGCATAGGATAGGCCGCTGAAAGCCGGTTCACTGGCTGCCATTTGATTCATCACCAGCATCGGCGAACGCCCTTCGAGCTCAAATCCGCACTTTTTGGCGATGTCGGCGATCAGGGCGAAATCGGCCTTGGTGCCGGGTTTGGCCGGGACAGCCGGATAGTAGCGCTGGACGCGCCGCTCGCCGCTGGTAAACGTCCCTTCGCGCTCAGTATAGGCGGCAGCGGGGAGCACTACATCGGCCAATTTGGTTGTTTCAGTTTCGAGAATATCCTGCACGATGACGGTTTTGGCCGTTTTCAGGGCTTCGGCCAATTGCGGGTCATCGCCCGCCGGGTCAGCGGCCAGGATATAGACGGTTTTGTCTTTGAATTCGGAAGTCAGGCCGGGGCAAGGCGCAAATCCCATTTCCAGCGCGCCCTGCTGATTGGGGGTTGACCAGACACCGATTAAGCCGTTATTCGCACTGAGCGGAGCCGAAGTGCGTTCTTTCAATAAATCGGCGCAGGCTGCGGCCAGGGCAGAAGTACCCGCCAGCCCCAAACCATCCGCGCCGTAGAAAACGACCAGATTTTTGGCGCTTTTAATCGCCTCGCCGATTTTTTCTTTGGCAGGCAATCCTTTGACCGTCTCGACTTCATCGCCATACGCATAGCGAACCACAAAACTTGCAAATTCATCCAGCTTGGTGGCGCGGGCATTGGCGACAATCAGGGTTGCGCCGCGCTGGGCGGCGGCTTTCAGGCGCAAGTGCCAGATGGGAGCTTCGTTATACAGGTCGGAGGCGACTACCAAAACGGTATCGCCCGCTCCCAGATCGCCCAGGTTCGAGCCAGCGGTCAACCCATAGGCGCTGGTGTATTCCCCGCCGCCGTGCTGGCTGTAGAGATAGGCTTTCGCGCCGAGTTCGGCGGCAAATAGCTTGAGATTGTAGAAATCTTCGTTGCTGAGTCGCCCGCCAGCCAGGATGACCGTATCGGCCTGGGCTTCGGCCAGTTTCGCGGCGGCCAGGCTGAGGGCCGAGTCGAGAGATTCGGCATCCAGCTTCAGGCGCGCATCCGCTTCGGTGTACTGGTATCCGGCAAAACGGCCTTTGTCGCACATCCAAATCTCATTGACCTGCTCGTTCTGGCGCGGCATGGCGCGTTTGATGACATATCCGCCGCCGGCTTTGGCCTCGCGCCGCACGTTGAAAGTGAGGTTGCAGCCGACCGGGCACTGCGAACAGACCGAGGCGGCCTGTTTCAATTCCCAGGGACGCGCGCCGAAGCGGAAATCGGCGGTGGTCAGCGCGCCAACCGGGCAGATATCGGTGGTGTTGCCACTGAAGACCGAATCGAAGCCGGGCTCGGAGTGGGTGACGATATCGGTGTGGCGTCCGCGCTGGTAGAAACCGAGCACCGGTTCACCGGCGATATCGCCCTGGAAGCGGATGCAGCGCGCGCACTGGATGCAGCGTTCGCGGTCGAGGAAAATCAGGTCGCCGAGCGGGACGTGTTTTTCGCCGTGATGTTTTTGGTCAAAGATGAAACGGCTTTCTTTCGGGCCGAATTTCATCGTCAGGTTTTGCAGCGGGCATTCGCCGCCCTTGTCACAGACCGGGCAATCGAGCGGGTGCGAGGTGAGCAGCAGTTCAAGGATTTCCTTTTGCCCGGCCTGGGCTTTTTCGCTGTCGGTGATGACGAACATGCCCTCCGAAACCGGGGTGGTGCAGGATGTTTCGAGTTTGGGGCCAAATTGCAGTTTGGGCTGGCCGTTTTCATCGAGCACAGGCTGGCCGCTGGCGCGGTCGATCATCGGGCGGCCAATTTCGACCAGACACTGGCGGCACATGCCGACCGGTTCCATCTTGGGGTGATAGCAAAAAACCGGGATGTCGATATCCACCGTTTTGGCGGCGTTGACAATCAGCGTGCCTTCGGGAACGCTGACGGGTTTTCCGTTGATTTTCAGGTTTACCATTTTTGCCATAATGCTCCGATTACGGTTTACCGCCGAGTACGCGGAGAGCGCAGATTTTTTTGTTTATAAACCACTCTTATTAAATTTCTTCAAATACTCATCAGCAATAAATAAAGCAAACTCTCTTAATGCATTCTTGTCAAAATGAATTTCTAAATCTTTATGAACTCGTTTGTCATCAAAATAATTCCTTATTATGACACCACTAAATTTTCCATCTTTATTTTTTGGCTCAATATCTTGATGGGCCAAACCATTTCGCATTTTTTGTAACAATACTTTTAGCGTTTTTCTGGGATAGCGAATTATTTCACCTGTTTGGCTGTCAATGCTTTTAATTGGCTCAAATATTTTCAACTCAAAAGACGGCAAATTTGATATTTTGTCAATTTCTGTCAACCACAAAGAACTCGGTTTGTTTTTTGTCTTTTCGTATGGCAGTATGATCAATCCTAAAGTACAGTTGATAACTATGCTCATATCATATTGGTCAGCGTAATCTAAAAGAATGTTTCTTGTACGCTCGACAAAATCAATATCAAACCTAGAAATTTCCATTTATTTTTTTCTCAAAATCTTCCGGGAAACGCTCAATCGCCGAACGGACGGCCATGGTCGAGAAGTCGCCCAGCGCGCACAGGCATTTGCCGTAAACCTGGGCTGCGACACTGTCGAGCAGTTTCACGTCACCAGCGCTGGCATTGCCGTTGTGGATGCGCGCCGTCAGGTGTTTCATCCAGTAATTGCCATCGCGGCAGGGGGTGCATTTGCCGCAGGATTCGTGCTTGAAAAAGTCAATGGTCTTGTTGATGACCCAGTCCATGCTGTGGCTGTCATCGATGATGATGACCGAGGCCGAACCGAGCATCGAGCCAACACCCTGAACGCTTTCATAATCCATTGGCGTGTCCATGACCCGATCAAAAGACTCGTCATCGACGCGGATAATGGACGAGGAGGCTCCGGCTGGCATAATGGCGCGGATTTTGCGTCCGTTGGGGATGCCGCCACCGTGAGTAAAAATCAACTCGCGGAAGGTGGTGCCGAGCGGCAGTTCGTAGTTGCCGGGGCGTTCAATATTGCCCGAAAGCGAGAAAATCTTAACGCCGGGGCTTTTTTCGGTGCCAAACTGGCGCAATCCCGCCGCGCCATGCTCGATGATGTAGGGCAGGTTGGTCAGCGTCTCGACGTTGTTGATAACCGTCGGTTTGCCATACAAGCCGACCACCGCCGGGAAAGGCGGACGCAGGCGCGGCTGTCCGCGTTTGCCTTCGAGCGATTCGAGCAGAGCGGTTTCCTCGCCGCAGATGTAAGCGCCCGCGCCGAGGTGCGTTTTCAGGCGCAGGGAGGTCTCAGTACCAAAAAGTTTATCGCCGAGATAACCCTGCTTTTCCATTTCGGCGATACAGGCTTCGATTTGTTTTGCAATCGGGTAATACTCGCCGCGAATGTAGATGTAACCTTCCGTCGCGCCGACAGCGAAGCATGAAATTGCCACGCCCTCCAGGAATTGGTAGGGGTTGCCCTCCATGATTTCGCGATCTTTGAAGGTGCCCGGCTCCGACTCATCGGCGTTGCAAACGACATAATGCGGCCAGATGGTATCGGGCAGGAACGACCACTTGACGCCGGTCGGGAAGCCCGCGCCGCCGCGTCCGCGCAGACCGGAGGCTTTAACTTCCTCGACCACCTGTTTGGGCTGCATCGTGGTTACGGCTTTTTTGAGCGACTCAAACCCACCGTTCTTTTTATAGACTTCGATATTTTTCAGGTCGGGAATATCCCGATGACGCAGAAGGATATGGGCCATAAGGTTTCTATTCCTGTGCCTTGCGTAATGCTTCCACCAATTCCATCGTCTTATCGACGGTCATGTTCTCGTGGAAGGCAACCTGGTCGCCCGCCTGGATTTGGAACAGTGGAGCGCGGTCGCAGCCGCCCAGGCATTTGACTTCCTCGAGCGTAATCAGCCCATCGGGCGTAGTCTCGCCGACTTTGATGCCGATGTTCTCACACAGGCTTTCCATAAATTTGTCCGCGCCGCGCAGGGCACAGGGCAGATCGGTGCAGACTTGCATGCGGTACTTGCCGGCTTTTTCATCGTGGTACATGGTGTAAAAGCCGACAATCGCCGCCACTTCGGTCACATCCAGTTCGAGCATGGAGGCAATTTCCTGCATGGATTCTTTCTGGATGTAGCCAGCCTCGCGCTGGGCGAGGTAAAGCAACGGCATGACCGCCGAGCGTTTGACGGGATATTTGGCGAAAATCGCCTTGATTTCTTCTTGATATTTTTCTGCCAGCATGGATTCTCCGATGGCTTTTTTACATTTATATTCGGTTCTCTACATCCTGAGCGGAACTGCGCCTCTGAGCCTGTCGAAGGGCACTTATTGCCAGCACCACCCTTCGACGACGGGCTATGCCCTCCGCTCAGGGCTTGGTTACTGATTATTGCTCACTGCCTAGCGGTCAATATCGCCCAAGACAATATCCACCGAAGCGATAATTGCCACCAGGTCGGCCACGAAATGGCCCTGGGACAGGCGCGGCAGGACTTGCAGGTTGTCGAAAGACGGGGCGCGGAAGTGAACGCGATAGGGCTTGGGGCCGCCGTCACCTTCGAGGAAACAGCCCAACTCACCGCGCGGCGATTCGGTCGCAGCGTAGGCCGATCCTTTCGGGGCGTTGAAGCCCTCCGTCCACAATTTGAAGTGGTGAATCAGGGCCTCCATGCTGGTGCCGATATCCGAGCGCGGCGGCGGGACAAATTTATAGTTGTTCGAGCGAACCGGGCCAAGCGGCATCTTGTCCAGCGCCTGCTGGATGATGCGGATCGACTGGCGCATCTCTTCGATGTGCAGGATGTAGCGGGCGTAAACATCGCCCTCGGTGCGGGTCGGGACGTCGAAATCGTACTGCTCGTAGCCGGAATATGGCTCGAATTTGCGCACATCGTAATCCGGGCCGGAAGCGCGCAGGGTGGCGCCGGTCAGGCCCCAGTTGATGGCTTCCTTGCCGGAAATTACGCCAATCCCCAGGGTACGGTCGAGGAAGAGCGGATTTTTGGTCAGCAGGGCTTCATACTCATCGATGCGTTTGGGGATGATTTTTAAGAAATTGCGCACCGCCGCCTCGAACTCGACCGGCACATCGCGCCAGACGCCGCCGGGGCGGATGTAGGTGGTCATCATGCGCTGACCCGAGACCAGTTCCATAATATCGAGGATGTCTTCGCGCTCGCGGAAGCAATACAGGAAGACCGACATGGCCGCCACATCCAGCGCAGCCGAACCCAGCCAGGCCAGGTGTGACTGGATGCGGGTCAATTCGGCCAGGATGACGCGAATGGCCTGGGCGCGCGGCGGCACATCCAACCCGACCAGTTTTTCCACCGCCAGACAGTAGGTGAAGTTATTGCCGACCGTGTTCATATAATCCATGCGGTCGGTCATCACCTCGGCCTTCTGGTAGGTTTTGGCTTCCATGTTTTTCTCGATGCCGGTATGCAGGAAACCGATATCCGGCACGCAGTTGACAACGGTTTCACCGTCCAGTTCGAGCAACAAACGCAAGACGCCATGCGTGGATGGGTGCTGCGGGCCCATGTTCAAGAGCATGGTCTCGCCGGTCAGGGCGCGTTCTGAGAATAGGTGACGGAGTTCGTCGAGGGAAACTTCTTGAATCTGAGACATCGGCGACTATTCCTTGGGGGCGGGCTTGCGCGCCTTGATTTCATCGAAGTTGAAGGAGTACTGCGGCTCTTCATAGCCGAGCGGATAATCCTTGCGCTGCGGATGTCCGACCCAATCGGCGGGCATTAAGATACGGCGCGGGTCAGGATGGCCCTCAAACTTGATGCCGAACATATCGTACACTTCGCGCTCCTGCCAGTTGGCGTTGCGATAAACGGGCGTCAGGCTTAATACCGAAGGATTGATGCCCGGGACAGGAACGCGCACATGCAGGGTCAGTTTTTGGCTGTGGGAGCGGAAAATATAAACCACATGAAAGCGCGGATTTTCTTCCGGCCAGTAGTCAACCGCGGTCACACAGACCAGGTAATCGAAGCCCAGTTGTGTGTGTATCAGGTGCGCGGCTTCCTGAATTTTTTCAACTGGCAGGATGACGGTCACTTCCCCGGCATGTTCGCTGGTCGAGCCGCCGAAGGTTTCCAGCAATTGTTGGTGATATTTTTGCAAGACTTCGCTCATGCTCAGGCCCAATCTTTAATCTTTTCGCCGCGGATTTTCTCGTGCAGGGTAATGATGCCGTGAATCAGCGCTTCAGGGCGCGGCGGACAGCCGGCCACATAAACATCCACCGGGACAACTTCATCGACACCCTGCACCACCGCATAGTTGTTGAAAACGCCGCCGCAGGAAGCGCAATCGCCCATGGCAATCACCCACTTTGGATCGGGCATCTGGTCGTACAGGCGGCGGACGACCGGGGCCATTTTGCGGGTTGTGCGCCCGGCCACAATCATCAGGTCACTTTGGCGCGGGCTGGCGCGCATCAATTCCATCCCAAAGCGGCTCATATCGTGATCCGAAGATTGGGCCGACATCATCTCAATTGCGCAGCAGGCCAGGCCAAACAACATTGGCCACATGGCGTTTGTGCGGCTCCAGTTGACAAGTTCTTCCAATTTAACGGTAACAACCCCCATATTGCCCAGCTTTTGTTCTATTCCCATTCCAGGCCTCCTTTTTTCCACTCATAAATGAAACCAATAAGGATCGGGATATTGAAAACCACCATTACCCAGAAACCGTACCAGCCCAGGTCGCGGAAGGCAATCGCCCAGGGCAGGAAGAAAACCACTTCGATGTCGAATAATATGAAGAGAACTGCAATCAGGTAAAAACGGACCGGGATGCGGCGCGTCCCTGGCCCGATGGGGGTCATCCCTGATTCGTAAGGCATCATCTTTTTGGCTGTTGGGCGTTTGGGGCCGAACAATCCGCCAAGCACAATCGCAATCACAGCCACCAGGGTGGTGACCAGAATCATTGTCGCAATCGCGGCATATTCAAGTAACATGAGCGTCTCCGGGTTCGTGACTAAACGAACAAAGTATAACATAGGGCATATGACGTTTGTAGGTCTGAAGTATGACAAATATCACTAGAAATGTGTCATTTCTCACTTTGACCCCGTTTCACGAAAGTATAGAATACGGTCAAGATTATAATGGTAGTGAATAAGAAAACTATCAGAACCACTTTGTGGTAGATGAAGGAGTTCCCTGTGTTCCATGCACTAGTCAGTATCAAACAGGTTCCCGATACAACCAATATTCGTATTGACCCGGAAACCAATAATCTTATCCGGCAGGGCGTCCCTACGATTTTGAATCCGTATGATGCCCATGCTGTCGCCGCTGCCGTGGAATGGAAGCGCAAGCTCAATGGCAAGGTCACCATCATTACGATGGGTCCGCCCTCTGCTGTCACCTCGCTGCGCGAGTGTATTGAGATGGGTGCTGACCGGGCCATCCTGATCACCGACCGCAAGTTTGCTGGCGCCGATACCTGGGCAACTTCCTACGTCCTGACCGAGGTTATCAAATCCATCCATGCCGAAGACCCGATTGACCTGGTCTTCTTCGGTAAACAGGCCATCGACGGCGACACCGCTCAGGTGGGACCGGGCGTCGCTGTGCGTCTTGATCTGCCGGTCGTCAGCTACGCGGTCAAAATCCACGAGGTTGATCTCGAAAAGCGCACGGTGGTGATCGAGCGCAAAACTGAAAGCCGCAATGAAGTCATCCGGGCTTCGCTGCCCGCGGCGATGACCTGCGAAAAAGAGATTGCCGACATCCCCTACGCCTCCCTGCCCGATCTGGTTTACTCCCTGCGCTACGAACCGGAATTGTGGACCACCGAAGGGCCGATCACTTTTGACCCGGCCCAACTTGGCCTGAAGGGTTCGCCGACAACGGTCTTCAAGACTGGCACACCCGAGAAGCACAAAGCCGGCGAAGTGATCAAAACGGCTGAAGCAGGCGTGGAAGGGGCTGTCAAAACGGCGTTCGACAAGATTTTGACTGTCGAGGGCATGGCATCACTGTTAGGAGTGTCAAAATGACAAGGCGTTTTTGGGTTTATATCGAACAGGAAGAAGGCAAAGCCCACCAGGTTTCGTGGGAATTGTTGGGTGTGGCGCGCCGCCTGGCGGATGAAATTAAGGATGAATTGGAAAAATCCGGCGATACGGCCCTGGTTGAGGGCGTGTTGGTCGGTCACAACGTGGAAGGCATTGCCCGCGAAGCGCTGAACTATGGCGCCGATACCGTTTATTACATCGACGACCCGGCCGTCAAGCATTATCTCAACAAACCCTATACCACCGTGCTGACCACACTGGTCAGGAAATATGCGCCGGAAGTGATGCTGGTCGGCGCGACCACCCTCGGGCGTGACCTGGCCGGGGCGGTTGCCACCAGCATCGGCACCGGCTTGACCGCGGATACGACCCACCTGGCGATGGGCTCCCCGAAAGAGGGCGAGAAAAAATTGCTCATGGCGACCCGTCCGGCCTTCGGCGGTAACGTCATTGCCACCATCCTGTGCCGCAACCACCGCCCGCAGATGGCGACCGTCCGCCCGCGCGTTTTCTCGATGCCCGAGCGGCTGGCCGATCCGAAGGGCGCTATCGTGCGTGAGGATATCGTCATTACGCCCGAAATGATCAACGCCGAGATCGTCGAATTCCTGACCGACAAGGCCTCCACCGTCAATATCGAATATGCCGACATTATCGTTGCCGGCGGACGCGGCCTGGGCGGGGCCAAAGGTTTTGAACTGATCAAAGAACTGGCCGACGAGTTGGGCGGCGTGGTCGGTTCCAGCCGTGCCTGCGTGGATGCCCACTGGATTGGGTACGAGCACCAGGTCGGCCAGACCGGCAAAACCGTGCGTCCCAAACTGTACATTGCCGCCGGTATCTCCGGCGCCATCCAGCACAAGGTCGGGATGCAGGAATCTGATTTCATCCTGGCGATTAACCGCGACCCGAACGCCCCGATTTTTGATGTTGCCACGATGGGCATTGTCGGCGACCTGTACGAAGTTATTCCGGCTATGATCAAGGAAATCCGGGCGCGCAAAGAGGCAAAACATGTCTAACAAAGAAAAACTCAGTTTTGATGTCATCGTTGTCGGGGCCGGGCTGGCAGGTTCGACCGCAGCCGTCATGGCTGCGCGCGGCGGCTTGAAGGTGGCCGTGATCGAACGCGGACAAACCCCCGGCAGTAAGAACTACTTCGGCGGCGCACTCTACACCCACTCGCTGGTTGATATTTATCCCGATTTCTTCGACCGCAAACCGCCGTTGGAGCGGCCCGTGACCGAGACCGGCTTCTGGTTCCTGTCGAAAGACGGCATGGTGCGCGCCACCGTCCAGGGCGGCAAGGTCAACAGCGACCCAATTGACGCTTTCGTCGCCCAGCGCGCCAAGTTCGACGCCTGGTGGGCTGAACAGGCCAAAAAGGAAGGCGTCTTCATCATCAACAAGACCGTGGTGGTCGATTTCATCCGCGAAAACGAAAAAGTGGTCGGTGTTGTCACTGACCGCCCGGATGGCGAAATCTACGCCCCGATTGTGATTATTTGCGAAGGCGTCAACAACCTGTTGACCCAGAAGTTGGGATTGATCCAGCACGATTTCCACGGGCATTCCACTGCCCTGGCGGTCAAGCAGTTGATTTCGATCCCCGGCGAAACCATCAACAACCGCTTCGGCCTGACTGGCGCGGACAAAGGCCTGGCGATCTCGGTCGTCGGCGATATTTCGATGGGTCTGCCCGGTCTCGGTTTCCTCTACACCGGCAATGACTCAATCTCGGTCGGTGTTGGCGTCACCCTGGATGCCCTGGCCGAAGCCCAGATCAAGCCCTACGAACTTTTGCAGCGCTACCTCAACCATCCCATGATTGCCCCGCTGATTGCCGGCGGACAGTTGATGGAATATGGCGCGCATTTGATCCCCGAAGGCGGCTGGAGCACCATGCCCAAGCTGTACACCGACGGCGCGCTCGTCGCCGGGGATGCCGCTTCGATGGTCAATGCCATGCACTGGGAAGGCACCAACATGGCCATCACCGCCGGCAAGGCTGCCGGTGAGACCGCCGTCGAGGCCCACAAGAAAGGCGATTTCTCGGCCAGCGCCCTTTCGGCGTATCGCACCCGCCTTGAGAACACTTTTGTGCTCAAAGATTTGCACCAATATCGCAACATGTCGCGCTTCTTGAAAAACCATCCCGAATTTATGGATGTTTATCCCAACTTCCTCAATGACGCGCTTGGCATGTTCTTCACCGGTTTTGGCAAGCCCAAGAAAAAACTTTATAGTGACATTTTCAAAGCGCTTACCGACCGTCGTCCGCTGCTGAAAGTTGCCGGTGACATGATTGCTTTCGGCAGAACCATTATGGGTATCTAAACGAAAGGCAGAATCTGATGACTACTACCAAGGTTTCCCCAAAGAATGACCTGCCAGAGGTCTATATTGACGACATCCTCATGTCGCTCAAATACTTTGCCGATGAGCACGAGGCCCACCTGAAAATTATCGACCCCCAGGTGTGCATCAATTGCAAAGACAAACCCTGTTTGAAGTTCTGCCCCGTCGGCGCGTATCGCACCCAGGATGGCGGCACCGTCCAGATCGCTTTTCAGAGCTGCGTCGAGTGCGGCACCTGCCGGGTGATGTGCCCGCCCAAGAACGTTTTCTGGAAGCTGCCGCGCGGCGGCTACGGTGTTTCCTACAAATTCGGCTAAAATGCTTGCCCTTTAGAATCATGAGCGCCGCACAATCTGTGCGGCGCTTTTGTTTTACATGATTTGTCACTCCCTACGCGGAGGGCGGAGTGGTTCGCGCAGCCCGTAGTCGAAGGGCGTTTGTTGAACTCTGTGCGGGCAGGATTCGTGCAAAAAATCTATTCTCGTTTCATCGGCAAGGCTGAGCCGCAATAAGCGCAATTGGCGGAGCGGCTGCTGAGCCATTTGACTTCCGCGCTGCGCGTCGGCCCGCCGCAGCGCGGACAGTTGCCGGGTAGCAGGTCGCTGCGGTAGTTGTACACCGCCGGGATCGACTCTGTCGGGTTGGGAACCGCTGTTGGGGTGTTTTCCATCGGGCGCGGCGTCGGCGCAGGCTGGAACGGCGCCTCGTCGTTTTCAATCTCAGGCGCGAACTTGCCGGCGCGGAAAACCGTTTCGATGATCATGCTCAAGCCGACCAGGAACAGGATTCCCGGCCACCAGTCGCCGGTCATCATCAGCACCCCGATCCCGATTAACCAGATTGCGCCGCTCAGGGCCTTGACTTGTCCCGGCTGTCTGTTGAAGTGTCTGTGTCGATAAAATTTAGGCATACCGATACTCCTTGTGTATGAATGATTATACGGTATCGATCAGGTTTCGGTTGCGGGCGGTGTAAAAAAATGTTTGGCTGTATAATTTTCTTAATCGTGCTCTTGTTGATGAATGAGTTAATTCGGTGATTTTTAATTTGCATTTTTAATACTTGGGTTGTGCAGGAATAAACTATGGATATTGAAATATTCCAAATTGATCATAATTCTAAACTTCTAAAAGATGTTATTGCATTGGGTGATGCAAACAAAAATACATTGGGTTTGTTTCCAAAAGATGCGTATCATGAAAGTGCAAGCAAAAAGAGAATAATTGTTGCTGTAAGCAAAGATGCGGGGAAATTAATAGGATATTTGCTTTACAGCCTCTCTCGCCAAAAAATGTTGGTTTCAATAGTTCATTTATGTATTGATGTGCCGTGGCGAGGAATGGGTATACCCAAGCTGTTGTTTGAGATGTTGAAAGAATTAACCCAGGACGGCTATTTGGGAGTTCGAGTTCGCTGTCGGGTGGATTATTCTGCAAATAAATTATGGCCCAAATTGGGATTTATTGCTGTTGGTGAGATGGATGGTCGTGGTAAAAAAAGCACCAAGCTGACAATATGGAAATTTGAGTATGAACATACTTCTCTTTTTTCATATACTGCTAACCAATACGAGAATTTGAAAGTAAGAGTGGTTATTGATGCAAATATTTTTTACCAGATTCAAAACCCTGAAATGCCTGCTAGTGAAGAATCGTTGCCATTGCTTGAGCCTTGGTTGGATATTGATTTACATGTTACCCCTGAAATGCTGAATGAAATAAATAGAAATAAGGATATAAACGCGAGAAAAGCTGCAAGAAAGTTTTTCGGTTCTTTTAGTATTGTGAATTCAAAATCTTCACATAACAATTTTCGAGAAATTCAAGAGCGATTAAAACCTATATTTCCAGCATCTTTGTCTCAGAGTGATGAATCAGATTTGCGTCAATTGGCTTATGCCATTGCTGACGAGATTCCATTTTTTGTAACACGTGATGGCCCTATGCTTGGCCGAGCTGATGATGTTTTTGAAAAATTTGGTATTCAAATATTGCGCCCATCCGATTTGATTTTGATGCAGGATGAACTCTTGAGAGGTGATGAATATATTCCATCTCGATTGGCTGGTTCACAGCTTCGCATAGAGAGAGTTCATAGTCAACAGAGTGAAAAGCTGATAGAAAAATTTTTGTGTGATCAAGAAGAAACTAAAGGTGCATTTCGAAAAACCATCCAATTAACATTGGGTAATGCCTCTACTATAGAAACCTTTATGGTAATGGATGCCCAAGGAGTGGAACATGGTTTGATTTCTTATTCAAGGCAATTGGATGGAGAGATCATAGTTCCTATTTTTAGAGTGGGGAAAGCAAAAATATGTCAGTATGTAGCAAAATATTTGGTCAATAACGTTGTGTTAACCGCATCTTCAGAGAAGAGAAACTTAATAAAGGTCATTGATGCCCACTTGCCAGCAACTGTAATTTTTGCCCTTCAGGATAATGGATTTATAAAAATTAAAGATGGGTGGTTTAAGGCAACTTTATCTAAAGTTCTTCCGAGTTATGAGATTGTTAAGCAATTATCTAGCCATAATTGGCCGGATTATGCGAGAAGTCCGCTCAACAACTTCGCGCTAAATATTCCGGAAACGCCGAGCAAATCAACTTTATTAGAAATTGAGAAAAACCTATGGCCGCTAAAAATCGAAGACCTTGATTTGCCGTGTTTTATTGTGCCGATTAGGCCTGAGTGGGCTATGCATTTATTCGATGTGGATATTGCATCACAAGATCTGTTTGGTGGTGAACCTGCTCTAATTCTTAATGCCGAAAATGTTTATTACAGAAAAAGCTCTCCTAAAGTTTTATCTGCGCCTGGACGGGTGCTTTGGTATGTTAGTCAAGGCAAAAAACGATATCAAGGTTCAATGTTTATAAAGGCGTGTTCTTACTTAGATGATGTAGAAATTGGAAAACCTAAACAGCTTTTTTCTAAATATAAAAAGCTCGGAATTTATAAGTGGCTTGATGTGTATAATGGTGTTGCAAATAAAGATTTGGATAAAGATATCATGGCGTTTAAGTTTTCTAGAACGGAAATCTTTAAACATCCAATTCATTTATCATATTTGCAGTTTATTTGGAAATCTGATGGCAAAAATTTTAATAACGCTGTAAGTCCACTCTTAATAAATAATGATCGCTTTTTACAATTATATTCATTGGGTATGATGGAATAATATAATGACAAACCCCGCTATTTTGATGTCAATTCGTCCGTTATATGCTGAAAAAATATTTAATCGAACAAAAACAGTTGAGCTTCGCCGAATTAAGCCCAAACTTATTAAAGCGGGTAGTTTAATTTTTGTATATGTTTCAGCACCTATAAAATCTTTAGTTGGGGCTTTCTCTGTTGCATCAGTTGAGGAAAAGCCAGTGTTGGCGTTATGGGAAAGTGTAAAAGACCATGCTGGTATAAGTTATGATGATTTTCATAGGTATTACCACGGATCAGAAAAAGGTGTAGCAATTTTTATCAATGACGTATGGCTTTTACCAAAACCAATTCATTTATCGGACTTGCAAAGGGATTTTGATGGTTTTTACCCTCCTCAAAGTTTTCGCTATACAGCAATTCAGCAAGTTTGGAATTTGCGATAACATTTATTATTTGATGTGAAATCAAAAGATAGTTGTAAGCGCCCGCTTTACCCGAGCGGGCGTTTTCTTTTTCACGGTATAATCTTCCCCCAGCAATCATCCCCACCCTAAAATCATAGATCGAAAACCTGTACTGAGCAAAGGCGAAGTATTCAAAATGACTGAAAAATACACTTTTCAATCCATCATTATCAAACTGCAAGAATACTGGGCCTCGCGCGGATGCCTGATCTGGCAGCCTTACTACACCCAGGTCGGCGCGGGGACGATGAACCCGGCCACCTTTTTGCGTGTGCTCGGCCCCGAGCCGTGGAGCGTCGCTTACGTTGAACCCTCCGTCCGCCCGGACGATGGCCGCTATGGCGAAAATCCCAACCGCCTGCAAATGCACTACCAGTACCAGGTCATACTCAAACCCGATACCGGCAATCCCCAGGAACTCTATCTCGATTCGCTCAAAGCAATTGGCATCGACCCACGTCAACACGACATCCGCTTTGTCGAAGACAACTGGGAACAGCCGGCCATCTCGGCCTGGGGCCTGGGCTGGGAAGTCTGGCTCGACGGCCAGGAAATCACCCAATTCACCTACTTCCAGCAGGTTGGCGGCGTGGCCCTCGACCCGGTCGCGGTTGAAATCACCTACGGCCTCGACCGCATCCTGATTGCGCTCAACAACGCCAAAGGCATCTGGGGCGAACCCTGGGCCGAGGGCGTCAGCTATGGCGAAGTCCGCCGCCGCGAAGAGTTTGAGCATTCCAAATACTATTACGAAGTTGCCGATGTGGCCCGCGCCCGCCAGATGTACGAACTCTACCTGGCCGAGAGCGAAGCTTGCCTCGCCCAGGGACTTGTCCTGCCGGCCCACGATTACGTTTTGAAATCCTCGCATACCTTCAACATTCTCGATGCGCGCGGCGCGGTCAGCCTGACCGAGCGCCAGGCCAGCTTCGGCAAAATGCGCGACCTGGCCCGGCGTGTGGCGCTGGCATACCTGGAGCAACGCAAAGAGTTGGAGTATCCACTGTTGAAGGATGAAGGCGGAAGGCAGAAGGATGAAACCAAAACCTTCTCGCCGCAAATCATCCTTCATCCTTCATCTTTCATCCTTGAAATTGGCGTCGAAGAACTGCCCGCGGCGGATGTGGATTCGGCGCTTGCCCAGCTTCGGGAAAAAGTCCCGGCCTGGCTGGCGGATCTGCGCCTCGAACATGGTCCCGTGACGGTTCACGCCACCCCGCGCCGGTTGGCCGTTTTGATAGAGAATCTGGCCCCCTCGCAGCCCGACCGTGAAGAACTGGTTAAGGGGCCGCCCGCTGACCGGGCAATCATTGTGGGGCAAGATAATATCTTGTCCTACACACCGGCAGCCCAGGGTTTTGCCAAAAAGAACGGCATCAATGTCGAAGATTTGCAAATTAAGGAAATCGACGGCGGCAAATATGTGACCGCCGTGGTTGCATCCAAGGGCCGCCCGACCTCCGAAGTGCTGGCCGAAGCCCTGCCCAAATGGGTGGCCGGCATCAGCTTCGTCAAAACCATGCGCTGGAACGCTTCCGGGGTGGCTTTCAGCCGCCCAATCCGCTGGTTCGTTGCCCTGCTTGGCGGACAGGTCATCCCGTTCGAATACGCTGGTGTAACTGCTGGCAACACCTCGCGCGGACTGCGCCCTTACGACTCTCCTGAAATCGCCATTGCCTCGGCTGATTCTTATTTCGATGCCATTCGCCAGGCTGGGATTGTGCTCGACATCGAAGAGCGCAAAGCTGCCATCGTCGAGATGGTCAAAAAGGCTGCCGCATCGGTCGGCGGCGAGGCGATTATCGAAGAGGGGCTGCTCGGCGAGGTTGCCAACCTGATCGAAAAGCCGACCGCCGTCCTGGGCGGGTTCAATCCCGATTTTCTCGGCCTGCCCCGCGATGTGCTGATTGGCACGATGAAGAAGCACCAGCGATATTTCCCCGTCCGCACCGTAGGGGCGCAGCATGCTGCGCCCCTACTCCCCCATTTCATCGCCATCCGCAATGGCGACGCGGAACATCTCGACATCGTCCGTGAGGGTAACGAACACGTTTTGGGTGCGCGCTTTGCCGATGCCAACTTCTTTGTCCGCGAAGATGTCAGATTCCCGCTCGAACATTACCGCGATGGGCTGAAAACGCTCACCTTCCAGACCAAACTTGGCTCGTATCTCGATAAATCAGAGCGGATGCTCAAGCTGGCCGAAAAAATCGCCGAAATGCTCAAGTTGGACAGCGTTCAACAGTCCCAGGTTCAACGCGCCACCTTCCTGGCCAAGGCTGACCTGACCACCCAGATGGTCACCGAAATGACCTCGCTGCAAGGTATCATCGGGCGTGAATATGCCCTGCGCAGCAATGAAAAAGCCGAAGTGGCGCTGGCGATTGGCGAGCAGTACCAGCCTGTTCCGCAGAGCAAGATCGGGGTGGTGGTAGCCTTGGCCGACAGAATCGACTCTCTCGTCGGCTTGTTCGCCGCCGGGCTGGCCCCGACCGGGGCGAAAGACCCCTTCGGCCTGCGCCGCGCCGCCATTGGGACGGTCCAGCCGTTGATCGAACACAATCTCGATTTCGACCTGCGCGCCGCCGTCGAGAAATCTGCCGAGACGCAGCCGATTCCCGTTTCAGCCGAGGTCAAGGCCCAGGTGCTGGAGTTCCTGACGGGTCGCATGCGCGTCCTGCTGACTGAAACGGGCTTCCGCTACGATGTAGTCGAGGCCGTTTTGGCGGCCCAATCCCACAATCCGGCTGCATCCGCCCAAGCCGTGAAAGAACTAGGTGAATGGGTCAAACGTTCCGACTGGACGCCGATCCTGGATGGGTATGCGCGCTGTGTCAGAATTGTGCGCAGTGAAAAGGTGTCAGGTGTCAGGTCGCAAGTGAACGCTGCGAAATTGCTTGAGCCGGCAGAAAAAGCCTTGCATGAGGCCATTCTGCATTCTGCATCCTCCACCCCGCATTCAGTAAATGAATTGCTCGAAACGGTCGAAAAACTGATTCCCGCCATTACCGCCTTCTTCGACAAAGTGCTGGTGATGGACAAGGATGAAACCATCAAGCAGAACCGCCTGGCTTTGGTGGGGCAAGTTGCCAATTTGTCTGCCGGGATTGCCGATTTGAGCAAGCTCGAAGGGTTTTAAAGATTTGGATTTTTCTGTAGGGGCGAAGCAGCGCGTCGCCCCTAATTGTTTCTCACGCATTTTCGTGCTACACTTAAACGCGTGGAGACCTGACCCATGGAAATGCAAAATATTACTCTTTCGTTACCCAAAAGCACCCTGCGCAAGATTAAGCTGGTGGCGGCCAAACGTGAAACATCGATTTCAAAGTTGATGACTGAGGCCATGGAAAAACTCGCCAGCGAAGATGAATCTTATAACAAAGCGATGGAAAGCGCCCTTGAGATGATGAACGCGGGGCTTGTGCTTGGCTTTGAAAAACCTGCCAGCCGGGACGAAATCCATGATCGACGTTACTGAACCGCAGTTTGTAGATACCAATGTGCTGATTTATGCTTATGATGCTGGCGCAGGGCTAAAACATGCAGTGGCCAAACAGTTCATGGAACAACTTTGGAAAAACAAAACCGGTTGTTTGAGTACGCAGGTTTTGCAAGAGTTTTATGTCAATGTCACTTGCAAGGCCAGCCAACCCCTTTCTGTCGAACAGGCCAAGCGAGCCATTCAAACCCTGTCACACTGGACAGTTTTTTCGCCCCAACCGATGGATATCCTGGCTGCCATTGACCTGAGCGTTCGCTACCAGATCTCCTTTTGGGATTCCATGGTGATTCGCTCTGCCCGGCAAACCGGCTGCCAGACTCTCTGGTCGGAGGACCTGGCGCACGGTCAAGAGTATGACGGGGTAGTTGTACAAAATCCATTTGCAGCCTGAAGCCGAAGAAAAGATAAGAAAAGACCGCGAGTTTTTCGCGGTCTTTTGAGTTCATTACCCTTGTGATGTTTACGTGCTTTTTGTCCCGCACTCCGCGCAGAATTTGGCGTTCGGGGCCAGTTCCGCGCCGCATTCGGTGCAATGTTTCTTGGTTTGGATCTTTGCCCCGCACTCGGGACAGAATTTGGCGTTGGTTTGCAGGGGTGCATGACAGGCCGGGCAGGAGGCGCTCACGCCCGCCCGCCAGCTTTCCTCGGTCAGCATCGAACGGTCTTCCTGGGCAACCTGCGAGTTGGCCCAGATTTCCTCTACGGTGCGGCTGGCCTGGGCGGCGGCCATCTCCACGCCCAGGTCGGGCGCGCAACTCTTGCACAATCCCTTTTTGGTGTTCCAGCAGGCTTTTTTACAAACCCAGGTGGAACAGCGCGGGCACTGGATAAAATCGGGTTTGAGTTCTTCCATGGCCTTGGTAAAAGCATCATCGTGGGCTTTTTCCCAGGTGGCCGAGCGGGCGCGCTCGCCCAGGTTGGCGGCCTGGCCGAAAACGCCGCCGAACAGGCTGCTGGCCGTATCCAGCGCGCCGGAAACCACGCCCAGCGCCGAGGGCTGGAAGCGGGTGCGGTAGCCTGTGCCGCAGCGGTTGCAGTTGAACTCGAACTGGAACCCCTGGTTATTGCTTAAGTCTGTATAGTTGCGGGTGAATTCGATGGCTCCCATCGGTTGCTCCTTGAAAATAGTTCGATTGTGAAGGTAAGTGCAACTATACAACAATTTAAGGCTTTCGACAATCAGCCTATTGGTAGGATAACACGAAATATTTGCCCAACTTTGGCCCAGTTGGCCTATAATCAAATCCAACCGGGGATTTTTGCCCCGCACTGGGAGGTTGTATGCCGAAGATTTTCCCGACCCTGTTTATGTTTGGGCTGATTTTGGCCCTGTCGGCCTGTGGACAGGCCTCGCCAGCCGTGACGATAACGCCTTCGCCGTCCCAGACTCCTTTCCCGGCTGTTATGGAAACCGCGCTGCCGGATTTACCCGCCCTGCCGGCGCTCGTTGAGCCTACAGCGACTGTCACCAGCGCGCCGCCGCTGCTTTCATTCAGTCCGATCTTGTTTCGCGAGGGCGGGGCTGATCGCTATTACAGCTTCCAATTGTTGGGCGGCTACCTGGGCGGAAGCTGGCTGGATGACGATGCCACTTTTGCCCGCATGGCTTTTCGTCAGCCGCACGACCTTTATACACCGGATGGCTACCTGGGCATTTTCCATCCCTATGATGCGACCACGGAGGCCGGCCCACCGTATCACGGCGCAACCTATGTCGGCTCGGATTTTTCGCAGTCGCAGCCGTTGTTGTTCGGTTTTTCGCAGGGCTGGCGGGTCACTTCGCGCCCGATCCAGGAGCTGGATGTTGCATCCGACCTGTACCGCCAGGCGGTCCGGGATTGGCTTCAGGCCCAGGGCTTGGCCGAACCAAACGTGCAAATCCAGCGCATCGCGCGGGTCGACCTGGAAGGGGATGGGGTTGATGAGGTTTTTATCGCGGCCACGTATTTCAAGACCCCAAATCCGCTTTCGCCGCTGGTTGAGTTGGGCGATTATTCAATTGTTTTGCTTCGGAAGGTCAGCGGCAATGAGGTGCTGACCCTGCCCCTGGCTGCCGATGTTTATCACAATGCCCTGGCCGAAGCCGGCTATCCGCTGACCTATGAATTGCTCACCTTTTTGGATCTGAACCAGGATGGCGTTCTTGAGATTATCCTGACCGTGACCCGCTGGGAGGGCAGCGGGGTGATTGTGTACGAGTTCAAGAATGGCACGGTGATCGAGGTTTTGCGTGAAGTAGCTGCCGAATAATTGAAAATAGCGGGCCGTTGGCGCTTTTTTCGTGTTGCATCGCATCCCAAGCGAGTCTATAATTCAATCCATGTCTTCTATCGACGATATCAAATCCCGTATCGACATTCTCGACCTGGCCGCTGAGACCGGGGTCAAATTGCGCCGCACCGGACGCAACTATACGGGGTTCTGCCCCTTCCACCAGAATACGCGCACACCGGCTTTTGTTGTCTGGCCGGAGAGCGGAACCTGGCGCTGCTTCGGTGAATGCAACGAGGGCGGCGATATCTTCAAATTCGTGATGAAGAAGGAAGGCGTCGATTTCAAGGAAGCCCTGCAGCGGCTGGCTGAAAAGGCCGGGGTTACGCTGGAACGCCTCCAGCCGGAGAAGCCGGAGCAGAAGGAAGAAAATTCCCGACTGCGCAACCTGCTCGAAGATGCGGTCACTTTTTACCGGCATCAGTTGCTCAACACCGAGGCCGGCAAGGTGGCCCTGACCTACCTGCGCGAGAAACGCAACCTGACGCTGGAAACCATCGAAGCGTTTGGCCTGGGGTATGCCCCGCATTCCTGGGATGCGACCTTGAATTATTTCAAGGGCAAGCACTATAGCGAACAGGATATTTTCGACGTTGGCCTGCTCTCGGAACGGGACAATGGCGGCTACTACGACAAGTTCCGCCACCGCATCATGATTCCGATCCGCGATGAGAACGGGCGCATGACCGGCTTCGGCGGGCGTATTCTCGATCCGAACGATATCCCCAAGTTCATGAACTCGCCCCAGACCGTCTTGTTCGATAAAGGCCGCCTGCTGTACGGACTCGACCGGGCGCGCAAACCGATCCGGGCGGCGGACCAGGCGGTGATTGTCGAAGGCTACCTGGATGTGATTGCCGTCCACCAGGCGGGCTATGAGAACGTTGTCTCGCCGATGGGCACGGCCCTGACCGAAGACCAGTTGCGCATGTTGAAGCGCTTTACCCGCAAAATCGTCCTGGCCCTCGACCCGGACGTGGCCGGGCAGAAAGCCGTCCTGCGCGGGCTGGATGCCGCCCGTGAAGCCATGGATCGTGAAGAGGTGCTCGGCTTCGATGCGCGTGGGCTGCTGCGTCACGAAGCCCGCCTGCAAGCCGATTTGCGCGTGGCGACCATGCCCGATGACCTCGACCCGGATGAAATCGTAGCCCGCGAACCGGCTGAATGGGCGCGCCTGATTGCTGCCGCCAAGCCCATTGTCGAGCATGTGCTCGATACCCTGGTGGCGGAGCGCGACATCAACGACCCGAAGACCAAGGGCGAGATCGCCGCCCAGATTGTGCCGCTGATCGAAGATTTGCCCAATCCGGTCGAGCGCGATTCGTACCGGCAGATGCTGGCGCGCCGCCTGAAGGTGGATGAACGCACCTTGACCGGGGTCAAGGTTGCGGGTGGTACGATCCGCCGCGCGCCGCGCCAAAGACCGGATGCGGCCCAGGGTCAGCCACCAGTCCCGGCTGCTGCGCCCGTCTCCCCATTCCGCAAGATGGAAGCCGCCTGCCTGGGCCACATTTTGCGCCGGCCCGACCTGTTGCCGCGCCTCGACCGGCGTTTGCAGGAAGCCGGGTTAAGCGCGTTGGGTGTCGCAGATTTCGAGTATACTGATTACCAGTCGATTTTGCTGCTCGTGCAACGCTCGCTTGAGCAGGATGAATCTGACACGACCGCTTTTGTCAATTCGCGGCTGGTGGCAGAGCTAAGCGAAACTCACGCCGAACTGCTCGCCCAACCTGCCCCGAAGGGGGCTGACGACCGCCTGCTCGATGAATTGACCCGCCAGGTGCTGCAAATGCGCCGCATGGTTTTGGGCGAAAGCGTCAACCAGTTGCGTTTCCTGGCTGAAGAAACCCAGGCCGCCGAGTTGAACCGCAGCGCCCAGCAATATGCCCGTGTTTTGCAGGCCATTGACCAGGCTCGCAAACGTTTGAGCGAGTACCGCCGGGAGTGAACATGCCACGCAAGCCCAAGCCCAAAGATATTTCTTTGCCCCCCGCCGACGAACTTGAAGCCTTTACCCCGGATGTCGAGGAAAGCGATCTGGCGCTCGACGATCCGGCCGTGCTTGACCCGGACGAAGCCCTTGAAATGGTGCGCCCGGCGCTGACCAGTGAACTTTCGGAAGACCCGGTGCGGCTGTACCTGCGCGAGATCGGCCAGGTCAAACTGCTCGATTCGGATAGCGAGTTCCGGCTTTCGACCATGATCGAGGCCCACCGCCTGGTCGAGCGCCTGGAGCGGAATGTGCCCCGCCGGGGCGTTGGCCGCGCCACCCAGATTTACCGCTCCGTTTTGGATGACCTGGTGATTGCCTGGAAGCGTTTTGCCGAGGACGCGAAACGCCTCGCTGTGCAACTGCCCGATTTGGGCTTGGTGCTGGCGGAAGCCCAGGCGCTGCGCCAGGGCTGGGACAGCGACAGCCCCTCGTACCTGCGCGCCTTTTTGGACAACGGCCAGTGGGGCAGCGATGTGATGTGGAACGGCCTGGCGGCCAATGCCTTCAACTTTTTTATCGGCTTTTACCTGTTGCCGCCCGACCTGGCAGTCTGGGTGATGAAATATTGCCACCAGCACAATTCGTGCCCGGCCCCGCGCAGCCTGTACCAGCACCTGCCCGAAGAAGAAGAATTGATTCTCGACCTGAAAATCATCCAGGTGCGCGCCGACGAGGCCACCCAGGCCCTGGTGCGCGCCAACCTGCGTCTGGTGGTCAGTGTGGCCAAGCGTTACCTCGGGCGCGGGATTTCGTTCCTCGACCTGATCCAGGAAGGCAACCTGGGGCTGCTGCGGGCGGTCAACAAATTCGACCCGCGGCGCGGATTCAAGTTCAGCACCTACGCCACCTGGTGGATTCGCCAGTCTATTAACCGCTCGATTGCCGAGCAGGCGCGCACGATCCGCATCCCGGTTCATCTCTTTGAGTCGATCACGCGCATCCTGCGCATCCAGCGCTCGCTGGTGCAGACCTATGGCCGCGAACCGACCACCGAGGAACTGGCCCTGGAAGTGGGCTATCTCTCCGCCGCCGACGTGCAGGCCATCCTGCGCTCCAAGGCGGAGGGCGGCGAACTGGAAGAATCGATTGCGCGGCGCTGGACAGCCGCCAGCAGCAAGGTGGATAAGGTGCTGCGTTCCGCCGAGGAGCCGGTTTCGCTCGAAGGCCCGGTCGGCGACGAGGAGTCTTCGCAGTTGGGCGATTTTATCCAGGACGATGACGCCCTCGAGCCGATGGACGCCGCTGCGCGCGAAATGCTGCGCGAGCAGGTCCAACATGCCCTGGCGGCGCTTTCGGAACGTGAGCGCCAGGTGCTCGAACTGCGCTTCGGCCTGATCGACGGCAAAGACCATACCCTCGAGGAAGTCAGCCGCTATTTCAACGTCACCCGTGAGCGCATCCGCCAGATCGAGGCCAAGGCGTTGAGAAAACTCAGGCATCCGACCAGAAGCCGACAGTTGAGAGATTATTTGGGATAACCCGGACAACCTGGTTTTGAGAAGAGAAGCTCACCCTGTACGCGGAAAGTGGAAAGTAGGCGAAAAGCTACTTTCCACTTTCTTTTTCCTTTTCTAACGCAAAATTTAGACTGGTTTGGTATTCTTTTCCCATTCAGGAGCAAGCCCGTGATTCCCAAAATCCCATCTTCAGAAATTACCCCCAAACACGTTTATCTCTCGCGCCGCGATTTCATCAAAGCCGCTGGCGTTCTGGCCGGGAGCATGGCCCTAGCTGCCTGCGCGCCCGACCTGGCCGAGCCGGCTGAGTCTGCTGCGCCTGCCGACCCGGCGGTGAGCGCAAAAACCGACGAGTTGGGCGACCCGGTTAATTCCTTCGAAGATATCACCAACTACAACAACTACTACGAATTCACCACCGACAAGGAAGGCGTGGCCCGCCTGGCCAAAGGTTTCCAGACCTCGCCCTGGGATGTGGAAGTCAGCGGCCTGGTCAAGAATCCGCGCAAGTTTGGCGTCGAAGACCTGGTCAAATCTTTTCCGCCCGAAGAGCGCATCTACCGCCTGCGCTGCGTCGAAGCCTGGAGCATGGTCATCCCCTGGATGGGCTTTCCGCTCTCGAAGCTGCTCAGCCTGGTCGAGCCGACCAGCGATGCGAAATATGTCCGCTTTGAGACGGTTTTCAAGCCCGAAGAAATGCCCGGCTTACGTCAGCCCGGCTATCCCTGGCCCTACCAGGAAGGCCTGCGCCTGGACGAGGCCATGCACGACCTGACCCTCCTGGCGACCGGCTTGTACGGCGGCGAACTCCCGCCCCAGAGCGGCGGCGGCATCCGTCTGGTTGTGCCGTGGAAGTACGGTTTCAAATCGATCAAGGCGATTGTCAAAATTGAACTGACTGCCGAGCAGCCGGCCACCCTGTGGAGCGACATTGCTCCAAGCGAATACGGTTTCTATGCCAATGTCAACCCGCAGGTGGATCATCCGCGCTGGAGTCAGGCCAGCGAACGGCGCATCGGCGAGTTTGCCCGCCGCGATACCCTGATGTTCAACGGCTATGCGGAACAGGTCGCCGGGTTGTATGCAGGCATGGATTTGGCGAAAAATTATTAATTCAACGTCGTAGGGGCGAGCCGTCGGCTCGCCCCTGCGGAAAATAAATCATATGAAAAAAAATCGTTTTACCCCGCTCCAAATCCTGGTCCATTTTGCCGGCTGGCTGCCGCTCGGCCTGCTGCTCTTCGACTTCCTGCGCGACAACCTGACCGCCAACCCGATCCAGGCCATCGAGCAGCGCACCGGACTGAACGCCATCACCTTCCTGCTCCTGTCGCTGGCCTGCACCCCGGTCGCTTCCGTCTTTGGTTGGAAGGAACTGACCCAGCGCCGCAAAGCGCTCGGCAATTATGGCTTCTTGTATGCCGCCCTGCACGTGACCACGTTCTTTGTCCTGGATTATGGCCTGAACCTGGCGGCGGTCTGGCGCGATGTGGGCAGCAAATCCTTTATTATCATCGGCGCGCTGGCTTTCCTGCTGCTGCTGCCGCTGGCGGTGACCTCGTTCAACTATTGGATGAAACGCCTGGGCAAGAACTGGAAGCGCCTGCATCGCCTGGCCTACATTATCTCCCCGCTGGTGGTGGTGCATTTCTTCATGGCCAAGAAAGGCGACCTGCTCAACCTGAGCGGCGACATCCTTCAGCCGCTGGCTTATGGCGCGGTTGCGCTCGTTTTACTGCTCCTGCGCCTGGCCCCGGTCAAAAAGCCGCTGATCGCCCTGCGCCAAAAACTTTTTGCCCGATAAATGCGTAGGGGCGACCCATTGGGTCGCCCCTCTACAACGTTCTGCTAGAAAATCCCGCGGATGACCAGCAGGAAACCGATGATGGCCAGCGGAATGCCGATGATCGCTCCGATGACGGTCAGGCTGATGAGAACGCCCACCAGCATGAATACCAGCCCGAGCACGATGGCAACGAAGCGGCCGGTCATTTCCAGGATGGTTGTCAGTAGGGTCCAGATGGCCCAGAACGGCCAGAGATACCAGGGGACAGTACTTGTTTTTTGGGTCATTTTTACCTCCGTTTAAGTACAGAGATATACGCGCTTCAACGCATCCGGTTTTATGGGCAGACGCGTTGGAATTTGATCCGATCCAGGAAAACCTGGCTGCGGGCGATGACGTCTCCCTGGGTGTTGGTCAGCACGAACTGGTATTGCAGCCAGGCCGGATCATATTCCTTGTATTCCGGTACGTTGACCGCCCGCAGTTTATATTCATACCGGCCAGATCCCAGTGGACGCATGGCCAGCCCGGTGTTCCAGGCGCTTTGCGCGCCGCTTTTCTGGTTGCGTAAGCGAACGAACAGGAGCACGCTGAAGACTTTTTCGGGCTGGCTGACGGTGACATCGAAAGTTACATCCTTGGGCGAACAGTCGCCGCCGTAGTAAATCTGTTCGGTGCTGAGGTTGATCTGCGCTAACGACTCGGCGGCCAGGGTGGCGGTGGCGAGTTCAACCGTCGGCGTGGCGGAAGCGGATTCAACGGTAGCCAACCCTTGGGTGGGTGCGCTGGCTTCCGTCCCCTCGGGCGGGGTGAAGGTTTCCTGGACAGCGGTTGGGAAAATGAGCGGCTCGATGGTCGGGCGCGGGGCGAGGCCTGGCGCGCTGCAAGCCAGCGCAGCCAGGATCAAGGGCAGGCAGAACCGGGCGATTTTCATCTTTTCTCCTTTTGCGCCCATGATAGCATTTTGCAACAATACTTTGCAAGGTATAATGCCGCCATGACCGAACCCGAATTGACTCCAGATGAGAAAGCGCCGGTTTCTGCCCGGCGAAGGCGGCCAAGCTTGCCGCAATGGCCCAATCGTATCCTGCCGCTGGTTTTGCTCGGACTGGCCTTGTTTGGCTCCGGGCTGGGCACCGGCTGGTACCTGTGGGGGCAGGATCAGCCTGCCGCTGAAACACTCCAGACCTCCCAGCTTGAAATCCCCGAGACGCTGAAGCGCTATGATGTTGGCGGCGAGGGCTTGCCCGCTTTTGGCCCCGACGATGCGCCGGTTGTGCTAATGGAGTTCAGCGATTACCAATGCCCGTACTGCAAGCGCTGGCATGACGATGTCTTTCCCCTGCTGATTGCCGAATATGGCGACCGGATAAAGTTTGTTTACCGTAACCTGCCGGTCATTCGTGCAAATTCCGCCGATGCCGCCCGGGCTTCTTATTGCGCCGACGAGCAGGGCGCGTATTGGGAGTATCACGAGGCCCTGTTCAGTAATCGCTATGATTTCAGCGAGCAGTCTTATGAGCAATATGCGCGCGACCTCGGCCTGGATGTCGAGGCCTTGCTGGAGTGCTACAACTCGGGTCGTTACGCCGACCTGGTCGAGCAGGAATTGCAGTTCGCCCGCTCGATGGGCATCGGCTCGACGCCAACTTTCTTCATCAACGGCATCCCGGTTGTCGGCGCGCAGCCCTATGATGTTTTCAAGCAGATGATCGACATGGAACTGGCCGGGGAACTGCCGAAGGGGGAATAGTGAAAAAATTTGTGGCTGTTGCCGGCAATATCGGCGTGGGAAAATCGACCCTGGTCAACGGGTTGTGTGTGCGACTCGGCTGGCAGCCGTTCTATGAGCCGGTGGCAGAGAACCCTTACCTGGCTGATTTTTACCGGGATATGAATGCCTGGGCGTTCCACTCGCAGGTTTTCTTCCTGACGCATCGCCTGCGTTCGCACCATGCGATTTCATCCCACCCGACTTCGGTCATTCAAGACCGCAGCGTTTACGAAGACGCTGAGATTTTTGCCCACAACCTGTATTTGCAGGGCCATATTACCCCGCGCGATTACCAGACCTATCGTGAACTGTACCAGACGGCCATGGATTTCCTGCCGCCGCCCGACTTGGTCATTTACCTGCGCGCTTCGGTGCCGACCCTGCTCCAGCGGATTGCCCGGCGCGGACGCGATTATGAGCGTACCATCAGCGCCGACTATTTGGAGAGCTTGAACCGCTTGTATGAGAACTGGATTTCCGATTTCACCCTTTGCCCGGTGCTGACCGTCCCGGCGGACGACCTGGATTATGTCGCCCATGCCGGGCACCTGAACCTGATTGTCCGCAAGGTGGACGAGAAGCTGACCGGCCGCGAGGAAGTGGTTTTCTACCCTGAGGAAGTTGCCCGCGCGGCGGAAGATTGATCATGCCCATTTACGCTCTCGACCACATCCAGCTTTCGATCCCACCCCAGGCGGAAGAGGCGGCGCGCGCGTTTTATGTGCTCGTTTTGGGTTTTGTTGAAGCTCCCAAACCTGCCGAATTGGCCGGGCGCGGCGGCCTTTGGCTCGAGCAGGGCAATGTCCGCCTGCACCTTGGCGTCGAACCGGATTTCCATCCGCTCAAGAAGGCCCACCCGGCCCTGCTGACCGATAACCTGGATGAACTGACAGCGCGGGTGCGCGCCTCCGGTGGCCTGGTGGACGATAACCAGCCGCCCCTGGCCGGTTATCGCCGGGCGCATGTCTTCGATCCGTTTGGCAATCGCATTGAGTTAATGCAGAAAATATAGTCAACCGAAAATAGCATAAACAAAAAGACCGCCACAAAAAGTGGCGGTCTTCGCATTTCAAAACAATGGGCTAGGCCCAGCCGCGCAACTGCATGGCCTTGACCACGCGGTCGATGGCGACCATGTAGGCCGCATCGCGCATATAGACGCCTTCTTTTGCGCTCATGTTGAGCACGCCGTGGAAGGCGGAAGTCATCTTGGCATCCAGTTTCTCGAGCACTTCCTGCTTGCCCCAGTAGAAGTTCATATCGTTCTGAACCTGCTCAAAGTAGGATGTCGTCACCCCACCGGCATTACACAGGAAATCGGGGATGTTGAAAATCTTGTTGGCCTTGAAGAATTCGTCCGCTTCCGGGGTGGTCGGGCCGTTGGCGCCTTCGGCCACGATCTTGACCCGGCTGTGGATTTTCTTGACCGTATCGGCGTTGACCTGACCTTCGAGCGCAGCGGGGATCAACACATCGGCTTCCTTGCTGATCCAGGCATCGCCGTCTTCGATGATGTAGCCGGCGGCCTTGGCTTTTTCCTTGTCGATGGTACCGTACTGGTCGGTGATTGAGAGCAGGAAGCGCGGGTCGATACCGTCTTTGTGGCTGTAGGTATAGGAAGCGCGTTCATGGCGATCCCAGCAAGAGACGCAGGCCACTTTGCCGCCCAACATTTCGACAAAACCGATGGCTGCATATTGCGAAACGTTGCCGAAACCCTGCAGGGCCGCCACCGATTTCTTGGGATCCATGCCGAGGTGCTTCATCGCTTCGCGCACCGTGTAGATGACGCCGTAGCCGGTCGCTTCGGTGCGGCCTTCAGAGCCGCCGCCGCCCAGGGGTTTGCCGGTGAATACGCCGGGGGTGTACTGTCCAACCAATTTGGAGTACTCGTCCATCATCCAGCCCATCATCTGGGGCGTGGTGCCAACATCCGGGGCCGGCACATCCTGGCGCGGGCCGATGTTTTTCCACATGTTCTGCACCCAGCCGCGGCACAGGCGTTCTTTTTCAACGGTCGAAAGCGAAGCCGAATCGACGATGACGCCGCCCTTGCCGCCGCCCAGCGGAATATCGGCTACGGCGCATTTCCAGGTCATCCAGGTGGCCAGGGCGCGCACCGTGTCGAAAGTTTCCGACGGGTGGAAGCGGATGCCGCCTTTGTTGGGGCCGCGGGCATCGTTGTGCTGAACGCGGAACCCCTGGAAGACGCGCAGGGAACCATCATCCATGCGCACCGGGATGCGGAAGGAATACTCGCGCATCGGCCAGCGCAGGACTTCCGCGATTTGCGGGTCCAGGTTCAACTGTTTGGCGACACCGTCAAACTGTTTCTGCGCCATTTCAAAGGCATTGATTTGACCGGACATATTTCATCTCCTATAACGGGTAGTGAATATGATAAAAAAATATAAGCGGGCTACCGGATCGGAAGCCCGCTTCTTGGAAGAGTTATGTAGCAGACGCAAATCATGTGATTTTTTGCCTTCGCTAATACCTTCTAAGGTTACATGAGTTTGAAGGCCGAGTCAATATGAGACTCATCACATCTTTCGGCGTGATATGTCAGACAAAAACAATTACCCCAAATGCTCGTTCAACACCTGCCTGACCACCTGCGGATTGGCCTTGCCGCCCGCCTTGCGCATCACCTGCCCGAACAGGAAGTTCGCCACCGTCAACTTCCCGGCCCGGTAACTGTCCACCTCGCCGGGGTTTTCGGCCAGGGTCTCGGCCACCAGCCGCGCGATCAGGTCGCCGTCAGAAACCTGGGTCAGGCCCTTGGCCGCCACAATCTCAGCCGCCTTTTGGCCGCTCGCGAACATCTCGGCCAGCACCGTTTTGGCGGTCGCCTGGTTGATTTGGCCATCGGCAACCATTTTTAACAAAGCCGCCAGCTCTTGCGGATGGACTTTCGGCGCAGCGAATCCCGTTCCCGAGGCGTTGACCAGCGAAAGCAGTTCCCCCGTTACCCAGGCAAAAGCGGAGCGCGCCGCGACCGGACCGGATTCCGTTACCCGTTCGAAATACTCGCCCAGGGCGGCCTCCTCCGCCAGGAAGGCGGATTCGGAAACGCTCAGGCCGAAATCGCGCTGGTAGCGCCTGGCCCGCGCAATTGGCAGTTCCGGCAAAGCGGCCCTGACCCGCGCGACCCAGTCCGCGCTGACGCGCAGCGGAGGCAGGTCCGGCTCGGGGAAGTAGCGGTAATCGTGAGCATCTTCCTTCGAACGCTGGCTGTAAGTGGCCTGGGCCGCCTCGTCCCAGCCGACGGTTTCCTGGGCTACCTGTCCGCCGCTGGTCAGCACCTGTTCGTGGCGTTTGATCTCATAGGCCACACCGCGTTCCAGGGCGCGGAAAGAGTTCAGGTTCTTGATCTCGACCTTGGTGCCAAATTCTTCCTGCCCAACGGGCCGGATGGAGATATTCGGCTCGATGCGCATCACGCCCTTTTCCATATCGCCAGAGTTGACGCCCAGCGCCCGCACCAGCGCCCGCAGGGCCATCGCGTAGACGCGCACTTCCTCGGCGGAACGGAAATCAGGCTCGGTGACAATTTCCAACAGCGGCACCCCGGCCCGGTTCAAATCGACCAATGAGTAGGGGCGACCCGTCTGGGTTGATGGGGCTTCTTTACCAGCCGAAAGGGTCGCCCCTGCTTCAGGTTCGACATGGGTCAATTTGCCCGTATCTTCTTCCAAATGGACACGCCGGATCCGAATCACCTTCTCGGCCTGCGAGGTTTGCAGGCAAATCCGTCCGTGCTCGGCCAGCGGTTGTTCGTACTGCGAAATCTGGTAGCCTTTGGGAATATCGGGATAAAAATAATTTTTGCGCGCAAAAATGCTGCGTTCGTTGACCGTGCATTCCAGGGCCAGCGCCACCCGCAAGGCATATTCGACCGCCTCCTGGTTAATGACCGGCAACGTTCCGGGGTGTCCAGCGCAGATTGGACAGACGGACGTGTTGGGCAGCGCGGAAACGGAATCGACAACTGGGCAGGCGCAAAACATTTTCGACTGCGTCTGCATTTCGATGTGGACTTCAAGGCCGATAACGGGTTCGTAGGGCATTTTGTGATTTGTGATTGGCGATTTTTGATTGGTGATTGCAAAACCGGATAACCGGATAACAGATGCCTAAAATTTGGGCATTCGTTTTTCAAGAAATGAACTTACGCCTTCTTTGTGTTCGGGGCTTTTTCCGGCAATTTCCTGGATCTGGCCTTCGTATTCCAGCGCTTCGGCCAGGTTGGGCAGGATGGCCTTGTTGTACAGGCGCTTGCTCAGTCCAAATGCGCCCAGCGGGCCTTTGGACAGTTCCGCGGCCAGGCTGGCGGTTTCGGTGCGCAAGTCTTCGAGCTTGACCACGCGGTTGACCAGTCCCCAGGCGAGCGCTTTTTCAGCGTCGATGGGCTGGTTGCTGAAGGTGAATTCGAGCGCGCGCCCCAGGCCGATCAGCGCCGGGAGCAGCAGCGAAACGCCCGAGTCGGGGACCAGCCCGATGCCGTTGAACCCGACCACGAAACGGGCCGTATCGGCTGCGATGCGCAGATCGCAGGCCAGGGCAATCCCCAGCGAGGCCCCGGCGCACGGGCCGTTGACAGCAGCGATAACCGGTTTCTCGATCTGGCGGATTTGCAGGACGAGCGGGTTGTAGGTTTCGCGCAGGTGGGCCAGGTACGAAAGATTTTCTCCGCCGGCGACAATTTCTTCGATATCCTGGCCTGCGCCGAAGACCCGCCCGGCCCCGGTCAGGACGATGACGCGGGTCTGGGAGTCGCGGGCAGCTTCCTTGAAGGCTTTTTGCAGTTCGCGGATCAAATCCAGGTTGAAGGCGTTGGCCTTGGGCCGGTCAACCGTCAGGGTCAGGACACCGTTGAGCAGGTCTGAGCGCAGGAGAATCATCGGGTTTGCCTCAATTCGAAATTCGGGATTCACGCCCAGGGTGGACGCGAATCCCGAATTAAGCTTGGAAACGGAAAAAAGCTATTCGAGCAGGTCCAGCTCGTCATCATCCGAATCGTCGGCGTTGATTTCGAGCTGCATATCGTCACGTTCGACATGCACCCAGAGCAGGAGTACCTGGCCGTCTTCGGTGGCAACCGAGCGGGCCGCCAGGATTGGGGCGGTTTCTTCCAGCCCGACATCATTGCGGTAGTGCAGGTTGATCGGTTGATTCTGGTGCCAGCGGCGGTAACAACGCTCGACCAGCGCCGGGCCATTAAAAGTGCGCAGTCGGGTCATGGCAGTAAAAGAAAAGGTATTGGTCTCGTTTAAACCAAGCGCCCAGCCGTCCTGGACGGGTTCAAAGATTGGGGTAGGGCCTTCAATAATGGTAATGCGGTCTTCCATCGTTTTATCCTTTGTAATTGCGACATGATACCATAAGAAATGTTGATTTTTTATTGTTTTTCTGTGACGGTAAGGTTGCTTTAGATGGCGAAATAGGCGGGCATTGGCATATATGACTGCTCCTGATGAAAATTCTCATATCTGGCGCTTGTTTACTTAGAACATATATTCTATAATTTTAACACCTTTTGCGTTCCTTATTCACCCAATTCTTACAGGAGAATCCCCATGACCAAGCGTACCATTGTCCATATTGAAATCCCGGCGGCGGATAGCGCCAAAGCCGGCGAGTTTTATCAGAAGCTGTTTGGCTGGAATATGCAGCATGTCCCGGAGATGGATTACACCATGTGGGACGCCGGGGACGGTTCGGGGGGTGGTTTTATTGCGCTTACGGAGGATGTCAAACCCGGCGATGTGTTGTTTTACGTCAACAGCGACGATATCGATGCCGACCTGAAGCAGGCTGAGACCCTGGGCGGGACGATTGTCTCGCCGAAGACCGAAATCCCGGCTACCGGCTGGTTTGGCATGTTTAAAGACCCAACCGGGAATACCATTGCACTGTATACCGGCATGAATCCGGGTTAAACCGATGAAATTTTGACAAATGACCCCGCGAATTGGTTTTCGCGGGGTCATTTGCTTGTACAATCAAATAGGTTTTCTTTGATGAAAGGATGCCCTATGAAACTGGTGATGCTTGGCGCTGGCGGTTTTGTCCCGACCGAACAGGCCCAGACGGCCTGCTATTTCCTGCCCGAACACAATCTCCTGCTCGACGGCGGGACCGGGTTGTATCGTTTGCATCGTTACATGCAAACCGCCGCTCCCCTGGATGTTTATTTAAGCCATACCCACGGCGACCATACGACCGGCCTGCATTATCTGTTTGGCAGTTATTTCAAAAAGCTGGCAGATGATTCAGACCGACCGGTGGATGTCTCCTTTATCGAGGCGCATTCCAGGCAGGCCAACCAGCTCTTGAACGGCACCCGTATCCATGGGACAGAGGCGATGCTGGCTGTCCTGAAGAACGAATTCCGTTACCCGCTCGATTGGCGCGTTCTGCCGCCGGTTGAAAGCCTGCCGGGCGGTGGAACCATTCGCTATTTTGCTTTTGACCCGGCCCGCGAGGAAATCGGATTCAGGCTGGAGTGGCCCGGCCATTCGCTGGCCTATATCACCGATACCATTGCCAGTCCGCAGGCGTCTTATATTGACCAGATCGCCGGGGTCGATTTGCTTTTGCACGACTGCAACCTGACCGATGCCCGGGCCGATTTGTGCCAGACGATCAATCACAGTTCCACCTCGGCGGTGGCGCAGGTTGCGGCCCAGGCCGGGGTCAAGCGCCTGCACCTGATCCACTTCAACCCGATGGGCTGGGATGTGGCCGAGGATTTGCCGGCCGCGAGAAAAATTTTCCCGGCCACCGAACTTGGCCGGGACGGACTGGAAGTTGAATTTTGATAAAAATCCCCGTGAGCGTTTTTCACGGGGATTTTCCTGCATACTGATTCTTGCCCTTCGACTTTGCTACGCTCAGGGCTTGTTCACTGGTCACTGTTTTCGCGCCCACTCGACCACTTCGAGCAGTTCGGGCAAATCCATGCCCAACGCTTTGAGCTTTTCGGGGGTCGGGATGCTGTTCTTGTCCCAGCCGCGACGCTCGTAAACGGCATCCATCATCAGTTCATACTGCGCTTCGCGGTACTGGCGCAGGGCTTTGACTTTTTCTGTGGTGGACATCCCCGTCGGGTCGATGCCAACCAGGCGTTTGAGTTGCTCGTCGTAACGCTCCTGGCGCGATTCGTACTCGGTGTTTGTCACCGGTCCCATGGCGCGGTAGGGAGCGTAATCGTGTTTGCGGCCCACGCGTCCCATGCGGATGGCAAAAACTTTCTGGAAGTTGTAAACCCGCTCTGACTGGGCCAGTAGTGTCTCGATCGTGGTCGGGATGCCGGTCACGCCCTGGTGAATCCAGGTGTAGTTCTCGACGTGTTCTTCGACCTTGGCCGGTTCCTTGGTCTGCTTGTTGTTCTCGGGTGAGATGTCGTTCCAGGGCAGTTTGCACAGACCGTGCAGGCTGAACCAGGTGCGCCACATCGGAAAGTAGTGCAGGGCCTCGGCCTTATCCTTGAAGGTCGGCAGCAGGTTGTGAACCTGATCCATGAAGATGAGCCAGGCTTCATCGTGCTGCGCGCCTTTGGTGGCCATGCCGTAGCCGCCCTGCTGGGCAATCGATTCCTTGGTCAGGTACTCCGAGATTTCCATGCCCTTGATTTCCATGCCGATGTCTTGCAGGAAAGCCGCGTCTGCGCCGAAGTTCTCGACAAAGTAGGATTTCATATAGCGCACACCCTGCCCGACAATGACACCGAAGCCTTCGCCGCGCGCCATCTGGTGCAGCAGTTCCAGGGCCGCCGCGCCGTTGCCGAATTTCAATTCCAGGCCGCCGGTGTTCTCTTTGCTGATCTGGCCTTCCTCGTAACACTCCATCGCAAAGGCCACACAGTTGGCAAAAGAGATGGTGTCCACACCGTAGGTGTCGCAGTAGAAGTTGAGTTCGAGCAATTTCTGGGCGTCGAAGTTGCCGATATTCGAGCCGAGACCGGCGGCGTTTTCGTATTCCGGGCCATCGACCGTCACGCACTGCCCGGCATACGGCCCGGTTTTGAGCGGGAAGTGGTCGACGCCGTGCGAACAGGACATGGTGCAGCCCAGCCAGCAGCCGTCGGGCACGCCCTGGGTGAAGGCTTCCTTCCAAACCTTTGAGTCGATTTTGTAGGTTTCAGGGTGCGACCCATAGCGGAAGTTGTGAGTCGGCAGCAGGTCGAAGTGATCCATGATTTCAACGATGTTGGCGGTGCCGACTTTGCGCATCTGGTTCTGCTTGTCGTCCAGGTCGGCGATTTCCTTGTTGATGCGCTGGCCGGCCTTGCGGATCAGGGCCATATCGGCCACGCCGTTTTTGTCGCCGCCCATATCGGTATAACGGACGACAATGGCCTTGATTTTCTTGTCGCGGAAAACGCGCCCAGGCCCACCGCGCCCGGCCTGCTTGAGACGGGCTTCCTTGCGGCGGACATCGTACCAGGTCGAGTTGATCATGCCGATGCGGGTATGTTCGGCGGCCTGGCCGGCGGCCAGCACCGAAATGCCGCGTTTGCCCTTTTCATCGCCGCCAAAACGCTCGGTCAGCACCTGGCCGATTTGGTGCGAATCCACTTCGGCCAGCGAATTGCGCGCGATGGTTACCTGGCCGCTATCGCCGTCGATGTAGATGATGACATCCTCTTTGGCTTTTCCCTGGATCTCAAGCGCATCGAAGCCCGAAAATTTCAGGAAGGGTGCGAAATAACCGCCGACATTGCTGTCGATGATATTCTGCGTCAGCGGGGAGAGAGTCACCACGGTCGATTTGCCGCTGCCGGGGTAGGCGGTGATGCCGCAGATTGGCCCGTTGGCGATGACCAGCTCGTTTTCCGGGCTGTCCCATTTGGTTTGGGGTGTGACCGCATCCCACAACAACTTGAGCGCAAAACCGCGCCCGCCGGTGAACAGGTCTTTCATCTGCTGGGTAACGGGTTTTTCTTTAATGAGGTTGTCGTTGAGATTGATGTAGAGCGTGCGCCCGGCGTAACCGCGTTCGACGGGGCGCAACTGGTAGTTGTACTGCGCCAACACGGCGCGCTCTGCAACGTTTTCAGACAAAGTCATGTGGGATTCTCCTGGGAATGGAAGGCGTTTGGATAAGGCTATTATCCCTGTTCGTGCCGGGGGTGTCTACTGATAATCGTCCCCTTTTCGGGGTGTCAGGAGGAACGATTCCGCCGCTGTTGCCGAGCGGATGTATAATGGAAACACTTTGGGCGGAAAAAATCATCAAACAGGAGAGAATCAAAATGGAAATCACTGCAGAACTGCGCCAGCGCTTGCTGGTTGCCCAACGGAACGAGATTACTGAACACAACATCTACACTCGCATTGCGGCGAGCCTGCCAAAGGAAGAGAACCGCCGCGTTCTTGAGCAAATTGCGGCAGATGAATTGCGCCATTACAACGAATGGAAGAAATTTACCGGGCAGGATGTTGCGCCCAATTGGCTCTTTGTTTGGTTCTATGTGCTGGTGGCGCGCCTGTTCGGCTTCACCTTCGGGGTCAAGTTGATGGAACAGGGCGAAGAAGGCGCCCAGGTGAATTATGCCGAAATTGCCAAAACCATCCCGGCTGCGGTCAAAATTCACCAGGATGAGGAAGAGCACGAAGAAAAGTTGCTGGGGATGCTGGACGAAGAACGCCTGCGCTATGCCGGTTCGGTTGTCCTGGGGCTGAACGATGCCCTGGTGGAATTGACCGGGGCGCTGGCCGGCCTGACGCTGGCCTTGCAGGATGTGAAGTTGATTGCGCTCTCGGGCCTGATCACGGGCATCGCCGCCTCGATGTCGATGGCGGCCTCCGAATATCTTTCGACCAGCTCGGAGGAAACCGACAAACACCCGGTGCGGGCCGCGATTTATACCGGAATCGCCTATGTCATCACGGTTGCCCTGCTGATCCTGCCTTACCTGCTGCTTGAAAACTACATCCTGTGCCTGGTGATTTCGTTAACCACCGCAGTCCTGATTATCGCGGTTTTCAACTACTATATTTCGGTGGCCAAGGGCGAGAACTTCCGCCGGCGCTTTACCGAAATGGCCAGCCTGAGTCTGGGGGTGGCCCTGTTCAGTTTTATCATTGGCTATTTCATCCGCCAGTGGCTGGGAGTTGAGATTTAACCCTGGAATTAAAAGAGGCCGGGCAGCAAATCATCACTTTGCTGCCCGGCCTCTTTGTGTTTAAAGGCTGCTCAACCAACCGACATGATGGCTTCAAGCATTTCCTCGTTGCTGTTGAATTTGAACGCTTCGGCTCCGCGTTTATGCGCTTCGTACTGCTCGATCACATGCAGGTTGCGGATATCGTTGCGCGTGACCAGCGGCTTGCCCAACTGTTTCAAGCGCGCTTCAAGCTGTTTCGGATCCGCCTGGATGGGTTGCAGCGTCTCCAGGTATTGGACAAGCGCTTTCGAGCCGTTGGTGCCGTCTTTGCGGGCATAACCCACCAGCCCGGTGCTGGCCTGTCGGCTCCAACCGGCCACAAACACATCCGGGATGACGGCCTGGGTGGCCGGGTCATACGCCTCGTAGGAGTTCCCATCGATCGGGTAGCGCGGATTGGGGTTTTTGGCAAATTCAGTGCCCTGCACCGGCAGGCCGAAGGTGTCATCCACCTTGTCGCCGATGGCGAAAATGACCGAATCGATGGCCATCGTGCGGGTTTTGCCCGTTCCGCGCGCCTTGACCTCGCCGTCCTTGAGCGAGAGCGCATTGTCTTCCAGGTCGATACTGCTGACCGCGCCGCTGCCGTCGCTGCGCATACCGGTTGGCGAAGCCAAAAACTCGAAGCGGAATCGCGCCAGGGATGTGGGCGGGTAGGCTTTGGGCAGCGCCTCCAGGATGTTGGCCCTGGCTGCCTGTGGCTCCTGCCCGATTGCGCGCATTTGCGATGCCACCCGCTCGATCTCCTCGTCCAGCGCGCGCTGGTCGAGCTGCGAGATGACATATTCCATCTCTTTTTTGTCGAATTTAACTTCTGCCGGGCCGCGGCGCACAATTGCGACCACTTCCTCGACTTTGGCTTTTTGCATCAGGAAACGGGCGATGTCGAGCATCACATTCCCTGCCCCCACTACGGCCGCTTTCTTGCCGAAAACGAATTTTTTCTGGCTGTAAGGGGGCAGTTGGTTATAGTGATAGACCAGGTCTTTGGCGTGGTACACGCCGATCAGGTTTTCGCCGGGCAAACCCAGCCATTTTGTGCCCTGTGCGCCGGCTGTGACCAGGATCGCCTGGAAACCACAGGCGCGCAGGTCATCGAGGGTCAAGTCGGCCTGTGCGCCAATACTGATGTTGCCGTAATATTTGATTCCGGGGGTATCAAGAATTTGTTGGAACTGGGTTCGCAGGCCTTGTTTCATGGCATGCTTGTCGGGATAAATACCGTATTCAGCCAGTCCACCCGGTTTGATATCGCGATTGAAAATCACAACCTGGGCGCCCGCGCGCGCCAGCTCACGCGCAGCAAACATCCCAGCCGGGCCGGCTCCCACCACGGCGACGTAATAGCTCTCGCTCAAGCGCATTCTCCTTTTATCTGATTGGCGATTTTTGCAGGGCTATTGTGATTGGCGTTGGAAAGACCTGCTGGCATATTATAGTTGACTTGTCCGATTTTCCACAATATTAGCGTCGGGCCGCAGCCGGACTCGCTCCTTTGCAAATATGTTTAGATACACGCTTTTTGTCTATCCTATGCTAAACTAAGGGTAAATTTGTACAAGCCTCGCGCAGTAATCTCCCAGGAGCATGGATATGGGCAAAACCAATCAAACCAAAACGGATAACCTCGGTTGGATCAAAGCACTCCTTTTCCCCAAAAAGAGTAAACCGCTTACCTCGGTCAAACCGGCGGTCATCGATGCGCCGCCTGCGGAGGAAATGCCGGTGGTCGAGCCGCTCGAACCGGCGCCGCTGACCCAGGAGGTCAAGCCGGAACCCGCCGCCTCGGATGCTGCCGCCAAAGCTCCAAAAGAATCGAAACGAGCGATCCTGCCTGCTTTTTGGACGATTGCCAGCGTGCTCTCGATGATTGTCAATGTCATCCTGGTAATTGTCCTGTTGGTGCTGGCGCGCGAGTTGTTTACCCTCAAGGCCATGGTCGGTGATGGTCTCCTGGGCGGGTTATATGAAAATTTCATCCTGATGGATCAGGCCCATATTCGCACCACCATCGAAGTCCAGACGGAAGTCCCGGTGCAATTCACCCTGCCAGTGCAGACCAATACCAGCGTCCAGTTGACCGAAGATACCCGCATCGATGGCGCGCGTGTGACCCTTAACACCGGCGGCTTGAATATCATCAGCGCGCCGACCAATATCATCCTGCCAGCCGGGACAAACCTGCCGATTGCGCTGGATATTACCGTTCCGGTCGACACAACCATCCCGATCACCTTGCAGGTGCCTGTTGATATTCCGCTGGCCGAGACCGAACTGCATCAGCCTTTTGTCGGCTTGCAGCAGGTGGTTGCCCCGTATTACTGGATGTTGTTCCCCGAGATTAAAGGCCCGGAGGATGTGCCGCTCTGCCGCCCGTTCCTGTGGCTGTGTGATGCCTTCTTTGCCGATTAACCTATTCATGACCCCAAAAAAGAATACCTTACGTGCGGAAGCAGCGCTTCCGCACGCTTGTTATCGGTTTTATTTTGTAACGGAGAATCAATGACCGAAATCACCCAGGTGACATTTGATAATGGCTTGAAAGTGTTATTAAAAGAAATCCATACAGCGCCGATCATCAGCCACTGGCTCTGGTATCGGGTCGGTTCGAAAGACGAGCCGACGGGTAAAACGGGCGCTTCACACTGGGTTGAACACATGCAATTCAAGGGCACGCCGCAGTTCCCGGCTTCGGTGCTCGACAAAGCCATTTCGCGCGAAGGCGGCACCTGGAACGCTTTTACCTTCCTCGATTGGACAACCTATTACGAGACCATGCCGGCCGCAAAAATTGACCTGGCGTTGCGCCTCGAGGCTGACCGCATGGTCAACAGCGTTTTCGACCCGGCGGAAGTTGAATCAGAGCGGACGGTTATCCTGTCCGAGCGCGAGGGCCATGAGAATGAGCCGCTTTTCCTGCTGGGTGAAGCCGTCCAGGCGGCTTGCTTCCGCGTCCACCCCTATCGCCATGAAGTGATTGGCGATACCGCCGATTTGCACAGCCTCAGCGCAGCCGATTTGCGCCAGCATTACCAGGCTTATTATCGTCCGAATAACGCTGTCCTGGCCCTGGCCGGCGATTTTGATACCCACCAGATGCTGAAGCGCCTGACCGGGCTGTATGCGGATGTCCCGGCGGGGCCTCCGCCCCCACGCTTGAACCGTCCCGAACCAACCCGTCGAGGCGAAATCCGCCTGAGCGTTAACGGGCCGGGAGATACCACTTACCTTCAGGTTGCCTATCCCTCTGTGCCGGGCGCTCACCCCGACTTTTATCCGCTGGCCGTGCTGGATAGCCTGCTGGCCGGGCCGTCAAACCTGAACATGTTCGGCGGCGGAGGCGTTTCCAACCGCACTTCGCGCCTGTACCATGCCCTGGTTGAAAAGGAACTGGCCGTGGGCGTTTATGGCGGCTCATCCACCACCATTGACCCCTTCCTGTATACTGTTACCCTGACCCTTCATCCGCAGCGCAGCCCGGACGAAGCCCTGGCGGCCCTGGATACCCAACTTGAGCGGATGCAGAACGACCTCGTAACGCCTGACGAAATTGCCCGCGCGATCAAACAGGCGCGCGCCATGTTCGCTTTCGGCTCGGAGAACATCACCAACCAGGCTTTTTGGCTCGGGTTTGCCGAAATGTTTGCCAGCTACGATTGGTTCCTGACCTACCTCGAGCGCCTGGCCGCGGTCACTCCCGAAGATGTGCGCCGCGTGGCCGCCCAATATTTCCAGCCTGAGCAGCGCGTTGTCGGCACTTACCTGCCGGACGGCAGCGAATTGGAGGTAGAATGAAAACTTCCTTCCACTCCCTGCCCGGCCCGGAGGATATTTTCCGCGCCGAAACATCCAACGGCATTACGGTTTTGGCGCGCGCCAATCCCAATAGCCCCTCCATTGCTTTGGGCGGGTATGTTTCTGTCGGCAGTCTGTTTGACAGCGATGAGAAACTGGGCCTGGCTGATTTCACTTCCGCAGCGCTGATGCGCGGCACGACCCGGCGCGATTTTTTCCAGATTCACGATGCCCTTGAGTCGATTGGGGCTGCCTTGGGTTTTTCGAGCGGCGCGCGCACAACCAGCTTTAGCGGGCGTTCCCTGTCTGAAGATTTACCGCTCATGTTCGAGTTGTTGGCCGAATTCTTGCGCCAGCCGACCTTCCCCGTGGAGCATGTCGAACGCCTGCGCGCCCAACTGCTGACCGGCTTGGCCATCCGCGACCAGGATACCAGCGACCGGGTTGGCATGGCTTTCGATGAAATTGTCTATGCCGGGCACCCCTTCCGCCGTCCCGATGATGGCTATCCCGAAACCATTCGGGCCATTACCCGCGATGATCTGGCCGACTTCCATCGCCGCCACTATGGCCCGCGCGATATGGTTCTGGCGGTTGTCGGCGCAATTGAACCACAGCAGGTGCTGGATTTCGTGGAACGCTTCCTGGGCGATTGGCGGAATCCGGAGCAACCGGCAACCCCCGCGCTGCCAGCCTTGCAGCCGTTGAACGCAATTACCCGCAAACATGTCCCGATTAATGGAAAATCTCAAACCGATTTAATCATTGGTTGCCACGGTCCCAACCGCCATGCCGACGATTATTTCGCTGCCTCGCTGGCGAACTCGGTTTTAGGGCAGTTTGGCATGATGGGCCGCATTGGCGATGTCGTGCGCGAGCGCTCCGGGCTGGCCTATTATGCTTATTCCAGCTTGAGCGCGGGCCTTGAAACCGGCACCTGGGATATCAGCGCCGGCGTCAACCCGGCCAACCTCGAAAAGGCGATTGACCTGATCCTGGCCGAGGTCAAGACGTTCGTGCAAAAGGGCGTCAGCTTGGAAGAATTGCGCGACAGCCAGGATAATTTTGTCGGTCGCCTGCCGCTTTCGCTTGAATCGAATGGTGGAGTGGCAAACGCCCTGCTGAATATCGAACGCTATCAACTCGGCCTGGGCTACTACCACTCCTACGAAGAACGCATCCGCGCCATTACTCCCGAAGATGCTTTAAAAGCCATCCGCCATTACCTGCACCCCGAGCGGCTGGCCATTGTTACGGCAGGTTCCTGAGCGATGAAAATCTCAACCGGCATTGACCTGATCGAGATCGAGCGTATTGAAGAAACGATAGCGCGTCATGGTGAACGTTTCCTGGCGCGGGTTTTTACCGTTGCCGAACGCCAATCATGCAACGATAAATTGGAGTCGCTGGCCGCGCGTTTTGCCGCCAAAGAAGCGGTTGCCAAAGCCCTCGGCAGCGGCCTGGACGGGTTTGGCTTTCGCGACATCGAAATCACCCGGGCCGAAAATGGCGCGCCGGGGCTGGTGCTGCATGGTCAGGCAGCTCAAAAAGCGGCTGAACAGGGCCTTGCGCGCTGGACAATCAGTATGAGTCACAGCCGCAGCCATGCCACAGCCATTGCCATTGGCTATTCGGACTGAAAAGAAACCTGGGCTGGACACATGTGTCCAGCCCAGGTTTATCCATCGCCGCAGGTGTATGCCCATTCCCCCGTTCACATACGACCGTTAAAAACGCGCCCTGACGCAAGTCTGCCAGTATGACCGGGCCGCGAGGCCCATCTCCGCATCGGCGGGTGTACCCTGCCCGCGGCTTTTTTCCGCCGGGTGCGCGTTGGCTCTCTTTCGTTAATCGGCCCCGAGGGGCAGCTTTTCATCGACCCCGATCCAGAGATGGCCGGGGGTGACCGTTTTCCAGGGGCGAACGGTGACTCGCCCGGCCTGGTGTTGGGTTTCGGCCAGCATGGATGGGTGTACCAGGCACAGGTCGGGAGTGCGCCCGTATTTTTTGATGAAATATTCGGCGGCTTCTTGAACTTTCTGGTCAAGCGCCGTTTTGGGATCGTTGTCGAACCATAACATACCGGTGTTCATACTTGCCTCCAGCAAATTTAATAACTTGGCAGCCAAAAGCGCATCCAGCGCGATTGGTGACGCATACAAAATTCCGCGCTCGGGAAGAGCGACTCAAGCGGCGCGCCGGGCAGGTGCGTCAGTTCGGCGCTGACCTGCGGATTGGCAATCCGCCCGTAGATGCGGGTTTGGAAGAAGGCCAACCAATCGGGCAGTTTCAAGGCGCGGCCCGAATTGATGCTGACTACTGGCCAAAGACCGGCGCGCGGCCCACGCTCCAGCAAGAATGCGAACGCTTGCTGGGCCTCATCCTCCAGGTGCAGGATACTATCCAGACCATCGAGCAGCAACAGGATAAAGCGCTGGCGTTGACTGGTGGCAACCCACTCGGCCAACCGCAGGATAAGTTCGGATGTTGCCGGTTCATAGGCCGGGTACGTTTGCAGGGTTTGCCCGTGCAAATCGTCGGCTTGCCACTCTTCGGGGAAATCGGTCAGGGCCAGGATGGCGGCCTCGTTGGCGGGATTCAGGCGGCGGGTGGAGCGCGCCAGGGCCTGCAAAAAAGCTGTCTTGCCGTTGCCTTTATCCGCCAGCAACAGGATCGGGCCGCTGACCGGCCTATCCAGCCGCAGGATCAAGGGCAGGCCGTCTCCAGCGATTCCGAACACAACCGAATGGGCTGGCAAAGGGCCGGCCTGTTCGAGCATGTCGGTCACTCTCGGCAAGATTTGCCCACCTGTTGGTGGGGGATTGCCAAGCTCGGCCTGTACTTGTTGGAAGGCGCGCAGCGCCAGGGTGAATTCTTCAAGAGTTGGCATGGGGCTCTGCTACTTATAATTAGTACATTTGTTCTATTATACAACCTTTCCCGGCTTTTACAAGAATGAAATCTTACAAATCCGTAACGAAAATTCGTATGATTTTTGTATGAGGGGCCGGTTTTGACTCTTGCCTTGTTTTGCAATGGGGGTATAATGCTAGCGTTTCGTTCTAAAGGAGAGTCCGTATGCCCATCTATACTTATCGGTGTGAAACCTGCGGAGTGCAGTTTGATCGTCACCAGAGTTTCAATGACCAGCCCTTAATCACCTGCCCGGAGTGCAACAAGAAAAGCCTGCGCAAAGTGATTGCCCCGGTCGGAATTGTCTTTAAGGGATCGGGTTGGTATGCGACGGATCACAAATCGCCCTCGGGAACGCGCAGCGCAACCAAGAGCGAAACCAAAGAAGCCAGCCCGGCGGTTTCTGAGAGCAGTTCTTCACCAACAACTGCACCCAGCGCCAGCGAGTAACATCCCCCCTCATCATCAAAACAGGCTCCCGTTCGGGAGCCTGTTTATATTTTGCGCCTTATTTTTACGGACAGTATGGCAATTCCGGGAATATCTTTTCAGCGTAGGTTCTCAGCCCGGCAACGTTGTCTGTCGGGAAGGTCATGAAAAACCCGGCAACGCGTTTGTCGCCATCCGGTTTGACCCATTGGGCCAGGGTGTATTCCTGGCCGTCGAATTTGGCGCTGAATTCGTACAGGCGCAGGTCGCCAGACTGGCAGAACTTGGTCTTTTGGGGATTCTCGTAACTGGAGAAGATAATTTGCGAGAAGTTGGCATCGCTGTAATACTCATCCAGGTCGGCAGCGGTGTAGCCGCAGTTGAAGATCAGGTATTCCAGCGAGGCCAATGCGCCCAGGTCAGGCGCGTCCCAGGCGACATTGACCCGGTATGGCAGCACGGCATAGGAATTGCTCCAGATATCAGACTCGAAGGCTGAACCGGCGAAATTCCGTGCGCGCCACAGGTCGAGGGTGTTCGAGTCCCCGGTCCCGCATTCGGTGGGCGAGTTAAGCACAAACGCGCCGATGCCAATCGCGGCAGCCAGCACGATGACGCTGATGACCAGGCCAACGACAACAATCGTATTCTTATTTTCTGTCATGATGTTTTTCCTTAATTCAGTAATCCGCGGGCAAAGGCCAGCAGTCGTTCGATATCGGCAAAGTTGCTGACCATGCCGACTGAGATGCGTACTGCGCCGCTCGATTTGCCATCGATGCACAGGCGGAAATCGTCGAGGGTCAGGCGGTTTTCGTGGCCGGGACCGTTGAAGCACACATCCAACTCAACCCGCGAGATGCCGAGGGCCACCTCGCCCGCGCCGGGGTTGCAGAAACAGCCGGTGCGCAGGGAGATGTTCTCGCGGTTGGCAGCCGATTCGATGTCGCGATGGTCGATGGCCTGGCCTTTTGCATTGAAAAAGTTGACCGTTACTGCGCCGCCGCGCGAATCGGTATCGGTTGGCCCGTAAACGCGCACCAGAGGAACCCCGCTCGAGTGTTTCAGGGTGGTAATGTTGTCGAGCAGCCAGCCGGTCAGGCAGCGCACCCGCTCGTTGATCAGGTCGATGCCCATCGCTTCGATATGGCGCAAGCCGATTTCAACCGCCGGGATGTTCAGGTAATCGACTGTCCCATCTTCAAACGCGGCGTGACCTTCGGCCAGGTAATATTTATCGCCCTGAACCGAGGCAACGGTGATTGTCCCGCCGGCAAACCAGGGGCGCTGTAGCTTGTGCAATTTGTCGCGCCGGGCGATGAGCGCGCCCAGCCCGGTCGGGTAGCCGAAAATCTTGTAAAACGAGAGCGGGACAAAGTCCGGTTTGTAAACCGACAGGTCGAGGCGGTTGGTCGGGGCAAAAGCGGCGGCATCCAGCAACACATCCCAACCAGCGGCGTGGGCTTTTTCGATCCACTCCAGCGGATGTTTAACCGAAGAAAAATTCGACTGGGCCGGGAAAGCAAACAGGTTGTTTGCACCCGGTTGGGCGAGCGACAGGCTTTGGGCCAGTTGAGTTTCATCCACGCGCAGGTCGGGCAGGCAGAGCGGAACGTAAGTCACGATTGCGCCCTTGGCGTGGGCGAATTCGCGGATACCGTTGACCGAATTGTGATTGTCAAAGGTCAGCAGGTAGTGGCCGCCGGGCGCAAACGGATACGATTCGCCCACCAGTTTGAGCGCGCCGCTGGCATTGGCGGTGAAGGCCAGATCGTATTCAGCCGGGTCGGCGTTGAAAAAGCGCAAAACGTATTCGCGCGCGCCTTCGACCAGCCGGGTGGCAGCCATCGAGGTCGGGTTGGAAGAGTGCGGGTTGCCGAACACCCCGCGCAGCAGAATTTCCTGGTGTTGACGGACTTGCGAATCGGCATACAGGCCGCCGCCGGTGTAATCCAGATAAACCTGGTTGGCGCGGTCAAGACGGCCATAATCGTTGGCGCGGATTTGGTCGATGGAACTGGTTTGCGAATAGCCGGGGTATTTGGCGAGAAAATCACGATATCGTTTGTCCATAGTTGCGCTCCTGCTTCCATTTAACCACACCTGGCGGGGCTTGCAAACTGCCAAAAATCACGTTTTTGATTGCGCTTGTGCGGCTATAATTGGCCCTGATGATTTCGCTGCGCTTTTTTCAAAAATATTGGGCCGATTTCCTGGCTGCTTTGCTGGTTTTGGCCGGGCTGGGTTTGCGCTTGCGCCAGTACCTTTCGGGACGTTCGTTATGGCTGGATGAGGCCATGCTGGCTTTGAACATCGTCCAGCGCGATTTTGGCGGATTGTTCCAGCCGCTGGATTATGACCAGGGCGCGCCAATCGGCTTTCTCCTGCTCGAAAAGCTGACCATCAGCCTGCTGCGGAACGGCGAACTAACCCTGCGCCTGCCTTCCGTTATCGCCGGTTGCCTCGCGCTGATTTTTTTCTATCTGCTGCTGCGCCGAAGCCTATCTCCGGCGGGGATGTTGCCGGCCCTGGCCTTGTTCGCTTTTTCCGAACGATTGATTTATTACACTTCCGAACTCAAGCAATACAGTTTCGATGTTTTTGTCGCGCTGACCTTGTTGCTGGTTTTCCTGTACCTGGTTCCCAGGCAGGAAGATGAGCAGCCGTCTGGGCGCGCCTGGCTGCCCTTGCTCCTGGCCGGCATGGCGGCTGTCTGGTTCTCACACCCGTCCGTCTTTGCGCTTTCCGGTATCGGTTTGACCCTGCTCTGGCAGAATCGCCGCAACCGGCGCAGGCTGACCCAGGTGGGGCTGGTCATTTTGGGCTGGCTGGTCAGTTTTGGCGGGGTTTTCCTGGTCAGTCTGAATTCCCTGGCTGCCAACGAATTCCTGATGGCTTACTGGCAGGATTATTTCATGCCGATTCCGCCCTGGAACAATCTGGACTGGCTTCCGAATACCCTGGCCATGACCCTGAGTTATTTTGGCTTGGGCGGCTGGCCCAACTGGCTGACTCTTATCCTGTTGCTGGGCGGTTTGCTCACCCTGGGGCGCATCCGGCCATCTTTGGGCCTGGTTTTTGCCCTGACTCTGCTGGCCGCATTTGGCGCCTCGGCGCTGGGGAAATATCCGCTTGGCGGGCGGATGCTGCTCTTTGTGGCGCCAACCAGCATTGGCCTGGCTGGCGCGGCCTGCGAAGGGATTTGCTTGATGTTGGGGCGCATCCGTTGGGCGGCAGTATTGAGCGTTGCTGCGTTGGCGTATGCGCTATCTTTCCAGTCTGCTGCGATTGCGGTGGAGAACTTCCGCAACCCGCGCATGCAAGAGAATATGCATCCGGCCCTGCGCATTTTGAGCGCCCAATATCGACCCGAAGACCGGGTTTATATCTATCCCTGGGCTGAGCCGGCTTTTCGTTACTACGCTCCATTTTATGGTTTTACGGAAACCCAATTCACAAGCGGCCAGGCAGACCCGCCTCAGGCTTTGACCGCTACGCTGACGGATGTTGGTGGAATGCGCGGCCATGCGCGAGTCTGGATTTTGTTCTCTCACGTTTACGAAGCGAACGGAGTGAATGAACAGGAAGCCATCCATTCAGAAATCGAGCGACAGGGTTGGGGAAAGTGCAAGCTCGAATCGCGCGAACCGGGAACATCCGTTTTGCTGTACCTGTGTGATTTTTCCCCGTAACACTTTATTTTTTCTTTTCCCAGACCAGATACCGTTCATCTGAATAAATGAGATTCCAGTTGCGGGTTTCTTTAATCTGGACATTCAACCAGCGGCTGTTTGGCCCAATCAGCAGATCAGGGTTGGTTTTGTTTTGGGTCAGTAACTCTTGTATACAGTTCCACTCTTTTTGGTCCTGACAATTACGCAGGTTAATCAGGATTTGTAACTGCTCGGCGTAAATTCCCTTCCATTCACTGCCCCAGAGAGCAAAAACAGGTGTGCGCTCAAGCAGGTAGGGGAACCACTCCGCCTCATTGATTTTGCCAATGTACAGATAAGTTAATTGCGGATCGGTTTCCTCGCGCACAAATTGAGCCATTTTTATGGAATAAACATCGATTTCAGGCTCAAAGCGGGCAATTTCACTTATATTCCCAACCACGGAAGCCAGGATGGCTGCTAAAACAAGAATGGATAGAAGCGCAAACCCGATGCGTGGCAAGGCCCAGGATATTTTTTCCCTGTCGTTGAATTTTTCCAGAACCCAGGCGGCAAAATATCCGGCCATGAGCGCAGTCGGGATGGGCAGGAAAATCGAGGCTTCTCCCATGATGAGGGTAATCAGGAAAGCCAACGGAAGTTGAACTTTTTTTTGCAGGAGAAGCAGGATAAATCCCGGTAAGGCCAACACAGCCAGGAACCAGTTGCCAGCGATGAAAGCCAGATGGTCCGCCAGGAAACCGAGCGCAGCACCCGTATCCCGGAACAATAGGGCAAAGAAATCCGTATTGCGATGCGAGGAGGAAGCTGCCAGCAAACTCTCCAATCCGTGGCGCGAGATAACCAGTCCGAGCCAGGGAGATGCCGTCAGCAAGGCCAGCAGTAAAATTCCAAGAGAAATCGCCGCTCGCTTCGGTTTCCACTCGGAGAGCAGGAAAATGATTCCCATTAGCGCAGCGAAAGCGGTATAAAGCAGATGGGTTGTCAACAGCAGGCCAAGACAAAGCCCGGCAAATAGAAAATCTCTCCAGCCGGGTTGTCGAAGGGCGCGCAGGTAAAACAACAAACCTGCGAAACACAACACTAGCGCCAGTCCGCGTACCACCCCTGCCGACCAAACATGGGTGTAGTAAATCGATGGTGCGCTGGCGGTCAGGATTAGCCCAATCAGGGCGGCGGTTTTCGAACCGGTCAGTTCTAGGGTTAAGAAATATAAGGGGATTAGCGCCAGGATGGAGAAAACAGCCGGGATAAACCGTAAATAAGCCCAGGTGGAGATGCCCAATTTGATGGCAAAGGCAAAAATATACATCGCCAGCGGCGGGTAGACAAAAGGAATTCCTCCCGGCCCATAATGGGGGATGTCTGTGGGCAGGGCAAAATTTGCTTCAGCAATTTGTTCTGCCATTTGGGTAAACATGCCGGCATATCCCAACGGGAAGGGCTGCCGAAAAGCCTGGAAGAAGAAAACCGGTGCGATGAGCAGCAGACCTATCAAGAGCAGGGAATGATTCCGCAGGCGAGTATGGATTGATTTTAAAAGAGTCATGGGCTGAATTCTAAAACATTTTTTGCCATTTGCTTAACGCCCAACGGCCGGTTTCAGGGTGGGCGCGGCCTTCGAGATCGGTGAACTCATCCGACTCGAGCGCGGTGTGGATGAGCTTGCGTATATTCCCTACCGCCTCATCGCCAAAAATCAAATGGTTTTTTTCGGCCAGGGCCAGCAGCGCGGATGCATGCAGGCTGAGGTACTCTGCCGGTTCGGCGCGTTTTTCCAGGGCCTGGCGTAGCACTCGGCGGATGAAGTTCACATCTGCCGGAACGGGTTTCTTCCGGCTCGTTTTCTTTTGCGAAAAAGTGATGATCGCCAGCTCGGCATTTTTCTCGGTTTCAAACGAGTCCACCTGCCAGCCGCTTGTCGCAGCGGCCAGTATCAGCGCCGAGAGAAAGTCCGGTTCCAGTTCGGGGACAAGGGCATGGAAGGGCACACGCTCGCCTGCGGCCTGGCGCAGGTTGTTGAACAGGGAGCGTAACGCCTCGGCGTGCCATTGCCAGTCATATCTCCTGCGGCGCAAAACGGCTTTGAAGGGGGCAACCGCCTGACGACCCCATAACCAGCCTGCCCACAAGGCCGAAAGCGTCCAGAAGGCCTGGTTGGGACGCGGGATAATCCCGGCCAGGGCGGCAATGGGCAGGTCGATAGGTTCTGCAACGGCTTCACGCAGGGGGCCTTCGTAAATGACCAGCCCGCCATTTTCGGGTGGTTCATCGGGCCACAGGGTATGCGCCACACCATCCGGGGCGACTGGCGAAAAGCCGATCCAGAAGTTAACGGCTTTTTCGAGCGCCTGCCAGGCGTTATATTCGCGAAAAATACCCGGCAGGGACAACTGGCGCGGACGCGGACGCTCCCCTCCGTGCGGCCAAAGGCTGTTGCATTGGTCGAGGGCATACAGGATCAAGGCTACCAGACAGCGCCGGCGTTCATCGCTGGTCGAGATGCTGTCGAGGCGGTTGATGACTGTTCCCAGGGCATAGACGGCGCGCGGCAGGTACAAGCGCAGGGCTTCCTCGGCGTGGGTGCGGTCGGGATCGTCCAGCGCGGCGACGCGCTCCAGGGCGCGCGAGCGGTGCAGGCCTTCAGCATGCGACCAGCGCGCAGCTTGCTGCCGGTCCTCGTCGCTGGCGGGTCTTTCGCCCATATCGCCGCAGGCCGGGCAGGTGTAGGTTTTTGCCAATAGTTCGCCGTTTTTGCCATCCCAGGTGAAGAATTCAGCCGGGACGGGCTGGTTGCAGGCGGCGCAATGAGTCTGGTACAGGTTTTGCAGGTGGATTTCGAGGCGTTCATCGTCTTTACGGGCGATGGCCAGGTCTGAGAGCGCGGCGCGCAGGTCGGCTTCGCCGGGTGGGTGGGCAGCCAGGTCAAGCAGGAAGCGGATGATCGGGTTGCCGGCGGTGGCCAGTACCCGGATTCCGCTGGCGGCCAGTTGAACCGGCAATCGCGGGGACGCGGCCAGGGGTTCCAGCAGCCAGGCTGCGGGGGGCGCGATCCGATTGGACCAAGCCTGGGTCACCTCCCCTGGCAGGGGCGGCAGGTAGCGGCTGAGGGGGGCGGAGAAATCGAGCGTATTCACAAAAATAGGATAGCACAAAGTTGGCGGCGGCAACGGTTTTGCTGATTGGGGGCGCTATGTTGCCTTACAAATTTCTAACACCCTCTCATTCTACACGGATTTATGCTATCATAAATTGCTATGAGCCCACAATTTGTCGAAAAAATCCTTGTCATCGATGCCGACGACCACAGCCGCGATTTGATCGTGCGCCAGACACTGCAACCCTCCGGTTATCAGGTGAAAGCGGCAGAAGATGCCGGGTCGGCGATCCGTTATGCGCTGGAGTTCCAGCCGGACGTCATCATTGCAGATTTGAACCTGCCTGGCCTGAGCGGCAAGGATATGCTGGTGGCTTTTTCTTCGCAGGGCATCAACACCCCGGTGATTGTGATGGCCGAGAAGGGCGAGGAGCCGAAGGTGATCCAGGCGTTTCGCCTGGGGGCTTCGGATTATTTCCTGCGGCCTGTCCGCGAGCCGGAGGTGCTTTCCACGGTCGAGCGCGCCCTGAAGCAGGTACGCGAGTCGCGTTCGCGCCAAAAGCTGGATGAGCAGCTTAAGACAGCCAACGCTGAATTGCAGCGCCGCCTGCGCGAAATGACCACCATTTTTGCGGTTGGCCGGGCGGTGATTTCTGTCACCGACCAGCGGGTGTTGTTCGAGAAGATCGCTGAGGCAATTACCACGGTTTCAGAAGCCGATATGGGCTGGCTGACGCTCAAGGATGATAAAAGCAAATCTTTCCTGCTGGTGGCGCATCGCCGCCTGCCTGATTCGTGGGGCAAGAGAATTAACGAGTCCCTGGACGATGGCGTCAGTTCGCTGGTGGCCATGTCGGCAGAGAGTTTGAGCATCAGCGGCCAGCCGCTGGCAAAATTTAAGATTTCTTCTCTGGGAAAATCTGCCCTGGTCGTGCCGATCAAGGTTCAGCAGGAAGTGATTGGCTTGATGGTTGTGGTGCGCAAAACGGAACGCGCTTTTGGGGAGGGTGAGCAGCATTTGTTGGAAGCCATTGCCGACTATGCTTCGATCTCGCTGGTTAATTCGCGCTTGTTCCGCGCGCTGGCGCACAACGTCGAACTGGCCCAGGCTGGCGAGCGCCGCAAGAACGAGTTGCTGCAAAACCTGCGCCAGGAATCGCAGCCCATTTTGCAGTCGGCGATTTATCCACTGGAAGTGGTGTTGAGCGAAAAGACGGGTTCGCTGAGCGATGAACAAAAACAAGCCCTGACAACCACTCAAAACTCATTAAAGCGGCTTAGTTTTTTGATGAATCAGCAAATAACACAGCCAAAGCCAAAAGATTAAGATAAAATAATCGCGGATGTCTAAACCAGAATTAATCCTGCTTGCAATGGATGAATCGCCCACTCTTGGATTATTGGAGCGGGCTTTGCGTGCGTCCGGATATATGGTTGCGCGCGCGCAGGGCGCGGAAGCCCTTGACCTGGTTTTGCAGGAGAGTTCGCCGGCTGTTTTGGTCATGACCCAGACCCTGAACGGCAGGAATGGCATCGAACTCGCCGAGAAAGTTTTGGAGCGCTTCCCCACCCTGCCCATCCTGCTGTACGCTGACCGGGACGATGTGGCCTTGTTCAAGCAGGCCATCCGCGCCGGATTAAGCGATTTCTTGCATCCGCCTTTGCGGATCGAGGATATTGTCAATATTATCCAACACAATCAAAAACGCGCCAATCGCATGGGCGATTGGGTGCGTCGGGAAGTCCGCCGCACAACCGCTTCGCTGGAAAAGCGCGTCGATGAGATGGAAACCCTGGTCAAGTTAGGGCGTTCCATCCATAGTTCGCTGGACCTGGACAATGTTTTAACCAGCGTTGTCACTGCGGCGGTCGAGTTGACCGGCGCGGAAGAAGGTCAGCTTTTGTTGCTGGACGAGAAAACCAGCGAACTGTATATGCGCGCAGGCCGCAACTTTGAAGAGAATTTTGCGCGCACGTTCAGACTGGCGGTTAAAGATTCGATTGCCGGACAGGTGATTCATACCGGCCAGCCGATTTCATTTTGCCAGGACTCCCCGAGCAAGATCAAAACGGCTTACCTGGTTTATGCCTTGATTTATGTCCCGCTGCGTGTTGGCAACGAGGTCATCGGCGTCCTGGGGGTGGATAACCGCCAGAACAAGCGTCCTTTTACCCAACTGCATGAATTGTTGATGTCGGTCCTGGCTGATTACGCGGTGATTGCGATTGAGAACGCCAAGGCGTTTGAAGCCACCGACCAGGAGCGGAGAAAGCTGGATGCGACTCTCACCAACATCCAGGATGGCGTTATCCTGCTCGACCCGAAACAGAGTATTTTGCTTATCAACCCGGCGGCGCGCAAAGTTTTCGGCATGGGAACTGCCGACCTGACCGGGCAGCCTGTTGCGGATGCGATTGCGCATACCGACTTCGCCGGGATGTTGACTTCAATCAGCGAGAATCCGCTTAAGTTCCACGAAATCGCATTTGAAGACGGGCGCGTTTTCAATACCCAATATGTGCCGATTCCTGAAATTGGGTCTGTAATCACTTTCGAGGAAATCACCCACCTGAAGATGCTCGACCGCTTGAAGAGCGATTTCATTCATACGATTTCGCATGATTTGCGCTCACCGCTGACGGCGATCATGGGCTATGTGGAGTTGCTCGACCGGGTTGGGCCGTTAAACGATCAGCAAAAACAATTTGTGCGGCATGTCCAGAACAGCGCCCAGAACATCACCAGTTTGATCAACGATTTGCTCGACCTGGGCCGAATCGAGGCCGGTTTTGATACCCGCAAGGATGAAGTGGCTTTCGGGGCGATTGTTGGTTACACCCTTGATAATTTGAACCAGCAGATTATCGAGAAAAACCAGACTGTAAAGGTATCCATCCCTGAAAAATTGCCGATGCTGCGCGGAAACCCCATCCGTTTGCGTCAATTGGTTGATAACCTTTTGGTGAATGCGGTCAAATATACGCCGGATGGTGGAACCTTGACGATCAACCTGTTCCAGGAAGCGGATCAACTCATCCTGGAAGTGATCGATACCGGGCTGGGCATTCCGCCGACAGACCAGCCGCATATCTTCGAGAAGTTTTATCGCGCCAGCAATACCCCCAAGAACACACCCGGAACGGGTCTGGGGTTGGCCATCGTCAAATCCATTGTTGATAACCATGATGGGCGCATCTGGCTGGAGTCGTCGGTCGGTAAAGGCAGCAAATTTGTGGTGGTGCTGCCCGTCTATAAACGGGACGATGAATAATAAATTTGACGGTTATCCTGAAAATCGACGGCGCGCCAGTCTGGCGCGCCGTTTTTTGTTTTGATGACTAAACCGTTAGCCGGTTGGGGTCGAGGATGTATTGCCACCAGTTATTGGCGATCCCGTTGGTGCGCCCGCCGACTTTGGGAAAATGTTTGAGCCACCAGGTGTGATGAGCGCGAATATCGCCATTGCCCCAATCGTTGGCGTTAACCTGTTTGAAGGCTCCGGTCAGGTTGGGGAATTGGTACCAATCATCGCAGCGGCTGTTCACGAGGCGCATATTGCCCCAGTCATAATCGCTCTCGCTGTTCGGGGCAAAATGGATATTGCCGCATTCAGATTGGCCGGGATGGCTTTTATCGTAACGAATAAATTTCTGCCAGAGGTTGTTTTCGGGTGTCTCGCGGGAATATACCTTTTGCATGGTTGCTTCCGCGCGGTGCCCGAAACTTTCGAGCATTTCGCCAATGCCTCGTTCGTAGGAAAAACCCATAATCACAAAGCGGCGCGGGCAACTGAAGGTGCGCGTCAGCGGCTGGGAATTACACCAGAATGCGCCCAGGCCGCCCATGGTTGATTCGTACAAACCGGCAAACGGGAAGGCGAAAACCCAGACCTCGTCGATTTCGTTGGTTGCCACCCGCTGCAAAATATTGAAGCGCTGGATAAATTCATCGTAGTTGAAAAGGTCCGGCTGGTGGGCCTGGGCAGCGCCCGCCATGACTTCAGCGTAGGATTGGGCTGTGTAGCGGAACCCATCCGCCTTGAGGGGAAAATCGTTTACTTCAACCCGCTCGACAATTTGATAGCGCGCCAACCCGCCACTGGATTCGAGAATATCTGAGATGAACCCGGCGCTGAGGCTGTCCACCGCCTGCCAGCCCATTTTCTTCGACAATTTTTGCCTGGTTCCCGCATCGACGATTGGGTCGTATACCACCATCAAGACCTTGCGCGAAACAATCGCGGCGGGCTGTGGCAAGTTGGTTGTTGAAGGCTGCACTGGCTGGGGTTTTGCCGGTTGCGGTTTGCCCGGCTGAACTTTTTTGCCGCCCAGCAGTGACTGGATAAAGTCAATGAAGCTGTTCATGAAGCCTCCTGAAGACGATTAAGGAACGCTGGGGGTGAAATATACCTGCCCATCGACCAACACGAACAGGGCCTTGTTGGGGCTGAAGGCCATGGCGGTAATGGGCGCATTTTGTGGCAGGCCATCTTCCTTGCCTGCCTGGCTGCGAATCTGATTCTGCAATTCGAGTGAGCGCGGGCTGAAGCGGAAAATGGAACGTGTATTGGGTTCGAGCAGGTTAACCGCCGGATTGGGCGCCTGGGTAAAGAAAATCTGGGTAAAGATACCATCAGACAAGGTTGCGCCGCCCTGGAAGCCGGGGCGGGTATCAACCAGGATGGTTGGGTCGGTGCAGCGGGTTGGCGAGGTGGAAATACGGCTATAGGTGCAGGTGGTCAGGTGGCCGTCCTTGTGCAGGATATACAGGTCGTCGCCGCTGACCGCCATTCCAATGGCGTCCTCCAGGGGCGGAATATCCTGCTCGAAGAAGAAAAAGGGGTCTGCGAAATCTCCACCGGGCTGGCCGGTATAAGTCCAGACAGCGTTGGCCCGCGAGTCGAGCACATATAGAATCCCGGCATCATAAGCGAAGGCGTCGTTGCCTTTCCAATCGGTGCTGGGACGAGACAGGAAGGCGGCTTTCGGTTCCTGACCGGGCGCGCAGTACAGCAGGTTGCCGGAACCATCCATGCCCATCAAGGTGACGCCGCCGGGGCTGGTGCGCGGCAGGGCAATGATATCGATCAGGTTTCCAACGGTGATACCGTTGTATTTGCCCGGCAGGCAGTTGAAATCTTGCAGGGTATAGTAGCTGCCGTTCTGCACCGCGCGTAAAACGCTGCCATCGGTGTTGTTGAGCAGGTACAGGTCAAAATCGGAGGCTGCCATGCGGCTGATGCGGATGCTGGACACCAGGGGGGTATTGAAAGCGGGTTGGTAGCCGGTGCGTTTGACGCGATCCAGGGTGTCCAAGGCTGCCTGGGCTTCGCGCCGCAAGCGCTCGGAATTTTGGGTAACCTGGTGCTGCTCGGCCTGATCGAGGTGGAACAGGGTCGCCTGCCATTTCAGACGCAGTTCTGCCGGATCGGTCAGGTTTTGGGTTTGGGTTGCCGATTCAACCGCCAGTTGGTAATTGGCGTCGAATAGCGCCGGGACGCCCATCTCGAAATAGATGGTCATCGCAACCACAACCACCAGGATCGGGATGACAACAGCGGTGAAAGCCATCCAGGGGATGGACAGTTGCGGCTCGGCCTGTTCGTCTTCCTGCGGCAGCAGGCGCGGAGCCAGTTTCTCGATCCGCTCGCGGGTTGCCCGTGAGAAATCACGGGTAGCATGAATGGCCTGGGCCATCCAACGCGCCGAGCGACGCCCGACATGCACCATTTGGGTGCGGCGTTCGGGCGTAAGCAAGGGTTTGGCTTCCTGGGCGCGCGGACTGCGCCGGGGCGGTTCGTCAACAGGCGGAAGGATGGGCAGCGGCTCAGAAGAGGCCGGGATCGGGATGGAAATGGGTTCCTGGTCTGGCTGCGGGGTTGGCGCGGGCGCTGCCTGGCGGGGAGTTTCGGCGGTTCGGGTTGCGACGCTGGCCGGGACGACCGGGCTTGCATACGAGGGGCCATCCGGCTGAGGCTGCGGGGACGGTTTTGGCGGGGTAGCGGTGGAGGGCGCTTCGCTTTTAACAGTCTGGGCTGGCCGCAGGATGTTGATTTCGCCCATGCCCTCAACGGCTGACACCAGGACAGCGTTCAAGCTGTCGTGGGTGACGGTGGTCAGGCGGCGGTACAAGCTGTCCAGCGAACCCGGTCCGCGTTCTTCGAGCGCGTTTTCCCACTCTTTGGGCTGGTTGGCGTTCATGACCAGCAGGTCGCCGGGATTAAGCTGGGCCTGGGCAAAATACATGCGCGTGTTTTGACTCAGCCCAAGTCCTTTGCCAGCCAGGTTTGGGTCATAAAAATGTTTTGTGCCATTGACCCCCAGCCAATGGACTCGGGTTGGGCCGGCCTGGACAAGGTAAAGCAGATCGCCGCGCAAGGCGGCCATGACCAATACGCCAATGCTGTATTTGCCCTGGCCGGTGGTTTTCATGTTGCGGTCGGCCAGCACCGCATTGAGCGCCTCAATACTCGATTTAAGTGCAAAAGTCAGCGAGCCGCTGGTTTGGTAAAAACGCTCGGCCAACTTGGCCGTAATTTGGGCGTACTCTTCGCTGGTATAAGGAATGTTGCCGGCCAGGTTCAGGTAAATGAGCAGGCGGTCGTTCTCCCGTCCGCGCGCAACACGTTTGGGCGGATTTTGCGCCAGCAGGCCGGGCAAAACTGGCATTTCCTGGCCTTTGATGCGGTGCAGGCTCAGCAGGTTCAGGTCGAGAGTGCTCATAAGAGGCCCTGATGTGTGGCTTTGAACGTTAGCGTTGTTTGAAGCGTACCAGGATCAGGTTTTTATCGCAATCACCGGATGTGGTCAGGTAGATTTGTTCTGAAAGCGGCGCGCCGGATTGGTCAAAGAGTTGCACCCAAATGGTTTTATTGCTTGCAACCGGCGGGACTCCCAACGCAAACTCGAAGCCGCTTGGCCCGTAGGCCGGCACGATTCCTGTTAAAGTGGTCAGCACCGGGCTGAATGATTTGCCTGGCAAGTTCCCGCCGAGTTTGACGATCAGCCCGATGACCGGGTTGTTCTTCGAATCGAGGGATTGCCCGGCAACCAGGAAGTCGCCGCAGGAAGTTTCAGGGCGGAACGTGGTGCTGTCAAAGAACTGGACGGTGTTGCCATACGGTACGCCGGTTGGCCGCACGGTGCGGGTGGGCGACAGGGTTGGGGTGACGGTATCCGGCGTGACAAGCACAAATGGGGTATTGGTCGGCTCAATGGTAAAGGTTGGGCGCGGGGTATTGGTTTCTGTTGGGATGGGGCTTGGCTCGGGCGTCCAGGTTGGCGGGGGCATGAGCGGGGTGATGGTCGGGGTGATGGTCAGGGTAGCTGGCGGGAAAGGATTAATCGCCGTGTAGGGATTGTTGAAAATGCTAAACACCAGCCCGCAAATGCCGATGGTTGCCAGGATAAAAACAACCGTCAGGATGTTAAACAGGCCATCTGAGTTGCGCTTTTTGCCGCGCGGTTTTTTGGATTTGGAGGCCGGGGTTGGGCTCATGCATGACTCCTGTGAAACGACATCTTATTCTGCCAGGATGACAATTTCGCTTTGTGTGCGTTGGGTTTCAACCCACGCTTCGAGCGCTTTGGCTTGCAAGGCAAGCAGGACATCAAAAGCCAGCGGACGGGCGGGGTCGCGTTCGATAATTTTGATAATATGAAAACCGATTTCGCTCTGGATAATTTCGCTGGTGGCATTTACTTCAAGCGCAAAAGCGGCATCTTCCACCGCTTTTAACTCCAGGAAGCCACGCGGGAACCAGCCAATATCGCCGCGGGTGGCCGGGTCGTACAGCGCGGCCAACTCATCGAAATCGACGCCTTCGCTTAAACGGGATTTGGCGAGATCGGCATCTTCTTGATTATAGGTCAAAATCTGGCGGACGTGTACCTGCTCTATGGTAGGGGGTACGCCAGCCAGGATTTGATCGCGCATGTGGGCCGCTTCGGCGGAACGTTTCAGCGCGGAACGGAAGCCGGCTTCATCGTACCCGTTGGCGGTTTGCCAGGCGGAAAGCGCCTCGGCTCCGCCCAGTTGGGCTGTCAGCGCGTCGATCCGCCCTTGCAGTGCGGCCTCATCCAGGCTGAATCCGGATTCACGGGCGGCCTGGGCCAACAGAACCTGGGCGACCAGATCATCCAGGACGGTTTGGCGGGCCAGCGTTTCGTCGATTTCGCGCCCGAGGGCGGTTTGCGCTTGGCGGTAACGCGCCAGTTCGGCTTCGAACTCGGCCAGGGGCAATCCCTCGCCGTTAACGGTGAAAGCCAGCGGCACGGATGTCGCAGTCGGCTGGGCCGGGGTGCTGGTTTCTTGTACGGCGGGCAGGCTGGGGGTGGAAAGTGTCCCGGCCGGTGTAGCGGAACAGGCTGCCAGCAGCAAGGCAAGCAAAAATAATGGTGTTTGTTTCAGGGTGGACATTCCCCCGATTATACCTGATGGGTTCAGTTCTCTTTGGGCGGGGCGGCGGGACCGTAATCGAGCACCTGGCGCACGCCGGTGGCATCTTCGGGCGGGCCGATGATGCCTTTTTCTTCCATTTTGTCGACCAAACGGGCGGCGCGGGTATAGCCGATGCGAAGTTTGCGCTGGAGCATGGAAACCGAGGCGCGGCCTTCGCGGCGCACCAGGTCGATGGCTTCGTTGTACAGCGGATCGCCCTGTTCAGCGGCCATTTCTTCCCAGATGGGAATCTGTTTCATCGGCAGGTTGTTGGCCGCAGCGTCGACTGGGCCGCCAGGGATGATGGGCTGGGCCATATCCGACTGGGCGCGCCAAAAATCGACCAGGCGGTGGATTTCGCTGTCGGAGACGAAAACGCCCTGCAAACGGACCGGGGCGGGAGCGTCGGGAGCCTGGTAGAGCATATCGCCGCGACCCAGCAGGCGCTCGGCGCCAGGCTGGTCGAGGATGACGCGGCTGTCGGTGTTGGAGGCGACTGCAAACGCGACGCGGGCCGGGAAGTTGGCCTTGATCAGGCCGGTGACGACATCGACCGAAGGACGCTGGGTGGCCAGGATCAGGTGGATGCCGGTGGCGCGCGCCAGTTGCGCCAGACGGGTGATGGTGCGTTCGGTTTCGTCCGGGGCGAGCAGCATCAGGTCGGCCAACTCGTCGATGACGACGACCAGGTAGGGCAGTTTTTTCTGCCCGTCGGTTTTCATGCGAGTGTTGTAATCCTGGATGTTGCGCGCGCCAATTTGAGCAAACTGATGGTAACGGCGATCCATTTCGCGGGTCATCCATTGCAGCGCGCCGATGACTTTTTCCATTTCGACGACTACCGGCGAGAGCAGATGCGGCACGCCGTTATAGCCGGTCAGTTCGACCCGTTTCGGGTCGACCAGCACCAGGCGCAAGTCATCGGGTGTATTGTGGAGCAGCATACAGGAAAGGATCGAGTTGACGCAGACCGATTTACCCGAACCGGTCGTGCCGGCGATGAGCAGATGCGGCATGGATGCCAGGTCCGCGCCGATGGGGTGGCCGGAAACATCCTGGCCGAGAGCGAAGGATAACGATTTGCGGCTGCGGCGGAAGGCTTCGCTTTCGATCAGGTCGCGCAGGGCGACGACGGTCATTTCTTCGTTGGGAACTTCGATGCCGAGGTAGGAATGTCCCGGTACCGGGGCCTGGATGCGGATGCGCGGCGCGGCCAGGGCCAGGGCCAGATCGTCGGAAAGCGAGACGATTTTGCTGACGCGCACGCGCATTTTTCCGCCGCGCGATTCGATGAAAAGCGGCTCGACGCCGAACTGGGTTACCGTCGGCCCGCGGTTGATTTCAACCACCTGGGCCGGCGCGCCGAAGGAGGCCAGGGTCTCTTCGATCAGGCGTGCGCGCTGTTCGACATATTCCTCGTTCTGATTGGGGGCCGAACCGGGGACGAGAACATCCTTGACATCGGGAAGTATCCAGACGTGCGGCTGGCCGTTCTGGGCCGGGGCAAACCCTCCCGGCGCGGCGGTTGCTGAGACAACCGGCGGGGTGGCATGGATGGGGGTAAAGCCATCGTTAATCGGCGATTCCTGGGGGGCCGGCTGGCGCAAGTCGGCGCGTTTGGCGAAAAAATTGCCGAACAATTTTTGCCAGAGCGCCTTGAGCGCAAACCAGATGGGGTCGAGTTTGGCGATAATCTCAGGGACGGTTAAATCAAAGGTAATCGAAACGCCGATCAAGAGCCAGGCAATCAGGATGGCCAGCAGCCCGGCGGAACCCAGGTTCTCGACGAACATGCGGTAGAAGAGACTGCCCAGCCAGCCGCCGCCGATTCCCAAACCGGGAGCGGGATTTTCGCTGATGCCCTGGAAAACCACCAGCAACCAGACACTGAGCAGGAGCAAACCGGTCACCCGTTCGACCGAGACCGGCGGGATGGTTTCGATTTTCCGCAGCACCAGCCACATGCCAAAAAGGATCAGCCCGACCGGCAGGATATAAGCGCCCCAGCCGAACAGGAAACCGAAGGCCGAAATTGCCGTATTCGACAACGCGGAATTGCTCGACGAGAGCAATAACAGGGCCATGATCACCCCGGAAACGGCCAGGCCGATGCCAATCAAATCCAGTTTGCGTTCCGGCGAGAGCTGGATCAACGGCGGCGGTGGTTCGGGCTGTTTTTTTGCTGTGTGGTGACGGGGAGCGGGTTTTTTAACAGGATGGGATTTGGCCGGGGCTTTTTTTTGAGCCGGGGCGTGTTGTTGCTTTCCGCTGGCGGGCTTGACTGGCGGTTTTGAATCGGCCTTTGGGGCGGATTTGCCCTTGGGCGGCTGCTTTTTCGAGAAGGGAAGTTTGACAGGCATAAATAAAGAAGGCCGGTCTGAAAACACCAGCCTAAAAATTATAGCACAAATGGTCGAAATAGCAGGTTGAGCGCCTCGGACGCCGGGCGAAGCGCTGCCTTTGTCTACCCAAAAGCCAGGTACGAGACCAGGAACAGCCCCAGCGCCCCGCATCCCATCAGGATGAAAATCCCGGCGACGATGAGCAGGGCCAACATCCCTTCTGAAATGCCGAAATTGGTATCGTACGGATTTTTACCCTCGGGCAACTCGGCGTCTTTGGCTTTGGCGCTGGCCGGGCGCTTGAAACGCACCCGCGCATTGTCGAATTTCTCGACCATCACCCAGCCGAACAGGGCTTCGCGTTCGAGCAGTTTTTGCAAGGTGTTGGGGTTGCCGAAGGAATTGGTTGCGGAACGCACAATTTTAAATTCCCAATCATTTGCCAACTCTTCGGGATAGTAGGATGTCATTTCTTCCTCCTCGCATTCAATGCGTTTCTTTGCGGCAGCGGCGGCTGCGGCTGATGTGGCGGCAAAAGACATGGCTCACACTCCTGTTCAACATCCATACTTACGCGGCGCAACTGGAAAAGGTTGTCGTTGGTCTTGGGTTCCACCCCGGATTGGCGTACAATCGAAGGGATCGATTTCCCCAAAGGATGGTTTCTCGTTATGGGCCAACAACTTCCCCCCTCCAGCAATCCCGGCATCCTGCTCTTGCGGCTTGTTCGTTTATTCTACCTCGAACCGCTTGGCGAAACACTTGTTGAACTTAAAAGTCTGCCGTTGGGGATGAAAATCCTGACTGTGCTGGGCTATCTAACGGTACTCTTCCTGCTGTTGGGTGTGCTGGCGGTTGAAATCCTGCGCCCGTGGACGCCGCTGATGGTGTATAACCCGCCGGGCGGCAGCGAGATGGTCGAAACTTCGCTCATTTCCGTGCTGCTGGCCTGCATGGCTTTTTGCCTGGGCTGGGCTTATCTGCTGACCGGGGCGACCGACGCCCGCAAACGGGTTTTCCTGCCGGTTTGGGGGCTTTTTGCCGTGCAGATTTTCTTTTCCGCACCCTGGGGCAATGATTTCGGGATGCTGGTCTGGTGCCTAGCTGCGCCGACAGTTTTGTTCGGCTTTGGCGGCGTCTACCTGCTCTCGCGCAAGTGGAGCGGCTGGAGCAGCAAGCCGGTGCTTGAGTTCGGCCTGTGGCTGGGGGTTTTTGCGCTCTTCTTTGGCCTGTTCGCGCTGGCCAGCGCCGGGCTGTCGCCTTTCCTGAGCAACCTGAACGGGGTTTTCAGCCTGTTGAGCGTGCTGGCAGTGCCGTTTTGGCTGTTCTATGGTGCAACCATCGTCGATTTGGGATTGAAACTGGCCTCGAAAGTGACCCTGCGGCTGCGGCGCAGACTCTCTGCCGAGAAGCTGGCCGCGCTGGCCGGGTTTGTCGTTTTTGCCCACCTCGGCCTGGATGCCATTATCCTGGGGTTGCTCTACTTCCTGGCCCCGGATTGGATGGTATTTGGCGAAGCCCTGGCCGTCGACCTGGGGGTGGCCGCGCTGGTGACCCTGCTTGCCCCGTTTGCCGCCCTGGTCAAGGGCTGGACTCCGCGGGTGGCGGCCATCTTCCTGACCGTGACCCTGTCCACGCCGGTCTTTGCCTTGAGCGTGGTGCTCAGCCTGACCAGCCAAAGCGCCGAAGTATTGGATGTGACCCTGGCCCTGTTCACCCGTTTTGCGCCCCTGCTGGTTTTTGTTTTCCTGACCGCCCACGCCGTTCTCAGCATCGGGGCTGCTTTCGCCAACGGAGATGGAGTCATTATCCCGCGCAATGGCCGCATCCTGATGGTATTTGGTCTGGCCTTGCTGGTGATTGCCTTTACCGTGTTCTTCGTCAATGGCCGTGACGCCGATACCGGCGAGTACAGCAACCTGATCCAGGGCATGAGCGATGGATTGTTCGCCCTGGGAGCCTTTTTCCTGGGCGTGCCCTACATGCTCTGGACAATCTGGAAGCGCCCGGACGAATTGGCCGGGGACGAAAATGATTTCCCGGTGCAAGAAAATACTCCCAAACCGCGCCGTTCCGTGTTGTGGATGGCTGCGCTGTTGGGAGTATTTTTCTCGGTGCTGGCTTGCGGCGGGATTTTGGTGCTCGACCAGCTTATGAAATAAGCGCCCGGTTTTGCAAGTCCCACATTTTGCGATAGAGACCGTTCTTGGCCAATAAATCGTCGTGCGCGCCGCGCTCGACGATTTTTCCATTGTCGAGCACGATGATTTCATCCATGCGCTCGAGGCCGAACAGGCGGTGAGTGATCCATAGAACGGATTTGGCCGCGGATGGTAGCGAATGCCCGGATGTTTGAGCAGCGGTAATGCGGTGCAGGGTTTCGATGATTTTGCGCTCGTTGGCCGGGTCCAGGTTGGCGGTCGGCTCGTCGAAGAGCAGGATCGGCGCATCCTTGAGCAGAGCGCGGGCGATGGCGAGACGCTGGCGCTCGCCGCCGCTCAGGTTGAGTCCGCGTTCGCCGACGAAGGTTTCATAGCCTTCGGGCAGGCTCATGATGAAATCGTGCAATTCGGCTTGCTGGCAGGCGGTTTCGAGATCGGCCTGGGTCGCCCAGGGGCGGGCCAGCAGCAGGTTTTCGCGCAGGCTGGCATTGAACAGGTAAGTATTCTGGCCGACCACGCTGAACATGCGGCGCACATCCACCTGGTTGTAGCGGCGCAGTTCCTGCCCATCGAGGCTGACCTGGCCTTCGCCGTAGTCCCAGAAGCGCAGGAGCAGGTTGGCCAGGGTCGATTTGCCCGCGCCGCTCGGGCCGACAATGGCCATCTTGCGTCCGGCGGGCAGGTCGAGGCTGATGTTTTCTAGAATTTTTGGGGACGCGGATTGCGCGGACAAACGCGGATTTTCTTTTTCGTATTCAAAGGACAAATTATTGATTTTTAAATCGGCGGATGTCGGGCGCGGCAAGGGTTTGGCGGGGTCGCTGACAGCAGGCGTTGAGTCGGCGATTTCGAACAGACGCCGGGCGGCTTGAAGGTTGGCTTCGAGCAGTTGCGCGGCCTGCGGCAAGCCCTGGACGGCTTCAAACGAGGCCATCGTGCCGAGCACCACCACCGCCATGAAAACGCCGGGAAGCTGGCCTTCCGTCACCAGCGGGATGGCCAGGTAGAGCATGGTCAGGACTCCCAGTCCGGTGATGAGACTGGCCAGCCCGGATTGGAAGCCGTTTAAGCGGGCGAGCTTTGTCTGGGTGCGCGAGAACGCGCTGCCTGTGGCCTGAATCTTGTCGAAATACGCTTTTTCCTGCCCGAAAGCGACCAGGTCGGGCAGTCCCTGCACCGAATCGACCAGGTCGGCGCGCAAGCGGGCGCGCTCCTCGACCAGGGCCTGCCCGGGCGCGCGGTTCAAGGCCAGGGTGAGTCCGGTCAGGCCGACGCCGAGGGCCAGGAGAAAGCCGACGACGGTCAATCCCAGCGAAACGGAAAACGTCCCCATGAAGATTCCCATCCCCGAGACGATGACAATGGCCACCAGCGGCGGGGCGAGGGCGCGGACGTAGAAGTTGTCGAGGGTTTCGATGTCGCTGATGACGCGGCTGAGCAGGTCGCCGGAACGAGCCGAAACCAGCCGCGCCGGGGCGAGCGGCTCGATGGCCTGGTAGAACCAGACGCGCAGGCGGGCCAGCAGTTTGAAGGTCAAGGAGTGCGAAACGAGCCGCTCAAGATAGCGGAAAACCCCGCGCGAGATGCCGAAAAAGCGCAC
>JAEWVF010000022.1 GCA_023459215.1 Chloroflexota bacterium
CCACCAACATCCCGATTGCGATTGGCCTGATCCTGATGATGTATCCGCCGCTGGCCAAAGTGCATTATGAAGAACTGGGGGATGTTTTCCGCAACTGGAAAGTGCTGGGGCTGTCGCTGCTACAAAACTGGGTCATCGGGCCGGTGCTGATGTTCGGGCTGGCAATTATTTTCCTGCGCGATTACCCCGAATACATGACCGGACTGATTCTGATCGGTCTGGCGCGCTGTATTGCCATGGTCATCGTCTGGAATGAACTGGCTCACGGCGACAATGAATATGCCGCCGGGCTGGTGGCCTTCAACAGCGTGTTCCAGGTTCTGTTTTACAGCCTGTACGCGTATGTTTTCATCACCGTCCTGCCGACCTGGTTCGGGTTGAGCGGTTCGATTGTCGAAATCACCATTGCCCAAATCGCGGAGAGTGTTTTCATCTACCTGGGCATCCCATTCATCGCCGGCTTCCTGACCCGTTTCATCCTGGTGCGGGTAAAAAGCAAGGAATGGTATGCCAGGGTTTTCATTCCCAAAATCAGCCCGCTGACCCTGATAGCGCTGCTCTTCACCATCGTAGTTATGTTCTCGCTCAAAGGCGACCTGATCGTGGAACTACCCTTTGACGTGGTGCGGATTGCCATCCCGCTGCTAATCTACTTTGTAGTCATGTTCCTGCTCAGTTTTGCGATGGGCCGGCTGATCGGGGCGGATTATTCCAAGACAACCACGCTGTCCTTCACGGCGGCCAGCAACAACTTCGAACTGGCAATCGCCGTTGCCGTTGGCGTGTTCGGCATCCGCTCAGGGGCGGCTTTCGCGGCCGTCATCGGCCCACTGGTCGAAGTACCGGTCATGATTGGGCTGGTCAATGTCGCTTTCTGGCTGCAAAAACGCTACTTCGGCGGGAAGGTGACGCCAGCGCCGGAGATGCTGGCAGCCGCCCAGGAGGCCTGTCCGCCGGACGAAAAACTGGTCAAATAAAGCAAAAAAACTAGCCACCGGACACTTTGAAAATTAAGCCAAATAGAACGCGGATTTCACTGATTGAACGGATTTGCGCGGAGTTTTTTGAAAAAATCAGCGAAAATCGGCATAATCCGTATTATCGGCGTTCTATTTTTCTTTGCCAACCTAAACTGTCGGGTGGCTAGCAAAAAAATGCTTCCTTTTTGGGGAAGCATTTTTTTCCGGGTTCACTTCAACAGCACCTGAAACAAGGGCAGACAACATCCCTGCCGGTGTTATCTTACGGATTATACGGCTCACTCGAGCAAGCGCAATGCGGATAGGGCCAGAAGATCGGCGTACTGCCGCTGCAACTTCCACCCTCCGGGGTCGGACACATCCCCGCCGAAGGGGTAGAATCGGAAGAATTTCCCGATGAAACCGGCCCAGCGGCAGGAACAATCCTGGGGCAAATTTTTGGTTCATAGCCCGTGGGAACAAAGCCAAAAGCGGCGTTACAAGTTGTATCAACTGCATAAAGTTCTTTTTGGGGATAATACTGGCTATCGCGCACCGGCGAACCGGCCTGGGCTTCGCTAAAGAAGTCCACATAATCCATGCGGCCTGGGTCTCTCAAGCCGGCATCCGTGACTGCGCCAAAGAGAAACTGCGGCCCGCTCAACTCGCTCTTGAAAGCCAACTGAATAACGTTTGGCCCGACAAGGCGCACCCAAACCAGATCGACATCCTCGCCGATGCCCTGATTCAGGTCAAAAATCAGGGTTTCGTAGCCATCCCCCTCAAAAGGCGCATCCGCAGCAGAAGCGGACCTCCCAGCCGAGTCGCGGTTGGAATCAGCGAAGACCTGCACATTGGCCGCCGTCCACTCGTCGGTGTATGGCGGCGCGGCCCAAATCAGGAAGTTTCCATAGCCATCCTTGTCCGTATCCAGCACAGCGCCATAGCGAATGCCCAGGTCATTGTTGGGATTGGAACCAATCAGTTCGATGCTCAGGTAATGCCAGGCATCGTTGGCAACCAGACTGAAAGTGCGAACATCCAGGTCGGGCAGGTAATTCATCTCCTGGTCAAAGGGACGTTCCAGCAAGTTCGACTTGTACGAATCGCCAAACGGAGCGCGTTTTTGCGGCCCGGTGCCGCTCGACTCGACATCGTAGTTCAACACGCCAAATTCACCAATGTTGCCAGGAGAAACAAGATGGACAACAGCCAGCGCTTCCGTTGGGCTGGAGACCGGCTGGTCGGGAGGCGCTGCCGTTGCGGATGGTTGCGCCTCCGGCGCAGTGACTTCCTCCGGCAGTTGCTGCGCCGGCGCTTCGGCGGCAGGCTGTTTGGCGCTGGGCAAATTACAGGCGGTCAGGGTTAGCATCAGCAGCAGGATAGCTATTTTACCGTTCCGAATCATCGTATTACCTCCTCGTTGGAAACTAAACCTTTGGGCGCACAGGCCCAAATTTACTTACGCCACTCTTCGGTGACCGTGCCTAACGGGCCTTCGTAAGTGACTTCCAGGGTACTGCTTGTACACCGGTAAGCGGCATCCGCTGGCGGACTCAGCGGAATCTCGGGCGAGGAACCGGTCGTGAAGGGAGCATTCGACAGCACGCCATCGATATAGACCCGCATCTCGCCATAATCAACCACGTTTTCAACCGCAATCAAAGAAAGTAGTGAGCCGTCGGCGGCATACGAACCGTTGGCCTGGTGATAGCCGTCCAGTTCCATATAATCACCCGAGTTGGGCATATCCCCACGCAAGGTGAGTTGGCTGTTTAGCGCAAAGACATTGTCATCGCGGAATTCAAGTGTGGCAGTGCTGGGCGCAATCACCATCATCGTCGAGGAGCCGGTCAGGTCGAGAAATTTGTTGTTCAGGGCGTAGACATCCATCGTCCAAACACCCAACAGGCAGGGATCGATCAAAACCGGCGTCGTTTCAGGCGGCGGAGTCGGCTCCGGCGGTGTACTGGTTGCCGCCAGGGTAGCAACGGCGGTCGGGACCGCCTCGGGCGTGGAAGCCGCGGGCAAGCTGCAAGCCAGGATGCCCAGGGCCAGCGCCCCCAATGCAAGGGGAAATCGAAAAGTGATTGGCATAATTCTCTCCATCAAGAAGTCAAACGAAAAATACCCATAAAATAGACAATATTTATCTATTTTATGGGTATTTTAGCCGGAGAGCATTGCCAATGCAATACAGCTTTAACCAGTTACGAGATGGTCGGGGAGATAATCGCTGCGGTTCAGGTAGCAAATTGTCAGGTTGGTTGCGCTGATGTCGAAGCGGCTGATCGAACAGTTACTGAGCAGGAACCAGGAACGCAGGTTGTGGGCCGCCTGCTGCCAGGGCAATTGAAGCATGGCGCACATCAGGTGCATGAAAAAGCCGCCATGGCTGACCAGCGCAACGCAATCTTCCGGGTGGCCTTCCCTGTCCCCGTGGCGTTCCAGCAAGGCGGATAAGAATCGATCCGCGCGCGGCTGGCGCTGCTCGTCCGTCTCAAAGGGGCGCTTCCACCAACCGCTCTCATCCAGATTATCCGGCAGTCTTAACCCCGGAGCATTTTGCTCAAAATAGGAACGCGGCTTTCCCGGCAGGCCGGTGAAGCGATTCGTTGCCTCGCGGCTGAAAATCCCGCCGGTCTCGTGGATGTCTGGCCAGGCAGCGAACGGGACTTGCAAGGCCTGCGCGATTGGGGCGGCGGTATGGACGGCGCGCTCCATCAGGCTGCAATACAAGTGGGTGATTCCGAACCCATAACGGTTGGCGGCATCCCAGCCGGGGTTGGGGCGGAGTTCCTGGTTGCGCGCTAAAAATTCGGCCAGCAGGCGAGCCTGCTCCCGGCCTGTTTCGGTCAGGGGCGGGTCGGAACTTTCCTGGTAACCGGTTTTGCCCCAATTGGCGTTGTTCTGCGATTGACCGTGACGAATGAAATAAAGCTTCATTGAAGAATACTATCCTTTTTACCCCAATTTTTTTTGTGCAGCGGCACATTATAAACCATCCCCCTCGGGACACAGCCAGGCCAATCCGAACCTCATGCGACGATCTTGGCCACAATCATCTTGATTCTTTCCGGCTCGTCCGCCCCCTCCAAAGCGTCAAGCGCTGCGGCGACCGGTTTGATCCGCTCTGCTGCCAGCGATTTATTCCCCTGTTCGAACGCCAGCAAGGCCAGTTCCGCCTGGATTTCTGCGATCCGCCCTGGGTTGGGCACTTCACCGCGCAGGGCCAGGGCGCGGAACAGCGCGGATTCGGCGGCGGAAAAATCCTGGTCAGCCAGTTCGATCCGGCCCAGGTAGTGCAGGGCATTCGCCAGGTTGACCTTATCACCAGCCTGTTCCGAGAGCGCAATCGCCAGCCTGGCGTTTTCGCGCCCCTCGTCCAGGCGGCCCAGGACACAATCGAGCAGCGCCAGGTTGGCGAACGTCTCGCCTTGGGCCTGCTGGTTCCCGCTGGCGCGGTGCAGCGCCAGGGCCTGCTGGTAACTTTTGCGCGCAGATTCATACTCTTTCAGGCAAAAATAGGTGGCCCCCAGGTTGTTCAAGGCGGCGCTTTGCCCGCGCGGATTACCCATCTCACGGTGGATGTCGAGCGCCTGATGGCTAAATTCCAGTGAACCGGCCAAATCGCCCTGGTCTGCAAGCACATTCGACAGGTTGTTAAGCGCCTTGGCCTCGCCCTGCCGGTTGCCCAGTTGGCGATAGAGGCCGAGCGCCTCGCCAAAATGCGCTTTCGCGGCTTCCAATTCGCCCAATTCCCATTCCACCGTGGCCCAATTGTTGAGCGTGGCGCTCTCGCCGCGCAGATCGCCCAGTTCGCGCGCCAGGGCCAGCGCTTGCTGATAAAGCGGCACCGCCAAATCATATTCGCAGAGCCGGTTGGCGACATTGCCCAATTCGCGCAAACAATCGGCCTCAATGCGCTTGTCGCCCGCCTCGCACGCCAGGGTCAGCGCCTTTTCCAAAACGGGCCGCGCCGCCTCGCCCTCGCCCTGGGCGCTGAGCGCCTGGCCCTCTGTCAGCAGGGAGCGCGCCGATTCGGGCAGCGAGCGCGCCAGCGCAACGGCCTCTTCATGGCGGGTCTGGGCGTTGTAAAGCCGGGCCAGTTCCAGGCTGATTTTTGCTTTCAGGTCGGATGGACAGCCGGGCTGGCTTAAGGCCGCCGCAAAGAGGGATTCACCCTCAGAGAGCGGCCCACGCAGGGAGTAGAGCAGCGCCAGACCCGGCAGCAGTTTGGCCGTTATCTCGACCTGTTCCGGCAACGACCATTCCCACGCCGCCCGCAGGTTGGCGCGTTCCCCCTGGAGCATTTCCAAGGCCCCGGCGCTGGCCAAGCCGTCAAATTGGGCCGCAAAAGCGGCATAGTACGCCCCGTGGCGTTGACGCGCGGCTGCCACATTCTCCAGTTTCTCGGCGGCGAACTGGCGGATGCTTTCATGCAGGCCATAACGGCCATCTGCATCGCGGCGGACGAGGGATTTGGCCGCCAAATCGGCCAGTTGCGTGGTCGAGGTCGCAGCCACGGTTGCGGCGGCCTCGGCGCTGAACCCGCCGACGAAAACGGACAGATGCGCCAGCCGGGAACGCTCCTCGGGTTTGAGCAGGTTCCAGGAATGTTCAAAAACCGCCCGCAGGGAGCGATGGCGCTCGGGCAGATTGCGCAGCGAGGCCGCCAGCGCATCGAAGGTTCCGCGCAGGGCCGCCAGCAGCTCACCAGGCGAATGTTCGCTGACCGCGCTGGCAGCCAACTCGATGGCCAGGGGGTGCCCCTCGACCAGTTGGCAAATGGCCGCGATATCGGCGAGACAGGCCGAGGTGAGTCTGAAGCGCGAATCGCCCTGGGCAGCGCGAAATGCAAAAAGGTCGAGCGCATCAAAGGGCCGGGAACGAATCTCCCCATTATCAAGAACTGCATCCTGAACATTGTCCGGCGTTGGGTAGGAAAGCCCCTCCAGCGCGTAAACCCACTCTTCGCGCAGGTGCAGTTTTTCGCGCGATGTGACCAGCCATTTGACGCCGCCGGCGCAGCGGAACAAACCGCTCCAGGCTTCGCTCTCGGCGGCAAGCTGTTCGAAGTTATCGAGCACGATCAGCATCCGGCGCTGGGAAAGGAAATCGCACAGGGTTTTGCCCAGGTTGAGCCCCGGAGCAATTTGCAAGCCCAATTTCTCGGCCAGGGTTTGCAAGGCCGAATCCAGACTGGTTTGGCCCAGCAGCGGCACGAAGAAAATCCCATCGCGGTAAAGCCCGGCGTGAGCGCGGGCCACTTGCAAAGCCAGGCGGGTTTTGCCAATCCCGCCCGGTCCGAGCAGGGTCACCAAACGGGTGGCAGGCGCTGCCAGCAGTTCAGCCAGTTCGCGCTGGTCGCTCTCGCGCCCGACAAAAGAAGCCGGGGCATCTGGCGGTAACGGCGCAGGGGCCGGGACGCTTAGCGCGTCATCCTGAATCGCCTGGGCCAACTGGCGGGTGCTGTGGGTCGGCTCGAGGCCAAGTTCGCGCTCAAGGGCGCGGCGGCAGGCCGCATATTGGGCCAGGGCTGCGCTGCGCTGACCCTCGTAAGCCAGCAGGCGCATCACCTGGGCATGGGCTTCCTCGCGCCAGGGTTCAAAACGCACCTGTTCGAGCGCATAGCGCCGCGCCAGGGGATAATCGCCGCGCCGTTCAGCGGCCCCGGCCAGGGCAGACAGGGTTTGCAGGGCATCCAATTGCAGGTTTTCGCGGGTCAGGACCAGCCACTCATCGAAGGACTCGCCATCCGGGAGCGAAAAACCGGCCAGGAATTCGCCGCGATAGAGCGCGCTGGCCTGTTCCTGGCGTTTCAGGCAGGGCAGGCAGGCCTCCGGCGCAAAATGATTGTGCTTTTGACAGGCCGATAGCAGACCGCGAAAAGCCTGCACATCGCTGCTAACCTGCGCCTGCGGGTCAATTTGAACATCCTGGGGGGTAGCCAGCAGAAATTCGTCACCCAACGCGCTCTTGAGATGCGAAAGCGCCTGGCGCAAACTCTGGCGGGCGCGCTCATCAGACTGGTCGGGCCACAGCAGGGCGGCCAGGCTCTCGCGGCGGTGCGGACGCTCACGCTCCAGCACCAGGTAAGCCAGCAAGGCGCGCGCCTTGTCGGTGGCAAACCCGGTCAGGGGCTGGCCATCGCGTTCCACATAAAACCCGCCGAGCAATGAAATGGTGAGCATGCTTAATTGATTATACAGATTTTGACGCTTTTTTGACGATGATTTGTTACAAAAAGCACATGACAACCACTCCCTATCGCTCCTATCTGCTGCGCCTGTGGCTGGAACCGAACGACCCGCCCGAATTGCGCGCCATGCTCGAAAGCCCGTCAACAGGAGAGCGGCATGGCTTTCCTGACTTGAAGGCGTTGTTTGCCTTTCTGGAGCAGGAGACAGAGCGGTTGGAACAAGAAACCGGCACACGGATTTCACGGAAAACACGGAGTAACACGGATTTTTCTTAAATTTTTCCGCGTAAACTCTGCGTCACACCTGCACATGCAACGCAGGCGCAAGCGCCTGCTTCCAAAAGAAAAGGAGACTCACCCATGAAAAAATTTATCCCGCTTGGCATCCTTATCTTGTTACTTCTCACCAGCCTGGCCTGCAACTTTGGGGCGCGGCCGGCAGCCGAGCCGACCCCGGTCGAAACAGACGCCTGCTGCCTGAACGAACCGGAAGTCAATCTCGACGAACCAACCCAACCGCCCGCCGAGGCAAACCCGGCCCAGGAATCCGGTTTGCAGCCCGGCCGTTATGCCTTCACCAATGCCAATGTGGTGCGCGACCTGGTGATTTACAAAGGCGTCATCTATGCTGCCACGCTCGGCGGACTGGTCACCTGGCGGCTGGACAGCGGCTATTCGATGCGCTACACCCCGCTGGACGGCATGGGACACGTCAGCGCGACTTCGATTGTCTACTGCGAAATTCCCGAGCCGCGCATCCTGGTCGGCACGTTGGCCGGAATCAGCGTTTACGACCCGAATACCGGCCTGTGGGGCGAAAAACTGGCTTTCCCCGCCGAGAGCCGGGTGGATGTCAGCAAAATCGAGCGCCTGTACTGTGACCAGGCCAACAACCGCCTGCTGATTGGCTATTCCGGTTTGGGCGTCTTCAACTGGACAACCGCTGAGTTCCAGCGTTTCACCAGCAACGAGGGCCTGCTCTGGGATTCGGTCAGCGACATCGCTGTCAGCGGCAAGGACATCTGGATCGCCAGCGGCTACAAGGGCATCGCCCAAATCTCGAACGGGAAAGTCACCGCCTATAGCGCGGCAAACGGCATGCCCGATGAACGCGCCTACGCGCTGGCAGTCGCCAAAGACGGCACACTCTGGATTGGGGCTTCAACCGGCCTGATTTCGTACAAATCCGGGCAGTGGGTCTATTACGATGCCGACTCACCCGCCAAATTGAACGATGTCCACTCCATCGAAATTGCCCCCGATGGCAAAATCTGGGCGGCGACCCTGCCGCTCGGCATCGGGCGACTCTGCCAGTTCGACCCGGATGAAGCAGCCTGCACCGTCGATTTCAAAGAGATGGACAACCAGGGCATCTTCGCCTTGGCCCTGACCGAATCCGGCGCGCCGGTTTACGGCACGGGCAAGGGTGTCTACTTGTTCGAGAACGGCGCGGCCAAAGCCTTCAAGACCGGCGACCAACTCGCCAGCAACTACGTTGACTCGTTCGCCTCCGCTCCAGACGGGATGCTGTGGATCGGCACCGATGCCGGGCTGCATCTCATCGACCCGGCCAACCCAAGCGCCAAATGGCAAACCTTTCGCCAGGGCGACATCCCCGAGATGGGCGGGAATTGGGGCAAGGGTCTAACGGTCGCCCCGGACGGAACCGTCTGGGTTGCTTCCACAAACGGCTCGGCCAGCCGCTACCAGAACGGAACCTGGACCGCCTTCAAAGACATCTACTCCTTCGACACGGTCGCGGTTGACCTCCAGGGCCGCGCCTGGTTCGGCGATGACAGCAAGGGGGTAATCGTCCTAAACGCGGATGGCTCGCAAGCCATGACCTTCAACACCGCCAACGGCCTGCCCGGCGATAACGCCCAGGCAATTGTGGGCGATTTATCGGGCCGGGTCTGGATTGGCACCGACCAGGGCCTCGCCAAGGTCGAAAACGATACCCTCGAGGTAGTGTTTGGCCCGGACAGCGCGGAACTGCCCAATAAATACATCCGCGCCCTGGCCGTGGACTCAAGCGGCGCGCTGGTGATTGGCACCTTTACCGGCGTCGCCCGTTACGACGGGACGCGGGTCGAAGTCCTGGTCGATTTTCTCAAAGACGGTTTCAGCGAAGCACGCCTGATCACCCTGGCCGTGGCTCCCGATGGCGCGGTCTGGGTTGGCACCGACAAGGGCCTGCTCACCCAAGATGGCGGAGCCTGGAAACTGCTCACCACCGCCGACGGCCTGCTGACCAACTACATGTCGGCCCTGCACGTCGACCAGTACGGCGCGGTCTGGGTTGGGGGCGGCGGCTCGAACTTCGACGGCGGCGGGATGCTCCAGATTGTGCCGTAACAACCACATATGTTAGGGGCGCAGCAATGCTGCGCCCCTACGGAGGAAATCATGCGCCAATTGAGCGATGTAACCGCAGAATACGCCAAACGCCGCCTGTTTGTGGGCTGTGTCAGCGCCCTGGTCAGCGTCCCGGTGATGTGCTGCTGCCTGTTCGGACTGTTCAATTTCGTCCTGCCATTCATGGACAACCTCGCCCGCAGCGGGGACGGCAACACGGCCGCCATCGTGCTGGTCGGCGGCGGGCTGGTCGCGCTGGTGGTACTGCTGGGCATCCCGGTCATCATCATGCTGGTCATCATCGTTCAGCGCGCCCGCGCCCTGGATGCGATTTTCACGCCGCTCGGCCTGCGCGGCAGCATGTACCTGATTTTTGGGCACCACTACCAGGGTCAACTCGCCGGGCGCGAAGCGGATATTTACATCTTCCGCGGCCCGACCGTCGAACTGCGCCTGAAAACCGGGGTGATGACCCACGCCCAGTTCTTCCAGCGCGACTCCATCCCGGTCGGGGTGGCTGGGGCGTTGAACAAACACCCACTGACGCCCATCCCCGGTCTGGAAGCCTACGCCGTTTATGCGTTGGACGAGGCCTGGGCGCGCGCCTGGCTGGCTACGGAACAAACCGCCCAGGCCATCCAGGCCCTGATGACCACCGGCGCGGAGTGGGCCATTTTCCGCAGCCTCGAACTCCAGCCAGGGGAAGTGGTCCTGCGCCTGTATCGCTCCCGAAAGCTGCTTTTCAGTACCATCCCGCTCGAAGCCGCCCGCGCATGGCTGGCGGCCCTGCAAACACTGGCCCAATCCGCTGAAGCCCAGCCCGCGCCGACTGTGACCGCCTCCCCCCTCCAGGCCGCCTCGCGCCAGTCGCGCGAGCGCATCAACAAAATCCAGACCTACGCCATCGCCTTTATTGTCTTCGTTATGCCGCTCTGCTTTATCGCCATTGGCGTACTGGTCTTTTTTCTCGCCTCGCTTAATTGAAAGGAGAATTCGATGAAAAGCCAAAAACTTGCCTCATTCTTCCTGTTTGTTTTGCTGGCCCTGCTGCTCTCCGCCTGTCAGGTGAACTTCATCACCGACATCAAGAGCAACGGCTCAGGCGCCTATATTCAGGAAATCGGTTTCCAGGGGGACGAGGCCTCGATGGCGGGACTAAGCGACGGCGGCGAGGATTTCTGCGCCAACCAAAACGAAGAACTGCCGCCCGGCACCTCCATCCGCCAGGAAACGCGCAACGAAGACGAAACCTGGTGCATCTACGAAACACCGTTCAAGTCCATCGAGGATTTGAAAACCATCTATGGCGCGACCGATACCCGCATCAACGAAATTTCCATCGCCGATGGCAAACTGACCTACGACATCAGCCTCGACCTGAGCGGCGACAGCGGCGCGCCGATGGGCGCCGATATTTTCTGGATTGTCAACATGCCGGGAAAGCTGATCGAGAACAATGCCAGCGAGCAAATCGACAACACCCTGAAATGGAAGCTGCTCGGCGGACAGGTCAACAACATCCGCGCGGTGAGTGAAGTCGGCGGGTTCAGCCTGGATTTGGGCGGGGATGCTCTCTGGTACATCTTCGGCGGCGGCGCTTTCCTGTGCCTGTGCTGCTTCGTGCCGCTGGTGATTGGCGCTATCGTCTTTTTTCTTCTGCGCAAGAAACAGACTTCCAGCGCTGAACCATCATCCGTAACACCGACGCCTTGACCAGCGGGGATGTAACGACTCACACCAGTCCTGAGCGGAGCGGTTTTTGCGCAGTCGAAGGACAAATTACGCGGAAAGTGCCCTTCGACTACGCCGCGCAACCCTTCGGCAAGCTCAGGGGCGCGGCTCCGCTCAGGGCGAGAATCGCTAATTTTAAAGTGGCCGTGAGCAGTTACGCGGGATAACTGACTAAGCACTGACCACTGACCACCGGAAACCAAAATGGACGATATCACCCTCAACCTGATTACCCTGGCTGGTTTTGCCCTGCTCGGCGGATTGATTTTCTGGTTCGCGCAACGCAAGCAAGCTGCCGAGGCGCAAGCTGTCCAAAACCTGGCCGCCGAAAAAGGCTGGAAAATCGAAACCCTGCGCGAGCCGCTGCTTTGGGGAGAGCGGCTCATTTCCCCCCGCTGGAGTCTGGAAGCCATTTCCCGCTCCAGCGGGCGGGAGTCTGGCCCCGGCTCGAGCGATGTTGCCATGCAGACACTCTGGCATGCCGACCAGGCCGGTTCGACCCTGCTGATTGGCGAACGCAGCTCCCAGGCAAACCTCGGCTCTTTTGGCGAAATGCTCCAGCAGCAGGTCTTGCAGCAAGCCCTGGGAGCGGAAGCCGAGGGGGTGGCCGAAACACAGCTTGGCAGCCAGGCCCTGCGCGAGAAATACATGCTTTGGGCCACACCCGACTCTGAAATACACATCTCCCCAAGACTGGAATCAATCCTGCTCAAATGGAAAGGGGTCAAACCGCTCATCAAACGCGGTTCCGCAGGCCTGACCATCGAATTGCGTGGCGCGCACCTGAAAACAGCGCCCGATCTGTTGCGGCTCATCGACTTGGGTGAGACCTTGCTGAAAACGCTCTAAAAAAGGAGTTTGCGATGAACACCAAAATGAAAATTATCCTATCCTGCCTGTGGGGGTTTGCGCTCATCCTCTCGGGCTGCTCCTTGCCAGGCGCGGATCAACCCGCCGCACCCGCGCCAACAGAAGCGGTCGAACAGCCTGTTGCCCAGGCTGCAACGCTCGAAGAAGCAGCGCCCACCGAGTTGCCAGCCGAAATCCCCCCAACGCCAGCCGAGGCGATGCCCGTTGCCACCGAGGCGGCCCCGACAGAAATTGTCATCAGCCACCAAAGCATGCCCGAAAATCCGCTCTACAGCCAGGCCCTGCCGGGGGAATGCAACACGGGTTTCAATTACACAATCGGATTCCGGGTGCGGCCGCCCTGCGATGCCTGGGGCACGAACATGCTCGAACGCGCCGTCTCGGCAGATATGGGCAGCTTCTATCACTATATCGACATCCTCAGCGCCCGGGTCGGCAAATCCGGGGACTGGTTTTACGCCAGCATCGACCTGTTCGGAGCCGGCATGGCCGAGGATGGCGCTCCACTGGCCTATTTCTTCGAACTGGACCTGGACCAGAACGGGCGCGGGGATATTTTGCTGGCGGTGCAGGACCTTGACCTGTACAGCAGCGAGTGGAGCGTGACCGGCGTCCGCGCCTGGCGCGACCTGAACGGGGATGTCGGCGGCCCGACCGCCATCCGCCCGGACGGCCAATCCGGGGACGGCTACGAAACACTGGTTTTCGATCAAGGCCTGGGCGACGATCCCGACCTGGCCTGGGCGCGCCACAACCCGGACAACTACCAGCGGATTGAGTTCGCCTTCAAACCGGCGCTGCTGGACGGGAAAGAATCCTTCATGTGGTGGGCGGGAGCCATGCGCGGCAGCTTCGACCCGCAGGCCTTTGACCTGGTCGACAGCCAAGCCGAAACCGCATTGTACGAGGTAGACACCACCTGCGGCTGGGTTTTCGGCCATGAAAAAGGCTACAACATCAAGAAGTGCTTCATCGCACCCGACCCGACCAAGGCCGAAAGAGAAAGCTCGCCCGAAGTCTGCGTTAAACCGCCCAGCCCCAACCCACAAGATGGCGGCTGGATATGGAACGAGGAAAAATGCAAATGGGAACTCTGGAATTAAGGCAACTTGACTTTAGCGTTCGTTTTTACGAGTTTTGCAAAGCCGGGAACCTGGCTCAAAAGGCGATTAAAAACCAAAACCTAAACACGGATTTCGCGGATTAGACGGATTTTCCCAGATTCCTTAACAAACATCCGTGAGATTCCGCGAAATCCGTGCAATCCGTGTATAAAAAGGTTTGACTTAACTTTGAACTCTAAACTCGAGTTAGGCAAAAAGAGAACACAGATGAAAAACAGATTTTTCCTGGCATTCCTGGCGCTCCTGCTCGCCTCCCTGGCCTGTAAGACCGTCCAACCCGCAGCGCAAGATGCCCCAGCCACGGAGCTGCCTGCCATCCGCGCAGAAATCACCGCAACAGCGACCCTCGCCCCTGCCGACCCGGCCCCGGAACCTACCACCGCCCAGCCTGGAACCATCTACTGGCCGATGCAGGCCTTCTCCGAGGTTGGCGACCCCGATTTTGCCGCCGGTCAACCGGATGTAAGCGACTGCGCCGAGCCGATGCAGCCCACCTGGGCCGCTTCCGCCTCCGACCAGCCTGCCATCCTGACCCTGGCCTACCCTGCGCCCGTCCTCGCCAGCCGAATCGACCTGTACACCCTCGGCCAGCCCAGCGACATCCTGCGCATCGAGGTGCAGAACAGTCTGTCCGGGCTGGGGCAACTCATCTTTGACGGCGAACAGGCCCCGCTGAGTCCGAACGGCGGCGGTCAATGCCCGCACAAACTCTCCCTGCCGGTGCAGGTCGATTTCGAGGTCGACCTGGTCATCATCACAGTCGCCGCATCCCCCAATCCCCTGCAAATCGACACGGTCGGACTGGCCGGGGAACTGTTCGGCTACATCGAGCCGCCGGTTTTCTGGCGCGTGCCGCTGCCCGGAACGCCGGTCAGCCTGGCGGTCAACCCAAGCGGGCTGGTTTTTGCCGCAACCGAGCCGAACGGCCTGTTTACGTATGACCTTGAAGGCAACCAACTCAAACAGCATTCTATTCCCAACGAAGCCCAGCTGACCGATGTAGTCGCCGACCCCTTCGGTAACTTTGTTGTTGTGGATGACGGCTACGGCTGGTTTATCCTGATGTCGCCCGAGGGCGAACACCTGACCATTGGCGGCGAGTACCTGTACGGCCAGGGCGCGGTCAGCCCCGCCGACGGCAACCTTTACATCCTGAAGGACAATTCCCTGCTGGTTTACACCACCGATACCGCCAAACTCCTGCGCGAAATGCCGCTCGACGCGACCCCTACCTACACCAGCCTGGCCTTTGACCCCGCTGGCCGCCTGTTCACCCTGCGCAGCCCCGGCTGGCAGCCCGAGCTGCTGCAACTCGACCCGCAGACTGGCGCCGAACTCGACGCCATCCCGCTCGCCCGCGCCAACCAATACCCTATCGAAATCGTCGCCCGCGACCTGGCGATTGACGCCAGCGGCAATTTTTACGTGCTGTTTCAAATGAACACAGGCCAAATCGCCATCCATATCCTCGACCCGCAGGGCAATTTCGCCAAACGCTTTAGCCGCCTGACCTCCGATCTCGATGACTGGCCCGAAGGCGCGTTTCTCGACCCGCGCGCCATCGCCGTCAGCCCCGACGGCCGCTTTGTGCTGGTCGCCGATGGCTACGAGGAAACTTCCTACCTGACTGCCTTCCTGCTGGAGCCGGAACCATGAAACTGCGCTTTTTGGGAATTGGGATATTGTTCACACTCTGGCTTTCCGCCTGCAGCCCCGGCGCTCCACTGAGCGAAGTCGAAGTGTCGCCTGCCCCAACCTTGATCTCGACGGAACGAACGCCCCGCAGCTCTACCCTGAGCGTAGTCGAAGGGCTGCCTACCGCTACCCAGGCCGCCTCCACCCTGACAGCGACCGCCTCGCACCCCGCACCTGGCACGCCCGCACCTGCCACTCCCACCCTGACGTTGGCCCCTTCTCCCCTGACACCTGAAACTTGTTCACCTGACAGCCTCTCATCCTTCGCCTACCTGCCCGATTCAGTCGCCATCCTCGAAATCCTGTCCCTCGACGATGGCAACCTGCTCCTGCGTGGCCTGCTCGATGATACGCCCGGCACCTGGCTCGCCAAAATCGACCCCGCCGGGACAATTCTCTGGCAAAACCTGTATGGCAGCGGCCTGGGCAACCTGCGCCCCGGCCCGAACGGCAGTTTCGTGCTCGAATTTGGCAAAACCAACCTCGAAATCGCCGCCGATGGTGCGGTGGTCGGTAACGGCTACATCGTTCCCTGGTTTCAGCGCAACGCCGATAACAGCCTGACCCTCATCTCCGGCGGACGGGCGGCCCATCTCAACAGCGCCAAAAACTGGAACTACAGCATCAAGGATTTCGGCGGCTTCACGCTGCCGGCCTCCGATGGCGGCGCGTGGTTTGCCTATGCGGGTGTTTACGTCGATACTTCGGTCTACTATGCCCCGCAATACACCGACATCAAGGTTATCAAAATCCTGCCGGGCGGCGAGGTCATCCAGCGTGTCTACGGCAAACTGGTCGGCGATGAAACCCTCGACTATATCTACCCGACCAACGATGGCGGCGCGCTGCTGGCCGGTTCGCACGCCTACGAGGAACTCGGCGCCGATTACGATATCTGGCTGATGAAACTCAACGCCAGCGGCGGCCTGTCCTGGCAGACCACGCTCAAGTTGCCGCCCTATAATGAAACCCTGAATGAGATTTACTTCCTGAAAACCGGCTACTTGGCCGTCCTGGTCACGCCCGTCGAAAGCGACAACCCCCTGCTGGTGCGGCTCAAGCCCAACGGCAGCCTGGCCTGGCAGAAAATATTGATATCCAGCCGCGGCCCGGTCAAAATCAACGCCGCTGCCGAAACCGTCGATGGCGGCCTGCTGCTGGCCGGTGAAACCTGGGAAAAGACCAGCATTTACTGGCTGGCGCGCCTCGACGCGCGGGGCAACCTGCTCTGGGAGAAAACCCTGGGCTACTACGGTTTTCCCGATGCGCCGGGGACGAGCGTGGATGCCATCCTGCCGTTGGCGAATGGCGAAATCCTGCTCGGCGGCAGCACTGACTTGGTGGGAAGTTCCATCAGCGCAGCATCCTCCGCCTGGCTGGCGCGGATTCCCGATTCCGGGCAGGTTTTCGGCCTGCTCAGCCTGCAACCCGGCAAATTCACCGCTATTTCCACTCTCTCCAGCCGCCCGAACAATCTGCCGAACGAGGTTTTGCCCACAGACGAAATTTTCTGGAACGAAATGGCTGCCCAGGTCACGGCGACCAGCCTCCAGCCGGTTCCGGTCTGCCTGCCCGCCGAAGCCTCCTTCCCCACCCCGGCGGCGCTGCCCTCGCTGACGCCTTCCGTTACCCCCACGCCCTCCTTCACCCGCGACCTGTCCCTGACCAATCCGCCCATGCGGGGCGACGATGTGTTCAAGCTGCAACAGCGCCTGCTCGAGCTGGGCTACAGCGAGGTAGGCGCGCCAGATGGGATTTTCGGCAAAATGACCGAAGCCGCCGTGCGCCGCTTCCAGCAAAACAACGGCCTGGAAGTGGACGGCTACGTCGGCCCGAAAACGTGGAGAAAATTGTTTAGCCCCGATGCGGTGCGCGCAGGCTAGTGCTGGAACTCTATAAAAATGTAGGGTGAAAACGGCTGACATTCGCCGTTTTCACCCTACAAAATCGGAAAGTTCCAGTACTAGGAAACTTTCAGTTGGTAGCCTTTCCTGGCGACCTCCGCCAAAATCTGCGCTTCGGAAACCACCTTCTCATCAAAATCGACCACCATTTGGCCTTTATGATAACTGGCGCTGATCTCTTTGATTCCCGGCAGCTTATCTTCGATGGATTCTAGAATCATGGCGCAGTTCGGGCATTCCATATTTGCAATCAGGTAAGTTTTTTTCATGATCACTCAAACACAATTTCGCCGGTATACATGCCCATCGAACAGGTAAAGCGCATTTTCGTGCCCGGGTTTTGGGCCGGGATGGAAACCGTTTCCGTTCCGGTTTCGGGCAGCAGGGCATAGTATTTCAACGCCGGAATAACGAAGTCACGGGCGCAGGAATAGGTTTCTTCCGTCACGATATTCAGCGTTATCGGCACGCCAGCCCGGGCCACCAATCGTTCAGGGTTATAGCCGTAATTTTCAGCCCGCAAGGTCAGGGTTTCTGCCGCCGGGGATTCTCCCTGAGAAACCGTTTGGGCGGGCGGGAAAAATCCGCGCGTCAGGTTGGCAAAAGAGAGCGGCGACCCAAGCAGATTGAGGGCGCTATCCAGGGTCACAAAACCGAGGATCAGGACCACCACCGCCACAAAACGCATGAAATATTTTTCGAGGCGCGCGCCAATCTGGGTGGCAAAGTAAGCCACCGCAAAAAAGACCGGACTGGTGCCGAGCGTAAAAGCGAACATCAGCGCAGCCGCGTTCAGCGGGTCGCCGGTTCCCAGCGCCGCGGCCATCATCGCCTGGGTAACACCGCAAGGGATGAAAACCGTCAGCGCGCCGAGGAAGAGCGGGGTGGCGGCATCCGTACCCTTGGCCGTGCGGCGGATAGTGCGGGTAATGAATTTGGGCGGCTCAACACTGAAATAGCGGAAAATCGGATGGACATTAAGCATGCGCAGACCGTTGCCAACCATGAAAACCGCAATCACAATCATCAGAACCGCGCGGGTAACAGGGTCGAAGGTCAAAAAGGAACCGAGCCAGCCGAGGAGCGCACCCAGCAGGGTGTAAGCCGCCAGTTTGGCCGCCAGAAAGAAAAGGATGGGTTGGGCGGTGTTCGGCGCAGCAGCCCGGACCGGGCGTTTGCCCTTCTTGACAGGCGCGGGCGGGGCATTTCTCAAATCGTGCTCGATCTGCCCGGCCAGGGAGGAAGCCAGCAGGCCCCCTTGCACTGCAAGGCAGGAGAGTCCGCCAGTGGTCAGACCGGTGATAAAGGCGAGGAGGAGTTGTTCCATGGGGGAGTTTTCCGGTTATCCAGTTATCCAGTTGTTCGGTCGAGCAGAGAAACGGGGCAACCGAACAACCGGATACACATTTTAGCGTTTTCCGCCATCCCAAACCACGAACGGCATGTTGATGACCACGCCGGGTTGGACGATGGTGACTTCACCGGCGGCTGCGGCGGCCTGGATCTCGGCAACGGAGGTCAGCAAGCGGGCTTTGGCGGGGTCAGCCCACGTGACGACGTTCAGGCGGCGCAGGGGGGAATAGCCTTCGGTGCCAGGCGGGTTGTCGAAGACATCATCCTGATAACCGAGGGGACCCATGCCTGCGAGGCCGTTGTCAAAGACATAGACGTTGGCGAGGGCTTCAGCGGGGGTTTGCGCCAGCGCGGGGACGTAAAGCACCGGCGAGGACATCATATCGGTCAGCAGGGTGGCAATGTCCGGGTCGGAGGCTTCGGTATGGACGAAGAAAATCTCCTTGCCTTCAGCAAAGGCTTTGCCCGCCGGGAGCAGGGCGGTGGGCATTTCCAGGGCGGCCGGGGCGCACGCGGCGAGGGCGGTAAAAAGTAAAAGGGTGAGAAGGGAGAGGCGGAGGGGGTTCATATAAAATCCTCGAAAAGGGTAATTTTGTACACGGATTTCACGGATTCGACGGATTTACGCGGATTTCTTAAGAAAAATTCGTGAGATTCCGTGTAATCCGCGTAATCCGTGTCCAAAAGGTTTTGATTGCAAACAAACGCTAAACTCCAGGTTTAAGGAAACGACAAATTGGCGAAGGTATTGAATTACCAATTACTTAATCTTCGCCCCGCGCAGGCGCAGGGAGTTGGTAACGACAAAGACACTGCTAAAGGCCATCGCGCCAGCCGCGAGCATGGGGTTGAGCAGGCCAAGCATGGCGGCGGGGATGAGGATGACGTTGTAGATGAAGGCCCAGAACAGGTTTTGCTTGATGGTGCTGAGGGTCTTGCGCGAAAGGCTGATGGCGCGCGCCACACCGCGCAGGTCACCGCTCATCAGGGTGACGGGGGCGGCGGCCATCGCCACATCCGTGCCGGTGCCAATTGCAAGACCAACATCCGCCTGGGCCAGGGCGGGCGCATCGTTGACACCGTCGCCAACCATGGCAACGATATTTGAGCTTCGATGATTCGATACTCGATATTCGATATTGGATGTTCGAGTTTCAAGTTTCGAATATCCAATATCGCGTTGTAATCGTTTAATCTCCGCCGATTTTCCTTCCGGCAGCACTTCTGCGATGACTTCATCCACGCCCGATCCTTCGACACTGCTCAGGACAAGCCTGCTGGCAATGGCGGCAGCGGTTTTTTGGTTGTCGCCAGTCAACATGACGACTTTCAGGCCCAGGCGGCGCAGTTCGGCGATGGCTTCGGGCGAGCCGTCTTTGATGGTGTCGGCCACGGCGATGATGCCGGCCACCTGTCCATCCACGGCGACGAGCATGGCGGTTTTGGCTTCGGCTTGCAGGCGGTCGAGTTCGGGCTCCAGCCCGTTGAGCGGGTAGCCGCGCTTTTGCATCATGCGCAGGTTGCCAACGGTCGCTTTGCGGCCATCCACTTCGGCTTCCACGCCGTGACCGGCTTCAGCGGCGAACCCGGCCGGTTCCACGAGAGACAGTCCACGGGTGGTGGCTTCCGCCCAAATCGCCTCGCCGAGCGGGTGTTCACTTCCTTTTTCCACCGAAGCGGCAAGAGCCAGTAACCAGTTATCAGTTTTCAGTGAATCAGCACTGGTGACTGAAAGCTGTTCACTGATTACTATGTCTGTCACCGCCGGTTGGCCTTTGGTAATCGTGCCGGTTTTGTCGAGCACGACCACGCCGACTTTTCCGGCGCGTTCGAGGGCTTCGCTGTTGCGGAACAGGATGCCCAACTCCGCGCCTTTGCCGGTGCCGACCATGACGGCGGTCGGGGTGGCAAGGCCCATGGCGCACGGACAGGCAATTACCAGCACGGCGACCATGTTAATCAGGGCGCGGGTGAAATTGTCCACATCCGCGTTGATGGGCAGGGGCGGGCCAAAGAAGTACCAGCCCGCGAAGGTCAGGGCGGCGATGACAATCACCACCGGCACAAAAATGCCCGAAACCTGGTCGGCCAGTTTTTGGATGGGCGCTTTACTGCCCTGGGCTTCTTCCACCAGGCGCACAATTTGGGCCAGGGCGGTTTCTTTGCCAACTTTGGTGGCTTCAAACTTGAGCAGGCCCTGTTTGTTAAGCGTCGCGCCGATGACCGGCTCGCCGGGCTTCTTTTCGACGGGGAGCGATTCGCCGGTGAGCATGGATTCATCGACTGTGCTGCGCCCTTCGACGACCACCCCATCGACGGGGATTTTCTCCCCCGGGCGGACGAGGACGACATCCCCCACCCGTACGTCGTCCACCGCTATTTCAGCTTCGACTCCATCCCGGATGACGCGGGCGGTTTTGGCGCGCAGGCCCATCAGCTTTTTGATGGCTTCGGAGGTGCGGCCCTTGGCGCGGGCTTCGAGAAATTTACCCAGCTTAATGAGCGTGATGATGACCGCGGCCGTCTCAAAATAGACGTGGCCGGGCAGCCAGCCAAAGGTGATCGGGAGCGAGTAGAAGAACGCGGCGGAGGAACCGAGCGCAATCAGCACATCCATGTTGGCGGAGAGATTGCGAATGGCTTTGAACGCGCCGACATAATATTGCCAGCCAACATAAAACTGCACCGGCGTGGCAAGAGCCAGCAAAACCCAGTTGAACCAGGGCTGGGTCATGTTCATGCTGCCATGCGTTGCGCCTTCGACAAAGAAGAAATCGGGGAGCAGGCGCACGTTTTCGGTCATCGAGCCCATCGAAAGGATGAAGAGCGGGACGGTGAAAATCGCGCCGATGATGAGCAGGCGGCGTTGGGTGTCAATTTCGTGCTGGCGGGCGAGGGCTTCGGCGTCTTCGGCTTCGCCGCCCAATTCGAGGGCTTCAAACCCGGCGGCGCTGACCGCCCGGCGGATTTCGGCCTGCGAGATGATGGTCGGGACGTAGAAGACGCGCGCTTTTTCGCTGGCGTAGGTGACGGTGGCCGAAAGTACACCCTCCAGTTTGGCGAGGGCTTTCTCGAGGCGGCGGGCGTCGTTATCATCGGCCAGGCGTTTAATCACCAGGTCGGCTTCGCCGGTGGCGACCCCGTAGCCGGCGCGCTCGACGCGGGCGATGAGTTCGCCCAGGCCCAGTTTGGCCGAGTCAAACTCCACGCTGGCGCGCTCGCTGGAAAGGTTGACGGTGGCGGTTTCGACGCCATCCAACTTTTTCAGGTTGCGCTCCACCGCCGCTACGCAGTTAGCGCAGGTCATGCCGGTGATGGGCAGGGTGAGGGATTTTGTCATAGGGGTGTCAGGTATCAAGTGTCAGGTGTCAGGTATAAGATGCGGGGTTTTTAACCTGGCACCTGGCACTGTCTCTACAACGCAAACCCGGCCACGGGATAATTGATTTCGGCCAACAGGTTTTTGAGTTTTTCCTCATCGGCTGGCAGTTCGAAAACAATCTCCACCGATTTGCTGGCGGCATCCGCCTTGACCGACTGCACACCTATTAACTCAGACACTTCATTTTGAATGGTGTTGACACAGTGACCGCAGGAAATATTGGGAACGGAAAACTTAACAGTAGCCATTTGAAACTCCTTATTGGGTAATGGATGGGTAATAAACAATGGTTCACAAACAGGATTGGAACTCGAATTGACAAGCCACATTGGCGCACTTCATCAGGTTATATACATCGGCATCACCGATCGTATAGTTGCGCGGCATGGCATAAAAACAATAATCAAAATAGCACTTGGGACAGAGTTCAGTATGTTGAGGCCGGGCTTTGTCCAACTCCCAGCGTTTGCCAAAATATCGGCTATCGCGAACAGGTTCGAACTGCAAAACCAGCACATAGGTCTGTTGTTCTTCATTCCAAGACTCCCAGACCCGCTGGCGAACCACCTTCTCGATCTCAACGGTCATGCGATTCATGCCAGACTAAACCTTGTTCGCCATCTCGAAAACTTCGCTGATTTCGGTCAGCACGCGCTCGCGCTCTTTGGGGTCTTCGCCCTGAATGGCGGTAATAACACACGAGTTAAGATGGTCTTCCAAAATCTGGGCGCTGACTTTGTTCAGCGCAGCCTGCACAGCCTGGATCTGGCGAATCAGATCGATGCAGTAGGCATCGTCCTCCGCCATGCGCACGATCCCTTTCAAGTGACCTTCAGCAGATTTCAAACGTCTCAGGGTAGCCTGTTCCATACTCTTCGCTTTCTACCCCCCCCAGGGGGGATGGGATGCAAGGATTTTACCGTGATTTGCGAAAATGTCAAGAATGGGTGATTGGATTTTGGGTGCTTTTCAGGTATAGTTTCTATATCAGTTGAGACTAGCGCAGGGACAATATGAAAAAACTGATTTCCTGGTTACACCCGCCTCATTTCGAAAACGAGATGGACAACAAACGCGCCCGGGTGCTCTACCCTATTGTGCAGGTGATGTTCGTTGTCTACCTTGCTCTCAGTATTTACACGATCATCAAGCAGCAAATGATGCAGTTTTTCGTGCTCCAGGCGATTGGCGCGACCCTGCTGATCGGTATAGTCCTGATTGTCCGGGGAAAATTCGAAATCCCGGGCTACATTATCCCGATGGTCATCCTGCTTGGGACAACGCTGGCGGCCCAAAACGGTCAGGGCATCCACGATATCACCATGCTCAGCTTTCCGATGACCATCGCCCTTTCCGGATTTATGATTGGGAAGCGCGCGGCGGTTTTTTCCACCGCCGGCGGGATAATCTGCGTTGCCTATTTGATCCACATCGAAACATCCGGGGTTCTGCTCAGCGATTACCGGGAATTTACAGATTATGGCGACTTGTTCATCATCAGCCTGTTCCTGGTAGCCACGGCAATCATCGTCTACAAAGCCATGGATATCATCTCTGAAAATATCGAAGAACTAAAAAGGCTCAACGAGGAATTGGAAGTACGGGTTGCACAACGCACCGCCGAGTTGGAAAACAGCAACAAAGAATTGGAAGCCTTCGCCTATACCATCTCACACGATCTGCGCGCACCGCTGCGCAGTATCAGCGGTTACTCGAGTATCCTGCAACAGGATTTTCAAGAAGGCCTGGATGAAACCGGTCAGCGCTACTTGTTGACCATCCACCAAAGCGCCAAACAAATGAACACCCTGATCGATGAAATCCTGTCGTTCTCGAAAACCAGCCGGCAAGGCCTGACGCCCCAGGAACTTTCGGCCCAGTCCCTGAAAGAAATTATCCAGGGCGTCCTAAATGGACTGATTGCCCTGGAAGCCGAGCGCCAGGTTGAGATTATCTTGAAAGATATTCCCGGTTGTTTCGCCGACCCGATCCTGCTCAAGCAGGTTTATGTGAACCTGCTCTCGAACGCCTTCAAATTCACCCGCCAACGCTCCCCAGCCCGGATTGAAATCGGCTGCGAAATGCTCAAGGAAACGCCCATCTATTATGTCCGCGATAACGGGGCCGGGTTCGACATGGCTTACGCAGATAAACTGTTTGGCGTTTTCCAGCGCCTGCACCGCCAGGATGAATACGAAGGAACCGGAGTCGGACTGGCCATCGTGCAGCGCATCATCCTGCGCCACGGCGGCAAAATATGGGCTGAAGCAGCCCTAAATCAAGGGGCAACCTTCTATTTCACCCTGAACATGGATAAGACCCAGCCCAAAACCAGGCCAGAACAACAAGAACGGGAAAACCCGGTTGCGCTTTGAAAAATTTATGCAAAGAACAACGCAGCCAAAACATATTTGACTAATTGGGGTTAAAATAATCAAATTCGCCCCCCCACCAGGAGACATGCGCCATGTCAAAAACCGCGATTATCACCGATAGCGATGCAAGCCTTCCGCCCGAAGTTGCCGCAAGATATGACATTGTCCAGGTTCCAATCATGGTTCAGTTCGGCGAGGAGAGCTTCAAGGCCGGCTCCGAAATCAACGACGCCGAAACCTTCGCCCGCATCGACCGGAACGGCAAACTGCCAAGCACATCGGCTCCGTCACCGGGGCAATTTGTCGAAGCATTTAAATCCGCTTTCGCCAAAGGCTGCGATTCAATCGTCTGCATCACCGTTTCGAGCGAAATCAGCGCCACCTATTCGGCGGCCCTGAATGCCGCCTCGCTGCTGCCGGATCGTGAGATCAGCATCGTCGATTCAAAATCCCTCAGCATGGGCCAGGGATTCATGGCGCTGGCGGCAGCCGAAGCAATCCAAAATGGGGAAACAAAGGAAAACGCCATCGCCGCCGCGCAAGCTGCCGGGGAACATGTTCATTTGTTCGCCGCGCTCTCCACCCTGAAATACCTGGCCATGTCCGGGCGGGTGGGACACCTCGCCGCCGGCCTGGCCAACCTGCTGGATGTCAAACCCATCCTGACCATCCGCAACGGCCGCCTGGAAATGCTCGAAAAGGTGCGCACCCAGCGCCGGGCCTGGGAAAGAGCCATCAACCTGACGGTCGAAAAAGCGGCCGGGAAGCAAATTGAGCGCATGGCCATCATCCACGTCAACGCCCTGGCCGATGCCCAAAAATTGGAGGGACTGCTGCGCGACTTTCTGCCCTGCCCCGATGAAATCATTTACGCCGAACTAACCCCCGGCCTGTCGGTTCACTCCGGCGCCGGCCTGGTCGGCATCGTCAGTCAGATTCACGAATAAAACCCATTCATTCCCCAACGCCAAAGGAGGAACGTTTTCATGGAAGGTGAAATCTATTACCCATCACAGGATTCGATTGCCAAAAGCTACGTCCAGGACTGGGAGGCCCTGGCCGAGAGCGCCCGGCAGGACCCGCAGGCTTTTTGGGCCGAGCGCGCCGGCGAATTGTTCTGGTTCAAAAAGTGGGACACCGTGCTGGACGATTCGAAGAAGCCGTTTTACCGCTGGTTCGACGGCGGCAAGGTGAACATCGCCTACAATTGTGTCGACGTTCACCTGCAAACCTTCCGCAAAAACAAGCTGGCCTTGATCTGGGAAGCGGAAGATGGCAAAAGCGAGCGCACTTTCTCGTATTATGCCCTCAACCGCGAAGTCTGCCGCATGGCCAACATCATCAAGGCGATGGGCGTTGGCAAAGGCGACCGGGTCACCATCTACATGGGCCGCATCCCCGAAATTATGTTTGCCATGCTGGCCTGCGCCAAAATCGGCGCGATTCACTCGGTCATCTTCGGCGGCTTCTCGGTCGATGCCCTGCACGAACGCATCGCCGACTCCGAGTCAAAACTGATTATCACCTGCGACGGCTCGATGCAAAACGGCAAGCTAGTCGAACTCAAGAAAATTGTCGATGAGTCCCTGCGCCACTGCCCAACGGTTGAGAACGTAATCGTCGTCAAGCGCACCGGCCACGAGGTTCCAATGGAAGGCGGGCGCGACCACTGGTTCCACGACCTGTGCGCCCTGCCGATTGCCAACGGCAAATGCAGCACGGAAGTGATGGATGCCGAAGACCCGCTCTTCATTCTTTACACCAGCGGATCAACCGGCAAACCCAAAGCCATCCTGCACACCCACGGCGGCTACATGGTCGGGACGTATACCACATTGAAATACGTTTTCGATATCAACGACGAAGACCGTTTCTGGTGTACCGCCGATCCCGGCTGGATCACAGGCCACTCGTACCTGGTTTACGGCCCGCTGCTGAACGGCGCAACCGTTTTCATGTTCGAGGGCGGCCCGGCCTATCCCTATCCGAACCGCTGGTGGCAATTGATCGAGCGTTTCGGCATCAGCATCTTCTACACCGCCCCGACCGCCATCCGCGCCCTGATGCGTTTTGGCGATGCCTGGCCAAACAAGCACGATCTATCGTCCCTACGCCTGCTCGGCTCAGTCGGCGAGCCGATCAACCCCGAAGCCTGGAAGTGGTTCCATCGCGTGATTGGCAAGGAGCGTTGTCCGATCATGGATACCTGGTGGCAGACCGAGACCGGCGCTTTCATGATCACCCCGACCCCGGTTGTGCCGCTCAAACCCGGCTCCGGCACCCGGCCCTTCTTCGGCCAGGAAGCCGAAATCGTCGATGAAGAAGGCCAACCCGTACCCGATGAGCACGAAGGTTTCCTGGTACTCAAGAATCCCTGGCCATCGATGATGCGCACGATTTATGGCGACCCGGACCGTTACATCAGCACCTACTGGAGCAAATATCCCGGCAAATACATGACCGGCGACTCGGCGAGGCGCGACAAGGACGGTTATTTCTGGATCATTGGCCGCGTGGATGATGTCATCAAGGTTTCGGGTCACCGCCTGGGCACCGCCGAAATCGAATCCGCGCTCATCACCCACCCGTCTGTGGCCGAATCGGCGGCTATCGGCTTGCCGCACGAGGTCAAGGGCCAGGCCATTTATTGCTTCGTGCAACTCAAGCCCGGCTTCGCACCCAGCGAAGATTTAAGCGAAGAACTGCGCCAGCATGTTTCGCGCCATCTCGGCCCGATTGCCCGGCCCGAAGAAGTTAAGTTTATTGATAGGTTGCCAAAGACACGTTCTGGTAAAATCATGCGGCGCGTGCTCAAAGCGCGCGCCCAGGGGCTGCCCGAAGGCGATTTGAGTACGCTCGAAGAATAATCAATCTAATATCATCACGAGGAGAGAGTAAAAGTATGAATGCATTTTTGGATCGTTTGCGCGTTTTGGGCTCCGAGGTTGTGCTGGGAGTGCTCATCACCCTGTTGAGCATCGGCACCGCCTATGCCAGCTATTCGGGCGCAATGGCCGACTCAGACCAGAACAAGTACGAAATTCAGGGCATGCAAGCCCTCAACAACGGTAACACCACCTATCTTGAAGCCAACCAGGAACTCAGCCAGGACTTTGCCTATTACGATAACTGGTACACCAATGAAGGCGTCGACCAGGAAAAAGCCGAATACTACCTCGAGCAGATGAGCGATGAACTGGCTGCTCTGGCCACCGGCGAAACGATGGATGAAGCCGCCTGGGAAAACTACGAACTGGGCATTTTCGCCGATGCCCTGCAGCTTTTTGACCGCTCGGAGGCATCCTTCAAACTCGCAACCGCCTACGATGAAAAAGGCGACTCGCTCCAACTGGTCATGCTCTTCATGGCGCTCGGCCTGGCCTTCGCCGCCTGGGCCTCCCTGCTGGATGGGCAAAGCAACCTGCGCCCGATGTTCGCCATTTTTGCAATCATCACCTTTGTCGCCGCCCTGGTGACTTACTTTGGCATCCCCGCCATTCCGGTCATCGACATCCCGGCTGACCCGTTTGCATAAACAGGATTACCCGCAACAAAGAGAACTCACTTCGTGGGGCAAGAGATTATCTTGCCCCACGTTCAGTTAAAAGAGGAAAAATGTCCAGTCCAAAGCTGTCCCTGCTCATCGGCCTGATCCTGGCCCTGGCCGCCTGCGCCGCCCCAAATGCGGGAACGGACTCACCCGCGCCTGCCCCAGCCGCAAGCGAAGTTGCCTCAAACGATGGGCAGCCAACCGTCAACGCCCCGCCCCCGCCAGCGGAACCGCTTCCGGTCGGTTATTACGACCCCGGCAGCCCGACCGTGACCGACCTTTGGGTCGATCCGCTCAATGGCGACGACAACGCCGACGGCCTGACCCCGGCCAGCGCCCTGCAAACCGTCGACGCCGCCTGGCGCAAAATCCCGATAGGCGCAGCCCTCACCGGCGGCTACCGAATCCGCTTGCAGCCGGGCGAATATCCGGCGGAGAACCTGCCCAATTACTGGGAATCAAGATACGGGTCGTACGCCGCCCCGATCTTCATCCAGGGCGAAGGCAGTGAAGCGGGCCAGGTTGTCCTGCAAGGGTTCGTCAATGTCTACGATTCGCGCTATCTCTACTTTCAAAACCTGAGCATCCTGACCAATGGCGATGCCTTCCACTGCGAAAAATGCGATCACCTGCTCATCCGCAATGTGATCATGAATGGCTTCGGCGAGGCTCACGAGGTGGTCAAGGTCAACCAGTCACAGTATGTTTTCATCGAAAGCAGCGACCTGAGCGGAACGTATGAAAACGCGATTGACTTCGTAGCCGTGCAATACGGGCACATCCTGCGCAACCACCTGCACGACGCCGACGACTGGTGCGCCTATGTCAAAGGCGGTTCGGCCTACATCCGCGTGGAAGGCAACGAGATGTACAACTGCGGCACAGGCGGTTTCACCGCCGGTCAGGGAACCGGCTTCCAGTTCATGAGCGCGCCCTGGCTGACCTACGAAGCCTACGATATACGCGTGGTCAACAACATTATTCACGATACCGAAGGGGCCGGGCTGGGCGTCAACGGCGGTTACAACATCCTGCTGGCGTACAATACCCTCTACCGGGTTGGCAGCCGCTCACATGGGATCGAAGTGGTTTTCGGGATGCGCTCCTGCGACGGCCAGCCGAGCGAAGAGGGCCGCGAACGCTGCCAGCAATACCTGGATGTTGGCGGCTGGGGCACCACCGAAGTGGACAATGGCGAGAATCACATCCACATCCCCAATCGCAACGTGTTCATCTACAACAACATTCTCTACAACCCGGCCGGGTTCCGCTCTGAATATCAGCATTTTGCCATTTACGGCCCGCGCCAGAACCCGGCAGGTAGCGGAATTGCGCAAGCAGTCACGGACGCCAACCTGCAAATCCGCGGCAACATTCTCTGGAACGGCGACGAATCCATGCCGCTCGGTATCGAGGATGCCGACCAGGGCTGCCAGCCGGCCAACCCAACCTGCAACGCCGGGCAATTGCGCGCCGAAAATGCCATCAACAGCCTCGAACCGGTTTTTGTCGACCCGGCCAGCAACGATTTCACCCCGCTCGGCAGCTGGCTCGACGGATACAATGGCTATGCGATACCAGATTTCACCTGGGAACTGGCAAACATCCCCGCCGGGCCAAGCGGCAACACCATCGAAATCGACGCGATAGGCCAGGAACGGAACGCAGCCAAACCTGGCGCAATCAGGCCATAAAACCAGCCGGACAAGGGACGCAACACCCCGATTGTGTCTCTTGTCCGGTGTATGGAATATGCAAGGTCTTGGCCATGCGATGCGTGTTATCCTCGGGGCTGCCAAGCACTGTCCGGTTTTTATCCGGTCTTTTCCTTGCGCAGCGCCCGGTAAGCATGCAGGAGTAGCACAAAAAATGAAAAAATATCTCGTTCCCCTGGCTTTACTCTTTGTTTTCACCCTGGTCCTGACGTTGCTGGCCTCCTGTGGGGCCAACCAGGAAGCCCAGGAGCAGGTGCGCATCCAGGCCGCCGTGGCCGCCACCCTGTCCAAACTCCCGACCCAGACCGCCTATCCAACCCAGCAGGTTTTCATCCAGCCCACGCCGCTGCCGCTGGACGGGCTGTTCTGCGAATACGGATTCTGCATCGGTCATCCCGCCGACCTGTACCTGGTGGATGCCTCCATCCTGCGCAACGCCGCCACCCCCAGCACGCGCGCTTACGGTATCCTGTTTGGCTTCAACCCCAGCCTGTTTATGCAAATGACCTGGACAATTTCCGGCCCATCCTACGATTACAGTGTTTCACAGCGCATGATCATGGAAGAAACCGACCAGCTTACCGGCAGCCTGGATGTGATGCTTTACAAAGACCTGAACGTGTATTACCAGCCGCTCGGCCCAACCGCCTCAGACCTGCTGCCCTACGGGGCGGTTGCCACCTGGCAGTGCGGCGGCCGCGATTTCTCATGGAAAGTTTATACCCCCCAGGATGGCATGGCCGAAGGCCTGATGCGCCAATCCCTGGATCGTTTCCGCTGCGAGTAGACTATGAGCGACCCAATCGACGAAATTATCCGCCGCGCCATGGCAAATGGCGAATTCGACAACCTGGCCAACAAGGGCAAAAAACTCAACCTGGATGAATATTTTGAAATGCCCGAGGAAACCCGCGTAGGCTATGCGCTGCTCAAGAATGCGGATTTTATCCCGCCTGAAGTGGAATTGCTAAAAGAGATTGCTTCATTAAAAGAAAGCCTGCCAACCGCCAGCGAGGCGGAGCAGGCAAAAATTCGCAAACAGATCCAGGAAAAACAGTTGAAATATGATCTTTTGCGCGAGAGCGGCCAGAGAAAGCGCAAATAAGCAACGCTTCGCGCTGCCAGATCAGGTTTGGCTGGCGTCCACGTGCATCGCCAGGGACTGCTCGCCTTCCGAAAAATCGGACAGGACAACCAGCGCCGAAGTAACCGTGTTGCCCGGGTTGCGCCAGCGATGGTTCAGGTTGGCGGCAAAGAGCAGGCTGTCGCCTGTCTCCAGAAGATACGTTTTCCCCTCAACGATATACTCCAACTGCCCGCGCAGGCAAAAAACGAACTCATGGCCGGTATGGATGACATTGTTCGGCCCACTTGACGCGCCACTTTCGAGGGTGAGCATGAAGGGCATCACATGACCAACAAAATCCTGCCCACCCAGGCCCTCCCACAGGCCGCGCATAAAAGGCAGACGGGTGCGTTCATCCGCCTTTAAGAAAACAACCTTCTCGCGGGTCGGGGCCGGGGCAAAAAAGTCGGTCACCGGGACTTCAAGCGCATCCGCCAAACGATAAAGTGTGCTAACGGAAGGCGAGGTTTTGCCGCGCTCGATCATGCTCAAGGCATTCGCAGAAAGGCCGCTCATCGTGGCCAGGGTGCGCATCGAAACACCCCTCATCTCGCGTAACTGTCTCAGGCGAATACCGACATCCACCGAAACCGCTTCCCTGCTGTTCAAATCCATTTTACATTACTCCTCAATTGCCGGGCCAGCGCCCGGATACTTGTTTCCCTATGCTATCACAAATTCGACAACTTTGATGAAAATTCGCATGTGACAACCTGCAACAAAATTTGTGACAATTCTCACTTATTTTTAATTCAGGGCAGAATTATTATATCAATATATACGCTTATCCGAATATATGAATATAACGAAAAAGAGTGAGATTATCATGATTTCCCAAACCCTGGCCCAAGAAGTTTCCCAACTCGAAGCAGATTTATGTTTTGCCCTGGCAGACCCGACCCGAATTTTAATGTTATATGCACTCGATGAACGTCCACGCAACGTGACAGAATTAACCCAGGAACTGAACATCCCCCAACCAACCGCCTCGCGCCACCTGAAAATCCTGCGCGAACGCGGGCTGGTTAGCGCCAACAGACAGGGAGTCACCATCCAATACGAGCTAAACGACAAGCGCCTCATCCAGGCGCTCGACCTGCTGCGCAGCGTTCTGCGTGACCGGCTGGCGTATCGCGCCAACCTGATGGAAGAAATCTCTGAAGCAGAGTAGCCCATTCAACGAGGAGAATGGTTATGAAAAATTTCAAAGCTTATTGGATTTTCGGCCTGCTTGGCATCCTGCTGGTGATCGTGGCCCCGATCATGTTATTTACCCAGGAAGCCTCCGCCAGCGCCGTCGATAATCCCTGGGACAACGTTCCCGAGCGCCGCATCCACGTCGCCCATACCGACATCATCACCGGGCCGTTCGAGACCCCGCAGGATGTCACCCGCACCTGCCTGTCCTGTCACCCGGATGCGGCCAAAAATGTGATGATGACTTCCCACTGGACATGGGAAAGCAAAGAGACCGATGTGCCCTGGCGCGATGAGCCGGTTACCATCGGCAAAATCAACCAGATCAACAACTTCTGCATCAGCGCCCAAACCAACCAAAAATCCTGCACATCCTGCCACATCGGTTATGACTGGCAGGAAACTGGCGATTTCAGCCAGGCCTACGATTTCAATAACTCTGAAAACGTTGACTGCCTGGTCTGTCACGCCCAGTCCGGTTATGCCAAGGGCAATTACGGCAACCCGGCCGAGGGCGTTGACCTGCTGGCGGCCGCCCGCAGCGTGGCATCACCCACCCGCAAAAATTGCGGAACCTGCCATTTTAACGGCGGCGGGGGCAACAACGTCAAGCATGGCGACCTGTCGCAGCAATTATTCTTCCCCTCGCCTGAAATGGATGTGCACATGGGCGGCAACGACTTTCTCTGCACCGATTGCCATACCACTCAGAATCACCAAATCAAAGGCCGCCTGGTTGTGGACAATTACCAGATCGACCAGAGCGAACAGGTTCTTTGCAGTGATTGCCACATCGAGACCCCACACGATGACCAGCGCCTGAACAGTCACACCGCCAGCGTGGCCTGCCAAACCTGCCATATCCCCACCATGGCCACCAAAGACCCGACCAAAGTCACCTGGGACTGGAGCACTTCCGGCCAGGATATTGGCGATGATCATTTCACTTATCTAAAAATCAAAGGTTCGTTCCAGTACGAGTCAAACGTACAACCCACCTATCTTTGGTTCAACGGCAATAACGAATATCGTTACCTGCTCGGCGACCCCATCAGCAGCGATGGGCCAACGATGATTAACCTGCCGGCTGGCAGCATCGACGATCCGCAAGCGAAAATCTATCCCTTCAAGCTACATATCGCCATCCAGCCGTACGATACCAGCTTCAAACACCTGTTGGCCCCGGTCACATCCGGCCCGGACGGTTACTGGACAACCTTTGACTGGGATTCCGCCTTCCGCCTGGCAGAAACGCGCATGGGCCTGCCCTACAGCGGCAGCTACGATTTCACCGAAACCTGGATGTACTGGCCCACGACCCACCTCGTCCAACCCGCCGAAAATGCCCTGCAGTGCTCCGATTGCCACGGCGAAAGCGGACGCCTCGACTGGGAGGCTCTCGGCTACCCCGGAGACCCAATGACCTGGGGCGAGAGAAGGTAAACGAGATTAGATACTCGACAACTCGATATTAGATACTCGAAAATCGAATAACCAATATCGAATAACGAACACTCCAGAGAAACCATGAAAACTCTCTTCATCACCCACAAACGCGCCTTAATCGTCCTCGGACTTGGCCTTCTGACCACCCTGCTGGCTTTCGGCATCGTGTTTGCCAACCGCCCGACGGCCCCCGCAGTCCAGCCTTCGCCGCTGCATCCCCCGGTAATCCTGCTCGATACCGCTGGACAGAACGTACTCGAAAGCGGCCAGCCTGTATCGACCATGCAAACCTGCGGGGCCTGTCACGATACCGATTTCATCGCCAGCCACAGCTTCCATGCCGACCTGGGCTTATCCGATTACCAGGCCCAATCCGGCAGTTGGGATGCCAGCACCGGCACGTTCGGCAAATGGGACCCGCTTACCTATCGCTATCTCAGCCAGGGCGGCGATGAACGTCTCGACCTTTCAACCGCTGAATTTTTGATGGAGTTTGGCGCGCGCATCCCTGGCGGCGGACCGGCCACCACCTCCCGCAGCGGAGCGCCGCTCACCAGCCTGAAACCGGATGCAAACAACCCCGAAGCCAGCGTTCTTGACCCAATCACCGGCAAAAGCCAACCCTGGGATTGGAAAAAATCCGGCGTGCTGGAGATGGATTGCTTCTTGTGCCACCTGGAGAATCCCAACCTGGACGCGCGCACTTTCTCCATCGAAGCAGGGGATTTTGCCGGAGCCAGCACCGCTACCCTGTCGCACCAGGACTTTGTCCGCCAGGAAGGCGGCATCTGGGAATATAACCCGGCAGCCTTCAACGAAGACGGTTCGCTCAAAACCGAATTCATCCAGCTACAAGACCCGACCAACGCCAACTGCGCAGCCTGCCACGGCGTGGTACACACCGACAAACTGGCCCCGCTGACGTACACTGGCTGCTCAATCGATGAATACCAGACCGCCACCACCGGTCAGATTGTCACCCCACAGAAAATCTCGGCCTCGGGCATGAACATTTCAGACAAAAACGAGCTGACCTACGCCTGGGATATTCACGCCGAGCGCGCCCTGAAATGCACCGACTGCCACTTTGCGCTCAACAATCCGGCCCAGGCCCAGCGCATGTCGCAGGAGAATCCCGATCACCTGAGCTACGATCCGCGCCGGCTCGAAATCAGCGAATACCTGCTGCGTCCCGACCACAACTTCGCGCGCGGGCAGAGCGCCCAGTTCAATGTCGATCCCGACTTGAAGGCGACCATGCGCCGCTGTGACTCGTGTCACGACGCCCAACAAGCCCATGCCGATTGGCTGCCTTACACCGAGCGCCACATGCAGGTACTCGACTGCGAATCCTGCCACATTCCACAGATGTATGCCCCGGCCATTCAAAGCGCCGACTGGACAGTCATCACCCCGGCGGGCGAGGCCATCAGCCAGTGCCGCGGCGTGGAAGGTTCGGGAAACAGCCAGAGCGACCTGATCACCGGCTTTGCGCCGGTCCTGCTCCAGCGTGAAAATGTCGACGGACACACATCCCTGACCACTTACAACCTGGTGACAGCCTGGTACTGGGTCTACGAGGATGCCAACGAAAACACTCGTCCAGTGCGTCTCATTGACCTGCAAAAAGTTTATCTCTCCCCAGGTTTGGGGCTCGACCATTGGACATACGATCCGCAAGTTCTCGCAGCTTTTGATGACGATGCCGATGGGACTCTTTCCACAACTGAATTAAGAATCGATTCAGAAGCCAAGAGAGATTTCATCGCAGAAAAATTGACTGCCCTCGGCCTGAAAAACCCGCGCATCGAGGGCCAAATCCGGCCTTACAGCATTAATCACAACGTTGTGCGCGGCGAACAAACCATCCGCGACTGCGAAACCTGCCATAATGCCGCTTCGCGTGTGACCGCAGCGATGAAACTGTCCGACTACGTTCCCGGCGGCGTGACCCCGGCCTTCGTCACCGATGCCAACGTTCGCGCAGATGGGTCGGTGCAGACCGGTGCCGATGGGTCGCTCTACTATCAGCCCCAAAATGAAAACCGCGCTGTGTATGTCTTCGGCCACGACCGGGTGAACTGGATCGACTGGTTCGGCGCGCTGGCTTTCGTCGGCACCATCCTGGGTGTTGGCGGACACGGCACAATGCGCTACCTGGCCTGGCTCAAACTGCCCAAACATGCCCTGCGCACCAAACGCGTTCACATGTACGAGGCTTATGAGCGCTTCTGGCACTGGCTGCAAACCTTTGCCATCGTCTTCCTGCTCTTCACCGGACTGGTGATTCACCGCCCCGATATTTTCGGCATCTTCTCCTTCCGCTACATGGTCACGGTGCATAATGTCCTGGCAGCCATCCTGGTCATCAACGCCCTGCTCTCACTCTTCTGGCACTTGACCACCGGCGAGGTCAAGCAGTATATCCCCCGCCCGCGCGGATTCTTCGATGACGCCATCGTGCAAGTCAAATTTTACATCGGCGGTATTTTCAAAGGCGAGCCACATCCCTTCGAAAAGCGCCGCGATAAAAAGCTGAATCCGCTGCAACAGGCAACTTATTTCGGCCTGCTGACGGTGCTTTTACCGCTGCAAATTATCACCGGAGCGCTGATGTGGGGCGTCCAGACCTTCCCACAGATTTCAACCTGGTTTGGCGGCCTGCCGGTGTTGGCCCCCTTCCACAGCCTGGTAGCCTGGATGTTCGGCGCGTTCATCGTCGCCCACGTTTACCTGACAACCACCGGCGCAACCCCGGTCGAGGCCATGCGCGGCATGGTCACCGGTTGGGAAGAAATTGAAGAACACGGCGAAGAACACAAGGAGTAAACCTTATGACAGTCGCAAGCAAACCCCAAAAGAAATCCTTTGACTGGCAGCCCATTCGGCGCTTCTTCCTGGAGCGCCCACAAAAGCCCTACATCCACCCCTACCTGGGCGGCTTCCTGCTCGGATTGGTGCTGTTTGGCGCCTTCTTCCTGACCGGCAATGGCCTGGGCGCCTCGGGCGGCATCAACCGGCTGGTGGTTGCCGTACAGGATATGATCGACCCGACCCACGTCGACAACAACCCCTATCTGCTCAAAATGGCCGGCGGCAACAAGAATCCGCTCGACGATTGGATCATCCCGATGATTTTCGGCTCGGCCCTGGGCGGGTTCTTTGGCGGCTGGCAAAACGGACGCCTGAAGTTTGAGACCAACAAAGGCCCGCAGATTTCAAACCGCACGCGCTGGGCGATGGCCTTCGCTGGCGGCCTGATCATGGGCTATGGGGCGCGCATGGCGCGCGGCTGCACCAGCGGCCTGGCCCTCTCGGGCGGAGCAGTACTGTCGGTCGGCGCCTGGGCGTTCATGTTCTCGGTCTTTGGCGGGGCGTATGCCCTGGCTTACTTCGTCAGGAAGTTGTGGCTCTAACAGGAGAACACATATGGAATACCCATTCCCCCTCCAAATTTTGCAAACTGTCAGCGCAGCCAACCCTTGGACCTACCTGGTCTTTGGCGTGATCGGCTTTTTCTTCGGCTACGTGCTGGAACTCTCCGGCTTTGGCAACTCTAAAAAATTGGCGGCCCAGTTCTACTTCCGCGAATTAACCGTGCTCAAGGTCATGTTTGGGGCCATCGTCACCGCCATGGTGCTGCTCTTTACCATGATCGGCCTGGGCTTGGTCAATTACAACCTGATTTGGGTCAACCCGACCTATCTCTGGTCGGGGATTCTGGGCGGGCTGATCATGGGCGTCGGCTTCATTGTCGGCGGGTTCTGCCCTGGCACTTCGCTCGTCTCGGCCTTCACCGGCAAAATCGATGGGATTTTCTTCGTTCTGGGCGTCACCGCCGGTATCTTCCTGTTCGGCGAAACCGAGCCGCTCTACGATCTCTGGTGGCAAACTTCCGGCTATCTCGGGCGTTTCACCATCATGGACTGGCTCAACCTGCCCGCCGGGGTGGTTGTGACCATCATTGTCGCCATGGCGCTTTTCATGTTCTGGGGCGCGGAACAACTCGAGCGTCTGATCGGTAAACGCGACTTGAGCCAGGAACCTCGGGCGCGTGTTTACGGCGCGGCGGCGCTCTTTGCCGTTGCCCTGGGCGTGATCGTAATTGGCACCCCCAGCCTGGAACAAAAGTACAGCCGCACCGTTTTCAGCCGCGACATCGGCGTCGAAGGCGCATCGATGAAACTCAGCGCCGACCAGTTGCTCGAAAAACGTCTGGCCCAAGCTTCGCCTGCCGAGGTGTATCACACCATGTTCGATAACGGGCTGATCACCGTCCTGCTGGATGTCCGGCCCGAAGCCGATTACAACCTGTACCATATCAACAATGCCCTCAACGTGCCGCTGGCCCAAATCCCGACCGTTGTGCCGCAATTACAGGCCAAGCACAGCCCGAACACAGTCTACTTTGTGATGAGCAACGATGAAGTCGATGCCACCACAGCCTGGAAAATCCTGGTCGGCAGCGGCGTTGCCAACGTTTACATCCTGGAAGGCGGCCTCAACAACTGGATTGCCTTCTTCGGCGAGGACGATCCTGAGATTAAGCCCCTGGCCGGAACCAGCACCCCCGAACAGTTGCGCTACGACTTCCCGGCTGTGTTAGGTTCGCGCTACGAGTCCTGCTATCCCAACCCGCAAAAATGGGAAGAACTCGAATATGAGCCGGTTATAAAACTGGAACTCAAACGCGACAAAAGCGGCGGCGGCTGCGGCTAAGCTGAAGCCTTAATTCGAGTGGAACGCGGATAAAACCAGATTGGGCGGATTCGCGCGGATAACATAAAAACATCCGTGAGAATCCGCCCAATCGGCGCAAATTCGCGTTCTATTTTTTTACCTGAAACCCTACAACGTTCCCTTGACCATGCCGCCATCCACCGTCAGCATCACGCCAGTCAGGTAGCTGGCCGCCGGGGAAACCAGGAAAGCCGCCGGTTTGGCAAACTCTTCCGGCTTGGCCATGCGTCCCAGCGGCGATTCGGCCATCTGTTTGCGGATTTCATCCTCAACGGTCGAGCCGTTTTGCCGGGCGCGGAAACTCATCAGCTCGCTGACCCGCTCGGTTTCGGTCCAGCCGGGCAGGATGGAGTTAAAGCGGATGCCCTCGCGGCCCAACTCCAGCGCCAGGGTTTTGGTCAGGCCGACCGTTGCCGCGCGGATGCTGTTCGACAACACCAGGTTTGGGATCGGCTGTTTGACCGAATAGGATGTAATTGTCAAGACCGTTGCCGCCCGCGACTCGCGCAGGAAAGGCAAAGCCGCCCGAATCAGGCGCACATGACTCATTAACGAAAGTGCGATCGCTTTCTGCCAGGCCATATCATCAAATGTTTCAAAAGCGCCCGAAGGCGGCCCGCCAGCGTTGGTAATCAGGATGTCGAGGCCGCCCAATTTTTCAACCGTCTCGGCCATGACCCGCTCCGCTGCGCCCGACTCGCTGACATCCGCGGGAATCGCCTGCGCGCCGAGCTTTTCCGCCGCCAAATGCAGTTTATCCGCATCGCGGGCATTGAGCGCAACCCGCGCTCCTTCGGCAGCCAACTGTTGGGCAGTGGCAAATCCCAGGCCGCGCGAAGCCCCGGTGACCAGGGCGCGTAATCCGTTTAAACCTAAATCCATATCGTCTCCAATCCGCTGTTTACCAATTCCCAATCTCTATTTTTGCATCCCAGACATCGCCGTCCGTCCAGTGCGCCTCGACCCAGGCCCGCACTGTTTCCAGCGCCGATTGCAGGAAAGCCGCATCGCCGCCAATCATCACACAGCCAATCCGGGCTTCAGTCCACTTATCGTTCAGGCCGGTCTCGGCCACCGACAGGTTAAACTCACGCCGCAGGCGGCTGATCAGGGGTTTGAGCAGTCCACGCTTCTCTTTGAGCGAGGCGCAGCCCGGCAAACGCAAATGGAATGTGATCGTTGCAAGCATGGTCTTTTTAAGCAGAATGCCATAGCCGGTTGCTATGGCATTAAGATTTGCGACAAAACGGGTTAAAGGCTTTGCAGTTTGGAGGTGAGCTGGTCATCTCCCGGCTCGACCAGGATACTGCCGTCAGGGAAAACGATGGTCGGCACCGAGCGGCTGCCGCGGTTAATCTCTTTGACAAATGCCTCCGCCTGCGGGTCAGCGTCGACATCGATATCTTCATAGGGCGTGCCCACCTGGGCAAAAACACGCCTGGCCCGGCGACAATCGCCGCACCAGGAAACGCCGTACAAAATCACCTTGCCAGGGTTGCGTGAATACAGGTCAGAACTCATGCGGAAACAGACTCCAGTTTACGGTTTAATTCAGAATCGCTGGGTTCAATCATGATGGTTCCGTCGGGAAAAATCAAGGTCGGAATTTTCACCCGCCGGGTCAACTTTTCGATAAAGAGAAACGCATCATTATCCTTGCCGATATCGACCAGCAGATAAGACACCTGCTTGTCATCGAGCAATTTCTTGGTTCGTTTGCAGTCCGGGCACCAGCTAGCGCTAAACACAGTGATTTGCACAGGAAAATTGCTGTATTTTTCACTCATGGATGCATTCTCCCTGCTTCAAATTATACCTGAAATGCGCCTGTCTGTTCATCCATGTTATCATTTTGAGGCCAAGGAGGAACCCCATTATGAAAAAATATTTTGCTCTTCTCATCCTGATCCTGGCCGGACTGGCTTGCAGCCTGCCATTTTCCGGCCCACCAACAGAAACCGCCCCACCCACCCTGGATGTGGCCACGCTGGTTGCCGAAAACCTGACCGCTGCGGCAGCAGGGACGGTCCCGCCGGCACCGGTCGCGACCGACACGCCCAGCCCCGAGCCGGCTCCCGCCAACCTGAGCGTGGTCTACGCCCGCGGCGGCAACCTGACCCTGTGGCGCGAATCCGGGTCGCCAGTCAACCTGACCAGCGGCGGACAGGACGATTCGCCGGTCCTGAGCGATGACGGCCAGGTGATTGCCTTCCTGCGCAACAAGGAGTTGTACGCCATCCGCGCCGATGGGAGCGGCGAACGGCTGCTGGTCAGCCAGGCTTATATGGAAAGTTTCCGCACGGCGGATATGCTGGCAATACGCCCGGTGCTCTTCGATTTTGCCCCCGGTACGCACGATATCTACTTCAGCCTGCTCGGCGATACCGAGGTCTTCCCTGCGCCGCTGGAGGATTTGCAGCGCGTCAACGCCGATGCGGGCACACCGGCTGTTATCCTGCCCGCCAGGTCGGGCGGCGGCAAGTGGACATTCTCCCCAGACCGCCAGTGGCTGGCGCTGGCGCAGGGTAACCAGGTCCGCGTAATGCGCCCGGATGGCAGCGAAAACCGGGTGGTGTTCAGCTTTAGCCAGGTTTCCACCTACAGCGAGTGGACTTATTTCCCGCAGGTTGTCTGGCGCAACGATTCAGCCGGTTTTTACACCGTTATCCCGGCTTCCGCCGCGCTCGATAACCCGGCCGAACCGACCCGTTTTTATTACATCCCGCTCACAGGCGACCCGGCCAAACTGGCCGAGTTTGTGACCGTGCCGGTCTGGCAGAGCTTCCCCTACATTTCCCCGGACGGGATCAAGGTTGCTTATGTCCGTGAAAGCGGCGGGATGCAGGAACTGCACGTTATCGACGCCAGCACCGCCGACCGGGTCTACGCCGCCGGGCCGGCCTTCAGCATCCTGGGATGGAATCCCGACTCGGAGCGGGTCGCTTTCCATGCCGCCGATCCGCTGGTTGTCAGCCTGCTGGGCTTCGGGGCCGCTCCGACGCTGCTCAGCGAAGGCGGCCCTTTCTCCGGCCCGCAATGGGTGGGAAATGATAAATATCTCTTCAAAAACGGAGAAGAACTGCGCCTGCGCCAACTTCCCGGCGGCAGCGTAATCCTGGAAAACGGAGTTGAAAGCTACGATTTCGCGCTGTTTCCATAAATCATCAACTTCACCCCTTGACTCTCCCTCTGCTGGAGGTTGTATAACGGACGCAACAAGGAGAACAACAAATGATCCGGATCGGCGAGTTCTCACGCATCAGCAAGGTTTCGATCAAAACCTTGCGCTTCTATGATGAAACCGGTTTGCTGCATCCCGCCCAGGTGGATGACTTCACCGGTTACCGTTACTACACCTTCAGCCAGTTGGCCCGCCTGCACCGCATCCTGGCGCTCAAAGAGATGGGCTTCCCGCTCGAGCAGATTGGCCGTCTGCTCGATGATGACCTGTCGGCAGAGCAACTGCGCGGCATGTTAAAAGCCCGTCGCAGCGAGATCCAGGCCCGGCTGGAGGATGAACTGGAGCGGCTCTCCCGCGTGGAAGCCCGTCTCCGTCTACTCGAAAAGGAGAGTTCGATGAGTGAAATCGAAGTTGTGATCAAGACCGTTGAACCGCTGACAATTGCATCAGTGCGCGACACCATCCCGACCTACAGCCAGCAGGGCATCCTGTGGCGCGACCTGGAAGGCTACCTGGCCATGCAGCGCGTGCGTCCGATTGGAGCGTGCTTCACCATGTATCACGATGAAGAATACCGCGAACAGGATGTGGATGCCGAGGTCTGCGAACCGGTCGCCGCCGGCCTGAGCGAATCGAAACGGGTGCGGGTACGCAGCCTGCCCGGCGGACAAATGGCCTGCGCCGTCCACCGCGGCCCTTACGAAAGCCTGGGCGAAGCCACCGAAGCCATCATCCACTGGATCGAGACCAACGGCTACCGCATCACCGGCCCGGAGCGTGAGATCTACCTGGTGCCGGGGCGAAACGGCAGCCAGAACGACCCCGACACCGTCACCGAGGTTCAGTTCCCGGTTGAGAAGGCATAGAACCGCCGAGCAAACATCGTTATCGTTTTGTAAGCCCTCATGGCCCGCCAATGAGGGCTTTTTATTGTAAAATAACCGCATGTCCAAACCATTAAAAATCCTATTCCTGGCTTCCGAAGCCGACCCGTTCGTCAAAGTGGGCGGACTGGGCGACGTAGCCGGTTCTTTGCCTTACGCCTTGCGCGGCCTGCGCAGTGAGAACCTGGATGTGCGCCTGGTGCTCCCGTTTCACTCCACCATCCGCGCCGAGGGTCTGACGCTTACCCGCGAAACGGTCTTCACCCTGCGGCGTAACAACGTCGATGTGCCGGCCCAGGTTTTTCGGGCCGACATCAAGGGTCTGCCGGCCTATCTCATCTCCGGCGCACCCGTGACCGGGTCGCTCAAAGTCTACGACCCCAACCCCAACGCGGACGGTGAAAAATACACCTTCTTCTCGATGGCCGCCCTCGAAATGGTGCGCCGCCTCGATTGGCGTCCCGACATTGTCCACGCCAACGACTGGCACACCGCCCCGGCCATTTACCAGGTGCGCCGCCAGCAGGAAGACCCGTTCTGGAACGGCGTCAAAACCGTTTTTTCGGTCCACAACCTGGGTTATATGGGCGCCGAAGCCGAGAACGCCCTGCTCTCCTACGGATTACCGCCCATTGCCGAGCCGTTTTACCCCGAATGGGCCTGCCGCCAGCCCCTGCCGCAAGCGCTGTGGGCCGCCGATGAGATCGTGGCTGTTTCACCATCTTATGCGCAGGAAATCCAGACCCCCGAATACGGCTACGGGCTTGAAACCTTCCTGCAAACCCGCCGCGCAACAGTCACCGGCATCGTTAACGGCATCGACTACAGCTTGTGGGATCCTTTCACGGATAATGACCTCGAATCAAAATTTTCTGCCGACGACCTGAGCGGCAGGGCTGTCAACAAAGCTGCCATCCAGGCTCAATTCGGGCTGACCATGCATCCGCAGGCCCCGTTGCTGGCCATGGTAACGCGTATGGACTATCAAAAAGGCGTCGATATCGCCCTGGGAGCCTTGCGCCGCATCACCGACCTACCCTGGACCGTTATCCTGCTTGGCACAGGCAACGCCGAACTCGAAGCCCAGGCGCGCACGCTCGAAGCCGATTTTCCGAACCGGATCGCCGCCGTCATCCGCTTTGACGCTAAACTTTCACGCCGCATCTACGGTTCCGCCGATATGCTGCTGATGCCCTCGCGCTACGAACCCTGCGGCCTGGCCCAGATGATTGCCATGCGCTATGGAGCGATTCCGGTCGCGCGCGCCACCGGCGGCCTGCGCGACACCATCGCCGATGGCCGCACCGGCTTCCTTTTTGCCGATTCATCCCCGAACGTGATGGCCGCCACCCTGCGCCGCGCGATCGAGACCTATGGTTACGGCGCAAAATGGCAGACCATGCAGCAAACCGCCATGTTCGAAGATTTCTCCTGGGAAAAATCCGCGTTCCAATATGCGGACTTGTATCATCAGTTGGTTGCCTAAAAACGCAAAAAACGATCCACTCACGCTTGTCATTTCGAACCGCGCAGCGGTGATATCGCGCCCGCAGGGTAGAAATCTTGCACAAGATGGTTAAGATTTCTCGCTGACGCTTCGAAATGACAAAACTATCCACCCGAGGCTTTTATGACATTCTCCCGTTCGTCAGGCATTCTGCTCCACCCGACCAGCTTCCCCGGCCCATACGGCATCGGCGATCTGGGCCCCTTTGCCTACCGCTTCATCGATTACCTGGCCGAAACCGGCTCCAAACTCTGGCAGGTGCTGCCCCTCGGCCCCACCAGCTACGGCGACTCACCCTACCAGTGCTTTTCGGCTTTTGCCGGCAACCCTTACATGGTCAGCCCCGACTTCCTGCTCAATGAAGGCCTGCTCAGCGTTGAAGACCTGGCCGACATGCCGCAATGGGAAGCGAATCGGGTTGATTTTGGCCTGATCTACCGCTGGAAGCCTGGGCTACTCGATAAAGCCTTTGCCCACTTCGAACAATCCGCTTCGGATCAGCTTCGCAACGAGTGGGCTGAGTTCCGTCAAAGCAACGCGGCCTGGCTGGAAGATTACGCCCTGTTCATGGCGCTCAAAGACGCCAACGGTGGCGTAGCCTGGAACGAGTGGCCCGCCCCACAGCGTGACCGCGATCCCCAGACCCTGGCCGAAGCCCGCCGCCAACTGGCCGAGGCCATCAACCGCCAGATGTTCCGCCAATTCCTGTTCTTCCGCCAGTGGAACGCCCTGCGCAAATACGCCAACCAGAAAGGCATCCAGATCATCGGCGACATCCCGATCTTCGTTGCGATGGACTCGTCAGATGCCTGGGCCAACCCCGGCCTGTTCTACCTCGACGAAGCCGGCAAACCGACCGTCGTGGCGGGCGTCCCGCCTGATTATTTCTCGCCGACCGGCCAGTTGTGGGGCAACCCGCTCTACCGCTGGGATGTCCACAAAGCCAGCGGCTTCCAGTGGTGGATCGAACGCATCCGCGCCACCCTGACCACCGTCGACATCGTGCGCATCGACCACTTCCGCGGCTTTGCCGGCTACTGGGAAGTGCCCGGCGATGCCAGCACCGCCGAAACCGGACGCTGGGTGCCCGGCCCCGGCATCGACCTGTTCTACGCCATCCGCGATGCGCTCGGCGACTTGCCCATCATCGCTGAAGACCTGGGCGAAATCACCCCGGACGTGATCGAACTGCGCGATACGCTCGGCCTGCCGGGCATGAAAATCTTCCAATTCGGCTTCTCCGGGCCGGATAATCCCTTCCTGCCCCATCATTACACGAAGAACTGTGTCGTCTACACCGGCACGCACGACAACGACACCGCCCTGGGCTGGTACCGCACCTGCCCGCCTCACGAGCGCGATTTCTACCATCGCTACGTCAGCCGCGACAATGCCGACGTGCCCGGCGACATGATTCGCGCCATCTGGGCCTCAGTGGCCGTCTTTGCCATCGCCCCGCTGCAAGATTTCCTCGGCCTGGGCACCGAAGGCCGCATGAATTTTCCCGGCAAAGTCGGCGGCTACTGGGCCTGGCGCATGGAAGAAGGCCACCTGAGCGATTGGCTCAAAGGCAGGTTGAAAGAACTGAACTGGCTGTACGAACGGTAAATACAACAGACCCCGCGCAAGGTCAGAAGCGTTTGCCTGACGGTAATAAATCATCAATAAGACGAATGGCAAGTCAAAACGAAAAACAGGGTTGTGAAATGTTCGCATTTCACAACCCTGTTTCATACTGAAGAATACCCCCAAGTGAACACACATCAATTACGTATTGAGTTTTGAGAGGGTATTAACTCTTTCATGTCTTCATCTATTTGACCCACCGCCCCAGAGTCTTGTGAACAGCGACTCCTGCCGCCGCACCGACCAGCAGCGCGGATAACAAACCCAGCAGCCAGTTATAGCCTGAGCCAACAAACTCCGCCACATGCCCACCGGCCAGCCGCGCCAGCGCGAAAACCAGCAGCAGGGAGACGGTTTCGATGAAGATATTGCGCGCCAGTTCCAGCCGGGATAGCTTGCCAGTGCGATAGTTTCGCCAGTGGCGCAGAGCCAGCAACAGCAGGCCCATGCCCAGGGTCAGGACGATGAAGGGTGTAGCGAATCCCTGCGCCAGGACGGGAGCGAAGAGCAGCCCGGCGAACAGGGCCAGTGTTAATAGTAAGGCCAGTTTCGGCCAGTGGGTTTCCAGGATGGTGGGCATGTCTATCTATCTCGGCTCGTTTTTTTCTTCATTTCGATAATCTGTTTATCTGTATAGCCATCCACAACCCAGCCATCCACCTGGCGCACCCACTCCAGAAGAGAACGCCAGCCTTTCAACTCGTCATCCAGTCCACGTTCGTATCCTCGCACGCGTCCCTGACGCAAATCGTCAAATGCTTCATTCAAATCATCGTGCTGAGTAATAACAGCGTCTAATAGATATTGCAGGGATGGACTGTTCTTTGCTAACTCCGGGTGTTTCTTTGTCAATTGCCTGATCTTCTTCGCCGCCAATGCGCCCTGCTCCAGGGTCTCGATTTCGTCGCGCAGCCACAAAGTGTTCTGATGCAAAACCCCGATCAACTCCTGCCAGTCTGCGTAGCGAAGTTCTTTTAACTTCGTGCCACCGCGTTTATTGCCCCACTCTGCTTCGTACAGCCAATAGTTGCACATCCCATCCTGAAAACGCAGACCAACTTCAGCTGCGCGCCTGACAGCCAGCATTTCATCAGCATATTTGCCGCCATTGTGTTCGCGCACCGGCAGACTCAATTGTTCGTATTGCCCGAGCAAGGTTTTCAATCCTGTGATGCCTTTTTGCGAAGACATGTAAGCGCTGGTGCGATTGTTGATGTATTCTGGATGCCCGATTTGGTAGACCAGGCGCAGCATATCTCTCAAAGTATGCGCTACGGCTTCATCACTCAACACTTGACCCTGCTCATCGATCAGCAGCCATTGCTTCTTGTTCTGTCCCGTATAGTAAATGTTCCAATAGCGTTTGTCGTCCAATTCCATTGGCGGAGCCCAGGCTCCTTCTACTTGCTCACCCGGCCTCTTGTAGCGCTCCACCGCTTTATCCACCGCTTTCACACCCGTCTGCTTGCGCGAAAAGGGCTGCGACCAGTAGAGAACGTACACCATCGAGAATATAAGGAACAATATTGTCAACAGGCCAACTATATATCCAGTCCACGAGGGTAAACTCAGCTCTATAATTGGTATCGCGGACAGTAAAGCCAATCCAAACACAAACCAAATTGAAAAAGCAACTTTGATGAACATCTTGTTCATGTGGGCATGAATCACCCAGGGCTGGCGCGGGCGAAAACCTACAGCTAAAAGAATAGCGGTAACAAGCAGAACTCCCCAAATGGGCGAATAATCAGGTTGCATATCAGTTTCCCCCGATCTGGTTTTGAGTTGGCGCAGGGGTTTGGGTAACTTGTGGTGTTTGGCTGGGCGTGTTGGTCATGGGTGGCGTAGGGGTTAAGGTTGGAATTGAAGTTGATGGAGGCGTGGGTGTGCCTGTTTGAACTGGCGTCGAGATAGGCGGCGTGGGCGGGCGCAGGGAAGTATCTACAGGGGTTGCCGGACTAGAGGGTGCAGGCCAGTATTCAACCGCCATCGAAGCGACTCCAGTAATAGCGCTTAGACCCAACGCGACCGCTGCAACAGGTTGAGCTCCAGGAATTAACAAAGCAGCTCCACCTACCACTGCCGCCGCTCCAGAAAATGCACTCAAACCATTGGCCCAAGCCTTGCGAGTATCACCTTCTTGTATACTTGTGATCGTTTCGGGGATGCTGGTTGCAAGTGTAAACCCGCCCGTCAGAATCGCCAGAGGACCGGCCACTTTGCCGAGGAAACTTACGCCTTTTGCAGCGGGGCCCTTAGTAAAAAACTGAGCAGCAGGCTTCAAATTGGTTGCTACTTGCCTCACGGCCGCAGGCACAGAGGCCACGTCTGCCCATTGAGCGGCTGTTCTCCAACTTTCGTTGCCCGTAACGGCATACCCGGCATATCCTATGGCCGAGCCAATGTCCGCTACCGAACCGCTGAAATCTATCAGGCTGCCAGTTTTCACGTTAAGGCCATCCAGTCCGTTGCGGCGGAAAGCATCCCAGGTCATCTTGGTCTGGCTCCCGAAGGAAGTCCAGTGCGCTTTCAATTCTGTATTCATCCTTACACGCCAGTCTTTGCCACTCTCGATTGTTTGCTGGATGGCAACAGCTGTGCGACCACGTACATCGGCTATTTTGGTCTGCACCTTCTCCCAGTCATAATTCCATTTTTCGGCTTGATATGTCATACTTCCCCATAAAGCCTGCAAGGAATTCCCTATTTTACTACTCGGTTGGGTATCTTTCAAAAAATGTTCTTGCCGCGCAATCTCCACTGCGCCAATAGCAGTAGATAGATTGTAAAGCACATCCGAACCTGCTTTAACACGCTCTTTCGTCTTATTCCACAATTCGCCTGCTTTCCCCCACCAGGGTTGTTCCTTGGGCGCAACAACTGTAATAGATTTTCCCTTCTCGCGTAGGGCAGCATAGGCGCGATTGGCATCTTCCCGCGCTTGCTTCTGTTTTTCCGCCTCTACCTGCTTCTGTCGTTCTGCCTCGGCCCGTTGCGCGGCCAGGAGTTGGGAGCGATCTTTCCAGGCTTCCCAGGCGGCTTCTTCCTTGTTCTCCTCGCGTTCGAGCTTCCCATCCTGCCCGCGATGGGAGTCTGGTCGTTGCTCCTGCTCGGCCTTCCACTGTAAGTAAGCCTGTTCCTTGCGGCGCTCTTCGGCCCATTGCTGCTCCAACTTGGCCATCGACTTGGCCTGGGCTTTTTGCTGGCGTTCCTTTTCAGCCTGTTCAGCGGCAAATTGGGCCTGCACCGCTGCCCGTTTGGCTTCTTCCTCCTCGCGCCGTTTCTGCTCATAGTAAGCGGTCATGCCCGCCATCGCCGCCAATGCCCCCGCCCCCCACAGGATGCCGTCTGATGACTCTGCCTGCGAGTCGGCAGCGGCGACAGATGGCGTGAAGAGCGAACCAATCCAGGAGCTGAAGGGACTCTCGGTCGGGGTGGCGCGTGGGGGAGCACTGGAGGCCGGGGTGGTCGGGCTGGGCTGCCCGGGCTGGGCAGTGGCCCCAAAAGCCATGCCGCCCGATCCGCTGGTGGGTGTGGGCGAAACAGACAGGATGGCTGTTTCCGTTGTCTGCTGGGGGGTAATGGTCGGGGTTGCGGTCGGACGCGGCGCGCCAAGCGGCGTGGCCGTTGGCGGGACGAGGATCACCTCGCCCAGCGAAATGCTAATGCTGGCGGTCACTTTGCGGGTGTTGCCCATCCGGTCGGTGGCCGTAGCGCTGACATCGTAATCGCCCAGCGGGGCCAGGGTGCCATCGCCCAAACGTCGATCCCACTGGAAACTGAGCGGCAAATGGCCGGGCTGGTAGCTGTAAACGCGCTTCGGCCAGCGGTTTTGCGGGTCGCTGATGACCAATTCGGCATTTGCCAGGCCACTGTCGCCATCCCAGGCATCGAACGTCACCGTCTCCCACAGGCTCCAACTGCCAGGCAGGTCGATACGCGGCGGGGTATTATCAATCGGCACACCCACCGAGCGCAGGCTGGTTTGCCCCGCCAGATCCACCGCACGGATATACCAGGTCTGTCTACCACTGGTCGCATGGCGCGTGTCGTACGCGATACTCCAGGCCGAGGTTCCACTGGCCAACTGCCAGGTTTTGCCGCCATCGAAACTGGCTTCGATCCGCGCCAGGCCGCTGCCGCCATCTGAGGCGGTTCCGGCCAGGTTGACGCTGTCTTTGACCCATTCCGGGTACTGGCTAGTGATTTCCAGCGCCGGGGGAATGGTATCGACCCGGATCGTCAGGGTTTCGTTCGTTTCCAGCCCAGCCTGGTCGCGAGCGCTCAGGATCAGGTTATGCTGGCCATCTGTCAGCGCCAGCGGCGCGCTGTAGGTCTGATCCGAATTTCCATTTAAGGCGTAGGTAAAAGTTTCGATGCCGGAAGCCGGCGCAGGGTCGGAAGCCAGGGCAGTCACGGTTACGTTTGTCGTGTACCAGCCGTTCGTCCCGCTTGTCCCGCTGATTTGTCCGCCGATTGTCGGGGCCTGGGTATCGACGCGGATGCTGCGGGTTTCCTGGCTCACCCAGCCAGCCAGATCTTCAGCCCAGAAGGATAGGCTGTGGCTGCCGTCCGCCAGGGGGATCGGGACCAGGTAGGCCGTCCAGGCGCTGCCGTTGAGCGAGACATCCAGCGCAGCCAACCCGGAGCCGCCATCCTGGGCGGCGGCGCTGACTTGCACCGTCGAGATGTACCAGCCGTTCGCGCCGCCCGTGCCGCTTTCGCTCACGTTCAGGGTTGGGGTCAGGCTGTCGATTTTGATCTCGCTCGCTTGCGACAGGCCGGTGTTGCCAGCCAGGTCGCTGGCGCGGACTTGCAGGTTGTAGATGCCGTCTGGCAGACTGGCCGGGCTGGACAGGCCGATCCAGTTGCTGCCGTCCAGGGTGTAGTCCAGGCCACCCAGCCCGGAGCCGGGGCTTGGGTCGCTGGCGCTGGCGCTCAGGGCCGCCGATTTGAGCCAGGCGTTGTTGCCGCTCGTGCCGTTCAGTTCTACGTTCAGAGTCGGCGGCTGGCTGTCGAGGTACAGGGTGCTGGCGCCTTTCAGCGAGGTATCGCCGAAGGTCGAGTGCGCCCAGTATTCGAAGTTGTTCTGGCCTTCCACCGCCGCCACGTTGACGGTCTGGCCAGCCAGGGCAAAGTTTTCCCCGCTGCGCAGGCCTTCGATGGCGCTGATTGCATATCCGGCCACCGGTTCGTAGCCACTCAGCTGTAACACGGCCCCGCTCCGGCACCAGCCGTTCTGTCCCGGCAGGCTGCACAGCGGCTGGGCACTAATCTCCGCCGGCGGGTAGGTCACCGGGATTTCTTCCACCCGCTCTTCGCGGGACCAATATTTTTTCCCAGTAGTTTCTGATTGGCAAGTCGGTCCACTTGATGGATAGGCTTTCCAGGGTTTGCTTTCGCTTGAGCAAGACCAATCATCGATCTTGTGATAGCTATATCTGTCTTTCGATTCAATTTTCTGGCATTCCCACAAAACGATTTTGCAGGTAATGACAGGCTCTGTCCGCGTGCGGTTTGGACCAGTGTAGGCATACACGGCAGCGCCAATCCCAAGCACCGAGAATAAGGCCAGAGTAAGTAAATGTTTAAACGAAGGCTTCATCATTGTATTGCCCTTATGGAAATTTTCTTTTTTGTTCGATCCCACCGCTAAATATCCATATTCATTGGCCAGTTCACATACCCGCAAGCAGTTTACCAATTTTCCCGGTTTTTGGCACTGGTAAAAATACCAGTCTTTTCCACCAATTTGCTCTTTTGGCTCATTTTCCGCCCGACTTAAAACAAAAACCCGCCGTCAATAGCGGATTTTGTGTGCCCCCAAGGGGACTCGAACCCCTGTTTGAGCCTTGAGAGGGCTCCGTCCTGGGCCGCTAGACGATGGGGGCTGGCGGCTGGTCAAACAAGCGGGCTGTATTTTATCACTGCATTCACACGACGTCAACAATGTGATTTAATAGTCCGCATGCCGCCCATCACCCGCCTGCTTGATAAATCCCTATCTGCCCGCCTGCCCCTGCTGGACGAAAAACACCAATCTGCCCTGCGGCTCTTCAATGGCTTCAGTGAAGGCCAGCCAGACCTGGTTGTTGACTTGTATGCCCGCAGCCTCGTATTTCATAACTACGCTGAAATCCCCATTCAGGGTATCGCCAACATCCGCGAGGCGCAGGCTTTCTATCTTGAAAAGCTGCCGTGGGTGCAGGCCATCCTACTCAAAACCCGCCACGGCGCGACCCCACAGGAGAAGCGCGGCCTGCCCCTGCACGGCGAAACGCTCGACCACAAAATCCGCGAAAACGGGGTCTGGTACGCGCTCGACCTGACCATGAACCGCGATGCCAGCCTGTACCTTGATACGCGTAACCTGCGTAAATGGCTCAAGGAAAACATGGCCGGCAAAAGTGTGCTCAACACCTTCGCCTACACCGGCAGCCTGGGCGTGGCCGCCATGGCCGGCGGCGCAGCCCGCGTGGTGCAACTCGACCGCAACCGCGACTTTCTCAACCTGGCCAAAACTTCCTACACCCTGAACGGCTTTCCCATCGTCAAAAGCGACTTCGTCAGCGCCGATTTTTTCCCGGCGGTCAGCCGCTTCAAGCACGAAGGCCAAACCTTCGACTGCATCCTGCTCGACCCGCCTTTTTTCTCGGCCACATCCAAAGGCCGTGTCGATCTCGAAAACGACCCGGCCCGGCTGATTAACAAAGCCCGCCCGCTGGTCAAAAGCGGCGGGTATCTGGTTGTCATCAACAACGCCCTTTTCGTCAGTGGGGCCGATTTTATGGAAATCCTGGATTCGCTCTGCCTGGACGGTTTTGTCAGCATCGAGCGCCTGATCCCGGTCCCGGACGATTTCGTCGGCGTTCCACCCGCAGCCGGAGTCGCTCACCATCCGACCGACCCAACCCCCTTCAATCATCCGACCAAAATCGCCATCCTGCGCATCCAACACAACGAAAGACAATAGCCCATGAACCCCATCCTCATCCGCGGCGGCGGCGACCTGGCAAGCGGAGTCGCCCTGCGCCTGCACCGCGCCGGTTTCCCGGTGCTGATCAGCGAACTGCCCGAACCGCTCTCCGTGCGCCGGGCGGTTTCGTTCAGCGAAGCCGTTTACGAAGGCCAGTGGCAGGTCGAAGAAGTAACCGCCATCCGGGTCGAAAACGAAGCCCAAATCCGCGCAACCCTGGCTCAAAACCAAATCCCGGTCATCATAGACCCAGCCCTGATTTTCTTTTCAACATTAGATTTCAAACCTTCAACCATCATCGATGCCCGCCTGCTCAAACGCCCACCCGAACCCCTGCCCTTCGAAGTTCGCCTGCTGATTGGCCTCGGCCCAGGCTTTGTTGCCGGTGAAAACTGCCAGGCTGTCGTTGAAACCCAGCGCGGACACACTCTCGGGCGCGTTTACTGGCACGGCGGAGTCAATCCTGATAACGGCCAGCCTGAAGGAGATCCGACTCGTGTCCTACGCGCTCCAGCAGAGGGTCAACTTATTGGCTACGCGCAAATCGGCGAACATATCGAACCCGGACAAATCATCGCCGAGGTGACTGGCAAGCCAATCATCGCGCCCTTCCCCGGTGTGCTGCGCGGACTGATCCGCCCCGGCTTGCAGGTGACAAAAAACCT
>JAEWVF010000023.1 GCA_023459215.1 Chloroflexota bacterium
GTGAGCGTGGAGAGGCTCGAATGGCATCCCCTGAATGGGGACTGGCAACAAAAAAGCCTCCACCGAAATGGAAGGCTTTTTGTGAGCGTGGAGAGGCTCGAACTCTCAACAAACGGCTTAAAAGGCCGCTGCTCTGCCATTGAGCTACACGCCCGTCTTGCGAATGCCGATTTTATCACCAACCCATCCGCAGGGCAAGGCCGAAAATCGGCAACTTTTACTCATCATCGCCAGATGTTGCTGTGCCAGGCTGTTCGAACCGAAGAACTTCCCCGCGCATGTCAATCACCACCTTGAAACCGGTCATTCCCAGGTAGGCGCGCATCTCTTCGGGAATACCCACCTGGAACAGGGTTTCAAACTGTTGTTCGATGTTTTTCAACTGGTTCTCGATGATGGCTCGGCTGAAAGGATCGTCGCTGCCAAGCATTTTAGCGGCCTGCTCACTGAGCAAATCTTCGCTGCCTTTCATCATGCCGGCAATCTGCTTGAGTACCTGGCGATCCACCTGCTCGGAGGGGAGATGACGCCGGAAACCGGCGTCATCCACCACATAGCAAGGTTCAGCGCCGACAAAGGCCGTGCCAACCGGACGGTCAAACTCATCGAAAACCAGACCCGCGAACAAGGGAGCAGACGGCATTACGAATCCTGTTTGCCTTCGACAATGGCCAGCAACGCTGCCGCAGCCAAGCCCAGGCGACGGTCGAGTTTGCGGCCCGTATCCATCGAGAAATCCACATCCATTTCGTAGCGGAACAGGTTAAAGCGCTGTTTCAGGTCGGCAACGCGGGCCTCGCCTGCGGTGATGTCGTAATTCTGGGGCAGGAGGTTGCCCAACAAAAGGCGGCGTAACATCGCCAGACCCATATTATCTTCAAAGCACAGGCCGATCGCATTGTCAGACGGATCCAACACTTCCCACTCATCGCGCAGGATCGATTTCAATCCCTTGCGGCGCAGGACGCCGACTTTCTCGCCGGTGGTTGAATCGACAACATCATAAGCAGCCGAGAAATCCATGATCTGGCGGGCCTTGATGGCGAGAATTTCCTGGCTTTTCTGCTCGTCGGAGAAAACGCGAATATCCTCGCGCAGTTTGAACATCTTCTGTTCGCTGAAAAGAACCACTTCACCGGAGGGGTTATAGAAACGGATTTTACCCGTCAGGGCAATGGCTTGTTTCTTAAGCAGGTATTGATCATACTGGAAAGCGGGATGCATATAAATTTCTCCTTTGGAAAATATTTTGAATGTGGATAATACCAGAAAAACGGCGGACAAGCCGCGGGAGGAGCGCTTCCGTTCCCCTGCCGGAAACCAAACTAATAATGGACGTTTACCAGCAGGTTGGATGGCGCCCAGTTGAACAACCATTCCGAATCAGGGATGGTCATGTTGACACAGCCATGACTCATCGGCGTGCCAAAATTATTATGCCAGTATGTGCCGTGAATGGCATAACCCTGGTAAAAGAACATGGTATTGGGCACATCCGGCAGGTAGTAACCCGGCCCACTCATGTCTTTGTATTTGAAGCGGGCATATACCCGGTATGTGCCCGTCACGGTTGGGGTCTGCCAGGTGCCAGTCGAAACGACAAAGGAGCCAACCAGGACATCCCCTTCCCAGGCATACAACATCTGCTGACTTAAGTTGACTTCAACCCATCGCTCCCCATAGCTTGTCTGGGCCGTTGGTGGGACGTAAGGCGTAACTTCGGTTGGGGGAACATAAACCGTTTCGGTCGGGATGGGGGTTTCAGACGGGATGGGAGTCGGCGTTTCAGTCGGGGTGGCCGTTGGTGTTTCAGTCGGAGTGGAGGTGGGGGTGCTGGTTGCTGTGGGCGTAAACGTGGCTGTCGGCGTAAAAGTCGCAGTCGGGGTCAGGGTGTAGGTCGGTTTTTCGAGCTGGACTTCAGCCCAGGCTACCCCGCCCTGCGAAGGGGCAAAACCGGAGCCGTTCAGCAGCGCCAGCGCCGGAGTCGCTCCCTGCCAGGCAACAAAAGCCGCCAACAGGCACAGGAAAACAAGGATGATAGCCGCATAAGGAAGCGCGCGCCGCCTGGATGGGACAGAAGCCGCGACAACGGGGGTTGCGGCAACTTTGCTGACCGGGGCGGGCATGGCGGGGGCTGGGGCCGGACGCGAAACCGGGATTTTGGCTGTCTGTTCTACTTGCTGCTCACGCAGACGCTTTACCGCCCAAGCCATGCCCTTATGGGCGCGTTCGCTTTGCGGATTTATCTGGAGCGCTTTTTGAAGATAGGCAACACTGGCGCGCGGGCTGGCAACGGCCGCCAGCATCAACCAGGATTCTTCCAAGTCCGGGGCCAGTTGGGCGGCCTGAACGGCATAATGGCGCGCCAGGTGCTTATCGTGGGCGCGCAGGGCCTTCTGGGCTTCTTCAATCGCGCGGAAAGCAGCAATGTGGTTAGGATTCGTCATGGTGTGGTGGCGTTAATACTCTCATTATTGATATAGCACAGGATACCATTAACAACGCCGGTCGCAACCAGGTCTGGCTGTTCGGTAAGGATTTTGTAATCCAGGTTGAGAAAACCCGTCTCAATGATTGCCGCGGTCGTATTCGGGCTGATTTCATCAAAGGCGTGATAGAAAGTCATATCGTTGGTGACGCTATCGTGCAGGGGCAGGTTGGTCACGCGCTGATAGCGGTCACGCAAGCACAACGCCAGGCGGTTGGCGAGATTCAGGTCACGGGAACTCATCGCAGCCGCGACCTTGAAACCGGTAGCCTGGTCATTGACGAAAATACACGAATCGTTGTGGATCGATACCAACGCCCCCGCGCGATAATTTTGCAAACGCGGATCAAACTCCTCGAGCACATCGGCCTGGAACCCCAATGCGGTCAATTTCTGCTGGACAATGGTCGCTATCTTGAAATTGACCTCGGCCTCGGTCGTGCCGTTTTCGCAAACCGCGCCCGAATCGTTGCCGTAATGCCCGGCGACAATTCCGATGCGCACCTGGGGCAAAGGCGTTCCCGGCAGAACAACCCCTTCCGGCTCGGTGGTCAACAAAACCGCCAACTGGTCGGAAATATTCCCGGAAAATAACCCTTTGGGCGGAAAAGCGGTGAACAGGGTGGCAAAAAGGGCAGCCACCAGCAGGGTGGTTTGCAGGATGGCCGGGAAGCGCTGCCGGCGGCGTTCGGATTGTTCGGGGTTGGTTTCCATAAATTGATATTATAGTACCTTAAAAGAAAGTTGTTAGGCAAGTGATTTGGAGTCTTTCGGTGGGCTTTCGAAAACTCTAACAATTCTCTGACTTGACTCGGCCCTGGCCGCCAAGTATTATCATGCCAAAAAATTTGGAGAGTTATGTCCATCGATCCCGATATTTTCCGCCAGGCCATGCGTTCATGGGCCACCGGCGTAACCGTTGTTACTTCTGCGCACAATCAGGCCCGTCACGGCATGACGGTCAGTTCGTTCACATCCCTGTCCGTAACCCCGCCGCAGGTGCTGATTGCCATCTCGCATCACGCCCGCACCCGCCAATTGATCCTCGACTCGGGCTTTTTCGGCGCGACCATCCTATCCGCAGAACAGCAGGAACTTTCAGACCGTTTTGCAGGCCGCATCCCCGAAACAGAAGATCGCTTTGAGGGCCTGGAAACGTTCAACCTGGTTAGCGGCGTTCCGCTGCTAACCAGCGGACTGGCCTGCGTCGATTGCCGGGTGGTACACTCGCTCGATTCCGGCGAACACACCATTTTTGTCGGTGAAGTGCTGGCCGCGCAAACCTTCAGCGCAGAAAATCCGCTGATTTACTTCAACCGCCAGTACCGCAAAGTGCAAAAATAAGGTATGCTACTATTGTGTTTCGTTCGTGTCACAATTGGGAGGTGAACATGGAAACACAACTGACTTCTGCAGAAAAACAAACCCTGCTAAAACTTGCCCGGCAGGCGCTGGAAAACGGTGTGCGTGGCAACGTCCCAACCCCGTTACGCGAGGCTGAACTCAGCCCGGTTCTGCGCGCCAACGGCGCATCCTTTGTCACCCTGACCCGGCGCGGACAACTGCGCGGCTGCATCGGCGCGCTCGAGGGCTACCAACCGCTGGCCCAGGATGTGCAGGAACATGCCGTTGCCGCCGCGCTCAACGATTATCGCTTCCCGCCGGTTGCGCCCGCTGAGCTGGACGAAATCAAAATCGAGATTTCACGCCTGACGCCCCCGCAGCCGCTTCATTACACCGATAGCGCCGACCTGCTCGCCAAACTACGCCCCAACATCGACGGCGTCACCCTGCGCGACAAATTTGGCCGGCGGGCTACCTTCCTGCCCCAAGTCTGGCAGCAACTGCCCGACAAAGCCGAATTTCTCAGCCATCTCTGCCAGAAAATGGGTGCCGCGCCCGATGCCTGGCGCACCCAGAGCTTAACCGTACACACCTACCAGGTGGAAGAATTCCACGAATAAGCCCCTCCCCTAAATTCCGCTCTTTGGAATTTGGGGGAGGTTGGGAGGGGGTCACAACCCTGCCACAATTTCCTTGACCAGCCCCGGCCCGGCATAGATCATGCCGGTATAAACCTGCACCAGCGCCGCGCCCAGGTCCAGTTTGCGTTTGGCATCATCTGGACTCATGATTCCGCCCACGCCGACCACCGGAACCCGGCCATTGACCCGCGCCAGGACTTTTTCCAGCACGGAATCGCTCAAACCCGTCAGCGGTTGGCCGCTCAAGCCGCCGGTTTCCACCCGCAGCGGAGACTGAATTTCCTCGCGGCTGAGAGTCGTATTCGTGGCGATAATCCCGTCCATGCCGTTATCGAGGATGGTACCAACCGCATCATCCAGTTCCTCGTCCGATAAATCGGGGGCGATTTTAACGAGAATCGGATATTCGATACTCGAGTTTCGACGTTCCTGCGCAATCGCGCCTAGCAGCCCTTCCAACATCTCCCGCCCTTGCAGGCGGCGCAACCCGACCGTGTTGGGCGAGGAGATATTAATCGCCAGGTAATCGGCCAGCGGGGCAAAGGTGCGCATCAGGGCGATGTAATCTTCGGCAGCGTTCTCGAGCGGGGTATCTTTGTTTTTGCCCAGGTTGACACCGATGACGGTTGAGGGCTGAGCGGAGCGCGGCGCAGTCGAAGTCCGCTGGGCCGGGTCTCGATACATCGCTTCGTTTCGATGGGTTTTGTCGCTCGACAACCCGCGATTACTCGACCCTCGAAACGCGCGCAATGACCTGGCTGCATACTCCATCCCGCTCCCCGGAAATCCCATGCGATTAATCACCGCTTTTTCATCGACCAGCCGGAAAACACGCGGTTTGGGGTTGCCCGGCTGCGGGCGCGGAGTAACCGTCCCCAGTTCGAGGTGGCTGAAGCCCAATGCCGAGAGTCCGGCGACAGACTGGCAATCCTTGTCGTAACCGGCGGCCAGGCCAACGGGATTCCGAAACGTCAGCCCAAAGACCTGCACCGGCCTGGCAGGCGGGGTAAACATCCCTTGCAGTATCCAGCGCGAGGGCGGGATGCGTCCCGCCAGGCCGACCAGGCGCAGGGTCAGGGCATGGGCGACTTCAGGGTCAAGTTTGAAGAGCAGGGAGCGGAAGAGTGGGTACATATCAGTCTCGGCGATAGAGAACACGGAAACGCTCGCAAACCAGGGGCATTTGCTCGCTGATGGGTCGGGCGGGGTCATCCCAGGTGCGCCCGAAGAAACGCCAGTGGGCAGCGCGCCAGTAGGCCAGGGAACGGTCGCCTTCGCCTTCTTCGGCAGCAAAAACCGGATCGACCTCGTTGAAGGGCCGGATGGTAATCTCGGTCGTTTCAATGATCAGCCAGGGATTTTCCTGCCCATCGAGGATGATGCTCAGGCTGCCCACGCTGGGGATGCTCTCATTGTCGCGTTCATATTCCCAGAGCATGGAACAGGTGGCCGTTTTGACGCCATCGTAAACCAGTTGACCCAGTTCTTCGGCCAGGTCGCCGCCGGAGCCAAATCCCCAGGCTTCAGGCTGGGGTAAGGAGCGGTGCGGATGCCCGGCGGGCAGGCTTTGCAGGTAGGACTGCCAAAATCGGTTTAGTTTTTCGGTGTCAGGCATAGCTTATCTCTTTCCGTTCATTCTCTATCGGTCAAAACGGTCAGAACTCTAAATTTATCACTTTTTCTTGTCATTTCGAGCCGCGTAGCGGGGAGAAATCTTGCATACATTGGGGAAGATTTCTCGCTGGATCTCGATACAGCTTCGCCAGTCGACCATCACGCTCGAAATGACAAACTATCACGGAGTTTGTCCGGTGGAGAACCCGTTCATGGCAAATTGGGCCAGCATCTCGGCCATCGGCAGGCAGTAGGCCAGCCGCTTTTGGGTTTCGACCAGGCTGGCTTCGCGTTCGGCTTTCAGTTCGGCGGGATCGCGTCCCAGGATGAACGGGTCTTCCCAGGCCAGCCAGTCCACATCGCGGGTGTGGATGTGGTGCTGCATCTGCAAAACCATCTCGGCGACCATCGCGATTTCGGGGTGGCTGATCCGATCCATCACCTGGCGCAGTTCCCCGGCCTGGACAACCAGGTGACACCAGCCATAATCGAGCGTTTTGGCGAACAGGGTCTCGCCCAGGCGGGTGACAAAGCCCTCCAACTGGCGATAATTCTGCGGGTGGGTTTCCCAGGCGAGGGCGGAACGATGAAAAATCAGCGGGAGCTGCTCAGGGCGCAGGCTGGCGGTATCAGCCAGGAAATAATCGCGGTAAGCGGGCTGTAAGGCAAAGGTGAGTCGGTCGGGATAGCACAGGTGCAGGATTTGCTGCGGGGCCGCGTGTCCGGCGGCGTAACGGTAAAGCTCCGTGAAGTGCAATCCGGCTGGCGCTTCGATTTTGGCGTGAAGAACGTGATAAAACGGCTCGGCCTGCATTTCGGCCAGATTTTGCGGCTGGCGCTGACGGGTGCCAGCCGGGACGGAAACAATTGCGCCGCCAAAATGTTCTTTCAGAAACGGCAAACCCGCTTTCAAGAGCGGGTAAAAAAGATTATCCGGGTCGTGCAGGGGCAAAACGAGCACAGACCGCATTCAGCTCATCCGTTTGCGATAGCCACACAAAATATGTTTGGTGGCAAAGCCAAACTTTTGGTAGAGCCGCATGGCGGCCTGGTTATTGGCGTTGACCGTCAACTCGATTCGGTGGATTTGGTTCGGTTCGAACATCCAGGCGATGCCGGCCTGGAGCAAAGCCGCGCCCAGGCCCTTGCCCCGCGCAGAGGGGTCCGTGCCGATAAAGTCGATATAGCCGGACTGCGACTCGCGCTTGCAGAAGTGGTAGCCCAACACGTTGCCGGCTTCGATGGCCAGCAGCAGGCGGTGTTTGTCATCCAGTTTTTCGGCAATCTGGCGGGCGGTGTAGTAGGTGCGCGGGAAAATTGCCTGATGAAGCGTTTCGAAAGCGGGGAAAAATGTTTCGGCGTAATCGCACACCTGCACCGGCGCGGTCGGAACAGGTGTGAGCCCGTCCCGTTCGAGGAACAGCACCGCATCTGAGCTGTGTACCTGGAATCCATGCCGGGCGGCAAATTCCTGGCCGCGTTGGTTATTGGCATCGAAGAATAATTCCTGTTCGTGAATACTTTCGGGAATCAACTCTTGAATGGCGGCATAATGTTCATCGGCGATGGCATGCCAATCGGGGCTGGCGACCTGCGGCCCATACAACCAGGCGCGGCCAATTTCCGGGTCGTAATCCACGCCAAAAACGCTGACCAATTCCTCGCCCTGCCAGGCCAGCAGGAACGACTCTTCGAGCGGACGGGTAAACTCGGCCAGCGTTTCGCGAATTTCGGTTTCGCCTTTGCCATAATAGCCGATGTGAGTTTCACCCTCCTGGTTGTGGCGGATGATAAATTCGAGCATTTGCTCAATTTGGGCAGGGGTTGGTTGGGAAATGTTCATTGTCATCAATCAAAGTCTGTTGGGCGGGCGGGATTGGCGAGGTGGGCAAAAATCTCGGCGATGATGCGCGGGGTGGTGCGGAAAGGTGAGAGCGGCGGCAGCTCAGCCGGATCGAAAAAACGCACATCGGGCGTTTCGTAGCTGGGAGTCGGTTCGCCGCTGATCCTTTCACACAGGAAGATGACTTTATAGGCGTGATAGAACTCGAGCGGGTCGACCCGGTTGGCATCGTAGACGGCAACCACTTTCCGGGCTTTGACGGTCAGTCCGCTCTCTTCGAGCACTTCGCGCTCGACCATCTCCTGCGGAGATTCGCCCAGGTCGGCCCAACCGCCGGGCAGCGCCCATCGCCCATCGGTAATCTCCTGCACGAGCAGGATTTTCCCGTCGCGGATGACTGCCCCGCGCACATCGACTTTGGGGGTCGGATACCCGGCCTGGATGCTGAAACTCTCGAGAATGGCTTCTTTTTCCAGCGCAGATTGGCCGGAGATAATCTCGGCGCTGATTTCCTGCAAGCGGCGATAGCGCTCCAGGTCGAAATCGTTTTTGCTGTAGGCCAGCCCGGCTTGCGAAAGGGTGTAAATCTCGCGGGCGAGGGTGAGCCATTGGGGAGGAATCTGCTTACCAGCCATGTTCACTGTAAAAAATCCCTTTTTGGTAATTCTCAAGAGCCAGGCGCACATGCGCGATCAAATTGACCGGCGGGCAAGCCAGCGGAAACCAGGATAGGTCATCGCATTTGTCCGGCTCCATGTTGCGGATTTCGCCCTCCCAGGCTTTGATGTAAACAAAGAAGTCAAAGCGCTCATCGTTGGATTTACGGTGGGTGACATGCGCCACTTCGACATCTTCCGGGTCAATCCGAATCCCGGCTTCCTCCAGCCCCTCGCGGGCAGCCGCCTGTCTGACAGATTCGCCTGCATCCACATGCCCGGCGACCAGTCCATAGTTCCCATCTTGGTAGCCCGTATTAAAGCGGCGCAAAAGCAGAATCTGGTCGCCCTGGCGGATGATCAGGTGAACAGCAACGGGGAAATGGCTACGCATTTTTCAGGAATTCCCGCGTGGCGGCGATTTTGTCGGGAGCCACTTTGCCGGTCTGCTTCCAGTGGGCCAGCATTTCGCTGATGGTCAGGACGGCGTGCAAACGGAATCCGGCTTCGGCGAGGGATTCCCTGGCTCCGGACTGGCGATCCACCAGCACAACCACATCCGTGACCTTGAGTCCCGCGCCGGTCAGTTTTTCGATGGCCTCGAATTTGCTGCCGCCGGTGGTGGCGAGGTCATCGATGACCAGGGCGGTTTCCCCGGACTTGAAATCGCCTTCGATTTCAGCCTTGGTGCCGTAGCTTTTGACTTCCTTGCGCGGATAAATCATCGGGTAATCGCCGGCCAGCGAAACGGCGGTCGCAATCGGGATGGCGGCGTAAGGCAGGCCGGCCAGGCGGTCGAATTGCAAATCGTGGATCAGGGGCAGGTAGGCCTCCCCAATCTGGCGCAGCAGGGCCGGATAGCTGATGATACGGCGCAGGTCGATATAAATCGGGGAGATTAAGCCCGATTTCAGGGTGAATTCGCCAAATTTGATGCAGCCGGCCTCGAGCAAGGCGTCGGCCAGAGCTGGTAATTGGGGATTGGTGATTTGTGATTTGTGATTTGTCATGAGGGGAACTCCGTTGGGGCGATACTCGATAATCGAATCATCGAATAGCGATTATCGAACATCAAATCATCGAACGCCGGATATTGAGAATCTCATCCCGAAACTCGGCCGCCGCCAAAGCCGGATTGTTGGCCCTGGAAATGCCGCGCGAGACGGGAATCAGCATCCCTTTGCCATCTGCCCGCAGGCCGGACTTTAGCGCCACTTCCAGGTCGCCGCCCTGTGCGCCGACGCCGGGCGCGAGGAACCACAAATCCGGCGCAGCCTCGCGGACACGAGTCAACGCTTCGGGCTGGGTCGCGCCGACGACCAGGCCGATGTTGTTTTTGACGTTCCAGGTTTGGGCCAGTTTGGCAACGTGGATATAGAGCGGGGAATTGGTAATTGGTGATTGATGAGCGGCCGTTACCATCACATCCTGTAAATCGCCCGCGCCGGAATTGCTGGTTTTACACAGCAAAAACACACCTTTTTCGGAGTTGCCGATAAACGGGTCGATTGAGTCCTTGCCGAGGTAAGGACTGAGGGTGATGCAGTGCGCTCCCAGACTCTCAAAGGCGGCTTTGGCGTAAGCCTCGGCGGTGGAGGCGATGTCGCCGCGTTTCGCATCCAGGACAACCGGAATCAGCGATCCCAGGCGTTCAGATTGCTCCTGGATGGCTTCGATCACCTGCTTGAGCGCTGTCCAACCCTGCGCGCCAAACTGCTCAAAAAAGGCGGCGTTGGGTTTGAAGGCCGCAGCGTAGGGGGCGGTCTGTTTAACGAGATTCAGGCTGAATTTGAGAGCGGATTCCGCGCTGGGACTCTCGAGGTCGGAAACGTGCGGGTCGAGTCCCACACATAATAGCGAGGAACAGTCATCGACGCGTTTTTCGAGGAAAGAAAAGAAGGATTCCATGGTTTCTCCGGTGTCAAGTGTCAGGTGTCAGGTATCAGGTTTTGCCTGGCACCTGACACCTCGCACCTGAAACCCAATACTATGCTTTTCCCAGCACCATCGCCAGCAGCGCCATGCGGACATAAAGGCCGTATTCCATCTGCCGGAAGTAGGCGGCGCGCGGATCTTCATCGAAATCGGTGCTGATTTCGCCAACGCGCGGCAGGGGGTGCATGACAATCATCTCTTTTTTGGCGGCTTTCATAATCTGCGGATCGATCACATACGCGCCTTTGACTTTTTCATAATCTTCGGGATTCTCAAATCGTTCTTTCTGAACGCGGGTGACATACAGCACATCGGTCTGGGGCAGAATTTCGGTCAGGGCGCCATATTCGGCCTGTGGAATACCTTTTTCGGCCACTTCGTCCATGACCTCGCGCGGCATTTTCAGAATATCCGGTGAAACATAATTGATTTTGACGTTGCTGAACAACGACATGATACGCGCCAGCGAGTGGACGGTGCGTCCGTACTTCAGGTCGCCGAGCATGGTAATGGTCAGGTTATCCAGGCGACCAAGTTCTTCCATAATGGTGAAGGTGTCCAGCAAAGCCTGGGTGGGATGTTCACCCACACCGTCGCCGGCGTTGATGACCGGTTTACGGGCCGCTTTGGCGGCGATGGCAGCGGAGCCGGTCTCGGGGTGGCGCAGGACGATAACATCGGCATAGCACTCGAGGGTGCGGATGGTGTCGGGCAGGGATTCGCCCTTGGAGACCGAGGAGTATTTCACTTCGTTAATCGGGATGACCGAGCCGCCCAGGCGTTCCATCGCGGCGGTGAAGCTGGACGAAGTGCGGGTGGACGGTTCGTAGAACAAGTTGGCCAGGATTTTGCCTTTGAGCAGGTCAAACGTCCCAACGCGCTCGACCATGCCGCGCATTTCGTGGGCCACGCCAAAAACGTACTCCAGGTCGGGGCGGGCAAATTGCTTGACAGAGATGATATCTTTTCCATACCAGGGGGCGGTTTTGTTCTCTCCAAAGGGCAGGTAAGGGGATTGGGAATCGGTTGGCATAAGTTTTTCTCCTTATTAGAAAAACTTCCGAAGCCTTGAAGACTTCGGAAGTTCTGAATGATAAATTACCGCATAACGGCTCGAACCAGGTGAATATGGCGAAAGAGGAATCTCATGGCGCTGTTCCTTGGCTGCGCCGATTATACCCTTTTACGGGCGCTTGACAACGAATCAACAAGGCTTGACAGCCACCCGAATCTGGCGATAATTGCAGGCAACAGGCGAGCTTTTCCAATGGCACCGACCGAGGAAAGTACGTTGGCAGAAGTTGACAGAGAAGCGCAAGCAGGTTGAGCAAATCGAAACCCGGCTGGAACTTGCGCCCAACCAAACCCGACCGAAGTTCCCTCGCGAGCCGCTCAAGTGAAGATGTGTCACGTTAGTAGTTTGAGCCGCAGTCCCAGCGTTAACGGGGAAGGGAATAGGAATGAAAAATTCCTGCTCCTGTAAGTGACCGCTTCGGCGGTAATTTGGGTGGTACCGCGAGACATTCCCCTCTCGTCCCAATTTGGGCGGGAGGTTTTATTTTGCCAACTTGTAGGGGCGAAGCAATGCTTCGCCCCTACGGAAGAAACGAATGGAGGCACTATGCTCGAGAAACTTGCACAAATCGAAAAGGAAGCCCTCGAAACACTGGCCGCCATCGAGGATGAGGCCGCGCTCGAAAAGTGGCGCGTGACCAATATTGGCCGTTCCTCGCCAGTGATGACCGTTTTTAGCCAGATGGGCGGCCTTTCGAAAGAGGAGCGTCCGCTGGTGGGTCAGCGCGCCAACCAGGTCAAGGTGGCGATTGAATCTGCTTTTGCCGAAAAAGCCGCGGCGTTGAAAGAAGCCGCCCTGCAAAAATCCCTCTCCAGTGAGAAACTGGATGTGACCCTGCCGGGCCGCGGCTTCCATCATGGCCGCCTGCACCCGGCCAGCCAAAACCTGCGGCGTGTGCTTGCCATTTTGGCCGAAATGGGATTCCAGGTTTATACCTCGCGCGATGTTGAAAGCGATGAGTACAACTTCCAGTTGCTCAATCTCCCGCCTTATCACCCGGCCCGCGAGATGCAGGATACCTTTTATATCGACACCGGCGCAACCGACGAGGCCGAAAAACAGGTGCTGCGGACGCATACATCCCCCGGCCAGGTCCGGGCGATGAAGCAGTTCTCCGCTGAAAACCCGGACAACCCGCCCTCAATCCGCATTGCGCTGCCGGGCATGTGCTACCGTTTCGAGCAGATTACCGCTCGCTCCGAGGTGCAATTCCACCAGGTCGAGGGGCTGGTCGTGGGCGAAAACATCACCTTTGCCGACCTAAAAGGGACGCTGGCTGAATTTGCCCGGCGCATGTTCGGGCGTGAGGCCAAAACCCGCTTCCGCGCCTCGTACTTCCCGTTCACCGAGCCAAGCGCAGAAATGGATATGGAATGCTTCGTCTGCGGCGGCAAGGGCTGCCAGGTTTGCAAAAAATCAGGCTGGCTCGAAATCCTGGGCTGCGGCATGGTCCATCCGGTGGTGTTGCAAAACGGCGGCTACGATCCCAAACGCTACACCGGTTTCGCCTTCGGCATGGGATCGGAACGCCAGGTTATGCTGCGCCACAAAATCAACGACATCCGCTACTTCTGGGGCAACGATATCCGTTTCCTGGAGCAGTTTTAGGCAACGATATTCGGAGGAGAAAAAATGAAACTACCCATTTCCTGGTTGCAAGAATATGTAGACCTGAGCGGTCTTGAAGTTGTTGAAATCGCCCGCCTGTTGACCCTGGCCGGTCTGGAAATTGACGATATCCGCTTCGCCGGGCTGCCCCTGCCCTCGCGCGACGATCACGGATTCAAAGTCAACGGCATCGCCTGGGACAAGGAAAAAATCGTCGTGGCCGAAATCCGCGAGGTCGGCGCGCACCCCAATGCCGACCGTCTGACCCTGTGCGAATTGTTCGACGGTGAAATCGTCCATACCGTGCTGACCGGCGCGCCCAACCTGTTCCCGTTCAAGGGCCAGGGTAAACTCGAAAAGCCGATCAAGGTTGCCTACGCCAAGGAAGGTTCCACCATTTATGATGGTCACGCCGACGGCCTGGTGCTGACCACCCTCAAACGTGCCAAAATCCGTGGTGTTGAATCCTACTCGATGGTTTGTTCAGAAAAGGAACTGGGCATCAGCGACGAACACGAGGGCGTGATTTTCCTCGATGATGATGCCATCGCCGGGACGCCGCTGGTTGATTACATGGGCGATGCGGTGCTCGAAATCAGCATCCTGCCCAATAACGCCCGCAACACCTCCGTGCTGGGGGTGGCCCGTGAACTGGCCGCCCTGACCGGTCGGGCGTTGAAAAAACCAAATTACGAGATTCAAGTTTCGGGTGAGTCGGTTGAGGGCAAGGTCAAAATCGAGATTGGCAATCCCGAACTCAATCCGCGTTTCACACTTGGCTTAATCCGAAACGTCGAGATTAAACCCAGCCCATACTGGGTGCAGAAACGCCTGCGCCTGTGTGGCATGCGCCCGATCAGCAACATTGTCGATGCCACCAACTACACCATGCTCGAAATCGGCGAACCGCTGCACGCCTTCGATTACGATGTTTTGCTGTCACGCACTGAGCGGAGCGATAGCGTAGTCGAAGTGTCCACGCGCACCGCCCAGCCCGGCGAAAAGCTGACTACGCTCGACAGTGTTGAACGAACCCTGAGTGAAACCAACGTCCTGGTCTGCGATTCGGCTGGCCCGCTCTCGCTGGCCGGGGTGATGGGCGGTCAGGAAAGCGAAGTCAGCGATAAAACGGTCAACATCCTGCTCGAAGCCGCGGCCTGGAACTTCATCAACATCCGCAAGACTGCCAACCAGCACAACCTGCCCTCCGAAGCATCCTATCGCTTCTCGCGCGGCGTGCATCCCGGCCTGGCGTTGGATGGTCTCAAGCGTTGCCTGTACTGGATGGCGCAGTGGAGCGGCGGACAGGTTGCTCCCGGCATTGTGGATGAGTACCCGCTCCCGCCCCACAACCCGACGATTGAAGTCCGCGAAAGCGACATCCGCCGCGCCCTGGGCATCGAAATTCCGCTGGATGAAGCAAAATCCCTGCTCGAACGGCTGGAATTCACCTGTGAATGGACCCCAACCTCTCCTGGCACCGCGCTGAAATCAGAAGATTTCGGCCTGCGGGTGACTGCCCCGCCCATCCGCATGGATATTGGCGAGGGCGTGGTTGGTTTGGCCGATGTGATGGAAGAAATTGCCCGCCTGTACGGCTTCGACCGCATCCCCGAAACCCGCATGGCCGACCCGCTGCCGCCCCAACGCGGCAACCCGAGCCTCGAAGCGGAAGAACGCATCCGTGATACGATGGCCGCCCTCGGCTTGCAGGAAATCATCACCCACCGCATGACCGCGCCTGAGATCGAAAGTCGCCTGCTGCCGCCCGGCAGCGAGTCGAGCATCGAATACGTCAAACTCGCCAACACCATCGCGCCCGAAAAACGCGTTCTGCGCCGCTCCCTGCTCAGCTCAGTGCTGAATGTGGTTGAGCGCAACGCCCGCCTGCGTGAGAGCCTGGCCATGTTCGAAATCGGCTCGGTTTACATCCCCAACCCTTCGACAGGCTCAGGGCAGGCGGCCAATCTGCCGCTCGAGCCGCATCGGCTGGCCTTCGCCATCACCGGCCGCCGTTACGAAAGCGCCTGGGACACAAAAATCGGGGTCAAGCTGGATTTCTACGACTTAAAGGGCATCGTCGAAGCCCTGATGGACTCGCTGCACCTGGATGTTACCTATGTCCCGGCAGAGCACCCCTCCTTCCACCCCGGAAAGTGCGCCGCGGTTGTCTTGACAGCAAACAGCACTTCGACTTCGCAACCCCATGCTCCGCTCAGTGCGCCCCTGGGTGTGTTCGGTGAACTGCACCCGCAAGTACAGGAAAACTTCGATTTCGTTTCTCCCGTCCTGGCGGCCGATTTCGATCTGGATGCCACCCTGGCGGCCATTCCGGCGGGTTATCCGATCCGCCCGGTCAGCGAGTTCCCGCCCGTTCTGGAAGATATCGCCATGATCGTCGATGAAGCCCTGCCCGCCGATAAAGTGGAGGCGCTTATCCGGCAGACTGGCGGCAAAATGCTCGAAAGCGTCCACCTGTTCGACGTTTTCCGCAGTGAGCAAATTGGCGACGGTAAGAAAAGCCTGGCCTACGCCCTGACCTATCGCTCACACGAAGGCACCCTGACCGACAAGGATGCCGCCGGCATCCGCACCCGCATCATCAAGCGGCTGGAAAACGAACTCGGCGCAAAACTGAGAAGCTGACCATCTGAACAACAAAAAACTGCCAGGCAATTTGCTGGCAGTTTTTGATTCGAGACTTAAATTAGCCGTTCAGTTCTTGCAGGATTTTCTGGTGCAAAACCGGGTTGGCAGCAATAACTGAAAGCGGCGGCTGGAAAAAATTGGCTTCCCCGCGCACATCGGTCACTTTCGCGCCAGCCTCCAGCGCAATCAGCGCCCCGGCGCACAGATCCCAGGCCTTGAGTGAAAGTTCCCAATAACCGTCAAAGCGACCGGCGGCGATGTAACACAAATCCAGCGCGGCAGAACCGAGACGGCGCACGCCCTGCGATTTCAAAGCAAAATTGGCGTAATTGGCCAGGTTGTTGTCCGCCGTGGTGCGCACATCATAGGGAAATCCCGTCACCATCAAAGCGTGAGTCAGCTCGCTGACCTGCTTGACCTTGAGCGGACGGCCATTTAGCCACGCGCCGCGTCCCTTTTCAGCCAGGAACATCTCATCGCGGCTGGGATCGTAAACCGCACCCAGAAGCAACTGGCCGCGATAGGCATAAGCGACCGCCACCGAATAAATCGGGATGCCGTGCGCATAATTGACCGTTCCATCCAGCGGATCGATGATCCACAAGTGTTCATCGGAGCCGTCGATGCCGCCAGTCTCCTCGGACAGTACGCTGTGACCGGGGAATTGACGGGCAACCTCCCCGAGCAGGTATTCTTCAGAGCGGTGGTCAAACTCGGTAACCAGGTCAATTTCCCCTTTGTAATCGACCTGAATATCATGCTTCTCATAACCTTGAGACAAAATAGAACCGGCCTGGCGCGCCATCCGCTCCAGGTCGGCTAAAACGGGCATATTTGACATTTATTTTTTGGAACCTTTTATGATTTCCTCGAGCGCGCGGTTGGTATCCTGCAACTCGGCTTTGATGTTTTCACGATCAGCATTGGCTTGCTCGAGCATGGTCTTAAACGCGGGGCGCTGCTCTTCGGGCAGGGTGGGAATCAATCGCTCAATACGCTGAATCTGGGTATGTTTGTGACGCAGTTTCTGCTCAAGGCGCTCACGATAACCCTGGAAAAAAGCCAGATTGTTGAGCGGTTCGGGCGAGGTCGGCGACCCCTGGGTCATGATCTCGGCCACCGTCAAAAGGAATTCTTCCGTATCAATCGGCTTCTCGATAAAACGGGCCGCCCCCAGGCTCATTGCAAAACCGCGGTCTTCAGGGGTGACATAGGTAGCCGAAAGGAAAATCACCGGAATCTTGCGTGTATTAGAGTCCTGGCGCAGCTTCTGGACAAACGCAAACCCATCCAGTTTGGGCATCAAAATATCGGTAATAATCAGGGCAGGCTTCTCGGTCTGGGCCTTGGTCAGGCCTTCGAGACCGTTACGGGCGCTAATCACCTGGTAGCCCTTAAAGCGCAGGGTTACCTCGAGCAATTCGAGCACATTCGGAACATCTTCAACAACGAGTATGGGGCCTTGAGTCATGGGTTTATTTTACACCTTGCGGCTAATTTTCGCCTTACAAATTGATAAGCCTGCCCGGATCATTCGCCAGCAAAACATCAATCCCTAAAATCGTAAAGCCTGTCATGCCAAGGATTGCCAGGCCTGATAATTGGCCTTGATTTGCTCAATATGGGCCGGGATGTGACCGGCGTAGATATCCAGCCACTTATCAAAGGAGTATGGCTCTTTGTATTCGGGATGGTTTACGGTATGAGTGAATACCTCGTCAGGCAAGGTTTTCAACCATTTGTACGTGGTCAGGCGCGCATATTTTGTAACTTGCAGGGCATCGTCAACATCCTGCTCATGATAATTCAAGGCAAGCGCCCATCGATCCTGATCATAAGCCATTAACGTGCGGCCGGGTTCAGCGGCCAGCAGGCGCGCCCGCAAGGCGCTGTTCCCCTCGCTGTCGGCCAGGTGGACGATGACCTCATGAATACTCCACGCATCCGGAGCCGGTTTGAACTTCCAGGCCTCGCGCGGAATGGCGTTCAATGTTTCCAGCAGCAAATCGAAACCCCGGCCATATTGCTCGATTTTCTCATCCCGTTCCATGCGATTCATCATCTCTCATTCCTTTCAGCATTAAGCATTATTCCACTTCAACCGCCAGGGCTACCGCCTCGCCACCGCCCAGGCAAAGCGAAGCCAGGCCGCGCTTCAGGCCGCGATCCCGCAGGGCATGGATCAAAGTCGTCAGCACGCGCGCGCCGCTGGCCCCAATCGGATGGCCAAGCGAAATGCCGCCGCCATACACATTGACCTTGTCCCAATCCCAGCCCTGATCAGCCAGTTCGTAACCGTTGGCCAGAACCTGGGCAGCAAACGCCTCGTTCAGTTCGATCAAATCGACATCAGCAAACGTCCAGCCCGCCCTGGCAAGCACTTTGGGCATCGCTTTGGCCGGCGCAGCGAACAGCCATTTGGATTCAAGCGCTGCCTGGCCATAGGCGACAATCCGCGCCAGGGGAGTCAATCCGCGCGATTCGGCATAAGCGCGGCTGGCCACCACCAGCGCCGCAGCGCCATCGTTCAGGGAGGATGAATTCCCGGCGGTGACACGCCCATCGTTACGGAAAGCGGGCTTGAGTTTGGCCAGCGCCTCGAGCGAAGCATCCCGGCGAGGGCCTTCATCGTTCTCGAACAGGGTCAGCTCACCTTTGCGCCCCTTCAATTCAACCGGGACAATCTCGGCTTTGAATTTTCCGGCATCCTGGGCCGCAATCGCCTTTTGATGGCTCCCCAGGGCAAAAACATCCATCGCTTCGCGGGTGACTTCATATTCTTCGGCAATAAAATCAGCAGAATTGCCCATACCCCAATCCTCGAACGGGTCCCACAGGCCATCGTGGAGCAGGGCGTCGGTTAACTGGGTGTGACCGTAACGCAACTCGCCGCCGCGTCCGTGAATCAGGTAGGGTGCGCGCGACATCGACTCGAAGCCGCCAGCGACAAACAGGTTGCCATCCCCGGCGCGAATGGCCTGGGCAGCCGACATGACCGCTTTCAAGCCCGAACCGCAAACCTTGTTGAGCGTGGTTGCGCTGACTGTGGCTGGCAAACCGGCAAAGATGGCTGCCTGGCGGGCCGGGGCCTGGCCCACGCCGGCCTGGATGACATTTCCCAGCAATACTTCATCAATCTCTTCTGGATTTTCCAACCCGGCGCGTTCCACGGCGGCTTTAACAACAACCGCCCCCAGTTTGGGGGCCGGAATTCCGCTCAAAGCGCCCTGAAAGCGCCCAATCGGGGTGCGCACAGCGGAAAGAATCACCGCTTCGGTTTCTTTACTCATCGCTCCTCCTGTTCAATTGTCCTTTGGCAAGGAATATTATAACCGCTCGGAGGATGTGATAAGATTTATTGCATGAAATCAATCCTGCTCTTACACGGCCCCAACCTGAACCTGCTCGGCACGCGCGAACCGGAAGTATATGGACGCTTAACGCTGGAAGATATCAACACCCGCATCCAGGCTGCCGGCCAGGAAGTTGGGCTGGAAGTGCGCTGCCTGCAAAGCAACCACGAAGGCGCCCTGATCGATGCCCTGCATGATGCGCGCAACTGGGCCAGCGGCGTGCTCTTCAACCCCGGCGGCTACACCCACACCTCGGTTGCCCTGCGGGATGCCATCGCTGCAATCGGCATCCCGGTGGTGGAAGTTCATCTTTCAAATGTTTATGCGCGTGAAGAATTTCGTCATACATCCTTGATCTCGCCGGTTTGCAAAGGCAAAATCAGCGGATTTGGCTGGCACTCGTACTGGCTGGGATTGATGGCGCTCAAGGAGATTCTGGGCGCGTAAGGTTTTTCAGGATTTCGGCAAATTCGGCCTGGGTGCGCTCGATGGAATCCTGGCCCTGCTGACGGGTGCGCGCCAGCTCCGGCTGCATCTTTTGCGCGAAGCAACGCTCCACCGCTTCAGCCAATTTTTCCACATCCAGTTCTTCCACCGGAATTAAGACTGGCCAGCCCAGCGCCTTTGCCTGGGCTGTTACTTTCCCACCCCCGGCAATCGAATCGACCGCCACCACTGGCACGGAATTTTTCAGGCCCAGCACCAGTCCATGCAGGCGGTTGGTAATCAGCACATCCACTTTGCGCAGCAGACTCTCGAATTCTCGCGCCGATTTCAAACCGGTTTTATTGCCGTGGATAATTGTATCCAGCCGGAGCGGCACAACCTGGGTGGTTTTCAAGTATTCTTCAAACACCTGCCGGACATAAGGATGGCGCTGGCGCTGGCCATAGGCAGCCTGACGCTCCACCAACAGCACACCGACAACCGGGACAGCCTGCACCTGGCGGCCAAAAGCCAAATCTGCGCGGATTTCGTCCGGGTTGTCGCGGGCCAACAGATAGTCGAAACCGGCAGAGCCGGGCTGGGAAATCGTCAGGTTTACGCCGATTTTCAGGCAATGTCCAAAGCGCTTGAGCAGCATGGCCGGGACAGCTTTTTCGGGATACCAGGGACCACAGACAAAGATGAAAATGCCGTACTCGCCGGGGTTGGCCTGTTCCAGGGCGATGCCTTCAACGCCGTCTTCGAAGTTGGAGGCAACATCATAGGGAATCCCGGCCTCGGCCAGCCACTCGCAAACTTTCTCCTGGGCTTCGACATCGCCAAACGTCCCGCCGCCGCCAGGCAGGCTGAAATGCCCGGCAACCAGGGCCTTGCTCGGGCGCGCAGCGGAATCCGCCGGCAGGGCGGCGGGCAGGCGCTTGAAACGGAATTTGAACCAGCGCAAAAGCAGTTCCTTGCGCAGGAATTCCTTCAGGTTGTTCCAGGAGACGAGTCGCAGGTCGAGGCGCGCCTGCGAAAAAGCCGAGGTGCGGTAAACAGCCTGCACCCGCACCGTAACCATTTTGGCGGCATCCACATCCGCCTGTTTGTCAAGCGAAACCCGCTCGAGCAAACGGACGCCAAGCGCCCGGGCCACCTTTTGGGCCTGCGATTCGGCCCTGGCAATGGCCTTTTGCAGGGCCAGGGTTTCATTTTCTTCAGTCTGTGTGGCAACCACACGAATGGTTTCTGTTGATTTTTCCAAGCAAAACGTTCCTTTCCGCAATTATTTTACCTTCGCGGCCCGTTTTCAACTACAATTGATTATTCTTATTGGTATCGAAAGGAAATTCCCCATGCAAACACTGACAGAAGCCAATACCCGCCGCTATTACCAGATTGCGCTGTGGCTCGGGATTTTGACCGTTGTTTATAACCTGCTCGAAGGGCTGGTTTCGATTTATTTTGGCGTCAGCGATGAAACGATTGCGCTCTTCGGTTTCGGCGTCGATTCGTTCATCGAGGTTATCTCCGGCCTGGGGATTGTCGCGATGGTGCTGCGCATCCGCCAAAACCCGGATACATCACGCTCAACCTTCGAGCGCACCGCCCTGCGCATCACCGGGACGGGTTTCTACCTGCTGGCGCTTGGGCTTGGCGCGACGGCCATTGTCAATATCCTCAGCGGTCACAAGCCCGAAACCACCCTGACAGGAGTCATCATCGCGCTGGTTTCGATCCTGACGATGTGGGCGCTGGTTTCGGCCAAACGCCATATCGGGCGCAAACTGAATTCCGCGCCAATTTTGGCAGACGCCAACTGCACCCTGGTTTGCATCTACATGTCTATCGTTTTACTCGCCGCAAGCCTGGTCTACGAACTGACCGGTTTTGGCTTCGTAGACAGCCTGGGCGCGCTCGGCTTGATCTATTTTTCCTACAACGAAGGCCGCGAAGCCTTCGAAAAAGCCGCCGGGATGGAATGCGGCTGTGAAGAGCCTCACAATAAGTGACAAACCCGACCCAAGTGCGATAAAATAGGGGCATGGAATTTTCATTGAACACATTTTCGTTGGCATTGCTTGTTTCGGCCATTGCCTCGGCCTCCGTGGCAATCCTGACCTATCAACGACGAAAAGTGAACGGCGCCACCGTCATGTTCTGGATTGCGGTGGCGCTAACGTTTTGGTCGCTGGCCTACAGCATCGAAAACCTGAACCCCGACCTGGGCTGGCACAGATTTTGGATACAAGTTCAGTTTATCAGCATCCCTTTCATCCCGGTCTTGTGGCTGATTTTTGCCATCCAATATACCCAGCAAAACAAAGCGCCCTCGCTTTCGCGTATGGCCCTGCTCTTCCTGGTGCCAGCCTCTGCCGTGCTGATGGCCTGGACCAACGAACTGCATCACCTGTTCTGGGCCGATATGAAAATCGTCATCTTGAGCGGCGTCAGCATGTTGGCCGTTACCTTCGGGCCGTATTTTATTTTTTATGCCATTTACTCGTATGCGGCCATCTTCCTGGGGATATTTTTCTTCTCGCGCCACGCCTTTCAAGTGGAAGCAGCTTACCGCTCGCAAGCCTTTATCATGCTGGCCGCAGTCGTCGTTTTCATCAGCGGGAACGGCCTCTACCTGCTCGACCTGCTGCCCTTCAAGGGGCTGGATATTACTGCCTTCAGTTTCACCTTCTCCAGCATCATCCTGTCCTACGGATTGTTCCGCCACCACCTGCTGGATTTGATGCCCATCGCCAACGAAATCATCCTGCAAAACATCGGCGACGGGGTGCTGGTGCTCGACAGCCAAAAACGGATCATTTTCATCAACCCGGCCTTCGAGCAAATGGCCGGATTGCTCCCCGATACCTCCGTTGGTAGCCCGGTCAATGAAGTGCTGTTCAACTGGCCCGATCTCTTCACCAATCCCGGTGAAACCAGACAGGTCGAAGCCAAAATTACGCTCGGCGATTCTGAGCGCATTCTGCAAGTTGAGATTTCGCCAATCTGGCATCGTGAAACCCTGCAAGGCGGCATTTACGTTATCCATGACATCACCGAACGCGCCACCCAGGAAGAAAAAATGCGCCTGTTCCTCGACAGCCGCGAAAAGATCCAGGAAAACTTCATCTTCATGGCCATCGACAACACCAACAGCACCATCCTGGATGTCAACAGCTCTTTCAGCCTGGTCACCGGCTATACCCCCGAAGAAGTCATCGGCAAAAGCATCCTGGGGCTGAACCTGGTCAGCGTTGAAACCCGCGCCCTGCTCAACCGAATCCTGCTCACCTCGCCGGGCATCTACGATATGGAAATCAGCGTGCGCGCCAAGAACCGCCAGATGCAGGATTGGAATCTGTCAATCAGCACCATCAGCCTGAACGAAACCTCGTTCAAGGTTTGGGTCGCCCAGCCGACCCAGGGCGATATTGCCACCCGTCCCATCTCATGATATAGTTGGCCCTGCCTTTAACATTCAGGAGTGAACCAATGACAACGGAGAACATCTAAGAAAACACGTTTTTTCGGGGTACGGCCCGCCAAAATGACTTTTGGCCGGGGGCGTTTGCCCTCGGTTTTTGTTTTCTCTAGAGGTTCTTATGCTTAGTGTTCACCACCTTACCAAATCTTACGGCATCCAAACCGTTTTACAAGACATCACCTTCAATATCAGCGCGGGCGAAAAAATCGGCCTGGTCGGGCCGAACGGCTGCGGCAAAACCACCCTGATGCGCATTCTGGCCGGGCTGGAATTTTCGGATTCAGGAACCGTCTCGAGGACATTTCCCGGCCTGCGAATCGGATACCTGGCCCAAGGCTTTGACCTGCCGCTCGAGGCAACCATCCGCACCACCCTCAACCTGTCCGCCGTGGATGAGGCCGCCCTCGAAGCTGAAATCGCCTCCCTGGCCCAGGCGTTAACCGTTACCCCCGCCGATGCGGCCCTGCAAGCGCGCTACGACTCGGCCCTGGCGCAACTCTCCAGCCTCGACATCCACCCCGAAAGCATCCTGGCCCCGCTTGGGCTGGCCCACCTCGACCCCGAAACCCCGGTCGGCCAACTCAGCGGCGGACAAAAAACGCGTCTGCTGTTGGCGCGCATCCTGTTGACCGAGCCGCACCTGCTGCTGCTCGACGAACCGACCAACCATCTCGATATCGTCATGCTCGAATGGCTCGAAGGCTGGGTGCGGCGCTTTAAGGGCGCGGTGCTGATCGTCTCACACGACCGCGCATTCCTGGATAACACCGTCGGCGCCATTTTTGAAATCGACCCCAAGAGCCACCAGCTAAAAGCCTATCCCGGCAACTATAGCGATTACGCTGCCCAAAAAGAAGTTGAGTTTGAGCAGCAATATCAGGCCTACAGCGACCAGCAGGTTCAACTCGCCCAACTGCGCGCGGCGGCCAGCCACATCCGCGGGCTAACGAAGATGAAAAAAGGCGGCAAAGCCGATGGCGGCGACAAGTTCGCCAAGGGCTTTTTCGGAAACCGCGCCACCAAAAACGTCGCCGGGCGGGCCAAAAATATCGAGGCGCGCATCCAGCACATTCTCGATGAAGAAAAAATCGACAAGCCGCGCGCCGATTGGCAGGTCAAACTGCAATTTGGCGCGGCGGGTCACCAATCGCGGGATGTTTTGAGCGTTGAAAACCTTTCGATTGGCTACAGCCCCGATAAGCCCCTGTTGGGCGGCATCAACCTGCACATCGGGCCGGGAGAAAAAATCGTCCTGACCGGCGAGAACGGCAGCGGCAAAACCACCCTGCTGCGCACCATCGCCGGGAAACTGCCCGCCCTGAGCGGTGCACTCAAGCTGGGTGCAGCCGTCAAATTGGGTTACATGACCCAGGAACAGGAATCCCTGCCGCCCGACCTGACTCCGCTCGCGAGCCTGCAAGCCGTGGCGCCCTTCAACGAGACCGAGGCGCGCCACTTCCTGCACTTCCTGCTCTTCAGCGGCGACGATCCGCTGCGCCCGAATCACAGCCTGAGCTACGGCGAGCGCGCCCGCCTGCAACTCGGCCTGCTGATTGCCCAGGGCTGCAACTTCCTGCTGCTCGATGAGCCGATCAATCACCTCGACATCGCCTCGCGCTCGCGCTTCGAGCAGGCCCTGCGCCAGTTCGAAGGCGCGGTGCTGGCCGTTGTCCATGACCGCTATTTTATTGAGCGTTTTGCCGAGACGGTTTGGGTTGTGGAGGCAGGGGAGGTGCGGATAAATCCGACCCAAGCCCTGAGCGGAGCGACGGAGTGAAACGAAGGAGCGTAGTCGAAGGGCGGTTTCGCAGCAGAACCGCCCTTCGACTGCGCTTTGCTCCGCTCAGGGCTTGGATATCATTTGTGCCACCAACTTGCCCGAAAGCGTCACCATAGGCACGCCGCCGCCGGGGTGGGTGGTGCCGCCAACGAAGTACAGACCCTCGAACTCGGAGCGGTTGTGCGGGCGTTTGAAGGGCGCGAAGCGGTCGTTGAATGAGACGCCGTACAACGCGCCGCGATGCGCCCCGGTTTTTTGCTGGATGTCGAGGGGGGTCAGCAACTGCTGGTAGCGAATCTTATTCCGCACGTCCAACCCGACACTTGCCAGCCGAATAAGCAGTTTTTCGCTCACTGCGGCCCTATCCACCGCGCTGGGGGCGGAATCGAGCGCCGGGGCATTGGCCATCACGAACCAGTTTTCGCAGCCTGCGGGGGCGTGAGCGGCGTCCGTTTTGGAGGTGATGCACAGGTAGAGGGTCGGCTCGTCGGGCAGGACCCGCTCTGAGAATATCTGCTCAAACTCGCGGCGGTAGTCGGACGAGAAAAAGATGTTGTGATGGGCCAGGTCGGGGTACGCGCCCTCGACGCCGAGCAGCAGAATCATGCCCGAGCAGGAGACATCGCGCTTCTTTAGCGTATCCAGCCGCCGGGTGGCGCGATCCGATTGCATCAGGCCGTAGGTGCTGGTCACGTCGAGGTTCGAGATCAGGGTCGAGGTTGGCAGAATTTCCCCGTTTTCCAAAAGAACAGATGAAACCTGTTTGCCGTGCAGGCAGATTTCGCGGACTTTCGTGTTCAGGCGAATTTCAACGCCCAGTTCACGGGCCAACTTCTCGTAGGCGCGGGCGATGGCGTAGATGCCGCCCTGCGGATACCAGACGCCTTCGGTCAGTTCGACATGGGCAATAACGCCGAGGGTGGCCGGGGCCAGGTAGGGACTCGCACCGACGTAAGTGGCGAAACGCCCAAGCAACTGGCGCAGGTGCGGATGGCGGATGCGGCGTTCGATGCTTTGCTGGAGGGTGCGGACAACATCGACGCTGAGGGCGTCTTTGATGGTGACTTTTTTCAGGCTGGCGAGCGAGGGTGGCGGGCCGTAGGTGAAGACCGGGCCGGTGATGCGATGCAGGCGGGCGGCTTCGGCCAAGAAATCGAGGTAGCCTTCCAGGTCGCGCGGCTCGAGTTTGCTGATTTGGGCGGCGGTCTTGGGCAGGTCGCGCGAAAGGTCGAGGCTCGTTCCATCGGGCCAGAAGTAGCGGGTAAGCGGCTCGACCGGCAGCAGGGTCAGGTAGTCTTGGAGGCGGCGACCTGCCGCGCGGAAAAGGTCTTCAAAAACCCCGCGCATGGTGATGACCGAGGGGCCGGTATCAAAGCGAAAGCCTTGCGCCGTGATTTCGGACATTTTGCCGCCGACGGCAGGATTCTGCTCAAGGACAGTGACTTTGTGTCCGCTGGCGGCCAGGTGAATGGCGGCAGACAGCCCGCCGATGCCCGCGCCGAGGATGAGGATGGGTTGGTTCGACATCGAGTTTGTTCTCCATGTTGATGATACTCGAAGATACCAGGAATCAAAACGGGACGGTTCTGGCCGTCCCGTTTTGATTTTAATCAGTCCGTAATCAATTTTTCGCGCCGGAACTGTGACAAGGCATAGGCCAGCAGGCCGAGATCGAAAACCAGCAGGATGAGCAGCGCCCCGGCCAAAAGCTGTGGCAGGCTTAACCCGACCAGGAAGGCATCCAGGCCGGCAAGAACTTCCTTGGGCAGGAAGGAGAGCGCAAAGAGCGGAATCAGCAAGACGAACATGATGATGCTCAGTGTCTGCTGGGCGGCGCGGGCGGTGGCGGCGCGCAGCGAGATGGCAATCCCCAACCCGGCGGCGAAGACCGAAATCAGCAGGCTGACCGCCAGAATCACGGCGAACAAGGCCGGCGGGTAGAGAGTCACGGTCCCCTGCCAGTAGACCAGGTTAATCGTCAGCAGGTTGAGCAGCACGGTGGCGACGGTGATTCCCCAGCCATAAAGCACTACTGCGCCCAGTTTGCCAAACAGGATGGCGCGATCCGAAAGGCGGCTGGCAAGCAGAGTCTCGAGGGTATGACGCTCGCGCTCCCCGGCGAAGGTGTCGGCGGTCACACCGCTGACCAACAGGTAGGGAATCCAGGCCCAAAAAGCCAGGCTGGCCGGGGATTGCAGGCTTTCGATCCCATTTTGGAGCGGCAGCAGGATGCCGAACACGCCGACAAATACGAGCAGCCGTACCAGGCTGGTGCGTCCCTGACCGCGTTGAAAGAGCAATTCTTTGATTTCTTTTTCGATGACGGTGAAAATATCGGTCAACATGGTTATCCCTGTTCGAGCAATGAGAGGAAAGCCTGTTCCAGGTCGGCTTTGCCCTTGCGGACTTCTTCAATCTGCGCCCCGGCCTGCACCAGCAGGTTGACGATTGGCGCGGAGGAGCCGGATTGGTGGAATTCGACAACGATCTGGCCTGCTCCGTTATGAACGGCGGATACCGCCGGAAGCGCACGAATCGCCCCGAGGGCCTGTTCACTGAACCCCGAGCCGCTGATCTCCAGCCGGGGCTGGCCGCTGGTGCGGCGCAGTTCGTCTGGGCTGCCGGTGGCGATCAGTTTTCCCTGGCGGATAACGCCCACCTGCGCGCACAACTTTTCGGCTTCGGTCAGGTTGTGGGTCGTCAGGAAGATGGTCACACCTTCGCTTTGGGCCAGGTTGGCCAGGTCGTCACGCAGCGCGGCGGAGGCAATCGGGTCGAGGCCGGCGGTCGGTTCATCGAGGAAGACCAGCGCCGGGCGATGGAGCAGGGCGCGGGCAACGGCCAGCTTTTGCTTCATACCGCGACTCCAGTTGCCGGCGGTTTCGTCGCGACGATCCCACAGGTCGAGATTGGTCAGCAATTCCTTGATGCGCGCCTGGCGTTCGGCTGCGGGCATACGCCAGATTTTGGCGTAAAAATCGAGGTTGTCATAGGCGCTCAGGCGTTCGTAGATGCCGTTTTGTTCGAGCAAGGCCCCGCAGCGGGCGCGAATCTCGTCGGCCTGGGTGCGGGTGTTGAACCCGAGCACTTCGGCCTGGCCGGAGGTTGGTTCCAGCAAACCGAGCAAGAGGCGGATGGTGGTGGTTTTCCCGGCGCCATTGGGGCCGAGGAAACCAAAGACCGTTCCGGGAGCGACTTCGAGCGAGATACCGTCCACGGCGCGGACGGCGGCAAAGTCACGGGTAAGTTGGGTGGTTCGGAGAGCGTAGAGGGGCATGATGTTCCTTTTTGAATGTTCTTGTGAGCCGCTGGTCGAGTAAGACGCCGCTCTCTGGCGTCTGTATCGAGACCCGGCGAGCGTCACACTGCCAGTGCAGGTGAGCAATCTCCTGGCACAAGCAGATTGCCGCGCCGCCAAGAGCGCGGCTCGCAATGACATTTGTGTTATTTTGTCTGCTCGACAAATTGTGACAATTTCTTGCGATAATTCGTAAACGCTTCGCGACCGGTTTCGCTCAGGCTGCACAACGTCAGCGGGTATTTGCCGCGAAATGTTTTTTCGATCTGGATATAACCGGCTTCCTCAAGTTTGGTCAGATGCGCTGAGAGATTGCCCTTGGTCAGTCCGGTTTCGCGCTGGAGGAAGACAAAGTCGGCGCTTTCGACCGCAGCCAGGATGGCGGCAATAACTGCGCGTGACGGCTCATGCAGCAAACGGTCGACATCGGTCAGGGCGCGCAGGTCATTGCTCATCGTGGGCCTCGCTGGCCGGGTTGTCCCGCAGGTAGCGAACCAGAGTAAAAACGCCACTGCCCAGGAGCATAAGTCCCAGGCTGCCGCACAGAAGAGCGGTCAGCCAATAGGCAAAATCGGCGTTCAGGCGCATGGCATTGGCGATTTCTACCGGCATGGAAGCTGTAATTGAGCTGGCAAACAATTCTGCCGGCAAGATGTAAGCCCGGTTATGGTTGAAGGCCAGGGTGGCAAGAATGAGGCTTAACCCGATGCCCAGCCAACCGAAAAATTGAAACCGTACAAGTTCCGTTTGGCGAGCCTGGCTGAGCAGGCTGAGGCTAAAGCCAAGCCCGATCAAGACCGGCAACCAGGTGATGCCATAGAGCACCGCCGCTCTCGCCCACGGAAAAAACAGCACCAAAATAATGACCAGAAAAAGCGCGCCAAAAACCGGTGCCAGAATTTTCCAGTTTTTCTGGAGGCGGCTGGCAGCATTTTCCTGCTTGTAGGCCACATATCCGGTGCGCTGGTAGGTAATATTTTGTTTGAGCCAGGTAATCGCAACCAACCCAAGAGGCAGACCAAGAACCAGGATGGTATTTTTCAAATCAGTGGCCGGGAATGGCAGCCAATTGGCTGATTGAGTTGCATAAATAATTCCGAGAAAGGCAAGGATAATCCCGGAGAGAATTTCCCATAGCCCATCGATGTACCAGTAGCCGCGCGTACGCTGGACAGCAAGTTCCAGGTTATTCTTCATTCGTGCCTCCACCTTGTTCCGAAACAGGATTTTCGCGCAAATACTGCCACAGGCTGATTCCGCCAACGGCCAACATGCTCAGCCCCAGCAATCCGTAGAAAGCCGTCAGACCCAGGTCGCCGGGCAGGTTGGCAAACCCGAATGCTGTGCCAATCCCGATACTCACTGCCGCGTGAATGAAAAAGCGCGCCACACCGGTACGAAATCCCAGGTAGGTCACCACCAAACTGAAAAGGACACCTGAAGCGGTGACGGTCCAGTCAAAACCGATGGGACGGTTGGCCAGCAGCAGCACCATCCCGGCAGAGACAACCGCTGAAACCGCACCCAACAACAGCGCACGTCCCCAACGGTTGGAACCCGTTTTACGCGGGAAGGAAATGTAGCCGGTACGCGGAAAGGTGATGCGCTCTTTCATCGCCATCACCAGGCGGTTGATCAGATACGAGCCGCCAATCATCACCAGCAGGAAGAAGACAATCAGCAGGTTGGAAAACCAGGTCTCGGCCAGCAGGTATTGGGCGTAGAAATAGGCTGCCAGAACCAGGCAAATTCCGCCAAAACTGAATTCAAAGGTGCCATCCACATACCAGTACTGGAAGGCGCGTTTCTGGGCGTGCTGCAGGGGGTCAGTCGTCATAGGAAACCTTTCTGAAAACTAGTTTGTATTGCAAACTAGTTTGTATATTACGACTGTTTTCTATGCTTGTCAAGAGGGTTGGTCGGGAGTACTCTTTAAACAGCGAGGCACAAAATGAAAAGAAGTTACCTGCTCCTGGTGTTTTGGTTCATACAGGCTTGCGCACCGGCAACAACCCCTCCCGTGGCAACCTCAACAGCCTCTCCCTTGATGCTGCCAAGCAGCACCCATACCAATGCGCCTCAACCTGCCCCAACGACAACACTGACAGCGCAACCCAGCCCGTCGGCCACAAACGATATCCCCCAACCAGCTTCGCCACATCCCCGATCAGGGCAACTCGTTCAGATAATCTCAATCCAGATGTTTGACCGCCAAACAGGTTGGGCATTGGATGCTCAAAACCACCTTTTGCACACGGTGGATGGCGGCTTGACCTGGCAAGATGTCACCCCACCCGAAGGAGCCTATAACAGTAACGGATTCTTCGCTCTTGATTCGAACCGAGCCTGGGCAACCTTTTTTACCGGATTGGGCCAACCGATCTCAGCGGCAGTTGTCTGGTATACGCAAGATGGCGGGATAAACTGGCAAACGAGCCAGCCATTCCCGGTCAACCTGGATCGCGAAGGAAAGGATGTTCCCGTTGATTATTACCAGCCCCAAAATCTTTACTTTTTGGATTCACAAACCGGCTGGCTGTTGGTGGATGTATATTATGGGATGCACTCAACCCGCCTGCTGCTCTTCCGCAGCCAGGATGGCGGCCAAACCTGGAAGGTTGTCAACGATCATTACCACGATTTACAAAAGGCCATCGGTATTGGTGTAATTTTTATCGATCAAAAAACAGGCTGGTATGCAGAAAATGATATTCGCTTCCAATGGATGTCTCTGCGCATTGACGATTTGGTGGCGCAGGGCGGCTGGAAACTGCGTAAAACCAACAACGGCGGCGATTCCTTCCGGGAATTTTCGTTATTGCCCCTGCCGCCAGAAATGAAAAGCCCCGCATTCAGACAAAAAAATGCCGACTGCGGCGAAACACACCTGTTAAGCATCATCCCTGGAACAATCGGCGTGGAATGGACTTGTTGGATTTACACAGAACCGAGGCAGGAACTGAGCTTCTTTGCCATCAGCGAGGATGCCGGCCTCTCCTGGCATTCCTGGCAAGCATCCGGCAATGAGTTTTTCCTGGATGCCCAACACGGCTGGCGTCTGGTAAACCGGCAGGTGCAGCAAACCTTCAACAGCGGTCAGGGTTGGATAAACGTTAAGACTGTAGCCTGGGAGACTGCTCAATTCGATTTTGTCGATCTCTCTACCGGCTGGGCCATCGTCACCAACGGCAACGCAACTGCCCTGGTGCAAACCACTGATGGCGGAAAAACCTGGCAAGAAATTACCCCTCTTGTGGGTCAATAGAAGCTACCCGGTATAACGCGCCAGGGTTTGGCGGGCAAAATCCTGCACGCTGCGGCGCAAGGCGAGCGGTTCGAGTACTTCGGCAGCCCCGCCATAGCCGAGGATGCGTGTGCGCGCCGATTCGATCGATTCAAAGGTCAGGGTCAGGGTTTGCCAGCCGTCCGGCTCGATTTTCGGGGGCGACATGAGCGTTTCGGGACGGTTTTCGTTCAGGATTTGGGCCAGGGCTGGCGAGACGCGCAGCGTGACCGGGATTTGCGCGCGACTGGATTCGAACTCATCGCACCAGGATTTCCAGAAGGAGGCCAGGTCAAACGTCGCAGGATACTCGAAACCTTCCGACCCGAGGCCTGCCTGCTGGATGCGGGAGATTCTCAGCACCCGCAGGTGATCCTCGCGCGCGCCAACCAGATACCAGACACTGGCCTTGGCCACCAGCCCGTAAGGAGAAAGAACCATGTCCACGCTTGCGCCGAAATCGGAGCGATAAACCAGTTCAAGCTTACGGTTGCTCCACAGGGCAGCCTGGATCGTTTTCAGGTGCGGTGTCGGCTCCTCGGACTGGAACCACCAGGCGGCGTCAAGGTGAATCCGCTGGCGGGCAGTGGACCCCTCAGCTTGGCGGCTGCTGGGCAGCGCGGCAGAGAGTTTCAGCAGCGCCGTCCGCAGTTCAGCGCCCACGCCAAGCTGGTCGAGCGGAGCGGGGATACTGAGCATGAACAGGGCGCGGACTTCGTCCGCGTTCAGGCCGGTCAGGTTGGTGCGGTAATCTTCGATCAGGGCAATGCCGCCGCCGGGGCCGCGTTCGGTATAAACGGGCACGCCCGCCGCTGAAAGGGCGGTCACGTCGCGGTAGATGGTGCGTTCGGTGACTTCCAATTCGGCAGCCAGGGACTGGGCGGTCATCGTGCCGCGGGTTTGCAGGAGCATCAAAAGGGAGAGCAGGCGGTCGGCGCGCATTTTAGAACGGACTTCTCAACGGACTCTGTAACGGAATCACGGATGGGAACGGACTTCTCAACGGACTTTGTAACGGAATCACGGAAGGAAACGGACTTCTTGCCAATTGTAGCAGATTTACCTGACAATAGATGTCAGGTATTGTATGTAAAATGTATTTATTCTTGCAAGAAAGTCGCCGACGGGTGACGCAGGACTTCAATCGAGATGACTCAAGGAGAAAAAAATGAGCGAACTGGATGTCAAAATTGTCAAGCTGGAAGCAATGCGCGTGATCTGCTTCAATGGTTTCGGCGAGGGGCCGGAGGATGTTGCGCTGGAGAAGTTATATGCCTGGGCAAAAGCAAACGGGAAGAATGGGCGCGTGTTCGGCTACAACAATCCGAACCCGACCCCCGGCAGCCCGAACTATGGCTATGATGCCTGGATGGTAGTGGATGGGAGCGTCAAGGCAGATGGCGAGGCGCGCATCATCGACTTCCCTGGCGGGCTGTATGCGGTGACACGCTGCGTGGTGACAAAACCGTGGGAGGATATCCCCGGCACCTGGCAGAAACTCGTCCGCTGGCGCGAGAACAGCCGCTACCGCGAGGCGGCCCACCAGTGGCTGGAAGAACACATCGTCCCGGAAGGCGCACCGGGCGGCGAGAATTTCACCCTTGACCTGTTCCTGCCGATCAAAGAATAGCTGTTTTCAAAAAGCCTCCGGGTTCTTCGAGAACCCGGAGGCTTTAATCTTTTATACCGGCTTTCTCGCCGTTACCCGCGCGCTAAAAACGCTCTGGCGAATTTTCTCGCGAGGCGTTGCGCCCAAGTCAATCGAGTCTTTCAATTCCTGTACAGCTTCATCGATCAAACCATCGTCGAGGTAGGTAGGCGTCACCTGCACCTCGACCAATCCGGCAGCGTTCATCGCCGCGGTATATTCGCTGACATCGATGGCCCCGGAAACACAGCCCGCCCAACCGCTCAAGCTGTTTTTAACAGTCTCCGGCAACGGCCCGTTGGTGACAATATCCGAAACCGCCACCCGACCACCGGGCTTCAGAACGCGGAAAATCTCGCGAAACACCTGGGGTTTATCCGGCGACAGGTTGATGACGCAATTGGAGATCACGACATCGATGCTATTATCGCCCAGCGGCAGGGATTCGAGGTAGCCCTGGCAGAATTCGACGTTCTCCAGGCCGAGGCGTTTGACGTTTGCTCGGGCTTTTTCGAGCATCTCGGGGTCATATCGACGCCGAAAACGCGTCCCGTTGAGCCGACTTTTTGCGCAGCCAGGATGCAGTCCAGTCCGCCGCCGGAGCCGAGGTCGAGCACCGTCTGGCCAGGCTGGAGTTCAGCCAGGCTGATCGGATCGCCGCAGCCCAGGCTAAAGCTGGAGATGTCGTCCGGGACGGTGGTCAGTAAATCAGCGGGGTAGAGATTGTTTTGCGTATCGCAGCAAGAACTTTCTGCGGAAGAACCGCAGCAGGAACTGTTTTGGCGGGCAAGTTCTGCATAATGTTCGCGCACACCTTCATGGATGGGGGTAGGGCCTTGGGACATGGGATTCTCCTTAAATAGATGTTTGTCTATGCATGAATATAAAAAAAGAGGCTTATTCGAGTTGCTCCAAGACAAGACCGGTAATATTGTTTTCAGGGGCAAAATTGAGCATTAACTGCCCGCAGCAAAACGCAACCCGTTCCTGGTTCAAACTGTAGAAAGTCTGTTTGCCTTCGTGGCGCACATCCACCAGCCCAACCTCGCGCAGGATAGCAAGATGATGCGAAACGGTCGGCTGGGTGACATTGCCCAGGCGTTCAACCATCTCAGTCACCGAGATCCACTCGCAGCAACACAATTTCATAATTTTTTGGCGGGTGTCGTCGGCCAGGGCTTTGGCAAAGAGGACGATGTCGGTTTTGGTCATATCGATAACCTTCTATGTATATTATATCGACGCTTATCTATTTGTCAAGGATTCTTCAGGAATCCCAAGGCGCTGTACCGGTATGGCCAGCCAGGGCCAGGAGGATGTGTTCCTTCAGTTGGGGCAACAAATCGGCAGCGGCAGCCAGCATGCCAAAGTTGCCAGAGAGCATCATATCGCCAAAGGGAACAGCAAAATAAGGATGAAGGCGGAAGGATGAAGGATGAATCGCACCCTGAAACATGGAGCGTCTCGGTCCGGTGACGGCAATCTGCCAGTCTGCGTTGTCCAGCTCGAGCGGATGGTCGCCATAGACGAGTGCGCCGTGGCCCATATCATCGAAGATGGTCTGATGGGTCAGCGAACCATCGGCCAGGGCGCGCAGGTAACCTTCCAGTTTGGGACGATTTAGTTCGCCGGTGTGATGCTCAAAGACAGCCTCGATTCCGCCCGGGCCGAGACGAAAAGCCAGGGCATGAAAATTGCCAAGGTTGACAATAATCTTGCGCGGGCGGACAGCGACCGCCGGGTCAAAACTCGCCCCGAGAATGGCCGCCGGGGCGGTATCCATAACGATCAGCGGAGCGTCGACTTCTCTGGCGGATGCGGCAACCGCTTGCAGGCGGGTCATGATGGGCGGGACATCCTCCGCAAGGAAGGCAAACGAGGACAAAGCGTTCTTCGCCTTGATGCGCTCGTCGAGATAGTCAAAGCGGAACTGGCGATCGGAGACTCCAGGCGGGGCATCGCCATGATCGAAAACCGCCACACAAACGGCTGCCAGGTCGATTAATGAAATGCCAAAACGCGAGAAAGTTTCGGCGATGAGGGGAAAGTCGAAATCTGTGAGTTCCAGGCGAAGAAAAGAATCGGGAAGCAGACGGGCTTCGTCTTCAGAGATAATTTTGATGCCATTTTTCTCAACTTTTTCAAGCTCGTCATCGATGGTTTTGGCGGCGTCGGGCGTGGCAAAAATCGGGATTCCGGCGGCAGCGTGGTCGCGGGCTGCCCAGGCGGAGGGGCCGCCGCCCATTAATTTGCCGGTCAACAGGATCGGGGTGCGGAGCCGCGTCGCTTCCTGAATCCGGCGGTAAACCATCATCGTCGGCGAAGGCAGCACCAGCTTGAAGCCGTTCTCCATATCCAGATGCGAATCGAAAAGGAAAATATCCTGTGTGCCGGTGCCAATATCAACAGTAAGGATTTTCATAACGGGTTAGAAAATGAAAGAGAGCCACAGAATGCCGATGGTCAGGGTGGCGAGGGTGATGGCCACGCCAGGCTTGAGATATTCCATGAAGGTCAGGTGGACACCGCGCTGGCGGGCGCTTTCGGCAACGATCAGGTTGGCGACCGACCCGAGCAGGGTCAGGTTGCCGGCGAAGGTGGTCGACATGGCCAGGGTCAGCCAGGCCTGCTCGGGGTTGGCGAATCCGGGGATGATCGGACGAAAAAGCAGCACCGCCGGGACATTGGAGACCAGGTTGCTGAGCAGGGCAGCCACCAAACTGAGGGCGGCCACACCGCGATCCGCAATCGGGCTGGCCACCGCAAACAGGCCTTCGGCCAATCCGCTGGTTTCGATGGCGCCGGTAACGATGAACAAGCCCGAGAAGAATACCAGCAGCGCCCAATCCAGTTCAAGGAAAACGCGTTGGGGCTTGAGACGACGGGTAATCAGCAGGAAAGCCGCCGCGCCCAGCGCCGCCAGCGGAATGGGCGCGCCCACGATAAAGGCAACCACCATCAGGGCAACCGCAAGCAGGGCTTTTTGCAACAGCGGCGGATAGGCGCGAATGTGCAAAACCGGCTTGTCCTGGAATGCCTGGCGCGAAAATTCAGCAGGATAGAGCAGCACCAGGAAGAGCCAGGCGACCAGCAATCCGATCAGGGCCACCGGCAGCAAGTAGGCGCTAAAGGTAACAAAGGGGATGCCCGAGGCGATGCCGATAATCATGTTCTGCGGGTTGCCGGTGATGGCGGCCACAGAGCCAATATTGGCAGCCGTCACCAGGCCAATCAAATAGGGGATCGGGTTGCGCTTCAGACTCTCGGCGATATCGAGCACGAGCGGGGTAAACATCAACACGATGGTGTCATTGAGCAGCAGCGCAGAGAGAACGCCCGAAGCGGCAATAATCAAGAAAAGCAGTTTGCGTGGGCTGTTGGCGCGCTCCACCACCTGCTGGACGGCAATCTGGAAGAAGCCGGAAATGCGCAAATTAACGTTGAGCACCATCATGGCAAACAACAGAACGATGGTGTTCATATCCAGGGCGGCGTAGGCTTGGTCAAGCGAAATCGCCCCGACCAGGATCAATCCAGTCGCGCCCACCAGGGCAATCGTGGCGCGGTTCATGCGCAGCCAGGGATAGCGCCCAACCGCCACCCCGATCAGGGTCAGAACAATCAACAACAGGGAAACTATCGAAAGCAAATCGAATATCAAAGATAGAACCTTACTTTGGGGATGAATTTTTTCGTTTTTCAAGCTGGGCAGCGACAAACTGCACCGCAGAAATGGCAATCCAGACCAGGGAGACGATGAACAGGAAGGGAATGAAGAGCATCGAGGCCCAGAATATCTCGTTGCGGGCATATTCCCACCAGGAGCAGGGGACTTGACCATCCGTGAACCCATAACAAATGCCGTCCCAACTGGCAGCGGTCGAAACCAGCCCAATGACAGGGATGGCCAGGCAAAGTAGAAGCGCCAGGGCCAGGAAAACCAATTTGATGATGCGAATGGTGCGGTTCATAGGCGATATAGTTTAACCGGATTTCTTGAGAATCCAACCACCCAAAATCACGGATGGGATAAAAGAAAATAAGGCCAGCGGTGTATAGAAAAAAGCCACCAAAACCGATTGCAACAGGCACAAGAAAATATCGTTGCTGCCATCGCCATTATCCTGGCCAATGCACAGCGGTGTCAGGTTGAGCAGCCCAAGCACAAGCAGGCCAACAAACCAGGCCAGAGAACTTTGCAGGAAAATCCACAAACCAACATGTTTGCATGCGTTGGCCGGGCCAAAAAAGCCAAAAAGAGAGCTGGCAGAGAGCATAACCAGGCCAGTCGCCAGGTAAGTTGGCCAGTAATAGGAACAGTCAAGGCTGACAAGCATCAGTCCGAACCAGGCCAGGAAAGGCAAGGTTGTAAAGAAGGTGGAAAAGAAACGTTTCATGGCAGCCTCCATGGGGTGAAGTATAGGCAACTTCAACTGTCAGCGAATCTCAAAACATGGCGAAATTCATCCTTTAAAAAACAGTTCCCGGCTTATGACCGGGAACTGCCAATTTTCATCGTTGAAAGGCTATTTTTCCATCTTGGGATTCCAGACTTCCCAAACCTTGCCCACCAGCGCGGGGCCGGGTTTCAGGGTCAGTTGTCCGGGTTCCCAACCGGCAGGAGTAGCTTCCTTGCCGCCGGAAGCGCGCACCAGTTGGAAAGCCTGGATCTGGCGAACGGTCTCGGAGAATTTGCGCCCGACCGGCGGAGTCAGCACTTCCATGCCCTGGATAACGCCATCCGGGTCGATGATGAAACGTCCGCGCAGTTCGATGCCCTGGTTCTCGTCCCAAACGCCATAAGCGCGACCGACATTGCCGGCCTGATCGGAGGCCATGTGGAAGGGCACACCGCCATCCACCATCTTGACCAGTTCGTGGTCATTCCACATTTTGTGAACAAAGTGACTGTCAACGCTGACAGAAATTACCTCGACCCCCAGTTTTTGCAATTCCGCATATTTGTCGGCGACCGCCGACACTTCAGTCGCTCAGACAAAGGTGAAATCACCCGGATAGAAGCAAACAAGAACCCATTTCCCGGCAAAATCCGAGAGTTTAACGGTGGTAAAGCCGCCCTTGTAGTAAGCCGGGGCGGTGAATTCTGGGGCTTTTTGCCCAACACGCGCAGTCATGGTCATCTCCTTTTTTTCAGTGATAGTGGTTTCGTTGGGCTGGGCTTTGGGCGGTTCGCCTGCAACCGAGCCGGTGACACGAGCGCATCCTTGTGGTTGTTCTGCCATCATGCCTCCTCTCAGGTCATTGGATTGGATGCCGTACAAATCCATTATACGACGCGTCACTTATCAAGGAAACCGGCAAATGTCATCAATCCAGGCTATTATGGCGGCTAAATGTCATCATCCTTTTGTCATCTCACACCAAAGCATAAGCGCAGGTTATCATCAATAATAAAACAATATAATATTTGAATATATTGAAAAATATCTTTTTTCAACTATAATAATATTTGAAATAACAAATTCTGGAGACATACAACATGGGCCGCAACGGCAATTCCCCACTGATTGAAACCCTGGAAACTGAAGATATCGATGTCGGCTCACGGCTGCGCGTTATCCGAACCGGGCAAGGGCTTTCCATCCGCGCGTTGGCCGAACGGAGCGGATTGAATGTTAATACCCTCAGCCTGATCGAAAATGGTAAAACATCTCCCAGCGTCAGCACCTTGCAAGCCCTGGCGCAAAGCCTGGGGGTTCCGATCAGCGCATTCTTCGAAAAAATTCACGGCGAAAAGAAAATTGCCCACCAGAAACACGGAAAACGCCCTCAGGCAGCCTTCTCGCATGGCAGCATTCAAGACCTCGGGGCAGGGATGCCGCGTTTTGGCGCTGAGCCGCTAATCGTTACCCTGAATCCCGGCGCTGATAGCGGGAAAACGCCCATCGTACATACCGGACGGGAGTTTGTGTACTGCATCGATGGGCAGGTTGAGTACCAGGTGGGTGCCAGCAATTACATACTCGAACCCGGCGATAGTTTACTGTTCGAGGCTTACCTGCCGCATCGCTGGCGAAACCTGTCCGGGCTGGATTCGCATCTGCTCCTGGTTCTCTGTCCGGCAGACGAGCGCGATCAACCAAAAGAAAGACATTTTGCATCATAAGCAACGATTCACCTTGAAAGGAGGTGTTGTATGTTTACAAAACGAGGGATTTTCTGGCTCACAGCGAGCCTGCTCACCGTTATCCTTTCACTCTCGCAAACTTATCCCAGCCAGGCAAAGGGGGAGTCGCCCGATTCCCCAACAAAGTGTATTACCTGCCACGAAAACCTGTACTACCTGCACGATACCGGCAAACACTATTGCATCAGTGAGGCTAGCCAGCGTTGCACAGATTGCCACGAAGGCGACCCAACAACCACCGACAAAGACGCCGCCCACCAGGGACGCAGCGCACACCCGGTCATCAACGGCGATACATCCAAATGCCAGGAATGCCATCCAAACGATTGCGCCGAACATGTGGTCAAATTCAACACCCTGGCAGGAATCCAGCCTGTGGTTGTCGCCATCGAACCCAGCCTGGTCGCGGCGCAAAGCGCTGATTTCCCCCAAATAGAGTCCCCAAGTCAAATTGACCTGGTCAGCCGCATCCTGGCCGGAGCGGGGATCATCGCCATTGCCCTGGCGGCCTTCATCATCTCATTGAGACATCAAAACTAACCCATCAAGCAAAAGGAATTCAACATGAAAATCGCCTTCATCACCGACGACGGAACCAGCATCAGCCAACATTTTGGGCGGGCCAGCCATTACCTGGTAGTCACCCTTGAAAACGGGAAAGAAGTTTCCCGTGAAATGCGCAACAAACTGGGCCATGCACACTTTGCCCAGGATGCGCACAGCCACGAACACGAACATCACGGTCAGGGGCACGGACACGATGCAGAATCGCACAACAAACACGTCCGCATGGCGGAGACAATCGCCGATTGCGAAACGCTGGTTTGCCGCGGTATGGGGGCAGGGGCCTACCAGAGTATGCAGGTTCAAGGCATTCGTCCGGTAGTCACCGACATCGCCTCAATCGACGAAGCCCTGGCCGCCCATCTGACCGGGAAGCTGAACGACCATCCTGAAAAATTACACTAACATAACAAAGGCTCCCGAGGCCTTGTCTTCCATCCGAAAAGGGTCTAAACTATACGCAAGCGAACCTTTTGTCGCTGAGTGGGTTAAGAACGAGTACCCATTTACAAGCAACCAAAAGCTACCTTCTGGTTTAGAGAATCTTTCAGCACAGCAGGAGAAAAGACAATGGCTGAAACCTCCGGGGCAATTGCCCATATTACCGCAAATACCACGTTAATCCCCACCATCAATGCCTATGAAATCTACCTGAACGACCAGGCGCGTTCACCGTATACCATCAAAGCCTTCATGTCCGATTTGCGCCTGCTGGCTTCCTACTTCCCCGCCGACCGCGCCCTGGGAGCTGTCACCACCGCCGACCTGAACCTTTTCTTTGAGTGGATGCAGAAGGAACGCGGCATTCCGTGCAGTCCCAAAACCCTGGCGCGGCGCATCACCACCGTCAAATCCTTCTTCCGCTGGCTGCACAAGAATGGCGTCCTGATGCTCGATCCCGCCGAAAAGGTGGTGCAGAAATCGGCCATCAGCCCGCTGCCGCAAGTTTTGAGCGCAGATGAAGTTCAGTCGGTGCTGCTGGCTGCTGACCGCTATCGCCGCAAGGCCAAACCGGATGCGCGCCCCTACACCCTGCTCGCGCTGCTGTTGACCACCGGCATCAAGAAAAGCGAATGCCTGGGCATTCACCTGAACCACATCGACCTCGAAGCGCCCAGCGGCCCGCTGGTTTTTATCCGCTACGCCAGCCCGACCAACCGTTACAAGGAACGCAAACTGACCTTGAGCGATGAGTGGATCCCCGCTTACGAAGAATACGTCAGCCAGTACAACCCGCTCGACAAGCTCTTCCCCTGGTCGCCGCGCCGTCTCGAATACCTGCTCGAAGATATTGGCAACGACGCCGGGCTTGACAAGCACCTTTCCTTCGATATGTGCCGCTGGACTTACGCCCTGAGCGAATACCAGCGCGGCGTCGATACCGACGCCATCCGCCAGAACCTGGGCGTTTCAAAAATCCAGTGGCGCGAATTGAACATGAAGCTCAGGCAGCTTGCCGGACAAGCCTGACAAATCCCGCACAAAAAAGGCTCCCATCACGGGAGCCTTTTCAATTCCAGCCTGATTGCGCGTTCCGTTTGCGCGCTGACCTTAAAACGTTCCCCCATACGCAGGCCGGGAACCCAGGCGATTTCAGCCTCCACGCACAGCACCGGCCAGTGCTTTCTTAATCTTTTTGGGATTTTCAGATTAACGAACAAGTCCGACAGCTTTACCGTTTGGCCGGGCATGCCCAGCGGCTCGAAGCGGTCACCGGGGCGGAACGGGCGCAGCGTGAGCCTGCCAGCCGCTAAATCGGCATCCAGCAACGCTGAAAAGCGGTCCGTGAGCGGCGAAGCAACCTGCGCAACCTGTTCGCAGGCCAAAACCCAATCGCCGAACGTGTTCCGGCCATCCTGGATGTAAACCGGCTCATCCACCTGGGGCTGGTCGGCAGGCAAACTGGATTCATCATCGGTCAGGTGCAAGAAACCAGCTTCGATCACCGTTTTCAGTCCGCCGGCCAACTCTGCTGCGGTCAGGGCGGCGGCGCGTTCGAGCGCAGAAAAATCCACGTCGCGCAGGCCAGGTTTCAGCGCAAAAGCGGCCCGCCGAAACAGGTTGCGCCGCAGAGCGAGGGGCATCTCACGCAGTTTGGACAAATCAAAAGAAACGTAGCGACGGCCAGAGGCGATCACCGACCTGTCCCAGGCCGAATCGACCAGTTGGTTGAGTAATTCATAATCACCCTGCAACGCCTGGGCAGAGCGGGCCAAAGAACGGCGAATCTGCGGATTGTATGCTTCGAGTTGGGGTAGCAGTTCATGGCGCAAGCGATTACGGAAATAGGTTGTATCCGCGTTGCTGGCATCGGTCAGATAACGAATGCCATGCCCACGGCAATAGGCTTCGGTTTCCTGGCGCGTCCAGGGGAGCAGCGGTCGCACCAGCGGAATTTTGGCATCGAAAACGGGCAGAATCGTACGCGGCAGCATCCCTTTCAGCCCGGCAAGCCCCGAGCCGTGCAGGAAATGCATCAGGAGCGTTTCGGCCTGGTCGTCGGCTGTGTGGCCGGTAGCAACGGCCTGCGCCCCGGCGCTGCGCGCTGCGCGGAAGAGGAAACGATAGCGCATCTCGCGCGCCGCTTCTTCAATGGGCAGGCCTTGCGCCGCAGCATATGCCGCTACGTCGCCGGAATCGGTCACGAAGGGCAGCCCCAGTTCCGCGGCCAATTCACCCACAAAGGCGGCATCAGAATCGGCTTCGGGTCTGAGGCGGTGATTGTAATGGGCAACCAGCAACGGGTAGCCCGCTGCGCGCAGAACATGCAAAAGGGCCAGCGAATCCGCTCCACCGGAAACCGCCGCCAGCACCACATCCGTCTTTTTTAATCCGCATTCTGCAAGCATAAAAATATTAAACCACGTTTTGTTTACGGGGTGTCCATGAATTGTGCGCCATACCAGGCCAGGTATTCGGCAACATGACTGCTCCAGTAGGACTCGTCATGGAAACCCAGGTTATAGTGCCACTCGTGGGCATAGCCCAGTTCGTTGAGCAGGTCGGTAAAACGCTGAATTTCACGAAAATCCACATCCTTGTCACCGGCGTCAATGTAAAAGGTGGGGCGCTGCTCGAGTGGAATATCACGCAAGCGGACAGGCAGGGCGCTGTTGTTGGAATAAAAAATGGCCGGTGAATGCGCTCCGACCACACCAAACAAGCGCGGATGGCGCGAGGCCAGGTAGATGGCCCAGGCGCCACCGCGACTCAAACCGCCGATGGCGCGCGATGCGGGCTGAGCCAGCGTGCGATAGGATTCGTCGATCTGGACAACAAGCTGCTCGATAAAAACCTGTTCGAACTTGTACTCGCGCGGCTGCTTGAAGGAATGGTCAAAGGGCAAGACAATCAGGTAGGCCGGAATGTCGCCAGAGCGCATCAGACGTTCAGCATGTTCGGCTACGCCGAGATCAAGCCACTGGTCTTGAGTGAAATTCTGGCCATGCAGCAGGTAGAGGACCGGATAGCGCTGCCCAGGCTGCTCGGCATAGCAGGGTGGGAGCAGAACATGATAATCCATCGGCTTATCGAGCAGGCCCTGGCCAACCGAACCCGAATCCAGCCGGGCCGGTGAACAGGCCAGGGGAGTTGCCGTGGAAGTTGCCGTGGGCGAAGGGGAAGCTGTCTCCGCTGGAAGGAGTGTTTCCGGTGTATGCAAGGATGCGGTTGGCGACAAAGCCAAAGCTGTCGGTGTGGCAGGCGGCTGCGCCGGTGTACAAGCAACCAGGGCAAAGACCGATAAGGCAACCAGGCTAGAAAGAATATCCGTTTTCGATTTATACATTGACTTTGAACCCAGGTTCGGATTATACTCGCGCTGTTCGGGGTGTAGCGCAGTTGGCAGCGCACCGCGTTTGGGACGCGGGGGCCGGCGGTTCAAGTCCGCCCACCCCGACCAGAAATTCAAAACCGTCGGCCATTTGGCTGACGGTTTTCCCATTCAGGGAATGACACAAGTCCGCCCACCCCGACCAGAAACTCAGAACCGTCAGCAATTGGGCTGGCGGTTTTCCCATTCAGGGAATGACACAACAATTATTTAGGACTCTTGGCCAGGTTTTTGCTTTCGCCAGCGAGCCAGAAATGGCTTAAAATAGAGTCCCAATCGAACTTTCCCGGAGGCCCCATGGCTCGCGCCAAATTTGACATCATTCTCGAGACCGTCCGTTACGCGCCGGATGGAAAAATTGAACTGGCGCGCGTTTTTGAACGGCGCGGTTTCGCCTATTCGGATCATTTCCTGATGACGCGCGCAACCCTGCTTGAAAAAATCAAGAGCGGCAAAAAATGTGTCACCGGCCAGCGCCAGGAATTCCTGGCAGGAACGTTCGAAACAGGGAAACCCGTGCTGGTTGCGGGCGAGTTCATCAGCACTTCCCCCGATGCTGGCAAAGATTTTCTCGAAAATGTCCCCATCTTTTAGCACCGAATTGTCTCGGAGGCTGGCATGAAAATCATCGACAAAACTCCTTTCCGTAAAGAAGACGGCACAATCAGCTTCGTGGATCGTGTCCAGGCCACATTCAAATACGGCCTGAACTGGTATGGCCGCGTCCAGGCCCAGGAGAAGATTATCCCCGTGCTCGAAAAGCATCTGGGCCGAAATTTTATCCTGATGCGCAATGTCACCCTGGGCGGGACCGAAGTGGAACTGCCAACCATCCTGATCGGGCCTCCCGGCGTAATCCTGATCAATGTGATGACAGAGCAAGGAGTCTTCCGCGCCAAGGAAGACGAGTGGGGCAAAATTGCGGGCAGCCAGTTTGTCCCCGAAAAAGTCAATCAACTGGCGCGCACCTCACGCATGGGCCAGGTTTTGCAGGTATTTCTTGACCGGGCCGGACTCAAGGGAATGCTCAATGTCGAAGCGGTCTTGCTCTCCGCCGACCCTGGCACACATATCGAATCTGTCCGCCCGATCGTGCGCATTGTCATGAGCGACGCCCTGGAAAGATTCGCGGTATCACTCGCCCAGGCCAAAGCCAGCCTCAGCCCGGAAGCCTGCGCATCGATTGCCCAAATTATCCTGACTGGCAAATCAGCCCGTCAGGCCGCCGCCGAACCGCTCCAGGAAGAAACCGAATACCAGACCGAGCCAAAGGAAAACAAGGCTTTCTTCCAGGATGAGCCGCAAGCGCCCAAGTCGGATGGCGCGCTTGGAGAGTTCAGCTTCGCCGACGACAGTCAAGAAGAACAACCGGCCAGTCAGCCCCAGGCGAAAAAGAAGAAAACCGGCAAGAAAGGCCAGACCCGGATTGCAGGCCTGACGGTTCCGCAATTGGCGATCCTGGGGGGCATCCTGTTTTTCTGGCTGTGTATCGTGATTGGCTTCATTCTCTACGTAAATTCCCAACTCAATGTCTAATCCTTACCTTAGCATCATCATCCCCGCCCACAACGAAGAAAACCGCCTGCCAGAAACCCTGACCGAGGTGGTTCAGTTCATTCAAAAGCAAACTTACCAAGCCGAAATATTGGTTGTCGAGAACGCCAGCCGCGACAATACCCTCAAAATCGCCCAGGATTTTGCCGCGCGCCATGCCTTTATTCAAGCCATACACGAAGATTTGCCCGGCAAAGGCCGCGCCGTGCGCACCGGTATGCTGGCAGCCAAAGGGGAATATCGTTTTTTTGCCGACGCCGACCTTTCGATGCCAATCGCTGAGGTCAACCGCTTCCTGCCGCCGGCAGTGGATGCCCCGATTGCAATTGCCTCGCGTGAAGCCCCAGGCGCGATTCGCTACGATGAACCTGCCTATCGTCATATCACCGGGCGGGTCTTCAACAGCCTGATCCGCATCCTGGTGCTGCCAAAACTGCAAGACACCCAATGCGGCTTCAAAATGTTCCGCGCCGATGTGGCTGAAGAACTTTTCAAGCGCCAAACCCTGATGGGCTGGTCCTTCGACGTTGAACTGCTCTACATCGCCCGGCTGCACGGGCTGTCCATTCTCGAAATTCCCATCCCGTGGTATTTCAACCCCGAAAGCAAAGTTAACGTATTGCGCGATTCGTGGCGCATGTTCCGCGATTTGCTGCTTATTCGCCAAAATGGGCGACTCGGTATGTATGCGTGAAACCCCTGGCCTCAACCTGGAACAGGCGCTCTGGGAGCAAGGCTACCAATTTATCGGGGGAATGGATGAGGCGGGTCGCGGGGCCTGGGCCGGCCCCGTTATGGCGGCAGTGGTCATCCTGCCAAACAACCCCCAACTCAGACTCACCTTGAGCGGCGTGCGCGACTCGAAGCAAATGACACCCCGACAGCGTTCGCGCTGGGCGCTGGAAGTAAAAGCGGTTGCCCTGGCCTGGTCGGTGGGCGAGGCTTCTCCAGCCGAGATCGACGAAATCGGCATCCTGCCAGCCACCCGCCTGGCATTCAGCCGGGCCATCCAGGGCTGCGAGTTGATGCCGCAATACCTGTTGATGGATTACATTCATTGGCCGGGGCTGAAAAATCCGCACCAGATGATGCCCAAAGGCGAAAGCCGATCCCTGAGCATTGCGGCGGCATCCGTCCTGGCCAAGACCACCCGCGACCAGCGCATGATCGAGCTGGATGGACAGGTTCCAGGCTACGGGTTGGCGCGTCACAAAGGCTATGGGACGGCCATCCACGCCGAGGCGTTGCAGCGGCTCGGGACCAGCAACCTCCACCGGCGTTCTTTTTCCATCCCGCAAAAACTAGAAAATTGACTTGACCAGCACCCCCAGGACAGCACCGGCCAGCACCAGCCAGGTGCTATTGGTTTTTAAGAACACAAGCACGAGGAATGCGATAATAGTCAACAAAATGGTAAACAGGTCGGTCAGGGAGCCGGGAATCAGAAACAGCGTTACCGCTGCCATCAGGCCGAGCGAGGCCGCGTTCACGCCATCCAGCAAACTGGCGGTCCAGGGCGACTGGCGTAGTTTGGGGATAAACGGGTTGCTGATGATCACAAAAAGGTAGGCTGGCAGAAAAATACCGAGGGTGGCCAGCAAAGCGCCAGGCAAACCGCCCATCAAGTAGCCAATGAAAGTGGCCGAGGTAAAAAGCGGTCCCGGTGTAAACTGGCCAACCGCAATTGCATCCAATATCTGCTGGTCAGACAGCCAGCCGAGGCGCAGGACAAAATCGGTGTGCAGGAAAGCCAGCAAAACATAACCGCTGCCGTATAAAACCGAGCCAATTTTGAAAAACGTCCAGAAAAGGGTGGCAAAATCGAATGGTTGAGCAAGCAGCCCCGGCAGGCCGAGGCCGCCCAACGGCCCCAGGACAAGCGGCAGACCCCGCAGGGAACGGCGGTTTTGGATGAGAACAACCGTCAGCCCGGCCAGAAAAAGCAACAGGATTTCATTGACCCCCAGCAAAGCCAGGATCAAGACAACCGCTCCACATATCGCCAGCAGGCGGGTCTTCAAGGCGCGGCGGCCCAAATCCCAGAGCGCCTGGGCGATAATTGCCAGGACAACCGGTTTGATGCCATACAAAACCGCATTAATTTGCGGCAGGCTGCCAAATTCAACATACACCCAGGCAAATCCGGTCACAATCAGCATGGCGGGCACAATGAACGCGGCCCCGCCGAGAATTAGCCCTGGCCAACCGGCGCGCAGATAACCCAGATGCATCACCATCTCTGTCGAGTTGGGGCCGGGAATCAACTGGCTGGCGCCCAGCAGATCGAGGAATTGTTGCTCATCGAGCCATTTGCGGCGTTTGACCACTTCGTCATGGTACATGGCGATGTGCGCCGCCGGGCCGCCGAAGGCAGTAAAACCCAACCTGGCAAACAAAAGGATTACTTCGAGCAGATTGTTCACGCCTTACCCATCCTCAAGTCAGGATGCCCTATTGTACCCGCAGTGATGAAGGCAAATGAACTTGTCCCGCATCTTGAAACAGCCGGTTTTGATGGATGCCAGGGAACAATAAAAAATGCCGCCCGGAGTGCCGGGCGGCATTTCAAGAGAACCAGGTTCTGTTACTTTTTACTCTTGCGCAGATACGCCTTGGTGAACTCTTCCGCAATAGCCGGGATGATGGCCAGGGTAAGCACGACGCCCCATTCTGCGGCAGACGGGTTATGGGTGTTGAAAATCGGCTGGAGGAAGGGCACGGTTGTAACCAGAACCAACAGAACAACCGACAAACCAACCGCATACTGCATCCACTTGTTCGAGAACACGCCAATCTGGAAGAGCGAGGCCCGTTCCGAGCGAACGGTGTAAGCGCGGAACAGTTCGGCGAAGGACAGGGTCAGGAAGGCCATGGTTTCGGCGGTCTGGACATCGACCCCGTTCCAGTCATGTTGCAGGATGTACAGAATCGGATTCATTCCATCCGGGACCGCTGCGCCAGCTTCGAGGTGCCAGAGCAGGCCAATAGCAAAAGCGGTCAACACTGCGCCGGTCTGGGCAAAAGTCTGGATGAGAATGCCCAACTGCATGGATTTGTTGATAATCGGCTCATCCTTTGGCCGCGGTTTGTGATCCATGATATCCGGGTCGCCTTTTTCCATGGCCAGGGCCAGGGCCGGGGCGCCATCTGTCACCAGGTTCAACCAAAGCAACTGGATCGCCGTCAGCGGAGCAGGCAAACCGGCCAGGGTGGCGAGGAAAATGATCATGATCTCGGCCACGTTGCTGGAGAGCAGGAAGAAAACGAATTTGCGGATATTGCTGTAGATGATACGGCCTTGTTCCACTGCCGAAACGATGCTGGCGTAGTTATCATCGGTCAGCACCATATCTGCCGCGCCTTTGGCCACATCCGTGCCGGTAATGCCCATCGCCACGCCGATGTCGGCGCGTTTGATGGCCGGGGCGTCATTGACGCCATCGCCGGTCATGGCCACAACCTGGTTGTTGGCTTGCAGGGCATCAACGATGCGCATCTTATGTTCGGGCGAGACGCGGGCAAACACATCGGTTTCGACAACCGTTTTCTTGAGTTGCTCATCGCTTAAATCGTCGATGTCTGCGCCAGCCAGCACCTTGTGTCCGGGGCGTAAAAGGCCAATTTGTTCAGCAATTGCGCGGGCGGTGTTGGGGAAGTCGCCGGTAATCATCACCGTGCGGATGCCGGCGGCAAGCGCCTTCATCAGGGCCGGTTTGACTTCCAGCCGCGGCGGGTCGATCATGCCAATCAGGCCGACGAAAACCAACTCGTGCTCGACCATATCGGGGGTCAGGTCGGTATCGGGCACATCCTTATCGAGGCGATAAGCAACGCCCAAGACGCGCAGGGCATCCTTGGTCATCGAATCGTTGGCAACCAAAATCTTCTGGCGTACTTCATCGGTCAGGGCGGCAGCTTTGTCATCCAACGTCTGGTACTGGGTGCAGAGCTTCAAAACGACATCCGGCGCGCCTTTAACAGCAACCACATCCCAATCCTTGTGGGTATTGTTGTAAAACGGCGAGGGATCATCCGGGCGCGGATCAACGATACTGTGGACGGTGATCATGCGCTTGCGTTCGGAATCGAAGGGAATTTCGTTCTCGCGCGGGTAAGCGCGGACAACATCCCCATGCAGCGTCCCGGCTTTTTCAGCAGCGACAATCAGCGCGGCTTCGGTCGGGTCGCCGATGATGCGCGCTTTTTGGTCACCCGCTTCCACTTCGGCGTCGTTATTGATCGCTCCCAGCCAGAGCGTGGTCAAAATGCCGGGGTAATCCCTGATATTTACATTTTTTCCGTCGACCTGGAAATCGCCCTTGGGGAGATAGCCGGTGCCGGTCACACCAATGAACTGTCCGTCGGTCCAAATGCGGGTGACGGTCATTTCATTCTGGGTCAGGGTTCCGGTTTTGTCGGAACAAATCGTGGTGGCCGAACCCAGCGTCTCAACGGAGGAAAGTTTGCGGATGAGGGCGTGGCGCTTGATCATCTCCTGCATGCCCAGGGCCAGGGAAATTGTCACCACTGCGGGCAGGCCTTCAGGCACGGCGGCAATCGCCAGGCTGACGGCAATCATGAACACTTCGGTGATTTCACGGGCAAACTCGCCGAAATATTCGAGCGGAGCGCTGAACAACAGGCCCATTTCAGTGCGGTTGAAGAGCGCCACCAGGAAGACCACCGCCACCAGGATTAACGCGCCCACGCTGAGGGTCTTTCCCAACTCGTCAAGGCGCTTCTGGAGCGGGGTTTCTTCCGCTTCCACCGATTGCAGCATTTCAGCGATCAGGCCAAGCTGTGTGCGCATCCCGGTTGCCGTGACAACGCCCTTGCCGCGACCATAGGCGACGGTGGTGCCCATAAAGGCGGTATTCTTGCGGTCGCCAAGCGGCGCTTCGGGATCCAACTGCATGGCCGCGTTTTTCTGCACCGGCAGCGATTCGCCGGTCAGCGAGGCTTCTTCGACCCGTAGATTGACGGCTTCGAGCAGGCGCACGTCCGCCGGGATAAAGTTGCCAGCTTCAAGAAAAACAATATCGCCAGGAACCAGTTCGCGGGCCGGAACGGTGACCCGCTGCCCATCGCGCAGGATATGCGCTTCGGGTGCGGCCAGCTTCTTGAGAGCCGCCAGCGCTTCTTCGGCGCGGCGCTCCTGCACGATGCCCAGGGTGGCATTCAGAACCACGATGGCAATAATCGCGCCGGCATCGATAAATTCGGCTGTCGAACCGGTTTTAACGTATTCATTCCAACCGATGATACCGGAGATAATGGCGGCAATGATGAGCAGCATGACCACAAAATCGCTAACCTGCTCCCAAAGTAAAGCCAGGAAGCCGGGCCGCGGCGCTTCGGTCAACTGGTTCAGGCCATATTGCTCCTGTCGTTTCTGCACTTCTTCTTTGCTCAAGCCGTTTTCGGCCACATTCAGACGTTTAAGCACATCCTGGGGAGATAAGGTGTGCCAGAAGGTGTTGTCTGAGTTTTGAGCGGGTTGAACATTGGGCATAGATTTTCTCCAATAGGTAATACGACCCATCCCGTAAGAGGATGGGGCTTTTTTGATGAACAATTTATTCGGGGGCGATGCGTGTGTTCGGCAGGATGGTGGTGTCCTTGGGAATGACAACGATCCCATCCTGGACGACCCAGGTGCCGGCGTCGATCTCTGTGCCGCGCGGGAAAGGTTTGATGGTAACGCCCTCCCCGATGCGCACGTTCTTGTCAAGAATAGCGCCTTCGATATGGCAGTTGGGGCCAACGCCCATGGCCACATCGTTTTTGCGGTGCGGCATAACATCGTAATCGTCGGCGCCCATCATGATGGTGTCCTTGATGACTGTGCCAGGGCCGATATGGCTGCGCAGGCCGATTACAGAGTGGGTGATTTTTGCCTTCTGGATGCGGCAGCCTTCCGACAGGAGAACATCCTTCAAGTTGCTGTCCAATACCGAAGAGCCGGGCAAAATCCGCGGATTGGTGTAGATTGGGCGGTCGGGGTCGAAGAAATTAAAGGGTGAATTGGCGGTAGCCAACTGAAGGTTGGTTTCATAGAAAGAACGGATCGTCCCGATGTCCATCCAGTAGCCTTCGAAGTCGTAGCCAAACACAGCCTGTTTGCCAAGCGCGTGCGGGATGACATCCTTGCCAAAATCATCGTGATCGGGGAAGTTGGTCAGCAGATCGATCATTACTTCGGTTTTGAACATGTAGATGCCCATCGAAGCCAGGAAAGGCCGCTCGGGATCATCTTCGCGGCTGACAAACTGGGCCTGGACTTTCGGATCCTTGGGTTTCTCGACAAAAGCTGTAATGCGGTCGTCATCGCCACGCTTCAAGATGCCCAGGCGGGAGGCCTCGCCGCGTGAAACCGGCTGGACAGCCACGGTAATATCCGCATCTTTTTCCCAGTGGAAGGCAGCCATCTTGGAGTAATCCATGCGATAGAGATGGTCGCCAGCCAGGATGATGACATATTTCGCGCCCGAAGCCTGGATTTCACGAATCTGCTTGCGCACGGCGTCGGCGGTGCCCTGGTACCAGTCATCGCTGGTCAGGGTTTGTTCGGCAGCCAAAATCTGCACCCAGCCTGAGTGATAATGGTCAAATTGATACGTATTGGTGATATGGCGGTGCAGCGAAACCGAATGGAACTGGGTCAGCACCGCAATGCGGTAGATGTGGGAATTAATACAATTGCTAATCGGAATGTCAATCAGACGGTATTTGCCCGCAATCGGCACAGCCGGTTTGGAGCGCAGTTTGGTCAGCGGATACAAACGAGCGCCGCGACCACCTCCCAAAATAATCGACAGGACTTCATCTAACGCTGGCATAAACATCCTCCTGATTGTTGGTAAATGTCCGTGGCCGCACTTGGCAATTTGATAAAGCGCCAGTTATGGTCAGGGCAGTTATGAAAATAATATCATTATGATAATACCGCATTTTAGGCATAGCCAGTGACTTTATACACGAGAATTCATGTAAAAAGTTGCATTTTTCCTTTTTCGCTGCGCGGTAACAAAAAAAGGACGGATATTCTCCGCCCTTTTCAAGACTTCTGTTTCTAAAACCCGGATGGCGAGCGCAGCCGCTCAGCCAGGGCGGTAATGTGCCGGTGGACAATCCCTTCGATATCCTGCGAATTGGGGTTGATGGCAATGTCGGCCCAAATCTTGCCGATTTCAACCGAAAGCCGGTCTTCAACCAGGCCCCATAACGAAGCAACCGGGAAAGTTCGCCCCTTATGGAGCGATTCGACGCTGGCATCCCAGACCGGATCGTGGCGCAGGTTTTCTGCCAATAACGCCGTGCGCGAGGGGAACAGGCTGGGAACATTGTAGAACGCCCGCTGGAAATCGGACGAGGTCAGGAACTCGACCAGTTTGCAGGCCAGTTCTCCGTGCGGGGAATGTTTCCAGACCACCATATGGGAACTGCCAATGAAGGGCACACCCGGCAGCGAAGCCGCACCATAATTTTCGCGCACCACCTTGTAGGATTCCGCCTCAGTCATCCGCACCCACGGGCCGCTGACCAGCATGGCGGCTTTGTCCTGGCGGAAGCGGCGGTTGGCGAGGTTGTCATCGAGCAGCATGGCGCGCGCAGAGATAAAACGCCCGAGCTTGAAATAGTCGCAGAACCCCGCGATGCTTTCCGGGCGGTCGAACAGAATCTCCTTGCCATCCGGCGAAAGGAAATCGCCGCCCGCGCCCCAGACCCAGGCGGCAACAATATGCAGGTTATTGAGCGTCCGATCGGTCGGCACCAGCCAGGGATTATCGACCCCGGCATTTTTGAGTTTCAGGACAGTCTTCTCTAGCTCCTGCGCCGACGAAAAAGCAGTGGCCGGATCGACCCCAGCCTTTCTGAAAATATCCCGACGATAATAAATCAGGCGGGTATCGGCAAACCAGGGAATGCCATACAGCGCCCCAGCATAAATACCATTCTCCCAAAGATGGGGAAGGAACGCCTGCGGCTCCAGTGACACCGTTTCAGCATCGCTGAATGAACGCAGCGCATTCATGCCGACCAGGCTGGCCAGCCAGGTGGAGCCAATTTCAGAAACATCCGGGCCGCGGCCATACAGGGCGTACTTGACGATATCCGTCCAGGAGCTTTCCCAGGCCAGGATGGTCAGGTTGACTTTGACATCATGCGCTTCCTCAAAAGGACGCAGGCGCTCGGTCAACACCCCGCCAGGGTTGGTGCCGTCCATCACAGTCAGTTCGATTTCAGTCGTCATCGGTTGTTATTCAAACTCCGCCAAGATTTCGCGCACGGCTTCGCCGGTGTGGATTTCCCAAATCTCAGAGAACTCGGTCGACTCGCCAGGGCGCAGGTACATGGCCGGGGCCAGGGTTTCCAGTTCAAGGACTTTGTCAGAACAATAAATCTCGACATTACAGCCCTTGTCAGCGTATTCCCCAACCAGCGGCTCAAAACATTTGAAAAGCAAAACACCTTCACGCTCATAGGCCGTCCAGCCGGAGGCCGAGAACGCGCCCACCTTGATTGGCGGCATGGCGGCTTCGCCCTTGACCGTCAGCCCGGCTTCGTGCAGTCCCAGGCGCGGATCGTTCCAGCGCACATAAGGCCAAATCACCAGGGCGCGATCAGGCTGGAAATCTTCGCCGACTGGCGGGCAAGGCAGGTAGGCGGTGCCGCCCAGCGGCAAAACTGTAATCGCCCAGGGGGCAAAGGTGACAGGATACGCAAAGCGATTGGTGATGCGGTGAACAAAGTGGATCGCCGCCCGGTCGTTTTCCGGCTCGATGCGGATGAACTTCGCAATCCCACCTTCGCCTGTTTTCGGCTCCCAGGCCAGCTCCACGCCGGAGGGGATTTCGCGCACCGCCAGGCCGCTATCGTCAGGAGCGTAGGTGACGCCCGGTTCCTCGGGCGAGGCCCACAGGCGGTGTCCGCCCAGCAGGTGATAATAGCCGCTCTGTGTCTCCCAGCCAACATCGGGAGTCTCGCCCAACAGGTTGACATCGGAGCCGGTTAGCAAGAGGCGCACCAGGCGCGGGCCGGCATCGATCAGGTAGTCGAGAGTCAAGAAATCGGTAGCCAGGCGGCGGGTGGGGTGTCCGTGAAAGTTGTTCATCAGCCTAAAATAACCTCAATGGTGTGAGTCAATCCGTCGGCAAAGACGGGAATCAGATTTCCATCCAACATTTTACCGTCCACTTGCAAGGTTTTGACCCCTTTACAAATATGTTGGGGGTTTTTCACCCGGATTTGGTAACTTGCCCCGCGGAATTTGCGCGTGACGCTGAACCCGTCCCAGGCCGCCGGGATGCACGGATCGATGCGCAGGCCATTGTACTCGGGACGAATGCCGAGAATGTACTGCGTTCCGGCCCGGTACGTCCAGGATGATGTGCCGGAAAGCCAGGAATTGCGCCCCAGCCCGAACTGCGGATGCTCGTCGGCCAGGATGTTCTGGGCATAGACGTAAGGTTCGATTTCGTATTCATCGAGGATGTCGTTTTTGGCAGCCGGGTTGATCTGGGTGTAATACTCGAAGGCGCACTCGCCATCGCCGCGCATGGTTTCGGCTATCATCGCCCAGGGGTTGGGGTGCAGGAAGATGCCGCCATTTTCTTTTGCGCCGGGCGGATAAGTGGTCACACCGCCCTTGGACGGGTCGAAGCCATTGTAGCCGGGAGCCGAGAGTTTGATGCCTTTGCTGGTGTTGAGGTGCTTGCGGACGGAGTCGAGCGCCATTTGGGCGCGTTCGGGGCTGGCAAAACCGGCCATCACCGGCCAGGTCTGACCGTTCAGGAAGATTTTACCCTGCTCGTTGACTTTTGAACCCAGGGGGGAACCATCGTAATCGAAATAACGCACATACCACTCGCCGTCCCAGGCGTGCTGGTTGACGCGGGCGGCCATTTCGGCATGGTCGGCAACATAAGCAGACGCGGAGGCCTCGTCGCCGAGGAAGCGGCACAGGCCGATCATCTCGTTCAGGGCCACGCCGTACAGGCTGGCGGTAAAAAGCGACTCGGCCCCGGTGCGCAGGTTGATGGTATCGTTCCAGTCGGCGAACCCGGCCAGGGGCAGTCCGTGCGCACCAACATCCGACTTGGTGAAGGCCAGGGCGCGGCGCAGGTGCTCGAGAACGGTCCCGGACTCAAGCGCGGCTTCGTCCTTGCCCTTTTCGTAGAAGGGGATGATTTCGCTCAAGAAAATGCTGTCGCCGGTTTCCTTGATGTAGGCGCAAACGGCCAGCACCAGCCACAGGTGATCATCGGAATAGTAGTGCGGGCGGTCTTCCATTTCAGCAGAGTCGCCCATCGAGCCAACCATATTGAGCGGGTTGAACTGGTGCATGGCATTCCCGGCGCGCAACTGGACACTGAGCAGTTTGCGGATCAGGTCGAGACCTTCTTTGGGCATCGAGGCCAACACGCTGAGCACGTCCTGCGACGAATCGCGGGTACCGATTCCGCGTGAGCCGCCCAGCCCAAGCTGGTAAAGCGATAGGTAGCGCGACCAGTTCTTGGTGGTGTGGCACTGGCGCGGGTTATGGATGTTGAGCATGGCATTCATGGCTGCATCGGGCGTTTCGACTTGCAGGACGCCGAGATAATTGTCCCAAAAACGACGCAGGTCTTCGAGGGCAGCATCGATGGCGGCCGGGTTGGTAAAGCGTTTGATGAACGGCAGCGCATCTTCAGCTTTGGCCTCCTGTCCAAGCAGGGTCGCAAAGCGGACGGTTTCGCCGGGTTCGATTTCACCGAGCGGGATGAGAAGGGCGGCGATGTTATCGCCGCGATGGGCCTGGTAGTTGCCCAATTCGGGCTGCTGCAACGCCAGCGGATTGCGGAACGTGCCGTATTCGTGGTCGCCGAGGAAGCGGGCGCGGTCGGTCTCGAAGGAGGAGAACGGAACCGTCGAGGTAAAGTAGTTGACGCAAAAATCGCGGCGCATGAACGCATACTGGCTGATGACTTTGTGGCCACCGGGCAGTTCAACCAGGCGCGAGGTCATGGTTTGCGGGACCCAGTCGGCATTGGTGAACTGTTTGAGCGAGTCGAAATGGGTGTACTCCACCACCGGAACAGCATCCAGGGTTAGCGGCGTTTTGCGCAGGTTGGTGATTTTGACCGAGCGGATTTCGACCTGGGCATCGAGCGGGACAAAAATGGTCACATCGCTGCAAATCCCGGAAATCTCGGTAATGATGCGGGTGTAGCCCAGACCAACATGACACTCGTAGCGGTCGAGTTTGTCGAGGCCGGGGGTAAAAAAGGGGCTGAGAACGTGATACGGATGGTTGCGCGAGCCGTTGCCTTCCGCTGCCGGGGTGCGCAGGTAAAGGGTCGCACCGCGAAAATCGGAGGCGGGCAACTGCGGGATGTATTTGCTGATGCGGTTGAGGGCCGGGTCGCCTTTACAAAGCAGCAAGCCGCCGGTGTGATCGACCAGCCCGCCAAAAGCCAGGGTGCCGATGTAGTTAATCCACTTGACCGGGGTCTTGGGATTGGTGATAACGTACTCACGCTGGGGGTCGTCGAAGTAGCCGTATTTCATAGGGACTCCTTTATAAAGGCAGAATAACGAATGATGAGTGCAGAATGAAGAATAGAGGTTAGAGATTGATTATTGGTAAATGGATGCTTGCGCTGAGCGGAGGCCGCAGGCGTAGTCGAAGCGCGGGTAAATGTTTGAAAAATCGCCCTGCGACCTGGGTCTCGATATGTCCTTCGTTTTCACTCAGGACTACTCGACCATCCGCTCAGGACTGGAGGCTGCCGTCTTTCAAAATCAGCACCTCATGAGCAAACTGGTCAACCAATGGGTCGTGGGAAACCATCAGGATGGTGATGCCTTGCTTTTCAGCCAGGTCGCGAAAAAAGGTCAGGATTTCGGCGGCAGTGCGGCTGTCCAACTCGCCGGTCGGCTCGTCGGCCATGATCAGCCCGGCGCGATTGGCCAGGGCGCGCGCAATCGCCACGCGCTGCTGCTGTCCACCCGACATTTCGTAGGGGCGGTGGTCGCGCCAGCGACTCATCCCAACCAGGTCGAGACATTCCAGGGCGCGCTGGTGGCGGTGCTGGTACTCGTCGCCCTTGATACGCAGCAGCAGCTCGATATTTTCATAGGCCGAAAGGGTCGGCAGCAAGCCAAAGGACTGGAAAACCAGTCCAATCTGCTCACGCCGCCAGGTGGTCAGTTCATCATCGCTCATCTCGGCCAGGTTATGGCCAAGCACATGCGCCGCGCCGGAGGTGGGCCGATCCAGCCCGGCCAGGCAGTTGAGCAGGGTGGTCTTGCCGCTGCCGGAGCGTCCCTTGAGCGCCACCATCTTTCCGGCAGGCACGCGCAGATTGATCCCGCGCAGGGCCGGGACGCTTGCGCCGCGCGTTTCGTAGACGCGCCACAGGTTTTCGGTTTGGATGGTGAAGGTTTCGGTCATGGGTTAGAGATTAGAGATTGGTTATTCGAGATTCGTTATTCAGGAGTAGTGATTGCGTATCGTTATCGAATACCGATTTATCGAGTATCGACTTCCAAGTATCGATTTATCGCCTGCCCGCTTTGCCAAGCCAGGTTTTCACGCGTCCCAACAGGTTGGAGGCAACCGGGGGCAGGACCGGAATGTTCTCGATTTCGCCGCTGGGCGTATGGCTCAGGGCGATATGTTCCGAACCCTGCTGGTCGTTCTCCGGCGGGCGGATCAGGATGCCATCATCGGTTACTTCGACCCGCACCCGGCGGCGGATGTTGAAGCGCTCCAGCGCCTCGCGCGGGATTTGCAGCCGTCCGGCTGCATCGAGCACCGCCAGTTCTTCGAGGTGATGCTCTTCGCCCTCGGCCTTTTGGACGCGCACCGTTTCGCTGGCCAGTTTTCCGTCCCGCACCGCCACAACCCGGTCGACGTGTTTGGCAATCCCGCTGTCATGGCTGACGATGACGATGGTCAGGCCCAGGCTTTTGTTCAGGCTGCGCAGCAGGTTGTAAATGGTTTGGGCCGTGGATGTATCCAGTTCACCGGTCGGTTCGTCGGCCAGCAGCAGGGTCGGACGGTTGGAAAGCGCAACCGCAATTGCCACGCGCTGCTGTTCGCCGCCGGAAAGTTCCTCCATGCGGTGGCCGACCCGCTCGGACAGGCCAACCAGCTCGAGCAGCTCCAACGCGCGCTGTCGGCTGACCTCGCCGCCCTGGCCCGAAAGCGTCAGCGGGACTTCGATATTTTCTTCAGCGGTCAGGTACGGCACCAGGTTGCGCGCGCCATGCTGCCAGACAAACCCGACCGTCTCGCGCCGGTACCGATCCAAATCCAGGGCCGAAAGCCGGCCCAGGTCGCGTCCGCCGACCAGCGCCTTGCCGCCGGTCGGCCGGTCGAGGCCGCCCAGAACATTCAGCAGGGTCGACTTGCCGCTGCCGCTCGCGCCGACAATGCCAATCATCTCCCCGGCGGCAATCGCCAGGTCGACACCCTGCAAGGCATGGACTTCCTCCGATGAACCGGAGCCGTCGTGGGCCTCCAGCCGGTAAATCTTGACCAGGTTCTCACATACAATCAACGGTTCGAGGCTCATTAGCTGGTCTCCCCGAGTTTGATGGCCTGGAAAATCTTCATCCGCATCAGCAGGCGCGAGAGCGCCGCCAGGGCCGCCAGGAACAGGATGCCAAACAGGAAGTAAATCTGCAAAATCGAGCCCCAGGCGATTTCGACCTGGAAGGGCGGGTACAGGGTTTGCGAGGCCGCGCCGATTTTCAGGAACGGCACGAACAGGCGGCTGGCAAATACGCCGACCACCGTCCCCGCGCCGATGCCAATCAGCACCAGGAAGGCCAATTCCGCGGCCAGCAGTGAAACCATCTGGCGCACCGACAGGCCGACCGCACGCAGCATGCCCATCTCAATAAAGCGGCGGCGGAAGGAAAACAGGGCGTAGAGCAGGAAACCAAGCACGGTCAGCAGGGCCGAGGCCACAAACCCGACCGAAAGCAGGCCAAACAGGCCCTGGCGTTCGGGCCGGCTCTGTTCAGCGCGGATGTTACGCTCGGCTGAAGCCCAGGATTTGACAAAAGTGTTCAGGCCGTCTTCGACCAACCGGTTCTGGTTGGCGTCACGATCGAGCAGGATGCTGTAACCGCGCACAGCGTAGATGATGTCTTCGGGGTCTGTGCCGCGTTTGGCCGACATCCAGACCTCGTGCGGATATTCCGCGCCGGATTGCAGGAAGAAATCGTCCAGGTTGCCAACCATCAGGAACCCGTCTTCGGGATACCAGGTCGGGAACAGGTTGAACGCCCCGACAATTTTGACCTTCCAGGAGACGGATTGGCCTTCAACCCCGGTCTTGACGCCGATGGAAATGACATCGCCCACCTCCAGGTCTTTTTCGGCCATGAAGGCTTCGGGAACCAGGACGCCGTTGGGGTTGGCTGCCAGTTCGTTGAGCAATGCGCCAAGCTGTTTGTCGGCAAAGTCACGCTGCCAGAAGGCAACCTGCGCAAAAGTTTCACGCTGGATACCGATGAAAGTGCCTTCCGCCACGCCGCCAGGGGCCGCTGCTGAAACCTTGTAACGCCCAACGCGAGTCGCAGCTTCGACGCCGGTCAGACGCAGGTGGTCTTCAAGCGAGGCGAAGGTGTAACTGGCGTCCGCACCCTCTTCGGCAGCGGTTGTGCCGATTTCGACGATGTTCACATCCGCGCCGAGGTTGTAGTAGACCTGTTTGGTGAGCTGGCTGTCTAGGGTTTCTGCCAGCGAAGCGGTAAAGGCCGAAAGGCCGAGGGTCAGCACCAGCAAAATGAGCGGGGCGCTGTAAAAGGCCGGAGTGCGGGCCAGGGTGCGGGCGGCCATCAACATGCCGACGCTTTTTGTCGGGCGCAGCAACAGGCTGAGCCATTCCATTAAACGGGGGACAAGCCGCAGGGTGAAGAGAGCGACCGCAAAAATGCCCAGGGCCGGAACCAGCAACAGCAGCGGATTCTGCAACGGGTCGGGAGCGTTCTCCATCCCGCTGGTGGATTGTTTTTGCAGCATCCACAGGCCATAACCGGCGGGAAGAAGTAACAGCAGGTCGAGCCAGTATTTCTGCCACCAGGGCTGGTGCTGCATACGGGCGCGTTCCTGTTTGTATGAAACGATGGTATTGGCGGCGGCGCTCAAGGCGGGCAGGAGGAGCAGGATGAGCAAAATAATGGCAATCCCGAGCAAGCCATAGCCCAATACTGCCGGAGTCAGGGTCACGCGCAAGCCGCCAGCCGCGCTGAAATCGAGAAAACTGCGCGCGCGGCCAATGGCGTGGGTGATGGTGTTGGCAATCAGCACGCCGCCAAGCAAGGCCACGCCGCCCAAAATCGCGCCCTGTAAAAGCGAAATCCAGACCACTTGCAGGGCGGTTGCGCCGCGGCTGCGCAGGATGGCCATTTCGCCGCGCTGGCCGCCAATCAGCAGGCCGGTAACCAGACTGATGAAGGTCAGGATCAGGCCCAGGATGGGCACGCTGAAAGCAAACAGCAAATAGGTCAGGCCGGGGGCGCTTTGCTGATAGCGCACCAGGGCATCGAGCGGGGAGATGACCAGGGCCGTGCCGGGACGCAGCGCATCCGCCTGGGCTTCAACCGCGCGGATGCGCGCTTCAAGGCGGCTGATGTCACTGGCCATCAATCGCGAGGCGCTGGCCACGAAAGTCCAGTTGGCGCTGCTCAATTCATCGCGGATTTTGCTGCTGAGCACACCGCTGTAGGTGGCTTCATCGACCAGGAACCAGTTATCGATGGTACCGCCCCAATACGCCGCGCGCGGATTAAGCGCGCGCCACAGGCCAACCACCCGCACCGGCATTTCAAAGTCATCTTTTTTGAGCAGGTACAAGTCACCGGGCTGGACGCCAATTTCGGCGGCCATGGCCTCGTTGGCAATCACCTCGATGGGTTCATCTTCGTTTTCTGTTTCAGGGTTCTGCGGCAGGCGGCCATTGATTAATTGAATGGTGCCTTTGAGCGGTGAAACAAAAGCAATCTGGGCCTCCCCGATGCGATACTGGGTATCCGGCACATCCGGGTCAAAAGGCGGGTGCAGGAAGTAGCCATCGGTGCGGAAACGGCGCACAGACTGCAAAATCGGATAGCCGATGATGTGCTGGGCATCATCGCTCAGGTACTTATCCACCACAACCACATCCCGCCACTGGCTTCCGGTGCGTCCAACCGACTTCAACTCGAAGGTAAAAGTCATCGGGGCATAGCTGGGCGGCTGGTTAACCAGGTCGCCTTCACGCCCGGCCAGCAATTCTTCACGGAACAGGCGGAAATAAGTCGATTCAGCGTAGAGCGGCACGCTCAAGATAAACCCGGACGCAACCATCAGCCCGACGATGGCCGCCAGGCTGAGCAGGCGCTCGGTAAACAGGCGCTTGAGGGCAAACCCGGCTGTGGTGCGGGTCTGCTGGAGGAAAGCCGCCAGACGCGGGGGAATGCTCATGGCGCGACAACCACCTGGTCTTCTTCCAGCCCGCTGACAATTTCCACCATCAGGTTGGTGCGCAGCCCGGCCTCAATCTCGATCCGTTGGGGGCCTTCGGCGCTGTTAACGATGACAAAAGTCCGCCCACCGGAGGTGCGCACCGCTTCGGGCGGCAGCCAGAGAATCCCTTTTTTATCAGCCAGGGTCACCTTGACGGTCATTTTCTCGCCGACCTGGTAAGTATCTTCGCCCGGCAACTGGTCGATGTGGACGTAAATGGCGCGGTCATCGCTCGGGCCGGTGCCATAGGGGGCCGGCAACTGGCGGATGACGCCGCTCAACTGCACTTCGGGCCGGTCATCGGGAACAATAACCACTGCCATGCCCTCGAACATCTCTTCGAGGTCCTTTTCGCGATTTGGTTCAATCTGGCTGACAATTTCCAATTGGCTGGCATCGCCAATCACGAAAGAAGGCGTATTCGGGCTGACCGAACGCCCTACATCTGTCCCAACCAGGACAGTCCCGGCCAGCGGCGCAAACAGGCGCGCCTTGCCAACCTCGGCATCCACCTGTCCGAAAGCATCGATGGCCGGGTCAAGCCCAAACTTGGCCAGAACATCTTCGTAGGCCATTTGGGCCAGTTCCACTTTTAATTCCTGGGTGCGGACATCGTACTCAGGCCGATTCTCGGCGTTGACCTTATCGAGCGCCAATTGTTCGATTTCGAGCGCAATTTGCGCCCGGCGGATTTCGGCGCGGGTTTCGCCGGCTTTTTCGTTCAGGCCTTTCAATTCTTCCAATTCCGCCAGCAGTTGCCCGGCCTCAACCAAATCGCCGACCTGGGCATGCACCGCGCTGACCTTGCCATTAATCTCAAACGCAACCGAAGCCAAAATGCGCTGGGTCACTTTCCCGTACAGGGGAGTCATCACCAGAATATCGCCGCGCTCAACGCTAAATGTTTCACGCAGCGGCGTCGGGAAAGGGGTTGGAGTCGCTTCGCGCACCGCCACCCCGCCGCTACAGGCGGAGAGGAGCAGGGTGAGGACAAGGAGGAAAAAAAGAGTTTTTTTCATTAAAAATCCTAAATTCACAAATCCTGAGCGGAGCCGCGGGTTTTTGCGGCGCAGTCGAAGGGCGGATTCTGGTGGCTCCGCCCGGACGTGAACGTCCGGGCTATTCTACGAAGCCCGCTAAAGCGGACTGATATTTACCCAACCGTCACATTTACCTTTACAACCTGCGCATCGGCGGCGGGCAGCGGGATGATATTCCCGGCGACGGGCTGGCCGTCCACCACCAGGCGGACACTGTTCCCCGGCCCTTCCCGTTTCATTGAAATCTCGTAACGCTTGCCCCGGAACTGGCGCACCACTTCGCAGCCGCTCCACGCTGTGGGAATCGCCGGTTCAACTTTCAGGCCATTGAAATCGGGCTTGATGCCCAAAATGCCCTGGGTAATGGCGACATAGTTCCAGGCGGCAGTGCCACTCAGCCAGGAGTTTTTGGCCTCGCCATGGGTGGGGGCGTCCTTCCCGGCAATCATCTGGGCGTAGACGTAGGGTTCGCAGCGATGTACCTCGCTGATTTCCTCGCGGGCCGAGGGACAAATCCGCTTGTAGTAACTAAAAGCCTTGTCAGCGCGGCCAGCCTTGGCTTCGGCCAGCATGATCCAGGGGTTGGTGTGGCAGAAAATACCGGCGTTTTCCTTGTAACCGGGCGGGTAGGACGAGATTTCGCCGTATTCAACGTAATAGTAGCTGTAGGCCGGGTTTTGCAGGACAATCCCATGCGGGGTAGCCAGGTATTGTTCGACCGAATCGAGCGCTTTGACAGCGTTGCCATTTTCGAGGCCCAAACCAGCCAAAATGCAAATACCCTGCGGCTCGATGAAGATTTTGCCTTCAGCATTTTCTTTCGAACCAATCGGTTTGCCGAAATCGTCATAGGCGCGGCGGAACCATTCGCCGTCCCAACCGGCCGCCCAGACAGCCTTTTCCATGTCAGCGGCAGCTTCGGTGTAGAACGTTGAAGGTTGAACGATGAATGAGGCAGCTTCCTTGCTCAAAATATTGGTTTTGTAGCCTTCAGCGATGCCGAGCATTTCCTGGCAGGCCAACACGAACAGCCCGGCGATAAAGACCGATTCGGCCACCTTGCCGTCCTTGCCAACCGTGGTCTGGAAGCTCTGGCCGGGGGTATCGGAGAAGCAGTTCAGGTTCAGGCAGTCGTTCCAGTCGGCGCGGCCAATCAGCGGCAGGTTGTTGGGGCCGCGTCGGTCGAGGGTATATTGCAAGGCGCGCTGGAGATGCTCATAAAGCGGAGTCTCGCTGCCGGGTTCGTTCTCATACTGGACCGGGGCGTCGAGGATACCCCAGTCGCCGCTTTCTTTCAGGTAGGCCGCCACACCCAGCACAAGCCAGGCCGGATCGTCGTTGAAACCGGTGCCAACTTCGTTGTTGCCGCGCTTGGTTAGGGGTTGGTACTGGTGGAACGCGCCGCCGCTCTTGAGTTGGGTGGCTGCCAGGTCGAGAATGCGCTCACGGGCGCGTTCAGGAATCATGTGGACAAAGCCGAGCAAATCCTGGTTCGAGTCGCGGAAACCCATGCCGCGCCCGATGCCGCTCTCGAAATAGGAGGCCGAGCGGCTCATGTTAAACGTCACCATGCACTGGTAGGCGTTCCAAATATTAACCATACGGTTGACATGCTCATCAGGCGAAGTGACCTGGTATTTGGCGAGCAAATTTGTCCAATGGTCAAATAGTTCGACAAAAGCTGCATCGACGTTGGCCGGGTTCAGGAATTTGGCAATAATCGGCTTAACGGTACGTTTGTTGACCACCTGCGAGCCGGGCGGGTCGAATTTGTCATCTTTGGGATTCTCATAGTAGCCCAACAGGATGATGATTTTCTTCTCTTCGCCGGGTTGCAGCGACAGCTTGACATGATGTGAACCAATCGGCTGCCAGCCATGCGCTTCGCTGTTGCCCGCCTGGCCCTTCTCGACCACGATTGGCCGGTCCCAGCCGCGGTAAGCTCCCAGGAAAGTATCGCGCTGGGTATCGTAGCCGGCCAGCGGCTCAGAACAGGCGAAATAAGCGAAATGGTCGCGGCGTTCACGGTATTCGGTCTTGTGGTAAATCACATCGTCGACAATCTCAACCTGGCCGATGGAGTAATTGCGCTGGAAGTTGGTGGCGTCGTCGTTGGCGTCCCACAGACAGAACTCGATGGCCGAGAACAGGCTCAAGTCCGCGGGCGCTCCGCTCTGGTTGGCAACGGTGACTTCCCAGACTTCGAGGGTCTGATTGAGCGGGACAAAGGTACGGGTGCGGACATTTATCCCGCGATATTTGGATTCGATGATGGTGTAGCCCATGCCGTGACGGCAGGTGTATTCGTCCAGGTTGCGCTGGACGGGCATCCAACTGGGCGACCAGACTTCGCCGCTGGCGTTGTCGCGCATGTAGATGTAACGTCCGCCCATATCGAGCGGGGCGTTGTTGTAACGATAGCGCGTCAGGCGGCGCAGGCGGGCATCTTTGTAAAAGGAATAGCCGCCAGCCGTGTTGGACATCAGGCCAAAATATTCCTGCGAGCCGAGGTAGTTGATCCAGGGCAGCGGGGTGTCCGGGCGAGTGATGACGTATTCGCGGGCTTTGTCGTCAAAATATCCGTATTTCATAATGATTTCTCCGTATTTTTTATTGCGCCCTTCGGTTGCGTGTTTCGCGCTGCTCAGGGCAGAGTAAGTAAAGCTATCCAACCCAAAAGTCAAAGGCAAACAGGACCGCCGAAATGCCCATTGTGAAGGCACTGGCCAGGGTCCAGGTGCGGTCAAAGGCCGGATTTTTGCCCCAGCGCGCCAGGACGAGGTAAATGGCCGGAACGGGCAGCACATAGCGGGCCAGGCCTTGTCCGCCGCCGCTCAGGCCGGAAAGAACGATGACCGCCAGGCCGAAGAGCGCAATCGCCGGGTCGCGGCGCAGATAAATCAGGGTGGTAATCAGCGCCAGGCCGAGGCAGAAGAATTCGAGCGCAAAATAAACCTGCGACTCGGGATGGCTGGCGGCATGTTCCAGTTGCCAGGTGTAAGCGCCGATGGTTTGTTCAATGCCCAGTTCTGTGCGGCCAAACCACTCCTGGGCCACTTCCCAGCCGCGTCCCAGGTCTGAGTAGCGCCAGGCATAGTACGAAAGGCCAGGGAAGGTGGCAAACAGGCCTTGCAGGAAAAATTTAAGGTTAAGCTGTTCCTTGAGGGGGCGCTTAAAGCTGAACGACATCAGCCAGCGAACGCCAAGCGCAACCGCCAGGGCCGCGCCAACGGCGCGCGTCCAGGGGGCCAAAATCGCCAGGAGCGAGGCCCAGACCCATTTTCCGCGCTTGCTGAGGGCCAGCACCATAAAGGTAATGCCCATGAACAGGCCTTCGGTATAAACCATCGCCAGGAAAAACGCGGAAGGGAAAATCAGGAAGTAGAAAACTGCACGCAGGCGTTCGTTCTCATCGAGCGAGTCGCGCAGCATATCGTACAGCGCAAACATGGCCGCCAGCGTCCCAAGCAGGGAAGTGACCACACCTGCCAGCACGCCGCGTCCCAGGTCGCTCAAATCAAGAGTGAAGGGCTTGAGCAAAAGGTAAAAAGCCTGCATAAACTTGGGATAAAGCGGGAAAAAGGCATAATTCAGCGAGCGTTCCTCGCCAGTCTTGCTCGACCGAACCCAATCCATGCCCTCGCCATCGTCATCATAGCCATACAGGGCAATCGAGAGATAATATTCCGAATCCCACGAAACCTGCTCGTTCATAAACGGGTCGGCCAACAACGGATTCAGGATGCGATTCTCAAGAGTCGTCTCCTGCGCCGACCAGGCCACAGCTTCATCGGGCCGCTCCAGGTTCAGGCGCTGGGCCGTGACCGACTGGATTCCGAATAAAATCACAAACCAGCCGACCCACATCAAAATAATTGTAAAAACTACCGGGCGTATCCGCTTCATGCGAACCTCAATGCAGGGTGGTGTAAGAAAAAGGGAACGGGAGAAAAGCGCCGTTCCCTGCTTTTTCAAAGGAATTGATGCAATGCTTACGGCTGGGATTTAACAATCTGGTCAATCGCAGCCAACAGGGAATATTCATCCATCGTGTCTTGCGACAATGCCCAAAACATGATGCCAGAAGCGCGGCGCAGGGCCAGTTCGGTTTTGGCCTTCATGGTCGGGATGCCGTTGTAGTACTGGGTCGCGCCGGCATACTCAAACTCATCCACCTGGGCCGCCGCCGGGTCAGCCTGCACCATTTTGCGATAGGGCACCTCGCCAGGGCGGCTGTAAAACGGCACGCCCAGGACGGTCTTTTCGGCGCTCAAACCGCGCCCCTGCCAGTAATCGAGCGATTGTTCGGCCATCGCCAGGGTCGCATGGGCCTCGCGTGACAGGTCGTACACCATCAAGTTGACAAAATCCAAAACTTCGAACGCCTCGGTCGGGACGCCATCCGCATTCGACCCATAAGCAGCCACAGCGGTTGTCAGCAAAACATTTTCCGGCAAGGCGGCGCGCAATTCGCGCATCAGCGCCAGGTAATTGCCATCCGAAACGCCCGCAACCGGGTACTCCCAGTCAATATCGACACCGTGCAGTTGGTATTCGGCGGCATAATTCACCAGATTCTGGACAAAAATCACGCGAATGGCCGGATCGGCGGCGATGGCTTCAAACTCCTTTTCGAGTCCCCAGCCGCCTACAGAGATGAGCACTTTCACCCCGTGCTGGTTCGCCGTTTCGACAATTTTTTTCAACTTCCACGGGTTGCTGACATCGCGCAAAGACCCATCCGGGCGGGGCAGGGCAAAGGCGTAGTTGATGTGAGTCAGCTTATCGTAAGCAATTAACTCCGGAATGGTATCTTCGGTAACATAAGCCAGGACGCGAAAACGCGGCGGGATGGGGGTGGAAGTTGCCACAGGGGTTTCAGTCTCAGGAAAAGGAGTGGGGGATGCCTTCTGCGGCAGGCATCCCCCCAGGAGAAGAAAAATGAAGCCCAAAGTCAGGAGAGTGCGCTTCATAATTTTAGATTCCCTTATTGTCCGGGCACGATATACAGGGTGATCGATTCGGGCGAAAGTTCAAGGGTATTGACCGATGCCAACTGTATGGAGGTATCCTGCTCGGCCTTGTGTTCCAAATCCAATTTCCATACTTGCGCCTGGCCACCGCTGAAATTATCGAACTTAAGGTTGGCTGTTCGGGCTTCAGAGTTCAGGTTGATGACCATTACAGTCAATGCGCCATCAGCGCGCCGGGCGGCGTAAACACTGACATACGGATGGTCGCTCGAGGCGTAGATGAGTTCCGAGCCAAAATGGCGGGTAAACATCTGGAAAGCCAGGCCGGTGCTGTACAACTCGGAGCGGCTCATCAGCCCATATTTACCGGTTACGGCAAATTGCTGGAGCATGGACACATCATACTTAAGCATCCGCCCGACGACATCGGCAAACCAGATGCCGTGGAAGTGCGAGTCGATGGTTCCTTCGCCGCCGGCATTCTCCACCCAGGATGAGTTGAACTCCGTAACCGCCACCGGCAGGTCTTTGCCGGTATTCTCGCGGATCATGGCATGCAAGCTTGGCAATAACACATCCCACTCGGCGGAATTGGCGCGCAAATGCTCTTTGAGCGGCGCCCCGGCGGTCATGGATTGCGGGAAGGGATAGCGATGCACCGAGACAATATCCACCAGGTCGGCGTTGGTTTTGAGGAAAAGCACCAACCAGTCACTGTACTTTTGGCCCGAACCATTCTCTTGAATGGCAACAAACTGGCTCAACTCCGGCCCGACAAGCTGGATGCTCGGGTCGACTGCTTTCATCGCCTGGGCAAACAAGCGCCAATCTTGGGCAAACTGTTCGGCAGTATATTCAGGCAGGCGCATACCAACCTGGGTGGCATATAAATCGGGTTCGTTGCCAATGCCCCAGAAGCGCACGTTGTACTTCTTCTCGATGTTCATGTAACGCACCAACTCGGCAGCTTCCGCCGGGGTGCTGGCGACCAAACGCACGTTGATAAACGGTTCCGCGCCCCACTGTTCGCAGAAAGCCATCAACATATCGAGTTGAGTGGGGGTCGGATTATTTTCATCCCCCCAACGGCCGCCCGGGAAACGCAGCACCTTGATGCCCAGGCTCGGAACTATATCGAGCACGGTCGGCGGAACCCCCAACCAAGGCCCCCAGTTGGTGCCAAAAAAGGTTGGGCTGATCTGCCCCAAAGACTGACCCGCGTCCACGTACAATCCGCCGGGCATGGGCGACGGTGCTGGCGTGAAGGTCGGTAACGGTTGAGCGGCATCCGTAGACGCGGGTTCAGTTGCAGAGGACGGGCTGGCAGGTTGGGCAGAACAAGCCAGCGAGGTAAATAGCAAACTAAAAAGCAGGCAAACGGCAAAGAAACGGTTCATTCGATTATTTATCGACGCCTGTCACCACAATACCCTGGATGAAGAAGCGCTGGGCGGCCAGGAAGAGCAGCAGCGGCGCAATCAGGGCCATCAACGAACCAGCCTGGATCAATTGCGGCTTCGAGCCATAAATCCCATTGAAAGTGGAAAGTGCAATGGAAATCGGCCAGGCTTCGCGGTTGGTAGTCAGGTAAATCAACGGGCCAAAGTAATCGTTCCAGGAGTACACAATGTGGAAAACGGTCACCGCCATCAGCGCCGGGTAGGATTGCGGCAGAATGATCGACCAGAGCACGCGGAAGGGGCCTGCGCCGTCAATCATGGCGGCTTCATCCAGTTCGCGTGGCAGGGTCATGAAATACTGGCGCAACAGGAAAACGTTGTAAGCGTTGGCGAAGAAAGCCGGCACAATCAACGGCAGCCAGGTTCCCACCCAACCGATGGATTGGAAGAAAGTATAGGTCGGGATAACGGTGACAAATCCGGGCAGGAAGATGGTCGAAATCAGCAGCACGAACAGGAAATCGCGCCCAGGGAAGCGGAAGCGGGCAAAACCGTAGGCAACCAGGGTACAGGAAATCACTGTGCCAAAGCCGGAGGTTACCGCATAATAAAAAGTGTTCCAAACCAGGCGCGGGAAGTCGATCGTTTCCCAAACTTCGGTATAGTTCGACCAGGTTGGGGAAAACTTCCAGGGGCGTTCCAGGGTGCGCCAGGCCAATTTGCAGACAATTTCACCGCGTTCCACGTTGTTCGGATCGACAAAAGTGCTTTCCTGGCGACCTTTCTTGATAATTCCCATATCCTTGGTTTCAGTGGAGGCCGGGTCTTCGCCTTCGCAAGCGGACAGCGGCACGGTATACATCTCAACGCTTTTTCCGTTGTATTCCATCGTTGCCGGGGCGGCCGGCCAAATTGGACCGCCGATGATGGAAATCTGCTCGGTGGTTTTCAACGAGGTTAGCACCATGAACAGGAAGGGCATCAAGAACAGGGCCAGGATGGCAAGCACCAGCGCAGTTACAAAAAAGGAGTTCAAACCATTGGTGATATTTGTGCGGGTCAGTTTCATTATTTCCACTCCTTATGATTTCGCTTCACCGGCGTAATAAACCCAGTATTTGGCTGTCGAGAACAGGATAACGGTAACAATCATGATAAAGATGAAGAGCAGCCAGGCCATGGTCGAGCCATAACTCATATTTTGGAAAGTGAAGAAGGTTTTATACAGATACAGGTTGTAGAACATCGTCGCGCCGCCAGGGCGGCCGGTGCCAGAGTTAACCACCAGCGGCACCAGGAAGTATTGGAATAAACCAACCACACTCAAGACCAGGTTATAGAAAATAACCGGCGAAATCATCGGGAAAGTCACATTCCAGAAAGTCTGCCAGCCATTGGCCCCATCCACCTTGGAAGCGTCATACAATTCGGTCGGCACACTCTGCAAACCGGCCAGCATAATCAGCATGGCATTGCCGATGCCCCAAATGCCCATGATGACATAAGTTGGATAAACCCAGTTGACATCATTGGCCCAGTTGGGCAGGGACTCGCGCGGGAAACCCATTGCCATCAACCCGCGGTTGATCCAGCCAGCCTCGGGGTTGAGAATGCCGCCCCACAGGAAAACTGCCGCCACGAACGGAACAATGTAAGGCATGTAGAACATACTGCGGAAGAAGTATGTTCCAACCAGGTGCTTGTTGTTCATCAGCAGGGCAATCAGCAGCGGCAGGAAAATCCCAACAGGCAGGGCGATCAGGCCAAAGCGAAGGGTGATGGCGAGAGAACCGGGTGTCTGGCTCTTAAACCACATGCTGGGGTTAAGCCCCAGTTGCCCGTCCTTGAACAACTCGGCCCAGTTCTGCAGGCCGACGAACTTCGGGGCGCTCAAAATGCCGTCCGTAATTCTCAGTTCCATGAAGCTGAAAATCAGGCTGGCGATAATCGGGAGCAGGGTAAAAGCAATGAACCCGAAAATCCACGGAGAAAGAAAGGCCAACCCCAGCCGCATCTCGCGCTTCGCCATTGGCGGCAATTCACGAATGGATTTCAGGCTTGGAAGTTTTGGCAGTCCACGACTTAGTTGTTCAAACATAGCTACTCCTTAAGGTGGTTTTCCCTGGTAGATAATCAAAAAAATTCTACGATGATAAAAAAAATATTATCAGCCCAGGCGGAGCCGAAAGAAACCGGAATAAATTGAAATGATTGCTGAAAATCGGGCGGGGTGAATATTCACCCCGCCCAGGGTATACCGTAGCAATTACTTGTTGTAAATCGCGTTGACGTCGTCGATCATCTTCTGCCATTCGGCATCGAAATCGAGTTGGTCAGGAGCGGTGTTCTGGATCAGGTCGAAGAAGGTCTGCTGGCGGGCCCAGGCTTCGTTCCAGTTGGGTTGCCACTGTTCAGCGCTGGGATTGTCAGGATAAGCGAGACCGGCCTGGAAGACAGCCCAGGTTTCGTCGGTGGTGAAGGCGTAGCGTTCCTTGACAGAATTAAGGTAAGCATCCTGGTACTGGGGCAGGGCGGGGAAGCCACCGTAAGGAGCGGCAACATCGTCAGTGCCAACAACCAGAACTTCAACGCCGCGCGGGCCGATCAAGAACTTGAGGACTTCGAAGGCAGCTTCGGGGTTCTTGGTGCCTTTCCAAACGCGGAAGGTGTCAGCGTCGACACGGCCGTGAGGCACGCCATCATCGCCAACGGGCATGGCGCCAGCCTGGAACTCGAGGCCAGCGGCAGCGAAATCGCCCAAGCAGCAGGTGTACCAGATTGGGGTGATCGCCATGGCGGCCTTGCCAGAGTTGAACAGGTTGCCATTGCCGAATTCAGCAGCGCCAGCGAGCGGGCCGGTGGCCATGAAGGGCTGTTCGCCGTACATGCCATCGTAGTACCACTTGAGGGCTTCTTTCCAGCTTTCGGGGAAGTTGACCGAGTAGCTGCCCTTGGCATCGCCATCGACGATGTCAGCGGCGCCGGCGCGGAAGGCGCCAGCATACGTAACGTGCGTCTGCCACTGGGGAGCGTAACCAACCTGGACCAGGGCGGAGGCATCGAAGCCTTCCTGGGTCGCATCAACACCATTGGCGTCAACGGTCAGGCGCTTGGCAACCTCGGTGAAGGTTTCCCAGTTCCAGTCGACCATCTGGCCATCGAGTTCATACTGTTCGCCATATTTGCTGGGGGGCACAGCCAGGCCAGCTTCTTCGAACATGGCAGGAACATAGAACACGGCGGAGGGGAAGACGAGGAAGGGCAGGCCAACCTGGCCTTCCTCGGTCTGGTAGAACTCAACCAGAGCGGGATCGTAAACGGAAACATCGAAGCCGGATTTCTCGATATAGGGAGCCAAATCAAGCCACTGGCCGTAGAAGGCGGCAGAGCCACCCCAACCAACGGGGCCGATGATGTCGGGGCCGTTGCCGGAAGCAATCTGGGTCGCGAGGGTATCACGAGCGGCATCGTAAGGAACGATCTCGAGCACGAGTTCGATTTGATCCTGGGAAGCGTTGAATTCATCAACGATCTTCTGCTGGCCGGCTTCCTGTTCAGGATTGGTGCCGGTGCCGAGACCCACAAACCAGCGGATCTGGACTTTTTCGCCGGAGGCGGCGGGTTCTTCAGCGGCGGGAGCTTCGGCAGCGGGTTCTTCAGCGGCAGGAGCTTCGGCAGCGGGTTCTTCAGCAGCGGGGGCAGGGGTCGCCGGAGCGCAAGCGGCCAAAATCATGGACGCGATGACAAGCAACATCGCAATAACGGACAGTTTCTTCATGGTGATTATTCTCCTTTTGGAATGGTTAGAAACATTTTGAACCAGACGGTAAATTGATTCTTCGCTTTGTGGGATATAAACAACCTCCTTTCAGGTTCTTTTTCTTTAGTAGTCAGAGGCATGACATCCACAGGATTCGCGGATGACAATTTCGGTGGGGAGCAGGGTCTCGCATTGGGCTTCGCCGTTTCGCAGCAGGTTGACAAGCTGCTGGGCGGCCACCCGGCCAACATCCAGCGTTGGCGCGCGGACAGTTGTCAGCGCCGGGGTCAGCGAGGAGGATGTGCGCTGGTCATCGAACCCGACCACGGAAACATCCTGCGGGACATGTTTTCCAGAGTCACGTAAAGCGCCAAGGACGCCAACGGCGGCATCATCGTCGCCGGCAAAAACAGCGTCAAACTCAAGACCGTTCAACAGGGCGTCAGTGATGGTCATGGCCGCGATGTGGCGCTCAAACTCACCAGGCAGAACCAGCAACGGGTCATATTCGATCCCGTTCTCTTCAAGCGCTTTGCGATAACCCAATTCGCGCCAGTAAGAGTCTTGTTGGCCTTCCGGGCCGCGCAGGTAAACAATCCGGCGGCGATGGTGAACTTTGATCAGGTGCTCAACGATTTTGAAGGAAGCGGCCTTGTTTTCGATATTGACACAGGGGATTTTCAAATCTTCCGGGGGTGTGCGATAAACCATCACAACCGGGAATTCAGCTTCATACAGATGGCGGATGTCGGCTTCATCCATGCTATCAGCGTAAACAATCAGTCCGTCGGTATTGTTCGGGCCAAGCGGCATCCCGCCATGTCCGCCGCGCAGCGACAAATTGTTGCTGGAAATTAAAAGATTGAGACCGTATTCCCCCACCACTGTCTCAATCCCATTCAACATTGGGCCAAAAAAATCGCCATAAATATTGAAAGAAACCATCAAGCCAATTGCGTTTGTGCGATTTGTGGCCAAATTTCGAGCCGCCACATGCGGTGTATAGCGCAATTCTTTCATCACAAATTGGATGCGCTGGGCCACATCTTCGGAAACCGGGGCAGTCTGATTAATGAATCGACTGACCGTAGCCACAGATACATCGGCCTGGCGGGCAACATCTCGGATGGTAACTGACGAAGATTTACGAGTCATGATTTTCCGTGATACAATCTGTGCAACCGGTTACAGTAACCGGTTTCAGTAACCGGTTACATATTAACATTTTTTTAACACAGAGTCAATACCCTGAAACCACATTTTCTGAAAACTGGAACAAGAATCACCCTGACACAACAAGGAGAATTGCCATGCCCGCCAGCCCATTTATCATCCCTAATATTCCCTGGGAGGAGCGTCCAGCCAACAACTCCGATGTGGTCTGGCGCTATAGCGCCAACCCGATCATCCCACGCGACCTGATTCCCACCTCCAACAGCATCTTCAACAGCGCTGTTGTTCCTTTTGAAGGCAAATTTGCCGGGGTATTTCGCTGCGATAACAAAAAACGCGAGATGAACCTGCATGTCGGCTTCAGCGATGACGCCATTAACTGGAAGCTCGGCCACGATCCTATCGAATGGCTGTGCGACGACCCGGAAATTGGCCGCTACCAGTACCGCTACGATCCGCGTGTTACCTGGCTCGAAGACCGCTATTATGTCAGTTGGTGCAACGGCTATCATGGCCCGACCATTGGCATCGGCTACACCTACGATTTCAAGAAATTCCATTTTCTCGAAAACGCCCTGCTGCCCTTCAACCGCAACGGCGTTCTTTTTCCGCGCAAAATCAACGGCAAATTCGTCATGCTCAGCCGCCCCAGCGACAACGGCCACACCCCCTTCGGCGACATCTACATCAGCCAAAGCCCCGATATGGTTCACTGGGGCCAGCACCGCTTCGTGATGGGCACAAAGGGCGGATGGCAATCGACCAAAATCGGCGCCGGCCCGACGCCCATCGAAACCCCCGAAGGCTGGCTGATGTTCTACCATGGCGTTCTGACCTCCTGCAACGGGTTCGTTTACTCCTTTGGCGCAGCCCTGCTCGATCTTGACCAGCCCTGGAAGGTGATTTATCGCGGTTCCTCCTATCTTCTCTCACCCCAGACGCTCTACGAATGCGTTGGCGATGTGCCCAACGTCGCTTTCCCCTGCGCCGCGCTCTACGATCAGCCCAGCGACCGCATCGCCATCTACTATGGCGGAGCCGATACGGTCACGGCCCTGGCCTTTACCAAAGTCGGTGATGTGCTCGAATGGCTGAAACACAATTCCGAGTTATAAAAAAAATAAACCCTAAAGGTTTTAGAAACCTTTAGGGTTTTTCTAAAAGGAAACCCATGAGCCTGCACTCCGAAATCCACGAACAGCCCACCGTTATCCAGAACCTGCTCGGCAAACAAGCCGAAATTGCCCGCATCGCCGCCGAAATCCGCAGCATCGACCCGGCCTATGTCTTCCTGGCTGCGCGCGGCACATCTGACAACGCCGGTCGCTACGCCAACTACCTGTGGGGCGCGTATAACCGCTTGCCAGTCGCCCTGGCAACCCCCTCGCTTTTCACTTTCTACGGTCAAAGCCCGAAACTCAAGGGAGCACTTGTTACCACTGTTTCGCAATCGGGCAAATCGCCAGATATTGTCGCCGTTGTCGAAGAAGGCAAACGCCAGGGCTGCGCCTCGCTCGCCATCACCAACGCCCCCGATTCGCCCCTGGCCGCCGCATCTGACTTTGTCATCGACATCGCTGCCGGGCCGGAGAAGGCCGTTGCCGCCACCAAAACCTATACTGCTGAACTGTTGGCCATGGCCATGCTCTCGGTCGAACTGGCCGACAACCCAGCCCACCGGGCCGACCTGCAAAAACTGCCCATCTGGGCCCAGCAAGTTTTAGCACTGGATGAAGAAATCGCCCGGCTGGCCGAGCGATTCCGTTATATGGAACATTGCGTGGTCATCGGGCGCGGATTCAACTACGCCACCGCCTTTGAGTGGTCACTAAAAATGAAAGAGCTGACTTACTCTGTGGCCGAGCCTTACTCTTCGGCTGATTTCCAACACGGGCCGATAGCCATGGTCGAGCGCGGATTCCCGGTTTTCGTCGCCGCGCCCTCGGGCGTCATCCTGCCCGACATGCTTGGCCTGCTCAAGAACCTGCGCGAAACCCATCACGCCGAACTAACCGTCATCTCCGACAACACCGAGGCGCTGGCGCTGGCCCAATCTCCCATCCAGCTTCCTGCCGGCATCCCTGAATGGCTCTCGCCCCTGATCGCCATCATCCCGGCCCAGCTATTCTGCTACCACCTGACCCGCGCACGCGGATTCGACACCGAAGCCCCGCGCACCATCCGCAAGGTGACAGAGACGCACTAACGCTCCAGCCAAATCGTCACCGGGCCGTCGTTGTGAATTTCGACCAGCATATGGGCCCCAAAAACACCCACGCCAGCAGGCACGCCCTGCTGGCGTATCATTTCCGAAAACTTTTCGACCAGCGGCGCAGCCACATCCGGCAAGGCCGCCTCGACAAATGAAGGCCGGCGTCCCTTTTGCGAATCGGCATACAGGGTAAACTGACTGACCACCAGCGCCGAACCGCCCACATCGCGCACCGACAAATTCATTTTGCCCTCGGCATCCTCGAAAATCCGCAGGTTGACAATCTTCTCCGCCAGCCAGGCCGCCTGGGATTCGCCATCCCCATGCCCCACCCCGACCAAAATTACCAGACCGTTGGCAATCTCAGAAACGGCCCGCCCTTCAACCGAAACCTTGCCATAACTCACTCGCTGCACCAATGCGCGCATAAAGCCTCCTTAAACAAAGTGCGTAATCCATAAATCGGAATTACGCACCTATCGACCAATCAAAAAATCACCCAATATTTACGGCAATTGCACCGCCTCGCGCACATCCGCCATCGTCTTCTCGGCGATTGCGCGGGCGCGCCGGGCGCCATCGTGCAAAATGTCCCAGACATCGTTCGGGTTTTTGCCAATCTCAGCGCGCTTGGCGCGGAAAGGCTCGAGCGATTTGTTCAAATTCTCAGCGAAGCGCTTTTTGCAATCCACACAGCCGATACCGGCCACGCGGCATTCGCGGTTGATCATTTCCACATCTTCCGCCGGGGTGAAAATCTTGTGCATCGAAAAAACGTTACAAATATCCGGGTTCCCGGGATCGGTGCGCTTCATTCGCTGCGGGTCGGTCACCATCTGCATAACCCGCTGGCGGGTTTCATCAGCAGTCGAGGCCAACTCGATGTGGTTGTTGAGGCTCTTGCCCATCTTTTCCTTGCCATCAATGCCCAGCACCTTCGGAATCTCGGTGTTCTTCATCTGCGGTTCGATCAGGGCCTTGGTATTGAAGCGATAGTTGAAGGAACGCACAATTTCGCGCGCAAATTCGATGTGCGGGGCCTGATCGATGCCCACCGGCACAACATCCGTGCGATAGAGCACAATATCCGCGGTCATCAAGACCGGGTAACCCACCAAACCATAATTAACATTGCTCTCATTCTGGCGGACCTTCTCTTTGAAAGTCGGCAGGTCGGTCAGCTTGCCCAAAGGCGTTACCATGGATAGGATAGTGTGCAATTCTGTCACCTGCGGCACGTGCGATTGCACAAATAAGGTTGTCTCTTCCGGGCGGATTCCCGCAGCCAGCCAATCGAGCGCCATTTCATAGGTATTCTGCTTCAAGTCAGCGGTTGTTTCCACTGTCGTTAAAGCATGAAGATCAACAATGCAATAAACGCAATCGTAGTTTTCCTGCAAGGCCACATAGTTTTTGATTGCGCCCAGGTAATTGCCCAGATGTTGCCGTCCGGTCGGGCGAGCGCCCGAAAAAACACGTCCTTTTTTTGCCATGATACCCTCGTGATAAGATTTTTTCTCAATCAAGGCGGTCATTTTGCCAAATATGGCATACCAGACCGCCTGTAATATAGAAGGGATTAAAATTTTTCTGAACTTAGCGGGGAAATTATGCCCTTTTTGGATATTCGAAGCCGAAGAAACGATTTTTGATACTGTTTTTCCTAAAAATTGCCCATCGGACTCTTTGATTGAGTAGCCGGGCGCAATTTAAAGCGGTCTGCTGGTGCATTTTTCACGCAAAATAATCTTGCGATTGCACTTCCTGCGTTCCGCGGCAGGTAAAACAGGAAAATTATAACATATGAGACTTGACTCTCTGCCAGAACTCTGATAGACTCCGCATCCGCGCGAACGAACCCAGCCTGTGTGGCCGCAACTGCGCAGCCAAACAGGCTAAAATTTTGTCAGTAGCCTTGCCCGGCGGGACTAGCTTTGGTATAATTTCCCCGCTTAATCGGCAGAGCCCGCTCGCCGACGTAGCTCAATCGGCAGAGCACCCGCCTTGTAAGCGGGCGGTTACGAGTTCGATTCTCGTCGTCGGCTCAATTTGAACCTTACTAGCGTCTAGCAACTTTTGCCAGTTGGCAGGTACACCTGATCGTTCTGATGAGATGTACCTGCCAGCCGAGAAATGGCTGGACCAAATAGATTGGGCGGTTACCCAAGTGGCCAACGGGGACTGACTGTAAATCAGTTGGCAGAAGCCTTCGGAGGTTCGAATCCTTCACCGCCCACCTTCCGGGATTTTCCCGGCAGCACGTAATGCCCTCATAGCTCAGTTGGCAGAGCACGCCCTTGGTAAGGGCGAGGTCATGGGTTCAAGTCCCATTGAGGGCTCTGTTGCTGAATCTGAACTCTGTTCTATTTTTATCAAGGAGAGAAAGATGGCGAAGCAGAAATTTGACCGCAGCAAACCGCATCTGAACGTGGGTACGATGGGACACATCGACCACGGGAAGACGACCCTGACGGCGGCGATCACGAAAGTGTCGCAGTTGATGGGGAATGCTG
>JAEWVF010000024.1 GCA_023459215.1 Chloroflexota bacterium
ATATCGGCGAACCGGCCCAGGTGGGACAGATCCCCGAAATCGTCGCGCGTCTGGCTGAAAAATTTGATATCCGCCAGTTGACGGTTTTTGCAGCCCAGGAACTCTCCGAGACCAGCATCCGCCTGACCGTCGATGCGCTTGAACTGGCTCTCAGCGAGGCACTTGAAAATACCAAGAAATTCCACCCCCAGCGCGATCCGAAAGTTGAAATCTCAATCGGGCAGCCGGATGAGCAGATAATTCTCATCCGCATCAGCGATGACGGCTCGAATCTATCCGCTGAACAACTCTCCTGGGCCTGGCTACCCTACTTCCAAGGGGAAAAGGCCTTTACCGGTGAACTGCCCGGAATGGGACTGGGCTTTCCGTTAATGGCCACGCTTGTCTGGGGCGCAGGCGGCACGCTGCGCCTGGGCAACCGCCCCGATGGCCCAGGCATTGTGGTCGAAATGAAAATTCCTCGCGCCTGAGGAATTTTTGCTTAAAAGGTTGTCCGCAATCTGTTTCTACTTTATACTAACGAAAAGGTTTAATTGAGACAAAATGAGAATATCCAAAACCGTCCCATAGGGAGAAAAGGAAAGGTCATGGAGCGTCACCCCAACAACATCAAACCCCCATCCCCTGAAAATAACCGCTGGCTGGTATTTATCGCTATATTTTTAATCATACTCGGCCAAATCTTCCTCTACGCAACCCCAATTAACGAAAAAATTGTTCTACCCAATGCAATGTTCCTGACCATCGCGGGGGTATTACTATTCCTGGTCAGCTTCATAAAAACGAATTTAGCGGCAAGGCTAAATACAAGAATCGGTTGGTCACCCAGCAAAGCGCAAGCCTGGGGGCTGGCCGGCCTGGCATTTTCGATCCTGGCAACCGTTGCCATGCTCAATTTCGAAAAAGCCAGTCTGAGCAACTATACATCCGTGGTGATTTTTTGGCTGATCAGCGGCCTTTGCTATATCGCCGGCTTTGCAAACAGCGACCTTAATAAACAAGCGCTCCAGGGTTGGCTAAAAAGCCACAAACTGGAATTGGGCCAGGTTGGTTTGATTACCACGCTTGCCGCCGCTCTGCGCTTCTATCAATTGGGCGACCTGCCCAGGGTTATTAACGGGGATGAAGCGCTGATCGGTATGCATGCGCTGAGCAGCTACAACCCTGCCCAGGCCAATCCATTCGCCTTTTGGGAAAATATCGGCAACCTTTACCTGCATACCATTAACGCTGGCCTGCTGATCTGGGGAACAACCCCGCTCGGGCTGCGGCTGATTCCGGCCATCGCAGGGGTATTGGCAATCCCGGCAACCTATCTGCTGGCCCGCCAAATCGCAGGGCATCGCATCGCGCTAATCACGATTACTTTGCTGGCCTTCACCCACACCCATTTGCACTTCAGCCGCACAGTGGCGGTCAGCTACATCCAGGGGAATTGGCTGACACCGCTGGCCCTGTATTTTTTCTTGAGCGGGTTAAATAAGGGGAGTTACTGGCGGACCGCGTTGAGCGGCTGCCTGGTTGCTGTTCACCTGGCCATTTACCTGGACGCGCAAATCATCACCGGACTCGTTCTCGCTTACACGCTCATCGCCGCCATTTTCTTGCGCTCCTGGTTCAAAACCGTATACAAACAGGCCCTGACCTTCTGGGGCGGGCTGGGAATTATGGTATTGCCCGGCCTGGCTTATTTTTGGAACCGGCCAGAGGAATTCTTCAACCGCCTGAACGCTGGCGGCACGTTCCAAACCGGTTGGCTGGCCCAGGAAGTGGTTCTGACAGGCCAAAGCGAAGCGCAAATCTTGCTGGGGCGCGTAATCCATGCATTCCTATCCCTGATTTACTATCCAGCCTTTGATTTCTACGGCTCACCAACGCCCGTCCTCAGCCTGATTTCCGCCAGCCTGTTCCTGGTTGGAATGAGCCTGGCGCTGTGGCAAACCAGAAACGGGAATTTCTTGTTGCTCAATGGTTATTTCTGGGGTGGAACGGTTGCCATTGCGATTTTCTCAACGCCCCCTTCCGCAGACTCGTACCGGATGCTGATTGTGGTGCCTCCGGCCTTGATCATGGTAGCCATTGGCCTCGACAAACTCCTGGAAACCTTTGGGGTCGGCTGGCAGCAATCCCGAAAAACCTACCTGCTCGCCACGAGCGTAATCGTTGTAAGCCTGTTCATTTTCAATGTCTGGACCTATTTCTTTGAGTTCGCCGGGCGCTGCCGTTACGGCGGCGATACCCAAACCCGCTTCGCCTCCTATCTCGGCAATTATGCCCGAACGGTGGATCGGGAATCTGATATTTACCTGTTGTCAAACGAAGTTTTCATGTACGGTTCCCACGCAAGTGTTGACTTCCTAAGCGGCAGGCGCAGAATCATCAATGTTCCAGACCCGGTCGACTCCTTCCAATTGGTTTCCGGCGAAACGGTTATCGCAAACCCTGACCGGGTCGTAGAACTGGAAAGCTGGATCCGAACGCGCCCCGGCGGAGAGATACGCTATGTGTATGATTGTGACCGGATCATCTTACTGGCTTATCAACTTCCATAAGGTTCATCTTTGAAACCCGAAGAATATGAGTTAATGTACCGGGTCGAAACCACCCACTGGTGGTACACCGGTATGGAAGTCATTACCCGGCAACTATTGGCCCAGGCAGGATCACCCGCATCAACCAGCGCCCGGATTCTCGATGCCGGCTGCGGCACCGGGGGCGCCATCAGCGCCTATTTATCAGAATACGGGACTGTAACCGGCTGCGATCTCTCTGCCCTCGCCCTCGGTTTCTGTCGAAAGAGAAATCTCGCCAAGTTGGCCCAGGCCTCCGTGACACAATTGCCTTTTGCCAGTGAACAGTTTGACCTGGTCACGAGTTTAGACGTGCTTTACGAGCGCGGCGTCGCAGACGATCAGGCCGCCATCGTTGAATTCAAACGTGTGCTGCATCCCGCAGGTCATTTGTTCCTGCGCCTGCCAGCATACGATTGGCTGCGAGGCAGTCATGACCTTCGCATCCAGACCGCCAGGCGTTATACAACCAGCCAACTGGAAAAAATCTTAAAAACCGCCGGGTTCAACATTAAATATCTCACTTACGCCAATATGTTCCTGTTCCCGTTGGCATTAATCAAAAGGTTGGCTGACAAATGGTTCCAGCCAAATCGTGAAAAATCAGACCTGGAGACTCGCGCCCCCCTGCTCGACCCAATCTTTGCCGGTATTCTGTCCAGCGAAGCACCCCTGATAACCCGCTATGGACTGCCGTTCGGTTTAAGCGTCCTGGCGCTGGCACAAAAAACTGATGACAACCAGCATCCCTGAAAAAAAACTGACCAGCATTAGCGCCATCTTCCCGGCTTACAACGATGGCGGAACCATTGCCAGCATGGTGCTGGCAGCCAGGATCAGCCTGGGCCGCTATAGCGCTGATTACGAAATCATCGTTGTCAACGATGGCAGCAGCGACTACACCGCCGATGTGCTGAACGAGTTGGCCCAACACATCCCCGAATTGACAGTCGTTCATCATGAAAGCAACCAGGGCTATGGGGCGACGCTGCGGCACGGCTTTCGCCTGGCGCGCAAAGAGTGGATTTTCTACACGGATGGCGATGCCCAGTATAACCCGCTGGAGATGGGATTCCTTGTCGATGCGCTGCGGCCAGGCATCGATGTTGTCAACGGGTACAAAATCGCCCGGAATGATCCGCTGCACAGGAAAATTATCGGGCGCATCTACCACCATGTCAGCCGGATGGCTTTTGGGTTCAAGCTCAGGGATGTCGACTGCGACTTTCGCCTGATCAGGCGCAAACTCTTTGAAAGCATCCAACTGGAAAGTCGCGACGGGGCAATCTGCGTTGAAATGGTAAAAAAATTCCAGGACGCGGGCTATCAATTTGCCGAAGTGCCCGTCAATCATTACCATCGTCAGTATGGAAAATCACAATTCTTCAACTGGTGGCCCATCCTGCGCTCTTTATGGCATTTGGCGCAGCTCTGGTGGCAACTGGTTGTAAAGAAAACGCACCTGCGCTAATGGAACAATCTTTCTCTATTTTTCACGGCAAAAAAGCACTGGTCACGGGTGGAATGGGATTTATCGGCAGCAACCTGGCGCTGCGCCTGCACAAACTTGGCGCCCGGGTAATTGTTATCGACACCCTGAACCCCCATTATGGCGGCAATCGTTTCAACCTGGCAGCAATCAAGGATCAAATCGAAATCCACATTGCCGACATCGGGGATGAACAAAAAGTTTCCGGCATCGTTCCTCAGGTTGAGTTCATTTTTAACCTGGCCGGGCAGGTCAGTCACATTGACAGCATGACCGACCCCTTGCATGACCTGGAAGTTAACGCCGCCAGTCATCTATCCCTGGTTGAGATGTGCCGTAAACTCAACCCCGAGGTGAAAATCGTTTATAGCGGCACGCGCCAGGTTTACGGCATTCCTCAATCCCTGCCCGTGGATGAAACCCATCCCGTTGCGCCCATCGATTACAACGGGATCAGCAAAATGGCCGGGGAATGGTATCACCTGGTCGCCCAGCGCACCTATGGTTTAAGAGTAACCAGCCTGCGTATGACCAACGTCTATGGCCCGCGCATGCGTGTGCGGGATGCGCGCAAAACCTTTATTGGCGACTGGTTCCGCAGACTGGTTGAAGGCCGCGAGCTGCAGGTTTTCGGCAGCGGCGAACAAATCCGGGATTTAAACTATGTTGAAGATGTTGTCGATGCCCTGCTCCTGGCTGCCGCCAACCCGGCCAGCGATGGGAAAATCTACAACCTGGGGGGCGACGAACGCGTTAGCCTGGCAGAACTTGCCCAACTGATGATCGAACTCAACGGCAGCGGAAAGTACCGTCTGGTGCCCTTCCCACCCGCACGAAAACGGATCGACATCGGCGACTATTACGGCAATTACGCAAAAATCCGCCAGGAAATCGGCTGGCAACCGCAAACCAGCCTGCGCGCAGGCATTTTGCTGACGCTCGCCTATTACCGAGAACATCAACAGCACTACTGGCGACCATGAAAATTCCCAGCCTAGACCTTAAAGCCCAATACCAGACCATCCGCCCGGAAATTGAAGCTGCCATCGCCGGGGTTTTTGCGCGAGGCGCTTTCATCCTGGATGAGGAAACGCGGACTTTTGAGCGCGAATTTGCCGATTTCTGCGGAGTCGCTCACGCGATAGGCGTTGACTCGGGCACATCGGCCCTGCACCTTGCCCTGCGCGCCTGCGGCGTTGGTCCCGGCGACGAGGTAATCAGCGTTTCCCATACCGCAGTGGCCACACTCGCCGCCATCGAGATGTGCGCAGCCCGCCCGACGCTGGTCGATATCACACCCGAAACGATGACCATGGACCCGAAAGGCCTTGAGCAAGCCCTCAGCCCGAGAACACGCGCCATCATCCCGGTGCATCTGTATGGTTGCCCGGCCAACCTGAATGAAATCCTGGATTTTGCCCAAAAACACCATCTCTTTGTGATTGAAGATTGCGCCCAGGCACATGGCGCAACCTGGCGCGGAAAGCCGGTCGGTAGCTGGGGTGACCTATCCGCTTTCAGCTTCTACCCGACCAAAAACCTGGGAGCTTACGGCGACGGCGGCACCATCCTGACCAACAACCCGGAATTGGCCCAAAAAGTGCGCCGGCTGCGTCAATACGGCTGGGAGCAGCGCTATATCAGCCAGGTAAAAGGCTTCAACTGCCGGCTCGACGAACTCCAGGCGGCCATCCTGCGCGTTAAGCTGCGCCACCTGCCCGAGTGGAATGCAAAAAGGAAGGCCTTGGCAGCTATTTATCATAAGGCTTTGGCTGAAAGCAATTATGTTTTACCACTGGAACCGGCCCAGGCCGGGCACGTTTACCACCAATATGTGATTCGGCTCAAGCAACGCGATGAGTTGAAAGCCTATCTCGCCTCGCAGCACATCCAGAGTGCCATCCATTACCCCGTCCCGGTTCACCGGCAGCCAGCCTATCAGAACCTGGGATATCCCCAAGGCAGCCTGCCGGTAACAGAGCAAGCCGCCGAGCAGGTACTCAGCCTGCCGCTCTACCCAGAGATGAGCACAGAAAACATCAAGCAAGTTTGCGAAAAAATCCTTGAGTTCGAACGTTACCACGCCCGCCCATGACAACCGTCCATGACGTTTGATACATCACAGCCAGGCGCTCCCGTGCTACACTGGGCATACATCCCCAAGAAAAAGGAGAAAACATGCCCAAATATTCCCCCGAACCGTTTCGCATCAAGGTAGTCGAACCGATTCGCCTGCCCGCGCCAGAAGAGCGCCAGGCAGCCATTCGCGCCGCCGGATACAATCCCTTCGCGCTCAAAGCCGAAGATATTTTCATCGACCTGCTGACCGATTCCGGCACCGGGGCGATGAGTCACCACCAGTGGGCCGCCCTGATGCAGGGCGATGAATCCTACGCCGGGGCGCGCTCCTATTACCGTTTAGCGGAAGCCATTACAGACATCATGGGCTTCCGCTTTTTTGTGCCCACCCACCAGGGCCGCGCCGCAGAAAACATCCTGAGCGCCGTGCTGGTCAAACCGGGGCAGTATGTGCCCTCGAACATGCACTTCGACACCACCGATGCCAACATCCGCGCCAGGGGCGGCAAACCGGTCAACCTGGTAATCGACGAAGCTTTTGACCCACAAAATCCGCACCCTTTCAAAGGCAACATGGATATTGCCAAACTAAAAGCGTTTATCGAGCGGACCGGGGTCGAAAACATTCCCTTCGGAATGGTGACGGTCACAAACAACGCTGGCGGCGGCCAGCCGCTTTCGATGGAAAATATCCGCGCCATCGCCGAAACCTACCACAGCTTTGGCCTGGCTTTTTACATCGACGCCGCCCGCTATGCTGAGAATGCCTACTTTATCAAATTGCGCGAACCGGGCTACGAGCATAAACCGGTCAAAGAAATCGCCCACGAGATGTTCTCGTATGCCGATGGCATGACCATGAGCGCCAAAAAAGATGCCATCGTCAACATCGGCGGACTGCTCTGCCTGAATGATGAATCCATTTTCCAGCGTGTTAAGAATGAATTAATCCTGCGCGAGGGCTTTCCCACCTATGGCGGACTGGCCGGGCGCGATCTGGATGCCATGGCTGTCGGGCTGTACGAAGCCCTGGAAGAAGAATACCTCGCTTATCGACTGGGGCAAACCGCCTACCTGGCTGCGCGGCTAAAAGAATACGGCATCCAGATGATCGAACCCGCCGGCGGACACGCCATCTACATCGACGCCGGGCACATGTTGCCGCATATTCCCCAGGCCGAGTTCCCCGGCCAGGCGCTTTCGGTGGAAATGTATTTGAGCGGCGCGATTCGCGGCTGCGAGATCGGCTCGGTCATGTTCGCGCACCCCGATCCTGATAGCGGCAAAATGGTTTACCCCAAGCTGGAGCTGGTGCGCCTCGCCCTCCCTCGTCGTACCTACACGCAAAGCCATCTCGATTACGTGGCCGATACCATCGGCGAAATCGCCCAGCGCGGCCAACAATTGCGCGGATTCAAATTCAGCTACGCGCCAGAACTGCTGCGGCACTTCACTGCCAGGTTTGAACCGATCTAAAAGTTCAAATCAGGCAGCCTGCAAATAGAATCAAAAAGGACCGCTTGAAAACAGACGGTCCTTTTTGATTCTATTTAAGAAGAGCTAAGGTAACTGCGAACCAATTTCAAGGAGCGCTTCAGCCGCGAAGGATGGTTCATAAAACTTCTCAGGTTCAACAACCTGGTCGAGCAGTTCCCGCTCCAGCAAGAAATTCTGATACTCCATCAACGATGGCACGTTGACAACACCATCTGGAGATGCGTTCGACCAGCACAGCTTCTTTACCAAATCGGCCGGTAGCCCGGTAAGCTCAGAAGCCAGGGCAACATTGCTCTCGGTTGGTCCTTCCAGGTATTTGCGAACAGCTTTTAGATACGCAATGGCAAAGCCCTTACCAACCTCCGGATTCTCCAAAATCCTTGGGCCAACAACGATCATGCTGCTCGTCAGCCCGGGAACATACTGTTCGGCAAAATCGAGAATACTGATATCCCCTTTCGCTGTCATGCGAGTCACAGAAGGTTCAACTGCGTAAACAATATCAACCTGGCCATTTCGTAAAGCTTCTTCCTGAGCAGCAGAATCGACAACAACAGTGTTCATTTCATCAACTGTTAAACCGGATGGCGCCAGGGTGCGCGCCAATACAAAACCAGGCACACTATTCAAAGCCTGCGTTGAAATAACCATACGAGCATCAACCCAACTCTTCTTATCTGCATATTTGCCTGCCTGAACATCTTCGGTGCGAGCGAGATAAGCCACAGTTGCGCAATCTTTTACCACAAAATCGGTTAAGGGCAAAACAAGCTTTATATTGCTCTCTTTTGCGACTGCATTGAAAAAACCCGCATTCGGTGACGGTGCCGCAGCATCCAGTTCGCCGGCAACAAGAAGCGGAATCATCTCGTTGGTGTTTGCAAAGGGAATAAATTCCACATCCAGGTTCTGTTCAGCAAAGTAACCGTCATTCTGGGCAATCATCAGCACGGTATTTGATAAATAAGGGATAATCGATACTTTGAGCTTGAATGGCTCATCTGTGCCCACGGTGGGAAGCGCCTCATTTTCGACAAGTTCAGGAAGTTGCGTTGAGACTGGAGAGCCACAAGCACTTAAGACAAGAGACAAAAGCGTTATCCCAATAACTACCTTTGTAATTTTGTTCATTCTCATAAATTTTCTCCTTATAAAAACAAAAATTAAAATACGAATTATTGGCTTGGTTCCTGGGTTGGCTCGCCAATACGGGATGTTTCCAGATGATTTTGCATAATTTTCCAACGCAGAGATTCGGGAAAATGCGTAAAAGCCGAACTGAGATACTCTGCAAACTGGCTCATGTAGTTCTGGACGCGTGTCTCATGGTCAAAATGGGTTTCGAGACTACTGAATGGCTCCAAAAACTGAACAGAGCTCCGCCCACCCGGAAGCAGTGTGGATATTACCGGCACAACCGGCGCGCCGGTACGGCTTGCCAGGTCAGCCCAACCGGTGCGCGTCAAGTAATGCCGCCCACAAACATCCAGGGGCCACTCGCCGCGCGATGTAAAACCATTGTCAACAAAAGCCACAACCACTTCCCCTGCTTGTAAGGCTCGGTAGCCCTGAACCATAACATCAGAGCCGTAACGGGCCTGCTTCGCTCCTTGCAGGGAGGCGACCTCGTGCCGCATCTGACGCCTGGGGCCGGAATCAACGCGCATGCTGACTCGTGGGCTGAGTACCAGCGCGGCAGGTTTTCCCAGCCACTGGGGCATTAGCAAAGATGGGAGCCGCGCCATTGTGCCATGGTAAGCCAGCACGATCAATCCCCGTCCCCGGCCGTGGGCTGCCTGAAGGTTTTCAAGGCCAGAAATAGTTAGAAACTTTTGCGCGAAGTTCGACTCTGGCTGGGCGATGATCGGGGCAAATGTTCGCCAAAACAAGTACGGAGAGTCTGTATAGCGACTCAATTGCCCCTTTTCTTCATCTCCATGCTTGAGTTCAGGAGCATGACTGGCCAAAATATTACCAGCCAGAGCCATTAAAAAAGTCTCTGGAGCATTCAGGGAATTCTGTCTTACGTCTCCGAAAAAGGCGGAAAAGATTTCTTTCTCGCGAGCATAAAGCATGTTCTGTGTCATGGGTCGTCCGGCCCAATCCATCAGCCACTGCAGGCCATCACCATAAGACTGAGACAGCATCCGTGCTTCGATCAATCGGCGAAACTGCCTGACGGATGTGTTAAAAATGCGATCCAGCGTAATACGATCATGGGTAAAGTGTGCCCAACGTTGCCCGAAATATTGCAATTTGGTTTGGATTCGATATTTATTTTGGCGTGAAGTCCCGCTCTCCAGCCAGGCTGTCGGATCGGAATTAGTAACGGGCTGTAAGAGCTGCGCCAAGGAAGCAATGGTTGGCAACTTGAAAAACTGTTGTGGAACAGCAGCATCGAAATATTTTTCAACTTCCATGATCATTTGCATACTCATCAGGGAATCGCCGCCCAGTTCAAAAAAACTATCATCGATACCCACGGTTTGGATTCCCAGAACAGATTCCCAAATCCGAACCAGTTCAACTTCCGAGTCGGTTTGAGGAGCACGATAAGGAACATCCAATGCCGGACGCTGAGATGTGGGCACCGGTAGGGCTTTGCGGTCAGGTTTGCCCGTTGGCGTCAACGGCACCGATTCGATCACTTGCAAAATGGAGGGGATCATGTAATTCGGCAGATCTGCCCCTAATTGCTTACGCACCTGCTCAAGATGAATCTCATGCTCGGCTTCAAGCACAAGAAAACCAACCAGGCGTTTGTTGCCGCTCGGCAAAGTTTGAACTGTTGCTGCAGCGTTCCGAACATTTGGCAGATTCTTCAAGGCTTTCTCAACAGCTTCCAGTTCGATGGTATATCCGCGCACTTTAACCCGAAAATCCTTGCGTCCAAGGAATTCAACCGAGCCATCCGGCAAAATGCGCCCCATGTCTCCAGTATAGTACAGCCTGTCCCCGCTGCCATCCGCGACGATTTCGAAGCGCGCGGCAGTTTGAACCGGATCGTTAATATAACCCGCAGCCAGGTAGCGGCTGCGAATTGCCAGTTCGCCCTTCTGCCCTGCCGCAAGGGGCTGACGGTTTTCGTCAACAACTAAAACATCTACCAATTTCGGCGGAAAACCGGCCGGGTTTGTTTCGCCATCCCAGGCCTGACCGGCTTGAACCCTGAACATTGCATAATTTCCAGCTTCGTTGGATGCCAACCGAATATTCAATTTGCCACCTGGGAGCATAAAGGCCAGCACACGTTCTATCTCGCGGCGTTTGAAAGCTTCACCGCCTGTATCAACCAGGCGAAGCGATTCGATGACCCCAAATTCTTCAGGAAGGCTGAGCAGGCTGCGAACCAGCCCGGCAGAAGCGCGCGCAATGCTGATGCAGTCTTCTTGCAACCAACGATAAAACGCGAGCGGATTTGCAAGCGCCTCAGTTCGACGGTAAATAGTCACTCCATTCAAGAGTGCCCCCAGCGTGGAGGTGAGCGACATTCCGAGAGAAACCGGCATCGTCAGGGTAATGCGATCGCAGGGAACAAAGCCCAGATCAACCGACGATATATATGCCGAATGCAATATGACTCCGTGGGTACGCAGCACTCCCCGTGGCTTGCCTGTTGACCCAGAAGTAAAATAGACAGAATGGTAAGAGTCGGCATCCAAAATAGGAATTTGATATTCTTTGGGTGCATCGGGAATATCATCAACAAAAAGGATTTTTATCTCATGCTGGGCAAATTGAATCAGATTCCTGGCTGCATCAGCATAACGGAGGGATGTTATCAGCGATCTGATCGGATATTCAGCAAAATAAGACTGCGGCTGAGCCATGCCCTGGAGTGGGTCAAAAGCCACATAATAGTGTCCGGCAAGGACAACCCCCATCAACCCAAGAAGTTCAGTCCAATCCGCATCTAGCAGCAAAGCCACCATCTGCTGTTCATGCTGCGCATCAGAACCAAGATCAATAGCCAGAGCGGCAGCAAGACGCTTGCCATTTTCAAACAACTGCGCATACGAAACATCCGAATGAGGGTCGTGGTATGCAAGGTGCCCTTCAGGCAAGTTCTCGATTACTTTTTCGAGTCGTTCATTCAGCGAACCATGTATCTCATCGATCGCAAAAGGAATGGGCTGGGACAAGTTAGAATTTTTCATTATTGGAAACTGTACTTGAACAATCAACTCCTGAGACAAACACTTATCCCAGGAGCATGCAATAAAGGATTTCTGAAAAGTTTTGACGATTATATCGTTTGCAAAGTCTAAAAGCAAATCTAGATTACAATTGTCGTAATAAAACCAGCGCAGCGAAAAACACATAAAATCTGGGGCCGCGCAGCAATTTTCATTTCCGACCCGGCATTTCAGAAAAACAAACATTATGATAAATCCAAGCGAACATGCATCTGCAGCCGGCCAGGCCGGCTCGTTCAGATTATCCGAGGTGGTTGTTGAGCCGCCACACAGGCTTATCAACCTGAACCTATCCGAGCTTTGGCGTTTTCGGGAATTATTATTTTTTTTCATCTGGCGCGACATCAAGGTGCGCTATAAGCAAACGTTATTGGGGGTGACCTGGGCAGTTCTCCAGCCAGTGATCACAATGATCGTTTTCAGCGTAATTTTTGGCCGGCTAGCCAACATGTCCACAGGGGATATTCCTTATCCGATCTTCTTGTATGCCGGATTGTTACCCTGGCAGCTTTTCTCTCGGGCCCTGACTGAAGCGGCATCTTCCCTGATCCTTAATCAGAACATGGTTACGAAAGTTTATTTTCCCCGTTCGATTTTGCCAGCATCGTCCGTGCTGGGCGGATTGGCCGATTTCGGAATTGCTTTCATTATTTTGCTGGGCCTGATGATCTACTACCAAGTGCCCTTTTCGTGGCAGTTGCTGTTACTTCCTTTTTTTATTATCATCGCGATTTTTACTGCCCTGGCGATCAGCCTGTGGCTTTCAGCGCTGGTTGTGCGCTATCGTGACATCAAATTCATCACTCCATTCCTGGTGCAAATCTGGCTGTTTGTCACCCCGGTGGTATATCCCAGCACCATCATCCCTCAAGACTGGCTATGGCTATATAACCTGAATCCCATGAATAGCGTTGTCGCTGGCTTTCGGTGGGCTATTTATGGAGCGCCCTTTTCAGGTGGCTACTGGCTGTTGATTTCAGCCGCTATGATTGTTGCACTTTTGATCAGCGGCATAATGTTTTTCCAGCACATGGAATTGACGTTTGCGGTTCTAATATGACAAACTATGCCATTCGAATTGAAAAAATAAGCAAACGCTATCGTATTGGGCGAAAACTGCGAAACCAAAACTTTACCGAAACATTGCAGAGTGATTTCGGCAATGCGGTTCGTTCCATTTCGCAAAGATTTATGGGGAAAGAAGAAAACAGCAATCAGCCTTCGATATGGGCGCTTCAAAACGTCTGTTTCGATGTTAAAGAAGGCGAATCCGTGGGCATTATTGGTAATAACGGATCAGGCAAAACCACCTTGCTTAAGATTCTCTCGCGGATAACCACTCCAACCCGAGGAAAAGCGCGGCTCTGGGGTCGAGTTGGCTCTTTGCTCGAAGTCGGCACCGGCTTCCATCCCGAGTTAACTGGGCGGGAAAACATTTATCTTAACGGTTCCATATTGGGGATGCGCAGAAGGGAAATTAGTGCCAAGCTTGATGAAATTGTTGACTTCTCAGAAATAGAGGAGTTTTTGGATACGCCAGTGAAATTCTATTCAAGCGGAATGCGTATGCGACTGGCCTTTTCTGTGGCTGCCCACCTCGAACCGGAAATTTTGCTCGTCGATGAAGTCTTGGCGGTCGGCGATATCGCTTTTCAACGAAAGAGCCTAAAAAAAATGGGCAGCGCTATTCAGGGTGGCCGCACAGTTTTATTTGTCAGTCATAATATGGCTGCGATCAAGGCTTTGTGCCAAACCGGTGCTTTTCTGGAGCGCGGTGAACTCAAATACCACGGCGAGGTAGCTTCGGCAGTTGATGCCTATCTCAACCAGGGCGCGCTTCAGCAGGCAACAATGGTGCAGCGCCAGGCGAATCCTGCTCTGACGGTTCAGTTTATGCAAATTAAAGCGGTTTTTGAAAATACGCTTTCCGCCGGTCGCTTTGGGCATGATGATGCAGTCAGCTTTGAAATCACGGTCGATGTGCGCGAACTATCCTACCGCACTTATTTACGGATGTATATTCTTGAAGAAAGCCTTGATATTTTGCTGGCCACATATGATGTCGAAATGGATCAAGCCAGCTTTACATCCCGCAAACCGGGCAGTTACACTTACCGTGTCCAACTTCCAAAACAACTATTAGCGCCCGGCAATTATCGGGTTAGCCTGTACGCAATCATGCGTCACAACCGTTTCGAAACAATCCTTGACCGTATCGAGCATGTTTGCCCGTTTGAAGTGGTGGACAATGGAAGTTTTCTGGCCCAGGCAGGTATCCAGTGGAAGGGGCATATCGCAATGCCCTCCAATTGGGAAGTACTCGACTGCCAGCCCTTAGATAAGAAATCTGAAACAGCCAAAACAGGGTATATTTCTGCATGACCGAGCTTGTCACCGTTATCATCCCAGCTTACAACCGGGCCAAAACGCTCGGCCGCGCTATAGACAGCGTTCTGACTCAAAGCTTTAAAGATTTCAAGTTGCTGATCGTAGACGACGGCTCTAGTGATGAAACCTTGCAAATCGCACAATCATATCAAGACTCTCGAGTTCGTTGCATCGTGCATTCATCCAACATGGGATCCGGAGCCGCCAGGAATACAGGAATTCAAGAAGCAACCACAAAATGGTTGGCTTTTTTAGATTCGGACGATTTCTGGCATGCAGATAAGTTACGAACTCAGATGGATTTTATCGAGCAGCATCCGAATATCATGGGCTGCACAACAGGCTATTTTCATGTTCGCGAAAACAACACGAAACAGATCATCCCTTCTGCGCGCCAGGCCGAGCATCGCCAGATCTTATTTCACGATATCCTGCATATGGGCACCACTCTCCTGGTAAGGCGAGCAGCTTTTGAGCGCCTGGGTGGATTCGACCCTGCCTTGAGCCGGGGCCAGGATAATGACTGGTTGCTTCGGCTGACGGCGGTCGAACGCTTGTTTGTTGTGCCGCATCCTCTGGCCTGGGTTTTCCAGCACACCCAGCGCTCAGCAGAACGACTGGAAAATTCCAGAATCATTATGCTCGAAAAACACGCTGCCGATTATGCGCGTTACGGATATTTATTCGCACACAGGAAAATTGCCCGTATGTGGGCAGATGTGGCCTACCAGTATGAACGAGAGGGCAATCGATCCAAAATGCGTGAATACGCCATGAAATCCCTGTTCAGTTTTCCGCTTCAAGCCCCGGGAATTTACCTGATCCTGCTTGATGCCCTGACCGGGCTCCGCATAAAGTCTCTGGCAACCGGGATCAAAAAGAAAGTCATCAAATAAGATGGTTCTGCCTAATTTTTTTATCCTTGGCGCCGCCAAATCTGGGACAACCAGCCTGCACGACCTGCTCAAACAGCACCCGCAAGTTTATTTTCCTTTCTCAAAAGAACCGATGTTTTTCAGCCAGGATGCACTCTACGCCCAAGGACTGGACTGGTACGCAAAAAGCTTTTTCAAGGGGTCGGAATCCTGCCCCCGGCGCGGAGACGCAACCCCGCATTACCTCTACTGGGCAGAGAAAGTTGCTCCGCGTTTAAAGAAGGTATATCCTGGTGGTCCGGAGATGATCGTCATTTTACGAGACCCGGTTGTGCGAGCTTACTCCTGGTATTGGAATATGGTGCGCGAGGGCAACGAATCCTTATCCTTTGAAGATGCGCTGGATGCAGAAGCAGAAAGGCTCAAAGGTCAACACGCCACATTACAAACCAGGGGGGCCATGTTGTACGGGTACGTTCGCGGCAGTCAGTATGTTGAACAAATTCAGCACTTCCTGGCATTTTTTCCGCGCGAGAAATTTCTATTTCTGCTCTACGAAGACCTGGCTGAGGCCAGACTCACACAGACACTGGCTGTTATAAAAGATTTTTTAAACATGGACTCTGACATCTTTCCTATGAAATTGACGATTAGCAACCCGGCAGCCCTGCCGCGCAGCATGAGCTTGCAGCGCTGGTTACGGCGTCAGTCCGCATTCCGCGAACAACTCAAGCGTTTTATTCCGCAAAAAGCCCGCTATTTCGTTAAAGAACAGCTTATCCGTATGAACCTGCGCCCAACCCATTACCCGCCCATGCGCGAAAATACGAAGCAGCAACTCAAATCCCAATTTGAAGGTGAGATAATTTCGCTTCAAAGGTTAATTGAACGTGACCTGACAGATTGGCTGAAGGCATGAAGCTGCATATTGCCCTGTTACTTCCATCTCTGGAAGGTGGCGGCGTTCAACGCGCGCTGATCAATCTGGCAACGGGACTGAAACAGAACGGGCTGTCAGTGGATCTGGTCGTGGGAAAAGCTGCCGGCCCGTTCAAGGAGCTGGTCCCCGCCGAAGTGCGGATCATCGAACTGGGCGGCAGTGGCATGTTGGCCAGGCTTCCGATGCTGATCCGTTACCTGCAGAAAGAGCGCCCCGATTGTTTGATGTCGGCCCAGTATCATGTCAACCTGACGGCCATTCTCGCCCGCTGGTTGGCCGGAACAAAAACACCTTTGGTAATCAGTGAGCACAATGATATTCAATCGGTGTATAAAAATGCTCAATCGCTGAAAGAGCATTTATCAACTCGATTAACTCCCCACCTGTATCCATTTGCAGATCGAATTGTAGCGGTCTCACAAGGTGTGGCAACAAGCTTATCAAACTGGACAAAAATCCCGGCATCGCGCATCACGGTTATCTATAACCCTCTGGTTTATAACGGGCTCTTAGATTCTGCCCGGAAACCAGCAAACCACCCGTGGCTTGAGCCAGGCCAACTGCCGGTGATCCTGTCCGTGGGCCGCCTCGAACCCCAAAAAGATTTCGCCACACTGCTCAAGGCATTTGGCCTGGTGACCAAGAAAACTCCGGTTCGATTATTAATTCTCGGAGAGGGTAGCCAGCGGCCGCAGATCGAAAGGCAGGCGAGAGAAATGAAATTGGCTGAGTCTGTACAAATGCCTGGCTATGCCGCCAATCCGTATGCTTTCATGTCACGGGCAGCTGTATTTGTGCTCACATCGGCCTGGGAAGGTTTCCCCAGCGTCCTGGTTGAGGCGATGGCTTGCGGATGTCCGATAGTATCAACAGACTGCCCAAGTGGCCCAGCCGAAATTCTGCAAGGGGGCCTGCTTGGCCAACTAGTGCCCGTTGGCGATGTTTTTGCTCTGTCTGATGCAATCGACAAAACTCTACAAACCCCTACTCTGCAATCTAATCTTTCTGATTCTGCAAACCGTTTCACAATAGAAAAAGCCACTTCGATGTATCTAACCCTTTTTGCAGAGATCATCAAGAGATGAAAGTACTTCACTTAATTACCGGGCTGGAGTATGGCGGGTCACAAACGATGCTGACAGAATTAGCATCTTTTCTGAAACAACATGAGGTAACCAGTTCGGTCGTTTCGCTGACTTCACACAACACATTAGCTGGTCGATTAGAAGAAAATGGAATTCCTGTTTTCTTTCTCAATATTCCAAGAGGAAAGCTCTCCTTACGGGGCCTCTTTAAACTGATAGCTATTATTCGACAAGAAAAACCAGATATATTACAAACCTGGATGTATCACGCCGATCTAGCGGGCGGGCTTGCAGGACGATTAAGTGGAGTGCCAGTTATTTGGGGCATTCACCATAATCTAGGATCGAACCACATTTTCAAACTGAGTACCTGGATCGTAGTACAAATTAATCGAATTATGTCTGGGTTACTTCCATCAAAAATTGCTTGTTGTTCACAAAGTACATACAGTTCCCATATTGCAATGGGATTCCAAGCAAAAAAGATGGTTCTCGCTCCTAATGGAATTGACACAAATCGCTTTTTTCCACTACCAAATGCACATAGTGATCTTTGTGTCCAGCTTGGCATACCCAAAGATACAATATTGATCGGACATTGCGGCAGGTTTCACCCATCAAAAGGTCACGAAATTTTCATAAAAGCAGCCAGCATTATCAAGACAATGCACCCCAATGTTCATTTTGTTATGTGTGGCAGCGATATAGACTGGAAAAATCGCCAGTTATCCGTATGGCTGGATCAGGCAAAACTTGGTGAACGTGTTCACCTTCTCGGATTGCAATCCCGCCTTGAGGGGGTACTCCCCGGCTTGGATTTATTAGTATCCAGTTCTCGTGATGAAGCATTACCTCTCACTATCTGTGAGGCAATGTCCTGCAAAATACCGTGCGTGGTCACAGATGTTGGCGATCAAGCCCAGGTGGTCAGCAATACAGGAATCTCCGTTTTACCCAATTCAGCTGAGGAAATCGCAAATGGGTGCATAAAACTTCTCAAACTCACTCAAATAGAGCGTCTTCATCTAGGGGAATTAGCGCGAGAAAGGATCAAAAACAATTACAGCCTTCATACGGCAGCCGAAACTTATATGTCAATTTACAATAGCGTTTTAGAACAACACAACCGTGCTATCCCCTATCTAAAAAAGTGAGCCTAATCGTATACACCTTGATCGTATGCCCAAGGAGCAAAATAAATATTTAAGTATTTAAGACCGATATTAAAAAAAGCACCAAGCAAGGCAACCACAAGCAGCGTTGCGTATAATTCCTCAATCCGCAAAGTCTGCCAGGAAAACCAGATCAAAACTCCCAGTCCCCGCTTGGCAGAAACCAGCTCGACCGCAATCGCAATTAAGAGACCAGTATTTGCCGCAAGCCGGATTCCGCTCAGCACCATCGGCAGGCTGCCTGGTAAAAGTATTCTCGCAAATGTCTTTAATCGATTGGCCCCATAATTTTTTGCCACTTCAAAATAAACCGGATCAATATGCATTACACCCGTCATACTGTTCACCACGGCCGGGAAAAATGCAGAAACAGCAATAACTACGATATTGGCTGTTTCACCAATGCCAAAAATGATCAATATGATCGGAAAAATGGCAATTTTCGGAATGGGGTGCAGCGAAGCGATCAATGGGTCGAATATGGCACGCAATTTCGGAAGCCAGCCCATCATAATTCCAAGCGGAACGCCAAAAATAATCCCGATAAAAATACCCAGGCCAATCCGTCCTAGCGAAACGGTGAGATGCTCCAGCAGGCGGCCAGACAGGATCATCTTGAACAGGGTTTGCACGATGACCAGCGGAGGCGGGAAAAACAGCTTCGAGATTACGCCTAATCTTGCCAGCATCTCCCACAGCGCGGTAAATGCCAACAAAACGATCAGGCTACTCCAAGATATTTGACCCGGAAAACGCGGAGATGGCTTCTTGTCTGTATTCATTCGACCAGCCTGAGCCCGCGGCGAACTTCCATCTCTATCAAGTCCCAAATCTGTCGATGAAGGTGCTCAAATTCAGGGTTCACCCTGGTATCCAGGCTGCGCGGGCGGGGCAACATCACAGGCATATCAGCCCGGATGGTTCCCGGTCGGCCGCTCATGACAAGGATGCGATCTCCCAGCAAAATCGCTTCTTCGATGTCATGGGTAATATAAACCACAGTTTTTGGGTTTTCACGCCAGGTGTTCAACAGCTCTTGCTGCATCAAAATCCGCGTTTGCGCATCCAGCGCGCCAAATGGTTCATCCATTAATAGAATTTGCGGATCAGACAAAAAAGCACGCAGGATCGCCACCCGCTGGCGCATGCCCCCTGAAAGCTGGTGAGGATAGGCATACAGGAAGTTGCCCAGCCCAACCCGCTTTACAAAGTCGCTGGCGCGGGCATTCCGCTCTTTTTGCGGCATTCCGCGCATTTCCAGGCCGAAGGCAACATTTTCCAGCACTGACATCCACGGGAAAAGCCCCTGGATCTGAAAAACCATGGCAGTTCTAGGACGTGAAACATCTGCTTCCAGAGGAAAAATAATGCGGCCCTGCGAAGGCCGAAGCAGCCCCGCGATCAACTTCAAAAGCGTAGTTTTTCCACATCCGCTGGGGCCAACAATACAAACAAATTCATTCTGGGCGACAGAAAACGTTACTCCTTCCAAGGCTTCGACGGCGGTCTTGGAAGAGTATGTTTGCGAAACATTTATGCACTCAAAGCTCATGGAAATTATATTATCCCGAATATTTTTTTGTCTGATCAGGATCAGACAATTGAGAGATTATAACCCGTTATAGTACGCATATCCATTTTCAGGGCTTTCTTAAAGTCGAGAAATGAGGGCAAAAGCTTGTTCAGGTTGAGCGGCAAAAAGTCGACGCGCATCTGGTAAATAACGGAATTTCTGTTTGTCGATGAGTAAGCCGAGTACAAGGTTATT